>NZ_FXLP01000004.1 GCF_900176605.1 Peptoniphilus vaginalis
TTTGTATGACTCATTAGTTTTCTCAAAACTAAACGAATATCTGGTTTGCTTTTGATTCTTTGACAAGAATCTGTGATTAAATCACGAATTTGTTTATCTTCACACTATTTAATTATCATGTTTCTTTCGCTACCTTTTTGAAGTAGCTTATTTATTATACTACCGTATTTTTTCTTTGTCAAGCATTTTTTACAAAGTTTTTATTTTGTTTTTACTTAACTTCTCAGTAGTTTTTCTTGCTGTCTTTAAGTGACAACTTCTATATATTAGCATCTAGAAGATTATCTGTCAACTGTTTTTTATTCTTTTTTGTAAAAAAATATAGCAGCTGTTTTTTTTGACAACTGCTATATATTACTATTTTCTTTTTTAAGTGTCAATGGATTTTTGAAAATTTTTATATTTTTATTTATTGAAGGCTTAAGTCCTAGAGAATTGATCTCTTATCCTCTCTCTTAAGTTTTCTATTTCTCTTTGCTTTTCTCCAAGTTTCTTACTTAAGTTAGGGAAGGATTTTAATATCCTTTTCTCTTCTAAGAGAGCCTTCCTTTCTTTCAACTCTTTGATTCTCTTTTCAATTTCTATAAACTCTGGTTTCTTCTTTAACTCTTCTTGTCTGCTTTCAATTTGGACTGTCTTGTCGTAAACTTTTACTCCGATCTTATCTGATACTTTCTTAATGTCTCTACTAACCTTATCTATTGCTTTAAATTCTTTATTTAATCCAACAAGTGTATTAATAGAGGCAACTAGGTCTAGAATCATAATTATTACTAAACCAATTCCAATATATTTTATAAAAGTTTCTGGCACTAAGCCCACAAGTCTTTCTATTATTGGATGGACTGCTTCGAACAAGAGGAAACAAAACATCCCCCATATTACAGAAAATTCTAAGCAGATGTAGCCACCAATGTTTAGTTTTCTATCGGAGTAGTCCCACCATCTCTCGTGAAAAATTTTTTCAAGCATAAAGCCTGCTATAAATTCTATTAGACTTGCTATGAAGATTGACCCTAGGAACAAGACCAACTTGTTCTTCTCTGCTATGTCTGTCAAAAAATATATTACTGCTATGGCTCCAAAACCATATATGGGACAGTAGGGTCCTGCCAAGAAGCCACGGTTTATAAACTTCCCCTTTGTGACTGCGTGATAGGATACTTCTACTACCCAACCTATGAAGGCGTAAATAAAAAAATAAATTAAGTAGTCTTTCATGTCTTCCTCTTTCTAATTTTATGTAAAAAAAATATGTTAGTCTCCTAACATATTATAAACTATTAATATTTAATTTGGCTGTAATTTTTTATTACTTCTTTTCTTCCACTCACGCCTAATTTTTTGTAGACAAGAGTTAAGTTGTTCTTTATTGTTTTTTCACTAATAAATATTTCTCTTGAAATCTCTTTATTGGTCTTGCCCAAAATTATTTCTTCTAAGAGTTGCTTCTCTCTCCTGTTAAGAGTTTTTAGTTTTTCAAACCTGTCGCTCCTATTAGCCTTTGCTTCCTTTAAGCTCTCTTCTATATAAATGTAACCTCTTAATGTCTTGTCTATGCTCTCTCTTACTTCATCAGCTGATGCCCAATAGCTAAGTAGGGAATAATCTATTACAAGTGGAATATTTTTCTCATCTATTAATCTGATCTTATCGACTTCAAGTTTTTCTAAATTTTTGTCTTCGAAAATTAGGATGTCAAAGTCTTCGCCCTCATCCTCATAAAAATCAAGGACTTCATATCCTTTTAGGATATTTTGAAGTCCTCTCATAATAATTTCACTTTTAGTCTCTATAGAAACTCTTGTCATCTTAGTTCCTTTACGCTTTCTCTTTCAAGAATTTGTGATGGTAGTACAAGATTTTCTGATAGGTCGCTGTCCTTCTTGTCAATTTTCTTTAGGATCTTCCTAATGGAAACTGCACCGATGTCGTAGTAAGGAATCTTTACAGTTGTAAGTTTTGGTCTATAGATATCTGAAATGTAAGATCCACCAAAGCCTGTTACGGAAATATCATCTGGTGTCTTGTAGCCATTGTCTAATAACACATTCATTAAGTGGATGGCAATTGTGTCATAGGATGTGAAGAAAGCTGTAACTCCTTCCTTCTTAATTGAGTCAAGAATATTTCCCTTTTCCTCTTCTACATCCTTTACATCACGGCCTTCAACAAAAAGATTTATCTTCTTTAAGCCAGCTTCTTCCATGGCCCTGTTGTAACCTTCAATCTTTTTCTTTTCAAAAGTCCTGTCATAATCTTTTCTGATAGCAAGAGATGCAATGTTCTTGTGTCCCTTTTCTATTAAGTACTTAACCATTTCATAGGATGCTTTTTCATAGTCTATTTCTGTTGAGAATTTTTCAATTTCATAGAAGTTTGAAATGATTACATAAGGAATCTTACTTTCTTCAAGTTTGTATTCAAGCTTAGGGTTGTGTAGGTTTGAAATTACAATAATACCTTCAACTTGCTTTTGCGCCAAGAGGTTGGCAAACTTCATTTCAGATTCAGCGTCACCATAGGAGCTTGACAATAGTATGTCGTATTTGTACATTCTTCCAATTTCTTCAACCCCTCTTAGGATTTGCGAAATAAAATTGGATCCAATGTCTTCTACAATTACACCAATTAAGTTTGATTTCTTTGTAACTAAACTTCTCGCAACTTCGTTTGGTTTATAATCCAAAACGTCAATAGCGTGTAGGACTCTTCTTCGTGCCTCAGGGCTAACAGGTTTCGAGTCATTTATTACCCTTGATACTGTAGAAATGGATACATCTGCCATTTTTGCTACATCTTTAATTGTAGATGCCATAGTTCCCTCCTTATGGTACTATTATTTTTAATTTATTTTCTAAAACTTTAAAGGTCATAGGAAGTGTTGAAGCTTTCTCTCCATCAACATCAATTGTTAAGTTTTCATCACTAGATATTTTTATGTTCTTTGTCTTTAAGTACATTACCTTGTTATGGTCCACATGTCGGCCACCCATTAGTGAGGCAAAAAGTTCAGGGACATCAGAAATCCTAATCTCCTTGAAAATAAGTACATCTAGATAACCATCTGAAATGTCAGCCAAGGGAGCCATTTTTTTAAAGCCACCAACTGAAGTTGAGTTAGTTATTAAAAACAAAAGTCCTTCCACTGTCCCAGTAAATTCTTCACTTTCAATGTGGAAATTTAGACTGTTTTTTGACTTGAAAATTTTTTCTTCTAAAAGGACCCTTGCCCCTTCAAGATAATAAGCCATATCACCTAAACTTGCCTTCTTCTCAGCTGAAACAGTATAGGCAATCTCTGTAAGCATACCACCTGCTGCTACATTAATAAAGGCTCTATCGCCAGCAAGTCCCAGGTCAATGGTCTTTGTCTTGTAATTTTTTATAATCTTATAGAAAGCGTAGGGTGATGTTGGCAGTCCCTGTGCGTTGGCAAAGTCATTTACCGTACCACTTTGAAGGATCCCCAAGGGAATATCCCTACCTGATAGGTACATTCCATTTACAACTTCATTTACTGTCCCATCTCCACCACTGCAAATTATAAAGTCTTCTCCAGAATAATCGTAGGCAAATCTTGTGCCATCGCCCTCTTCATGAGTGAATAGGAGTTCAATCTCATACCTGTCCTCACTCATTAACTCTATAAGTTCTAATATTTTGCTTAATGCTGCCCCTCTGCCTGAGTTTGGGTTGGCAATAATTTTAACTCTCTTCATTTTTTCCTCTTGTCCACTATAAAAATAAAAGGAGACGAAGAATAACTCCGTCCCTAGTTTATCTTAGAAAGACTTCTTTAATAGTCTTTGCAACTTCTTTTAAAATATAAAAATAGTCGATGGCGTTATTTGAACTAAGTGAAATAGTTTTAGCTGTATCAGAAATAACATCTGATATATTCATAACTGTATTTGACACTCTATAAGAAGTATCATCGACTTGTCTTGTAATACCATTAACTGTGTCTGAAACAGAACCTACAGTTGACATAAGTCTTTCGACTTCTGGTTTTACATCATTTACAAGCTTTGTAGCATCAGTTGAAATTGCATTCACATTATCAGAAATGTCCTTGGCATTATCCATAATAGAAGGAACAGTCTTTATTGTGTGATCAATTTCATCTTGGTTTCTCTCAACAATTTCATTAATATTCTTTAAAATTTTAAATACATTAATAAGCACTAAGAATAGTGCGACAAGTGCAGCTATACCAGCTACGTAAAGTAGGAAACTAAGTAGGCCACCTATAGTAAATGCTTGATCTAACATCCTATATTCCCCCTATCTTACTTTCTTGCTTCTTTTTCTACCTTGTCTTTTATTTCTTCAACAGATTCTTTTACATTCTCAGCTGATTTTTTTGCTTCTTTCTTAAGGTCTTCAGCGCCTTCTTTTAGGTCTTTTTTAACGTCTTTAGCTGTTTCCTTAACTTCGTCTGTTGTGTTCTTTACATCATATTTAATGTCTTCAGCACCAGCTCTTACGACTTCGCCAATTGCTCTAGCCTTAGCCTTAGCTACTTCAACATCTTCACTAAATTCATATTTCTTTTGTGCAGCTCTTTCTCTTAAATCAGCGTAAGTTTTCTTAGCTTGTTCGCCAGCTTGGTAAGCCTTGAATTCAAGAGTATCCCTAGCATCATTAGCTGCGTTAATAGCTTGGTTAGCTGCTTCTTTAGATTTATTTGCTATATCTTCACGAGTCTTTTTACCTTCTTGAGGTGCAAAAAGAATTCCACCAAGGGCTCCTAGTGCAATACCAGTACCGATTTTTGAGATTTCTTTAATTCTTCTTCTTCTAACTGCTTGGTTTCTTTTTTCTTCTAAATAATCGAATAATCCCATAATAACTCTCCTTTATTATTATTGTTTGTTTGTTATACTTGTTAATATTTTACCCTTTAATGCTTAAATTAATCACATTAAGCCAAGATTATCCAAAACAAGACTAAAATGTATAGCAATAAATTTTTAAAATAATAGTAAAAACCGCAATGCCGACACCTAATTAATTCACACCCGCCAATAATTATGGTGGGTAAAAAACTTGATAGCATATTCTGACTTCCGCTCAAAGACGGCTTGTCATAGGACGCTCATACACAGTTTCCCGTGTTTAATTTGTCGGTTGAATTAAGTAGGCATTCTTCGTACATCGCAGAATTTACTTAAATAAATTATAACTCAACGAAAGCGTTTTTTCAATAAGAGCAAGGAAAAAAGGAAAAATCTTTGGGAAGCTTTGCACAAACTTCGATTTCTTTATCACTTCTTGGTAGTTTGAATTTTAAAGAATAAGAATGAAGAGCCTGCCTCTTTATGAGATCTGACTTTTTCCCATAAAGGCTATCGCCAAGGATTGGATGACCTAGGTGGGCCATATGAACTCTTATCTGGTGGGTTCTTCCTGTGTGAAGAGTCAAGAGAACTAAGCTCATGCCCTTGTACTCATCTAGGACTTCATAAAAAGTTAGAGATTTTTTTCCGATTACATAGTTTACCTCTCGTCTTATACCATCTTCACTTGTGGCAATTGGTTCGTCGATTAGTCCTTCTTTATCATCAAGTATCCCCTCAACTACAGCCAGATATTTCTTCTCCACATCTTCTTTAAAGTCTCTGGAAATTTTATCTTGGGCGAAGGAGTTCTTCGCTGCCACAACAAGACCTGACGTGTCCCTGTCAAGTCTATTGACAAACCTAACCTTCCTCTTTAAGCCCTCCTCTTCAAAGTATCCCAAGAGATAATTTAAAAGAGTGCCATCAGCATCGTCCTTGGCAGTGTGAGTCACCATAAAGGGATCTTTATTTACAATGACAAGGTCATTGTCCTCATAAATGATGTCAAGGTCCCTATGTTCAACTGCTCCATTGGGCTCTTCCTCTTCAAACCTAAGTGACACAAGATCGCCCTTCTTTAAAAATTTATTTTTCTTATTTACTCTTGAATTCAAATAAATCTTTCCACTATTAACAGACTTTCTTATTAGCCTTGATGAAAGTCCTCTCTCCTTTAGGAAGTCATTTACCTTTATTTTATTTCCTGAATTTCCATTAAACTTAAAGTTTATAAAGTCTTTGGAATTTAATCTATACATTTTACACCTCTAGTCAAGGGAAGTTTATTCGTTTATAATATAAATAATGATAAAAAAAATCAAGGGGGTTTAGTCTTGTCAAAAATTATAAATATACTTACCAACGCAAATTACGAGTCAAAGAAAACTGCTACGAATTTGCACAAGGTTTTAACAAAATATGGATATGAACCCTTTAACGGTTTCAAAAAAAATGCTGAGCTTTCTATTTGCATTGGAGGCGACGGCTCTTTCATAAAGTCCATCCACAAGAACGACTTTCCAGAAATGCCCTTCGTTGGAATAAACACTGGTCACCTAGGTTTTTATCAAGAGATAAAACCCGAAGAAGTTGAAAAATTTGTAAAGGACTACAGGGATGGCAACTACCAAGTTGATGACATCAAGCTAATTAGGTCTGACATCTACACCAAGAGCAAGACCTACAAATTTTACTCCGTCAACGAAGTTGTCTTAAAGGCCGCTCACTCAAAGACAATTCACATGAACGTCTTTATAGATAGAAACCACGTTGAAAAATTTTCTGGCGATGGCGTTCTAGTTTCAACTCCATCGGGATCAACTGCCTACAACTTTTCTTCTGGGGGTGCCATAGTCTATCCAAGTCTTCACGTCTTGCAGATGACGCCCATCTCTCCAATGAACTCAGCTGCCTATAGGTCTCTTGGCTCATCAGTTATAGTGCCAGGAGCTCACACAATTTCACTTGTTGTCGAAAAGAGGTACAAGGACTCCAACTTGCTCTTAGTTGACGGGTCAGAATATTACTTCAACAACTTGCACAGGGTCAACATTAGACTCTCAAACAAGACAATAAAAAAACTTGTCTTTTCAAATAATTCCTACTGGGATAATTTAAAAGACAAGTTCCTATAAGAAAATGATATGTACCCTCTTTACTGGACAAACCAGTAAGGAGGGTATTTTTTATGAAATATAGTTATGAATTCAAAAAAGAATGTGTACAGTTGTATAGAGAAGGTAAATGGCCCAATACACCTGAAGGAACAAAAGAAAAAATCTTTCATAATTCAATTAGAATATGGTTTAAGTTAGAAGAACTTCATGGACCAGAAATTTTAAAACATGGAAATAATATCAATTGGACACCTGATGAGAAATTAGAAATGGTATCTAAAGTGTTAGCTGGAAATTCAATAAAGTCCATAGCAATTGAATATGGAATTAATGATGGACAACTCTATTCATGGGTTAACAAGTATAAAAATTATGGATATAATGGTCTTGTTAATAAAAAGAAAGGTCGTAAATCCAAAAATCCAAGCATGAAAAGTAAAAATAACCATAAAGCAAAAGAACTTAATGAATCTGAAAGAGAAGAGCTAATAAAACTTAGAGCAGAAAATGAATATATAAAGGCAGAAAATGAAATAATAAAAAAAGAGATCGCCTTGAGAGAAGAACGCTACGCTGCGCAACTCAAGGCGAAAAAGCAGCGATTGTCAAAGAACTCAAAGAAAAAGGATACAGACTAAAATATCTTTTAATAGCTATTGATATGCCAAGGTCAACATACTATTTTGAAATAAATAAAATTGATAAAATAAAAATTAAGAATAGTCATGTGGCAGATAAAATAACTCAAATATTTAACTTACACAAAGGAAGATATGGAGTAAGAAGAGTATATATGGAGTTGCTAAGTCAAGGTTATGTCATAAATCATAAAAGAGTTCAAAGGATAATGCATGAGTTAAAACTATTCGGAAAAAGATCTAAGGAAAAATATCACTCATATAAGGGTAAGATAGGGAAAGTAGCTGATAATATAATAAATAGAGATTTCAAGGCAGATAGACCTCTGCAAAAATGGACCACTGATGTATCAGAGTTTAAATTTTCTTGGGGTAAATGCTACATATCTCCAATACTTGATATGTATACAAATGAGATAATCTCTTATGACTTATCCTTACACCCTAATTTAAAACAAATATCCAATATGCTAGAAAAAGCATTTAACAAATTTCCAAAACTAAATAATCTAATACTGCATTCAGATCAAGGATGGCAATACCAACATAAATATTATGTGAATGAGCTTAAAAAACATGGTATAAGACAATCAATGTCAAGGAAGGGAAATTGTTATGATAACTCCATTATGGAGACATTCTTTGGAAGATTAAAAAATGAAATTTATTATGGTTATGAAAAGAGCTATAGCTCTTTTGAAGAATTTTCGAGAGCAATAGAGGAATATATTGATTATTACAATAATGAAAGAATTCAATCCAAAACAAAATGGATGCCACCTACAAAGTATAGGTTAGCATCCACTACAATTAGTTAATTGAATATTGTGTCCAGTTTTATGGGTACACATCAAAATCCTGGTCAAAGCCAGGACTTTTTTTATTTTAACTAATAAGCTTTAAGATGAAAATTAATAATAAAGATTCACAAGGCAAAAAGGGGCTGTTGCAAAAGTCCCATCATAGAAAAAAGACGAGGAAACATAAAAATCCTCGTCTTTTTTGATACAATGTATTTATGAAAACCGCTAAAAATACATCATCATTAACTAACTATACACTAGTTAATGATACAATTCAACTAAGATTAAACTTTAATACAGAAATATATATAAAAGATGATGTTAAACTAAGGCTTGTAAAAAATATAATTGAAAGGATGAATCTATCAGAACTAAAAAAAGTCTACTCATCACTTGGAAGAAAACCTACTGTAAATCCAGTAACAATGCTTCAAATAATAATATTCTGCTATTCAGAAGGAATATTTTCATCAAGAGAAATAGAAAAATCATGCAAATATGATTTAAGAATTAAGTACCTACTCGATACAGAACAACCACCAGACCATAGCACAATAAATAGATTTAGACAGAAAATACAAGAACTAACACCAGAACTACTAAATCAAATGGTACAAATACTGATAGAAGAAAAACAGATAGACCTATCAAGCATCTATATAGATGGAACAAAGATAGAAGCCTATGCCAACAGATATAGTTTTGTATGGAGAGGAAGTATAGAAAAATGGCAAGAAAAATTAATAGAAAAAATAAAAGAAGAACTAGGACTAAGTAAAAGTCTAATTCCAGGCCAAGTACTTCAAGCAGTAACAACAATCTTTAAGCAATTGAGAAAATACTGCAAAGAGAAAAAAATAAAATTCGTTTATGGAAAAGGAAAAAGAAAAACAAAAGAACAAAGAGACTATGAACATTTAAAAGAATGGAAAGAAAAACTAGAAAGCTACAAGAAACATCTAGAAATAATGGGAGACAACAGAAACTCCTACTCAAAAACAGACCATGATGCAACCTTCATGAGAATGAAAGAAGACCACATGAAAAATGGTCAACTAAAACCAGCCTACAATATCCAATTAGCAAGTGCATCAGGCTTCATCATAGGAGAAAACATATCCCACCATCCATCTGATATGTACACCCTAAAACCATTCTTAAAAGACCTTCTAGAAAAAAATCCAAACAAGCTAAACAAGATAGTAGCAGATGCAGGATACGAAAGCGAAGAAAACTATGTATATCTAGCAGAAAATAATTTAACATCCTACATAAAACCATCAAACTATGAAAAGTCAAAAACACGAAAATATAAAAAAGAGCAAGAATTTAAGAAAAGCTTAAAATACGATGAAAGACAAGACAAATACACATCACAAGAAGGCAAAGAATTCATAAGATGCAGTGACAGATACAGAAAAAGAAAAAGTGGATACGTAACAACAACAAAAGTCTACAGATGCTTCGATTGGAACAAAGAAGGACAAAAAACCAAAGGAATCTACATATCAGAAACATTTCAAAAATATAGAGAAGAATCCTTAAAAAACATAAAATCCGACCAAGGAATAGAAGAAAGAATAAATAGATCAATACAAGCCGAAGGAGCATTCTCCAAAATAAAATCAGGCTTAAACTACAACAGATTCCACCACAGAGGAAAAGAAAATATAAAAAGTGAGATATGCCTCATATCAATAGCACTAAACTTAAATAAACTGACATCAAAAATAGAAAATAATAACCTAGAAATCATAAAATACAAAGCTGCTTAAGAAAAAAATATTCATTAAAGCCAGCTTTATTAAGTGCACCCATTTTTATATGAAACAAGATAAATCTATCCAGAAAATAACTTAAAAGCAAAAAACATAATGGCTAAACTTAAATATTTGATAAAAAAATGATGTCGCAGAGTAGAATCATCTATTCTGCAACATCACCTTTATTTTTATTTATTTTTCTTTTTAATTGCTGCTTTCACAAAGCCATTAAATAATGGGTGGACCTTTGTAGGTCTTGATTTAAATTCTGGATGGAATTGACAAGCCACGAAGAAGTCTTCGTCCTTTAGTTCAATTATTTCAACTAGGTCCTTGTCTTCGTTGATGCCAGAGAAGACTACTCCAGCTGACCTAATCTTGCCCCTGAAGTCATTGTTAAATTCGTATCTGTGTCTGTGTCTTTCCTTAATTTTTTCTTGACCATAGAGAGAGTAAACTAGAGTGTCCTTTTCAATTGTGCAGTCATAGTTGCCAAGTCTCAAAGTTCCTCCAACATTTTTAATGTCCTTTTGATTTTCTAAAAGGTCAATGATTGGGTAGTTGGCATCTGGATTTATTTCTGTAGAGTTTGAATCCTTTAGTCCAAGCTTGTTCCTTGCAATATCAATTAGGGCAATTTGCATTCCGTAGCAAATTCCAAAGTAAGGGATGTGGTTGTCACGAGCGTACTTGGAAGCCAAAATCATTCCTTCAGTTCCACGTGATCCAAAACCACCTGGTACAATTATCCCGTCAAGTCCATCAAGGATGCTTTCGTCCTTTTCTATGTCTTCAGAATGTATCCACTTGATGTTTACCTTGTAGCCATTTTCGCAACCTGCATCAGTGAGAGCTTGTGTTACAGAAAGATAAGCGTCGTGAAGGCTTACATATTTACCAACAAGTCCAATAGTAACTTCGCCCTTGACGTCTTTAAATCTTTCAACCATTTCTCTCCACTTGCCCTTGGAAGCTGGCATATCTTTTAGGTCAAGTTCCTTTAAGATGTAGTCATCAAGATGTTGTTCATGGAAAACTAGGGGAACTTCATAAATAAGTTCAACATTTGTGGATTGAATAACTGCTTCCACTGGCACATCACAGAATAAAGAAATCTTTTCTCTCAAATCATCTGTAACTATTCCATTGGACCTTACAATTATTACATCAGTTTTGATTCCATTAGACATTAGCTCCTTGAAGGAGTGTTGAGTTGGCTTTGTCTTTAACTCGTCTGACCCAGGGATGTTTGGTACAAGAACTGTGTGAACAAATAGGACATCAGACTTTTTATTTTCTGAGTGAATTTGTCTAATAGCTTCCAAAAATGGAAGGGATTCAATGTCACCTACTGTACCACCAATTTCTGTTATTACAACATCAGCCTTGGACTCTTTTGCAGCCTTGTAAACTGCATTTTTAATTTCATTTGTAATGTGAGGGATCACTTGGACAGTTGCTCCATCGTAATCTCCCCTTCTTTCCTTGGCAATAACTGTTGAATAAACCTTGCCAGTTGTAATTGATGCTCCCTTAGTTAGCTCTTCATCTATAAATCTTTCGTAGTGACCAAGGTCTAAGTCAGTTTCTGCTCCATCCTTAGTCACAAAAACTTCGCCATGTTGGTAGGGGCTCATAGTACCTGGGTCAACATTTAGGTAGGGATCAAATTTTTGCATAAAGACAGAAAGTCCCCTGTCCTTTAAAAGTCTACCAATACTTGCTGCAGAAATTCCCTTTCCAATTCCTGAGACAACTCCACCTGTAACAAATATAAATTTCGTCATACTTCCTCCTAACTTAGTGAATTAAAAATATCTTCGTAAGATGGCAAAGTCATATTCTTTCGAGAGATTAATCTTTCCATTTGGTCGGCAATCCTTCTAGTTGCAAGTAATTTAGTGGCAATATTTCTCTCAACATACTCTGCCTTTTTGTATATGTCATCTATTTTATTTGAATGATCAAGGAAAAGATCAATTTCATCTCCACATTCAAGTAGATCTGTAATCATCTTGTCTATTCTATCATACTTGATCCTTAGTTTTTCATTGTTTTTGAATTTCAAAATTTGAGATAGGTCATTTAATTCAGCCATTCCCATAGGTATTAGGTCCTTGTGGATCATTGAGGCCATAGTCTTGGCTTCAAGGCTGTGATAAATTATTACTTCTTCAAGATTTATCTCATAAGAAGCCTTGATTTCTTTTTCTGTATAAATTCCCCTCTTGATAAAAATGTCATTGAAGTCAAAGTCCCTTAAGGCAGCTAGGGCATCGAAATAAGTCTTGTGGTTGGCAAGTCCCCTTCTCTTGGCTTCTTCCTTCCATTCTTCAGAATAATTATCGCCATCACAAATTATCCTGTCGTGGTTTTCCATAATTTCTCTTACAATTTCAAGGGTCTTTTCCCTTAACTTCTTAGGGTCATCTTGGAAATCCTTTAGTTTTTCATAAATATTTGCAAGAGAGTCTGCCATAGCACAATTTAATGCAATATTTAAGTCAGACCCTGTCTTTGATGAGCCAAGCATCCTAAATTCAAACTTGTTACCAGTAAAGGCAACCGCTGCTGTCCTATTCCTATCACTAGAGTCCCTAGGAACGCTTAAGAGGTTGTAACCCCTAAAGCTATTGTCAGAACCATTCTTGTATTCAATATCTTCCTTTATGTCCCTAAACAATTCCTCTAGGTCAGATCCAAGGAAGAGGGATATAATTGCTGGTGGTGCTTCGTCTGCTCCCAACCTAAAGTCGTTAGAAGTTGATGATGCACTTACTCTCAATAGACTTTGGTACTTGTCTGTTGCTTCGATAATTGCTGCAATGAATAATAAAAATACATTGTTGTTGTAAGGATCGTCGCCTGGGTCAAAGACATTTAGTCCGTAGTTTGTGACAATGGAATAATTGTTGTGCTTGCCAGATCCATTGACACTATTAAAAGGTTTTTCATGGAAGAGGCAGACCAAATTATTTTCTAGGGCAGTTTCTTTTAAGATATTCATCAAAAGTTGGTTGTCATCTATTGCCACATTTACGTTTTCGAATAAGATTGCCATTTCAAATTGATTTGGGGCAACTTCATTGTGTTCAGCTTCAGAATAAATTCCAAGCTCGTAAAGTTTTTTGTCTACATCCTTATAAAATTTTTCAACTCTTGCAGGGATTTGACCAAAGTAGTGATCTGATAACTCTTGTCCCTTAGGAGATGGAGCTCCAACAATGGTCCTTCCAATGTTTTTAAGGTCGCTTCTCTTCTTGTAGACTTCCTTATCAAGTAAGAAAAATTCTTGTTCAAGTCCAACCTTGACCCTCATCCTATAGGCATACTCCTGCTTTTCAAACAAGTTTACGACCCTTGTTCCTTCGTCGCTAAGGATTTTGGTTGAGTCAATGAGTGGACCCCTCTTGTCAAGTTTTTCTCCCTTGTAGGACATAAAAATAGTTGGGATGTATAAGACACTTCCAATAACAAAGGAATTTGCTGTAAGGTCCCAATAAGTATAACCTCTTGCTTCAAAGGTTGACCTCATACCTCCAGATGGAAAGGATGATGCATCAGGTTCCCCCTTTACAAGTTCCTTGCCAGAAAACCTATTGATTGGTTCGTTGTCAGAGGTCCTAGATATAAAGGCCTCATGCTTCTTTGCAGTGTGACCAGATAGTGGCAAGAACCAGTGAGCAAAGTGAGTTGCTCCATTTTTTAGAGCCCATTCCTTCATAGCGTGGGCGATGGCATCAGCTGTCTCCCTGTCTAGGTCTTTTTCGTTTCTTAGTGCGTCCTTCCACTTCAAGTAAATTGGATAAGGTAATGATTCCTTCATCTTCTTCTTGTTAAAACTTTTAATCCCAAATTCTTCTATCATACTTCCCCCTATTAAAAATAAAAACAAAAAAATGGCAATTAATTAAAATTGCCATTATGAAAAACCTGTGGTTTCTTTTTATTTTATTTCAATTTAAAAACTTTGTCAATAAAATAAAGTCAATCAGAATCCCTTAAGAGGAGGACGTGGACATCGAACCACTGACCATGAATTGATATCTTGACTTCTCCACCGAGAAGCTCTGCCAAGTTCTTCACTATGTTAAGACCAAGTCCTGATCCTTCAGAGTGTCGTGACCTATCAGCCTTTAAGAGTTCTTCAAAAAGTTCATCCGAATTCATATTTAGTTTTTCATCAACTATGTTCTTCACATAAAATTCTATTGTAGACTCTCTTTCTATTACACCAGCAAGGACTCTTGTGCCAGGTCTTGCGTGCTTGGCTGCATTGGAAAATAAATTTTCCACTATCCTAACAAAGAGATTGACGTCAGTGTAAATTAAAATTTCATCACTTGCTGACTTGTAAGAAAATTCTAAGTCCCTCTTCTCGAAGAGGGAGTCGTAGTCTCCATAGATTTGTAAAATCATCTCGTTTAATTCAACTAAGGACTTCTCAATAGATAAGTTGCCCGTGCTTGACTTAGAAGCAAAGACCAAGTCAACGATTAAGTCCTTTAACCTCGTTGAGTTCCTCTTAAGTATTGCAACAAAATTTTTTGCCTCATCATCAAGGACTTCCTTCTTAGACAAGAGGTCTGCGTAATTAATTATTGAAGTGAGAGGAGTCTTTAAGTCGTGAGAAATATTTGTAATTAAATCAACCTTGAACCTCTCTGACCTAAAGTTTTCTTCTAGCCTTATCCTATCACGCTTCCTGAAGTCCTCCATTAAGACAGTGATCTTGTCTAGGTACTCATTCTCAAAGGGGCTGGGAATTTCAAAGTCATAGCCATAGAGAATAGATTCTACGAGCTCAATGGAAAGAGCATTTTGAGCAAACTGAACTTCCACAATAATAACCGCCCTCAAAATCATAAAGAGGAGGACGTTTAAAAGAACTATGTCGCCACTTATGGAGTTGTAAAAAAGTACGTACATAATTATCAGGGTCACGTTCAGGGTACCAAAGAGCCTAAAATTTTTAAAACGCCTATACTTATAAAGGTTGTAAGTAAAAATTGTATCCAAAAGTTTCTTCCTCTTGATCTTTAAGAGGGCAAAAATTAAAGTTACAAGCCAAGCTAGGATAAAGTGCTTGTTGATGTTAAAGAGTTCAAAAATAATTACAGAGGACACAAAAATATTTTCAAGAAAGACCCTATCCATTAAATCAACAAAGACCCCTCTCAAAAAAACTTTAAAATCAGATAACATCACTTGACCTCAATCTTATAACCCATCCCATAGACAGACTTAATTAGGTCAGGTTTTCTTGGATTGATTTCAATCTTGTCACGCAAGTGGGAAATGTGAACGGAAATAATTTTTCTCACATCAATAGCTTCTTCTTCCCAGACTCTTTCATAAATCTCATTAGAAGAAAAAACTCTTCCAGGATTTTTTGCAAGCAAGTAAAGAATCTTATATTCATAGGGAGTTAGGTTGGCAACTTCATCTTCAACACGAACTTCTTTTAAGTCATCAAATATTGAAACTCTTCCAATTTTTAAGTCCCCAGTCTTTATGTCTGAAGCCCCAAGAGAAAAATACCTTCTTATAAGTGAGTTGACTCTCGCTGTAAGCTCAACTGCATTAAAGGGTTTAGTGATATAATCGTCGGCACCAACATTTAGGCCCACGATCTTATCTGTAACTTCACTCTTGGCTGATAAAACAATTATTGGAATATTTGTCTTCTCCCTCATCTTCATTATGAGGATAATTCCATCCATAACAGGCATCATTATATCAATAATGGCAAGGTGAATTTCATTCTCCTTTATAATTTCAAGAGCTCTGGCCCCATCTTCTGCTGTGAAGACCTTGTAGCCCTCGGCTTTCAAATAAATTTTTATTGCGTCTAAGATATCTTTCTCGTCGTCGCAAACTAATATATTGTAGTTCATAGTATCACCTTTCCCTATTTTATCATTTAATGATTTGTTATAATATGACATTTACTATATAATACTCAAGAGGTGTTAAAGAAAATATGTATAATTTTATAGATAAGGTCAAAGACAAGAAGGTCTTTACTTTTTTTGACAAACTAACTTACAGGGTCTTGGCCCACGACACCCTATCTTATGGAGGAAGTCTAACATATTTTTTAATATTATCCATCTTCCCCTTCTTAATTTCATTGATCAACGCTATTAATTTTTCGGGGATTCTTGACCCAGCATATATTTACAGACTTCTCGATGTCCTTCCTTGTGAAATCCAAGAAATTATTAGAAACTTCTTAAAAGAGCTTCATATGTCATCATCGGGATCCTTTTTCACAATCTCCTTTGTGGCAGGTCTTTTTACTGCATCAACTGCAGTCTTTAAGCTCATGAAGATAATCAATCAATCCTATGGCTTCGTTGAGTCAAGAGGCTTCCTAGCTCAAAGACTAATTGCCCTCTTCTTTACCCTAGCCCTAATCCTCATGATTTTTCTTCTTGTCCTTACACAAATCTTCGGGCAAATTATTTATGTAAACATTATGTCCCACCTGGGGATTGAGAATATATATTTCGACAAGCTTTGGTCCATTGCAAAAAATGGAATTCCACTTGCCTATATGCTCGTTACCTTTATCCTCTTGTACAAATTTTCTCCATCAAGGTCTAGAGAAAATATGGTTACAATAAAGAGCGTCTTGCCAGGTTCCATCTTTGCAACCCTTGGACTAATAATTGCCTCTTTAGGATTTAACTTTTATGTTTCCAACTTCGGCAAGTATTCCATAACCTATGGGTCACTTGGAGGTATTATAGTATTTTTGATTTGGCTCTATCTCCTATCAACTATAATTTTAGTTGGGGCAGAAGTAAACTCCACCCTCTACTCCATGAAGAACTTTAAAAGTCTTAACAACTGGCCAAGACATGATTCAATGTTTAAAAATTTTTAAGCCTAAGCAATTTCTGTGGCTGCAATTAGTGCAGTCACTTTTTTTATGCCTGCTTTCTTGGCAATCTTTGTCAGTTCAGAGATAGTTGCCCCAGTAGTTATAACATCGTCAACAATAATTATCTCTTGGGCATAATTTTTCACGTGAAAGGCATCTCTCAGGTTCTCTTCACGATCAAACTTCTTTAAGCCAACTTGAAATTTGGTGTCTAGGACTTTTTCAAAAACATCCTGGCAGGGCAGATCCAGGTTTCTCGCAATTTTCTCTGCCAAAATCTTGGACTGGTTATAACCTCTTTCCCCTTCCTTCTTCCAGTGCATGGGGACATAGGTTATGACTTGGTCCCTTAAGTTTTTATCCAAAATCTTCTCCGTCATAATTTCAGAAATTATTTCCCCATAAGAAAGCTTTCCCTTAAATTTAAAATCAACAATGAGCCTCCTCATGATGCCAGAGTAAGTGGAAGAAACTATTAGGTCATCAAGGTCCTCAATGTCATAATAGTAGGCTGGGTCCTTATTAATTAAGCTAATGCACTCCTGACAAAGACCATAGTCTTTAACTAATCTCCCACATAAGGGACACTTATCCTCTTTTAATTTCATCTTGGTCCCTCAACTTCTTTCCAAGCTTGGAATACCTCTTGCGAGTCCTATTGTTTTCAATCATCTTCATTAGATAGTCGCTTATGCCCACAAGGACAACTGCCTTTGATGCTCTTGTTATAGCAGTGTAAAGCAAATTTCTTGTGAGTAGCATGGGGGCAGCCCTGTAAATTGGAATTACAACTACGGGAAACTCACTTCCTTGAGACTTGTGGATGGTCATGGCATAGGCAAGGGCAAGCTCGTCAAGATTATCAGAAGAGTACTCAACCCTTCTCACATCATCAAAGACAACTGTCAGCTTTTTGTTTTCCTTGTCAATTTTTGAAATATAACCAAGGTCTCCATTAAAGACCCCCTTTTGCTTGTCCTCATAAAATTCATTTTCTATTTTGGATTCCAATTCATAATTATTTTTTGTCTGTAGGACCCTGTCCCCCAACTTAAATTTTTTTCCAAGGACTTCTATAAATTCGTCGCTATCATTTAAGTGGTCTTGAAGGGCGAGGTTTAAGTTTTCAGTCCCATGAACTCCCTTCTTAGTTGGGCTTAGGACTTGGACATCAGCCTGACTCACATTAAAATAATTTGGCAGCCTAGTCTTGACAAGGTCCTTGACAATTTCAAGTCCCTTTACCTCTCCTCTTTCAGAAATCATAAAGAAGTCACCACGATTTAAGATTGGCATATCCCCCTTGTTGATCAAGTGGGCATTTTTGACAATCATAGACTCTTCCGACTGTCTAAAAATTTCTTCGAGGTTGACTGACTCAATGACACCTGACTCCAAAATATCTGCCAGGACATTACCTGGTCCAACAGATGGAAGTTGGTCCTTGTCACCAACTAGGATCAAGCGAGTTGGTGACTCAATAGACTTTAAGAGAGTTTCCATTAAGAGGATATCTACCATGGAAACCTCATCAAGAATTAAGACGTCACACTCCAACTCTTCCACGTTGGCAAAGTCACCGCCAAAACCAATCTCAAGTAGCTTGTGGATGGTGAAGGCCTCTCTTCCCGTCTGCTCCTTCATCCTCTTGGCAGCCCTTCCCGTTGGTGCCGCCAACTTTATAACCTTATCCATAGACTCAAAAATATCTATCAAGACCTTTAGGGTTGTGGTCTTACCAGTCCCAGGTCCCCCAGTTATGACAAAGACCCCCTTGTTGATGGCGTCCTTGACTGCCCTTCTTTGAGTTTTTGAAAGTTCAATATTCCTAAACTTTTCAGTATTTCTAATTTTTTCATCAATATCAAAGCTTTCATCAAAGGAATTATTTAAATCAATTAACTTGCCTGCAACATAATTTTCTGCTGCCAAGTACCTGGCTATGTAGCAGTTGTACTCTTCCCCATCCCTCTCGACAAAAAAGTTTTTTTCAAGAGTTAATGACCTTGCAATCTCATCGGGGTCATCAAACTTTGTCCCAAGAATTTTTTCTCCAGCCTTGATTAACTTGTCAAGGGGCAAGTAAGTGTGCCCGTCCCTATTGGCAAGCATAAGGGCATACTTAAGTCCTGCTATCCTTCTAAAGTCAGAGTCCTTTTCGATTCCAATAGACTCAGCAATTTCATCAGCCTTCTTAAAGCCAAGCCCCCTCACTCGTCCTATCAAGTCATATGGGTTTTTCATTACAAAATCTATGGACTCATCTCCATACTCCTTGTAAATTTTTAAAATCACAGAAGCAGGAAGGTTGTACTTGGAGAAGTGAAGGAAGATCTTCCTCATGGCATACTGCTTGTCCAGGGCTTCCTTGATGTCCCTGTATTTTTTCTTTCCAATGCCCTTAATAGACAAGAGCCTTTCAGGATGATTTTCTATTACATCAAGCGTCTGGTCCTTAAACTCCTCAACAATTCTCTCAGCCATCTTCTCTCCAAGGTGAGGTATCATAGCAGAAGAAAGATAAGAGGCAACAGCAGCTTCACCTTCAGGCATAACTTCTTCAAGGTCTGTGAAGGCAAACTGCTCGCCATACTTGTTGTGGTAGGTGAAGTCACCAGTAAATTTGTATTTTAAGTTTTCTTTAAAAATTGTGGCTGAGCCAACAACTACAAGGTCACCATCACTTGAAAATATTTTTGCAACAGTGTAGCCGTTCTCTTCATTTCTAAAAATTATTTTCTCCACAAGACCTTCAAGACTAATCAATCAAAACACCTCGACAATATTGTATCAAGTAATGGAAAGATTATACAGAAATATTTGTGAGCTTATGCCTATTAAAAGGGGCTGTTGCAAAAGTCCCATCATAGAAAAAAGACGAGGAAACATAAAAATCCTCGTCTTTTTTGATACAATGTATTTATGAAAACCGCTAAAAATACATCATCATTAACTAACTATACACTAGTTAATGATACAATTCAACTAAGATTAAACTTTAATACAGAAATATATATAAAAGATGATGTTAAACTAAGGCTTGTAAAAAATATAATTGAAAGGATGAATCTATCAGAACTAAAAAAAGTCTACTCATCACTTGGAAGAAAACCTACTGTAAATCCAGTAACAATGCTTCAAATAATAATATTCTGCTATTCAGAAGGAATATTTTCATCAAGAGAAATAGAAAAATCATGCAAATATGATTTAAGAATTAAGTACCTACTCGATACAGAACAACCACCAGACCATAGCACAATAAATAGATTTAGACAGAAAATACAAGAACTAACACCAGAACTACTAAATCAAATGGTACAAATACTGATAGAAGAAAAACAGATAGACCTATCAAGCATCTATATAGATGGAACAAAGATAGAAGCCTATGCCAACAGATATAGTTTTGTATGGAGAGGAAGTATAGAAAAATGGCAAGAAAAATTAATAGAAAAAATAAAAGAAGAACTAGGACTAAGTAAAAGTCTAATTCCAGGCCAAGTACTTCAAGCAGTAACAACAATCTTTAAGCAATTGAGAAAATACTGCAAAGAGAAAAAAATAAAATTCGTTTATGGAAAAGGAAAAAGAAAAACAAAAGAACAAAGAGACTATGAACATTTAAAAGAATGGAAAGAAAAACTAGAAAGCTACAAGAAACATCTAGAAATAATGGGAGACAACAGAAACTCCTACTCAAAAACAGACCATGATGCAACCTTCATGAGAATGAAAGAAGACCACATGAAAAATGGTCAACTAAAACCAGCCTACAATATCCAATTAGCAAGTGCATCAGGCTTCATCATAGGAGAAAACATATCCCACCATCCATCTGATATGTACACCCTAAAACCATTCTTAAAAGACCTTCTAGAAAAAAATCCAAACAAGCTAAACAAGATAGTAGCAGATGCAGGATACGAAAGCGAAGAAAACTATGTATATCTAGCAGAAAATAATTTAACATCCTACATAAAACCATCAAACTATGAAAAGTCAAAAACACGAAAATATAAAAAAGAGCAAGAATTTAAGAAAAGCTTAAAATACGATGAAAGACAAGACAAATACACATCACAAGAAGGCAAAGAATTCATAAGATGCAGTGACAGATACAGAAAAAGAAAAAGTGGATACGTAACAACAACAAAAGTCTACAGATGCTTCGATTGGAACAAAGAAGGACAAAAAACCAAAGGAATCTACATATCAGAAACATTTCAAAAATATAGAGAAGAATCCTTAAAAAACATAAAATCCGACCAAGGAATAGAAGAAAGAATAAATAGATCAATACAAGCCGAAGGAGCATTCTCCAAAATAAAATCAGGCTTAAACTACAACAGATTCCACCACAGAGGAAAAGAAAATATAAAAAGTGAGATATGCCTCATATCAATAGCACTAAACTTAAATAAACTGACATCAAAAATAGAAAATAATAACCTAGAAATCATAAAATACAAAGCTGCTTAAGAAAAAAATATTCATTAAAGCCAACTTTATTAAGTGCACCCATTTTTATATGAAACAAGATAAATCTATCCAGAAAATAACTTAAAAGCAAAAAACATAATGGCTAAACTTAAATATTTGATAAAAAAATGATGTCGCAGAGTAGAATCATCTATTCTGCAACATCACCTTTTAATAAAAATCTTCGTCATTATTCTTTTGTCTTTCGTACTCATCCCTAAAATTATCGTAGCTATCTTTAAAGGGATCAGAATACTTTTCTCCATAGGACTCATCTATTCTCCCAAGTGGCTCATTGGGAATAATAATAGCAAGGGCGATGTAGACCCAAATGCTAAGTCCTCCTGGCACAATTAAAAGAAAAGCTATAAGTCTCACAAGTGCGGAGTCCATTCCAAGATACTTTGCTATCCCACCACAAACTCCTGCAAAAAACCTATCATTTCTCGACCTGTATAACTTTCTCATTTCACACTTCCTTTACAAATCTCATAAGCTAATAATAAATTACCCCAGAGAGAATTTTTTATTCAAAGTACAATAATAGCTGACCACTTTCCACCATGTCGCCTTCTCTTACTCTTATATCTTTAACTTTTCCATCAATGTTTGCAACAATATTTGTTTCCATCTTCATGGCTTCAGCAACAAAAAGGCTGTCTCCCTTTTTAACTTCGTCGCCTTCAGACACAAGAACTTTTACAATCTTGCCCGGTATTGATGAACCAACTTCCTTTTCATTCTTTGGATCGGCATAAATTTTTTCTTCTCCAAGACTTTCTCCTGCCTTTACAGTTTCGTCCTTGATCTTGATAGTCCTTCTTGATCCATTTATTTCAAAAGTTAGGTTTCTTGTTCCATCTTCTAATAGTTTACCAACTTCAATTAAAGTTACAATTAAAGTCTTACCTTCTTCAAGAGAAATTTCTGTTGACTCGCCTTCCATAAGTCCATGGAAGAATACGTCAGACCCAATTCTTGTTACTTCACCATTTTCTTTTATATAGTCAAGGTAGTCATCAAAGACCTTTGGATATAGGGCTGAAGAAATTATATCTTCTTCACTTGGACTTATTCCCTTATCTTCCAAATGTCTTTTAATTTTATCAAAGTCCTCATCCTCTAAGAGTTCTCCAGGTCTTTTTTTAATTGGACTTTCTCCCTTAAGAATCATTTTTTGTAGGTCCTTAGGAAAGCCTCCATAAGGTTGACCCATCATACCCCTAAAGTAAGTCATAACAGAGTCGGGATAGTCGAGGTTCTTGCCCTTTTCCAAAATATTTTCTGGAGTGAGTTCATTTTGCACCATAAAAATTGCAAAGTCCCCAACCATTTTTGATGAAGGAGTTACCTTTACAATGTCCCCCACCATTTCGTTGACTCGCTTGTACATTTCCTTAACGTCCTTAAACTTGTGACCAAGTCCAAAGGACTCAACTTGTGGCTTTAGGTTTGAATATTGTCCCCCAGGAATTTCATACTTATAAATTTCTGTAGAACCTGACTTCAAATCAGATTCAAAGTTTGCATAAACTGGTCTAACTGCAGCCCAATATTTTGAAATATCCTCTACCTTGTCTAGGTCGATTTCTGTATCCCTTTCAGTGCTTTTAAGGGCAGCGACAACTGAGTTTAGGGCAGGTTGTGAAGTAAGCCCACTCATAGAGTTAACTGCTGTGTCAGCAATATCAACTCCAGCTTCAGTTGCCTGCAAGATTGTGGCAACCCCGTTGCCAGTTGTGTCGTGAGTGTGAAGGTGGATTGGAAGACCCACTTCTTCCTTTAAGTTCTTGATTAACTTCTTAGCTGCATAAGGTTTTAATAGACCAGACATATCCTTGATGCCGAGAATTTGTGCCCCAGTCCTTTCAAGTTCCTTTGCAAAGTCAACATAATACTTGATAGAATACTTGTCCCTCTTCTCGTCAAGTATGTCACCAGTGTAGCACATCGTTGCCTCAGCAATTTTTCCATTTTCAAGCACTTGGTCAATAGAAAGCCTCATACCGTCAAGCCAGTTAAGTGAATCAAAAACCCTAAAGAGGTCAACCCCATTTTTTGCAGACTCTTTTATAAACTTAACAACAACATTGTCTGGATAATTTTTGTAGCCCACTGTGTTGTTGCCACGAATCAGCATTTGCAAAAGCATATTTGGCATCCTTTCACGAAGGAGCCTCAACCTTTCCCATGGATCTTCGTGGAGGAACCTATAAGCAACATCAAAGGTTGCCCCGCCCCACATTTCTACAGAAAATAGCTTGTCCATGTTGTAGTTCATAGCTTCAGCAATCTTCACAAGGTCAATAGTCCTCATCCTTGTAGCCATAAGTGATTGGTGGGCGTCACGCATACTTGTATCAGTTAAGAGAAGCTTCTTTTCCCTTAGGATATGATCCTTAATTCCATCAGGTCCAAGTTCATCAAAAATTTGCTTGTAACCCTTGAAGTCCTTCCTTTCAAAACTTGGAACTTGAGGAACATCAAAATTTTTCTCAAGAGTCTTAGTGTCATTGACAACTCTCTCTCCAATAATTTTCATTAGTCTAAGTTCCTTGTCCTTGGAAGACTTAATCTCAAACAACTCTGGATGCTCTTCGATAAAACCTGTGTCGCAAGTTCCCTCTTCAAACTCTTTGGTATTTAAAACATTTAACAAGAAACCAATGTTAGTCTTAACTCCACCAACCTTTAGTTCAGAGAGAGATCTCTTTGCCTTTCTTATGGCATCCTTCCAAGTCCTTGCCTCAGTAATTACCTTTACAAGAAGAGAATCGTAATAAGGCGAAATCACTGCACCAGTAAAGCCGTTGCCACCGTCAAGCCTTACCCCAAAACCAGAAGATGACCTGTATAAATTAATTTGCCCAGTGTCTGGCATAAAGTTGTTGAGAGGATCTTCTGTTGTGACACGACATTGGATAGAAAAACCCCTGTGGTCAATGGCATCTTGACCGCTGATTCCAATTTCTTGGCTGTCAAGCCTGTAGCCCATGGCAACAAGAATTTGTGACTGAACAATATCAATGTCAGTGCACATTTCTGTAACAGTGTGCTCAACTTGGACCCTTGGGTTAACTTCTATAAAGTAGTGGTCTCCCTTGGAGTCAACTAAAAATTCAACAGTCCCAGCGTTAGAATAACCAATAGACCTTGCAATCTTTAGGGCATCTTGGCAAATTTCTTCTCTTAGTTCCACTGGAAGAGAAAAGGCTGGAGTGTATTCAATAACCTTTTGGTGACGTCTTTGGATAGAGCAGTCCCTTTCATAAAGATGAACAATGTTGCCATACTCATCTCCCAAAATTTGCACTTCAATGTGCTTTGGCTTGTGAAGATACTTTTCAATAAACATTGAGTCATCGCCAAAGGCTTTTTTAGCTTCGTTCTTGGCAGATTGGAACTTATCCAAAAGTTCCTCTTCGCTCTGGGCAATCCTCATGCCCCTTCCGCCACCACCAGCAGCAGCCTTAATCATAACAGGATAGCCACAAGACTTTGCAAAGAGAAGGGCCTCTTCCTCATTGCGAATAGGTTTCTCAATCCCAGGAATAGTTGCAACCCCAGCTTCCTTTGCAACAATCTTTGAAGTGATCTTGTCCCCAAGCTTTTCCATAACCTCTGGACTTGGTCCAATAAAAGTAATCCCCTCTTCCTTACACTTCCTTGCGAACTCAGGATTTTCTGACAAAAATCCGTAGCCAGGGTGGATGGCATCAACACCCTTCTTCTTTGCAAGACTAATTATCTCGTCAATGTCTAGGTAGGCATCAAGAGGTGACTTGCCCTTGCCAATCTCGTAAGACTCGTCAGCCTTAGTCCTAAAGAGTGCCAGCCTATCCTCTTCAGAATAAATGGCAACTGAGCGAATCCCCATTTCTCTTGCTGCCCTGAAAATTCTAATGGCAATCTCTCCACGATTAGCAACTAAAATTCTTTTGAACTTCTTCATAATTTCCTCCCTTTTAGTTTTAGATATTATACATCAAAAACAAAGTAAATTGTAGAAGCAATGTATAAAGAATTGGTCATGCAAAAAAAGAACCCTCTTGCGAGGGCTCTTGTAAAATGATATAAAATTATCTCTTTGAGAATTGAGGAGATTTTCTAGCCTTTTTAAGACCGTATTTCTTTCTTTCCTTCATTCTTGGATCTCTTGTTAGATATCCTGCTTTTTTAAGAACTGATCTGTATTCTGGATCTACTTCTAGTAGGGCTCTAGCAACGCCGTGTCTAACTGCTCCTGCTTGTCCTGAGTATCCTCCACCGATTACTTTTACGATTACATCGAAGGATGCTTCTGTTTCTGTAAGTTCTAGTGGTTCCTTTGCAACTATTCTTAGTGTTTCAAAATCAAAGTATTCTTCGATATCTTTACCGTTGATAATAAATTTTCCATTGCCAGGTAGAAGTCTAACTTGGGCGATGGATTTTTTTCTTCTTCCAGTACCTCTGTATTGTATAGTTTCCATTCTTACCTCCAATTAAAATTCATAAACTTCAGGTGCTTGTGCTGCGTGTGGATGTTCGCTACCAGTGTAAACTTTAAGTTTTTTGATCATCTTTCTGCCTAGTCTGTTCTTAGGAAGCATTCCCTTAACTGCTAGTTCGATAACTTTTTCTGGTCTCTTTTCCATCATTTCTGCGTACACAATTTCTTTTCTTCCACCTGGGTATCCAGTGTGATATGCGTGAATTTTTTGGTTTAGTTTGTTACCTGTCAATACAACTTTGTCTGCGTTTATAACAATAACAAAGTCTCCACAGTCCACATGTGGTGTAAAGATAGGTTTTCTCTTTCCTCTTAAAACACTTGCAATTTCTGATGCTAATCTACCAAGGACTTTACCTTCGGCGTCGATAACATACCATTTTCTTTCAACTTCATTTGCTTTAGCCATATAGCTTTTCAATGAATTTTCCTCCTAAATAGTTTAAAAATTATTCCGGGGCTTTTTAAACATGACACTTATTTTAGACTATAAAGTCTATCTTGTCAATATTTATGGGGATTTTTCTTAAATACTTTCTCTTTCTTTTTCTATGTTTACATTTTCAAGTGGTGTTGGATAAGCTGAGTCCTTCTTGAATTTTTCAATTTGCTTCTTAACTCTATTTACTGAAGCTACTGTTCCCACTCCTGCTACACATCCACCTGGGCATGCCATACCTTCTAGTAGATAGCCGTCCAACTTGCCTGCCTTGGCAATTTTTAACATCTTCTTACATTCTGCAAGGGTATGTGCTCCTTGGATGTGAATGTCTTTATCTGGTGCAAGTTTTTCTGCAACTACTTTTACTGATTCGGCTACGCCACCTGCTATTGGGTATCCTCTACCAAGAGCCGATCCGTCGTCTACTACTTTTTCTACTTTTATTTCTGATGGTTCTATGTCCTTTGCTACGAACATTCCCATTAGTTCTTCAAAGGTTATTACAAAGTCTACGTCTGATTTTACCTTTGTATCTATGGCTTCAAGTTTCTTTGATGTGCATGGTCCTATGAATACTACTACTGCATCTGGGTCCTTGGCCTTTATGTGGTTGGCTGTGTATCTCATTGGTGATCCTGAGTCTGATACTTGATCAAAGAATTCTGGGAATTCATTTTTTATCATTAGGGTCCAAGAGAAGCAGCAGCTTGTACCCATAAATGGGATGTCTTTTGGCACTCTTTCCAGGTATTCTTTTGCTTCGTGTAGTGTCGTAAGATCGGCTCCAAGGGCAACTTCTATTACATCTTCAAAGCCAAGTTGTTTTATTGCTTCTATTATTTGTTCTGCACTTACGTTGGCACCAAATTGTCCTATATAGGATGGTGCTATGGCTCCGTAAACTCTCTTGCCTGATTTGATTGCCTTTATAAGTTGGAAGATTTGTGTCTTGTCTGAGATTGCTCCAAAAGGACATTCTGCTATACATCTTCCACAAGCTACGCACTTCTCATGATCTATTTCTGCTCTGCCAAATTCATCTGATGAAATGGCATTAACCCCACAAGCAGCTGCACATGGTCTGTCGTACTTTACTATTGCAGAATATGGACAAGCGTCATGGCATCTTCCACATCTTACGCATTTATCTTTGTCAATAATTGTTCTATCTTTACCCATAGAAATGGCATTGACTGGACAAACATTTATACAAGGGTGGGCTATACACTTTCTACAATTGTCTGTTGTATAGTATGCCTTTGTTGGACAAGCTTCGCAACCAAATTTTATTACGTTTATTAGTGGTTTTTCGTAAGCGTTTGTGTCTATATCAACCTTGTCAAAGCCGTCTGTTACATTTTTAAATACGCCAATCTCTCTAACATCTAGCCCCATCGCTAGTCTAAGTCTTTCATCGACAACTGCCCTTTCTCTAAAAATATCACTTCTATATTTTGCCACTTCTCCAGGTACTATCTTGTAGCTGGATTCTTCTAGGGCAGATATATCTAAATCATTATAGGCAATTCTTGCAACTTCAGCAAAAACTTTTCTTCTGATGTCGACAAGTGTTCCATATATTTCTTTCATCGTTTCACCTTATTACTTATATTCTTAATTTATCAATTATTTTTGCACTAACTTCTTGTGCAGTAGCCTTTAGCATTATCTCGTCATCTACGATGACAACTGGTGATGCTTCGTTGTTGTGAATCTTGCAATAGTTTAGACAATGTGCAAATTCAATTTCTAAGTTTTCAGCAGAACATAGTTCGGACTCTGGTCCACACAAATGATCTTGTAAGTACTCTACTGCATCATAAATAGCATTTGCTCCCATAAGAGTGCATCTAGCACCCATACAAATAGTAACTTTCATATATCCTCCTCATCACTCTATAAGGATAGTTTAACATTTAACAATCATTTCTTCAATCATTATAATTAATTTATGATAATTTTATTAAAAATGATACAATATAGAAGAGGTGGAATATGAAAAACATTGAAATCTTAAAAAATTTGACCCTCTTTAAGGGTCTTGATGATGAAGAGTTAATAGAAATAAAAAAATATTTATCAGATGTGAAGACTTATGAAGCAAGAGAAATTATCTTTACTATTGGTGATGAGATAAATTATTTTGGCATCCTCTTAAGAGGTCAAGTGGACTTGTCTCTTGAAGACGTCTTTGGCAACAAGGCAATCTTATCAAAGTTAACTGGCCCTGCCCTCTTTGCCGAGTCTGTCTTGATAAGAGATGTTTGCGAAATCCCTTTGTCTGTGATAGCAGCTTGTGACTCTGAAGTCCTTTTTTTTGACTACAAGGCCTACAAGTCATCAGCTTCATCTTCTCTCTTAAAGGTCCAAGACAATCTAATAAAAATCTTGGCGGGTAAAAATTTATTTATGCGCGACAAGCTTAACCTTCTTAGTCTTCCTTCATCTCGTGCCAAAATTTTATATTTTCTATCTAGTGAGGCTCGCAAGAGGAAGTCAAAATACTTTACAATTGATTTTAACATTAGCGAGCTTGCACAGTTTTTGAACTTGAATCGGTCTTCACTATCTCGTGAACTTTCGAAACTAAAAAAAGAAGGCCTCATTGATTATCACAATAAGACCTTCCGCATTTTATAATTTTATTTTCTTTTTCAATTTTAAAATTTTAATTAATAAATTATTCTTTGTTTTGATGGGCTACTCTTGCACAGGCTGCTGCAGCTATGGCTGCCACCAAGTCGTCGGCAAAAGTAGTCACTCTTTCTACTTTTTTCTTTTCATCTAAGTCTTTGATTATGCCAATTTTTTTCTTATCAAGATAACCAAAGTTTGTAAGACCAATTGTCCCGTACATATTTACAATTCCAAGGGTAAGTATCTCATCAATTCCATAAAGTCCCTCGTCATCTCTTATTATTGATAGCAAAGGTTCAGGTAGCTTGCCTTCATTTGCCAAGTCGTCTAGGGCAAGTCCTGTTAGGATTGCGTGGATAGATTCCCTCTTCCTAACAACACTTTCTACACTTTCAAGGCACCTTTCCAGACTCAAGTCACTAATATAATCTCCTTGAAGCTCTTGGACAAGTTTTGCAATTTCTATTAACTCTATTCCAAAGTCCTCTAGTCTCTTTACTGTAAGTTGGTAGAGTTCTTCCATGTCATATTTATATAATTTATCCTTCATAGATTCTCCTATCTTCTTCTCATTCTCGCCTTGCTTCTTCTCATCATCTTGGCTCTTGAAATTTTAATTGAGATTCCATAGATAAATCCTGGAACAAGACTTGCTACAAAAAGGCTTAGGGGGTTGTAAGCAATCCCCAAAATCTTAATAGCATAAACCTCTGGCATCAAAAAGAATTCTAAGGGGAACTTCCAATAGGACCCTCCTACTGACCTAGAAAAGACTTCTCTTCCCAAGCCCACAAAGGCAAAGGCAAATAGGACTAGACCAATTAGCCAGATTAAATTGCCTGCAAAAAAGTCCAAGCTCCTTGCATTCTTCTTTGATAGTCCCTTACCAAAATTAAAGTAGAGGATCAGGATAAGGGCCACTAAAATAACTTTAAAGGCAAGGTTGCCATAGACAAGGTTCCTCACTTGGCTAGATAAGTTAATCAAGCAAGCAAGGGCAAAGGTTATAAAAACTATTAAGATGTGAAAAATTAAAGCTCTAGTGTTATTTCTCATCTCAGGACCTACTCATTAATATATTTGCTTGCATTTTCTGTTGCCTTTATATTCATATCCTTGTCTACCCAAATAATTGCAGCGCCAGTTTTGTCTGACAAGGCTTGTATTTCCTCGTCACTTGAATTAAAGGCAGCAGTTGATAGGAAGTCACAAAGGCCAGAGTCTTCTTTGATTACAGTTGCGGACTTGATTTCATGGGCTGGCTTCAAGGTATCAGGGTCGATGATATGGCAGTATCTCACGCCGTCAAGGTCAAAATACCTTTGGTAGTCACCACTTGTAACTATGGAAGTGTTAGTAACATTTAAGGCTGCCAAAATATTTTCAGGACTTTCTAAATTTGGGTTTTGAATTCCAATATTGAAGTTGTCCCTGCCATCTATTGGTTTACCAATAATTCTAACATTACCACCAGCAGAAATTATAGAGGACTTAACTCCCCTATCTTCAAGTTCTCTTGCCACAAGTTCGGTTGCAAAGCCCTTGGCAGTCGCACCAAGGTCAAGTGCCATTCCCTTTTCAAGGTAAACTTCTTTTTTCTCTTCATCTAGTTTAATCTTGCCTACGTCTGTAAAAGGACGTAACTTTTCAAGTTCTTTATCACTTGGAAGGGCCTCACCCTTTAGGGCAATGACTTCTTTCTTAGTCTTGCCTCCATCGTAAAGTTCGCTGAACTCATTCCAAAGCTTTGTCACAGGTCCCAAGGCAATGTTAGTCTTGTGAGAAATATTGTTGTAATCATCAATAGAATCCTTAATTAGTTTAAACAAGGTGTCATTAACAACCACTGGCTTAATGCCCGCATTGTCGTTAATTGTCTTGACATTTACAAGACCTGGATATGTCTTGTAGTTGTCAAAAAGTTTGTGAAGTTCTTCGTATCTTTCCTTGGCATAAGTCAAGTTTTCCTTAGCAAACTTGTCATCGTCGGTGTAGATGGCAACCTTTACCACTGTGTCAAAAGTGCTGTAAAATTCAGTTTCTTGCTTCAAGCCATCCTTGTTGACTTCAACAGCAGCCACCTCTTGGTTTGCCTTTACGTCTTCCTTTTTTATGTTTCCAGCATCCTTGTCCTTGCAGCCAGATAAAAGTAAAAGACCGCTAAGGCATAGTGCCAATAAAGTTTTTTTCATGATATCACCTTTCTCTATAATACCATTTAAGTCGCCATTTTTTCAACAACTTTAAGCTTAGGATCTGGCTTGTGAGACTCGCCTTTCTTTGAAAAGTTTAAAATTTATTTTTAATAGATTTTAATAAGTTGAGATTTTATTTCCTAGCTCCATCCTATATAAGATAAGTTTAAAATCTTTTGACCTTTTACCCAATAAAAAAGCCAGTGGACTGATCCACTGACTAATTTCTCATAAGATTTAAGATTTATTTTTCGTAAACTGGTCTTAAGTATTCCATATATTTTGGATTTTTACCATGTGTTAGGTCTGCAAAAAGTTTTTTAAGTTCTAGACATACCTTGCCTGGTTTTCCATCGGCAACTTTTATGTCATCAACTTCAACTACTGGAGCAACTTCCATAGCTGTTCCTGAGAAGAATACTTCGTCTGCGTTGTAAAGTTCTGTTCTTGCAACAGATTTTTCTACACATTCAATTCCTAGTTCTTCTTTTGCAAGCTTCATTACAATGTCTCTTGTTATTCCTTCTAGGATGTCATCTGATGCTGGAGGAGTCATTAATTTTCCTTTCTTGTATAGGAAGATATTTTCTCCTGGGCCTTCACATACAAAGCCATTTCTATTTAGTAGGACTGCTTCATCGTAACCATTTTTTGTTGCTTCAAAGGATGCTAGGGCTGAGTTTAGGTAGCCTGCTGTAGCCTTTGTTCTAGGTGGCAACATGTTATCTGCTATTCTAACCCAAGATGATACCTTTACTTTGAAGGCTTCTCTGTCTATATATTTTCCCATAGGTTGTAAGTAAATAACTACACAGTCATCTTCGTGTCCGTGTAGACTAATGCCAACTGTTTTTCCGTCTTTGTAGGCAATTGGTCTGATGTAAGTTGTTTCTCTAAATCCATTTTTTCTTAGAAGTTCGATTGTGTAATCTGCAAGTTCTTCTGCTGTGTAGCCTACTTCTAAGTTAGCAACTTTTGCTGATTGCAAAAATCTCTTGTAGTGATCTACAAGTTTGAAAGCGTAAAGTTGTTCATCTTCTTCGTTCCAGTAAGCACGAATACCTTCGAAGACTCCTAGTCCGTAGTTAACAACTTTGGATCTAATGCTTATAGACACCTTTTCTTCTTCTACTATTTCACCATTATAAAATACATATGATTGGTTCATCTTTCTTCCCTCTCTTTAATTTTTATTTATTTTTAAGTTGCTTTTTCTTTATCATGTTACTTAAAAATATTAAAATGTATTTTATCACTTTTAAGTGCAAAATTCTAGTATTTTAAAAAAACTTTACCCATAAAATTTTTTCTATCTTTTTTTATTTATTTCTTTATGTAAGTTTTTCTCTTCATATAGATTTATTTTTACTTAGTAATTTTCTATTTTTAAATTTTCACCAAGCCCTTTTGTCTTATGAGTCAAATTTTTTTTACTAAGTTGTCAGCTTTCATAACTCTATAATTTTTTATAAAGTCATAAACTTTCACTCCTTCATAGTTTTTTATAAAGTCATAAACTTTCATTCCTCCATAGTTTTTTATAAGGCCATAATTTTTTACTTCTCCATAGTTTTTTATAAAGTCCTAGTCCCGTATAAGTTTGTCACATCTTCCTCCCTAATCCTTTTTTGTAAATTCTATTTATCCTCTCACATCTTATCAATTGTAACTCATAAATCTTCGCATCAAAAAAGAGACTACAAGTTGTAGCCTCTTCTTATAAATTTGAGATTTAATTTAGATTAAATTTCTGCTTTAATTCTTTGTTCTCTATCAATAGCTTCTATTAGTTTTGGAACAACTGCGTTGATATCTCCAACTACTCCTAGGTCAGCTACTTCAAAGATTGCTGCTTCTGGATCCTTGTTAACAGCTATGATAAGGTCTGAGTCTTCCATACCTGCAACGTGTTGGATTGCTCCAGAGATACCCATTGCGAAGTAAAGTTCTGGTCTAACTGTCTTACCAGTTTGTCCAACTTGGTGATCTTTTGTTATCCAACCAGAGTCTACTGATGCTCTTGATGCAGAGATTTCTGCTTCTAGCTTGTCAGCAAGTTCTTGAAGTGGTTTGAATCCTTCTGGTCCACCAATTCCACGTCCACCAGATACAAGGATCTTAGCTTCTGTGATATCTTTCTTGTGAGATTCTTCTTTTGCAATGTCAACAATTTTAACATTCATATCTGCGTCAGTGAAGTCTACTTTAAATTCTTCAACTTCGCCTTTTCTTGATGGGTCGTTGTCAAGTGCTTGCATTACGCCTGGTCTTACTGTAGCCATTTGTGGTCTAAAGTCTTCACAAATGATAGTAGCCATTAGGTTACCACCAAAGGCAGGTCTTGTCATCATAAGGTTCTTAGTTTCTGGATCTATTTCTAGTTTTGTACAGTCAGCAGTAAGTCCTGTGTGAATTCTTGCTGCTAGTCTTGGAGCAAGGTCACGACCTATTGATGATGCACCGTAGATTACGATTTCTGGTTCTTTGTCCTTGATAATTTTTGTTATTGCCTTTGCGTAAGGTTCAGTAACATATTCTTTTAGCATTGGATCTTCTACTACGATAACCTTGTCTGCACCGTGTCTAATAAGAACGTCTGCGTGGTCTTTTACCTTTTCGCCAAGTAAAACACCAACAACATCTTGTCCTAGGTCGTCAGCAAGTTCTCTTGCTTTTCCTAGAAGTTCTATACCAACTTTTTCAAGTTTATTGTCTCTTTGTTCTATAAATACAAATACATCTTTACTCATTTTAAACCCCCAATTAGATAATATACTTTTCTTGAAGTTTAGCAACGATAGCTTGAGCTGCTTCGTCAGCAGTTAAGTCAGTTAAAAGTACGCCCTTACCTTTACCTTGTTTAGGGAAAGATTTTCTAACTTTTGTAGGTGAACCCTTAAGTCCTATGTTTGCCATGTCAAGTTTGTCTTTAATATCTTCTAGACCCCAAACTTTGATTTCCTTTTGGTAAGCTTCAAATACTTTACCAATTGTCATATATCTAGGTTCTGCTAATTCTGCTATTGCAGTGATTAGGCATGGGAATTTAATATTAATTGTGTGATATCTATCTTCGAATTGTCTCTTAACTGTGATACCTTTTTTGTCATCGTCAAGTTCAAGTTCTTGTACATAAGATACTTGTGGAACTCCAATGTGTTCTGCGATTTGTGGTCCAACTTGTGCTGTATCACCGTCGATTGCTTGTCTACCACAGATGATTAAATCAAAATCTAGGTGTTGAAGTGCTGCAGTGATTGTACAAGATGTTGCCCATGTATCAGCTCCACCAAAGGCTCTATCAGATACTAAGATTCCTTCGTCAGCGCCCATTGCAAGTGCTTCTCTTATTGCTTCTTGAGCTTGTGGAGGTCCCATTGATAAGACTGTTACGTGGATATCTGGATTTTCATCTTTAAGTCTAAGTGCAACTTCTAGACCTGATTTATCATCAGGGTTTATAATACTTGGCACACCATCTCTAATAAGTGTATTAGTAACAGGGTCAAGTCTAACTTCATTAGTATCAGGTACTTGTTTAATACATACTACTATATTCATTTATATTACTCCTTCCGATTATTTAACGCCCATCCAGCTAGATATAACCATCTTCATTACTTCAGATGTACCTTCGTAAATTTCTGTAATCTTAGCATCTCTCATCATTCTTTCTATTGGATAGTCACGAGTGTATCCGTATCCACCAAATAATTGTAGACATCTTCTAGTAATATCACTAGCTGCATTAGCTGCAAATAGCTTAGCCATTGCTGCAAAGTGTCCATAAGGAAGGCCTGATGATTTAGCATCTGCTGCTCTATAAACTAATAATTGAGCTGCTTCTGCAGTTGTCTTCATATCTGCAAGTTCAAATTGAGTGTTTTGGAATTGAGAAATTCTTCTGCCGAATTGTTTTCTTTCAGTAGTGTATTTTACAGTTTCGTCAATTGCACCTTCAGCAATTCCTAGTGCTTGAGATGCGATTCCAATTCTACCACCATCAAGTGTCTTCATAGCGATAGCGAATCCCTTACCTTCTCTTCCAAGAAGATTTTCCCTTGGTATTCTACAGTCTTCAAAGATAAGCTCACAAGTTGAAGATCCTCTGATACCCATTTTGTCTTCTGGTTCTCCAACAGTAAATCCTGGAGTTCCTCTTTCAACTATGAAAGCTGAAATTCCATGGTTGCCCTTAGATCTGTCTGTCATTGCGATTACAACGAATACATCAGCAAATCCAGCGTTTGTGATAAAGATCTTTGAACCGTTAAGTACATATTCGTCTCCATCAAGTACTGCAGTTGTTCTTTGTCCACTTGCGTCAGTACCAGCACCTGGTTCTGTAAGTCCGAAAGCACCAATTTTTTTACCTGCTAGTAAATCTGGTAAGTATTTTTTCTTTTGTTCTTCTGTTCCGTTTTCATAAATTGGAGCACAGCATAGTGAAGTGTGAGCTGAAACAATTACACCAGTAGTAGCACATTTCTTAGAAAGTTCTTCTACTGCCATAGCGTAAGCTAGGTAGTCAGCGCCTTGTCCACCGTATTCTTTAGGAAATGGTATTCCAAAGAAGCCGTATCTGGCCATTTTTTTAACATTTTCCATAGGAACTTCTTCAGTTGCATCTACATCAGCAGCAACTGGTTCTACTTCATTTTCAGCAAAAGCACGATACATTTGTTGTAATAATAGATGTTCCTTATCCAATTTTAAATCCATTTAAAATCCCCCTAACAATAATTTAAAGAATGTTATTTAATTAACATACGTCGTTTCTATTATATCATTCTGTCTTTGTTTTTCAAGACTTTCTTTAATTTAAAACTTTTATTTAAAACAATTTCCTCTTTCATAAAAATAGAAACTAATAGTAAGAAAATCGAATTAATTTTGTAAATTTTGTCAAGTTATGAAGTCTTTAAGCTTAATAGTTTTTCATGACGTCATAGGTCTTCATAAAGTCATAAGACATTGTGACAAGGTTTTTATACATTTCTTAACTATTCGATTTCAATGACACCTTCCTAGTCAATAATTCACCACAAAGAAAAAGTCAAAAGCTACCTGAATGTTTTTGGGCAAAATAAAAGGACGGATAACCGTCCCTCTTTTAAATATCTGCCTTAACAACAAGTACAGATTTTTTTGAATGATTTATTACCTTATTTGATACAGAACCAAGTAGAGTTCTTGAGAATGCACCAAGTCCCCTGTTGCCCATTATAATAAAGTCTGCATTTTTTTCTTCTGCGAACTTACAAATTTGTTCGCCAGGATTTCCTGAAGTGTAAAAAGTTTCTACCTTGAATGGGTAACCCTTTAAATCACTTTCTGCATCCTTAAGTATCATCTCAGCTCTTTCAACATTTGCCTTGTCAATTTCAAGTGTGAAGTTGAAGTTCGCTGGATATTGCTCAAAAATAGAAGTTTCTGGTGTCACTGTGAGAATAAGTAGTTCAGCACCTAGCTTTTCTCCCATGTCTCTTGCAACGTCAATTGATTTTTTTGAACTCTTTGATCCGTCAATTGGTACTAATATTTTCATCTTTTACCTCCTATTTATTATTTCTATCTTCATTATACCCTAAGGCTTGGACTTTTAAAATAACAAATCACTTCTTTATAGAATTAAAGTAATGAGTTTAAAATTTTTAATTTTAAAATTTTATTGAGTGATATTTTCTTATGGCTTTGTAGTCTTTAACTGATTTATATTCTCTTACAACTTTCTTGTCTTTCACTAAGTCCTACTATCTTACAAGTCCATCGTCTTTAATTGAGTTCTAACATCTTACAACTTCATCTCCTTTCATTGAGTTGTTATCATCTTATGACTTCATCTTTTTTTATTAAGTCGTTATCATCTTATGACTTTACTTATTTGAATAGAGTAATACTATCCCACAACTTAATATCTTTTTTATAAACTCTTGCCCCTTCACAACTTCACTAGCCTTTCTTTAGCTCCCCCTTCTCTCTACTTTCAAATTTTTTAATCAAGATAGTCTTATAAAAAAATTTGACAAATATAATAAATAGACTTATTATTAAGTCAAGTGACAAGATGTCACTTTGGAGGTAACATGGCAAAACAAACTTTTAATAACTTAGATGAAAAGAGAAAAGAAGACATTTATAAGAGCCTCAAGGAATACTTTGAGGAAGAAGATCTTAAAAAGATTAGCGTATCTGGGATTGTAAAAAAACTTGATATAGCAAGAGGATCCTTCTACCAATACTTCGAAAGCCTTGAAGACTGTTACGACAGTCTACTGCAAAGGGAAACTGGTCAGGTCCACCACAAGTTTTATTTCCTCTACAAGGAAAACAAGGGCGACCTTGAAAGGACTCTTTGGACCTACAGAGATTATTTGGCAGAAGAACTCTACGACAAAAATTTAAAAAACTTATACGTGGCAAAATTTTTTTTGTTTGAGGATTCCTTTGTCACTCATAGCAAGAACTTTTTGATAAAAAACTTGTCAAAGGACAACTACCACCGAATGGTCTTTATCATGGCGATCTTCCACCAGCTTCTAAAGGAGTCCATTACTAGAGACTATTCCAAGGAAGAATTTTTAGAAGTGTGTGACACCTACATCAAATGGTTGTTAGGAGGTATAAATAATGAATCAATTTGAAATATTTTTTGACGGACTTTACCTAAGTCTGGTCATCTTTCTCGGCATAAGAATGCTTTTGATAAATCACGAGGACAGCAAGACTCTTGGAGCTATGACCCTACTACTTGGGCTTGGCGACTCCTTCCACCTAGTCCCAAGAATTATTGCCAACGTCATGGACAATGGCTTTGTTCTTAATTCAACTTCACTCTTTATTGGGACTAGGGTTTCTTCTATTACAATGTCAGTTTTTTATCTCTTGTTTTACTTCTATATCAAGAAGACAAGGGACTTAAAGAATAAGGGGCTTGACCTCACAATGCTTGGTCTCTTTGTGGCAAGACTTGTAACAGTCTTTATGTCCTTTAAGAGTGACGCCAATATGGACCTCATCTCAAACCTTCCCTTTGTTATTATGGGGTTAATTGACATTGTCCTCTTGTTTAAGAATAGAAATCTTGAGGTCTTTAAGGGACTTTACATCTACGTCTTCTTTAGCTTCCTCTTCTATATCCCAGTAGTTTTATTCAAAAAGGCTTATCCAACTGTTGGGATGCTTATGATGCCAAAGACTGTTATGTATGTTTTAATTGTCCTAAAGCTTTACAGGAATTTGCAAAGGGACTTTGTTAAGAGAGACCTCATGGAGTATGCCTTCACCTATCTCCTTTCAGGAATTCTTGTGGGGGCATCTTACAGAGAATTGAGCAAGGTCTTTGAAGTGACAAAGTATATGTCCCTTGCCCACACCCACTTAATTGTTTTGGGCTTTGTCCTTCCAGGTATTTTTTATCTCTTGATAAAAAATTCAGACCTTGCCGATGAAAAAATCAAAAAATTATTTAATCTTTACAATTTGGGAATTTACTTGGCATTCACTTCAATGATTATTCACGGCCTTGTGGATTCACTTATGCCAATGCGACTAACTGAGATAGGACTTATCTCTATAAGTGGAGTGGGTCACATCCTTCTCACAATTTCCATTATCCTACTTGGTACGAATGCCTTGAGGTCAAGAGAAGTCAAAGAAGTCTAATAAATAAAAATAATCTGTTGGGAAACCAGCAGATTTTTTTTGCCATTTTGCATTGGCTTATTGTTTTCTATTATAAGTTTTAAGTCTACTTGTCACTTGATCTTCTCTCACAATTTTTTCTTTACCTTCTCTAAAAGGACAAAAAAATAAGACGGCATAAGCCGTCCTCAGACTGATGACAAAGCAGGCAAAAAAGTCTGCTTTTTTTAATGAAATCATCTGAATTTACAGAAAAAAGGGTAAAAATGAATTAAGAAAGTAGGTGTCACATGCTATCAAAAAACAATAAAAGAAAAACAGATCAAATACAGATCATATCAGTAGAACAACTTGTACCAAAAAATCACATATTAAGAAAAATAGACAAATACATAGACTTTAATTTCATCTATGAATTAGTAGAAGATAAATACTCACTAGATAACGGAAGACCAAGCATCGATCCAGTAGTATTAATAAAAATACTATTCATAGAATACCTATTCAACATAAAAAGCATGAGACAAACAATAAAAGAAATAGAAGTAAACATAGCATATAGATGGTTTTTAGGACTAGACTTTTACGATAAAGTTCCACATTTCACAACCTTTAGTCAAAACTACAGAAGAAGATTTAAAGACACAAACATATTTGAAGAAATATTTCAAAACATTCTAAGCCAAGCAATGAACAAAGGATTTGTAGACGAGAAAATACAATTCGTAGACTCAACACATGTAAAAGCCCATGCCAATAGACATAAAAACAAAAAAGAAGAAATTAAAAAAGTAACAAAAGCATATCAAGAAGAATTAGACAAAGAAATCGAAGAAGACAGAAAAGAACATGGAAAAAAGCCATTAAAAGAAAAAAATGAAAAAGAAGAAACAAAAGAAATAACAGTCTCAACAACAGACCCAGAAAGTGGACTTTTCCATAAAGGAGAACACAAAGAAGTATTCGCCTACTGTGTAGAAACATCAGTAGACAAAAACGGTTGGATATTAGGTCACAAAACATTTCCAGGAAATCTCCATGACAGTACAACCCTACTACCCTTTTATGAAGAAAAACTAAAAAAATTAAAACCAGAAAAAATAGTCATGGATGCAGGATATAAACACCAGCCATAGCAAAAAAACTACTAGAAGACGGAATACAACCAGTATTCCCTTACACAGCACCAAAAAGAAAACCAAAAATAGATACAAAAGAGAATTCATATATGATGAATACTATGACTGTTACCTATGCCCAGAAAATCAAATACTAGAATACACAACAACAAATAGAGAAGGATATAGAGAATACAAAAGCAATAAAGAAATATGTAAAAAATGCCCTAATCTCAAAAGATGTACACAGAGTAAAAACCATCAAAAAGTAGTCACAAGACACCTTTGGCAGAAATACCTAGACGAAACAGAAGAATATAGGTACACCAAAAAAGGAAAAGAAGAATATAAAAGAAGAAAAGAAACAGTAGAAAGACAATTTGGAAGTGCAAAAGAATTCCATGGATTTAGATACACAAATATGATTGGACTAGCAAAGATGGAAATGAAAGCTGCACTTACATTTGCATGCATAAATATGAAAAAGTTAGCAATATTACTATATAAATTGGATCCTAATAAGGATCTAACTTTGAATAAATTAACGACTTTTTTAATAAATACATTAAAAATGCAACAAACCCAGGAAATATTCCTGGGTTTGTCTACAATCTGAAGACGGCATAAGCCGTCCTATATCTTTAATTTATTGCCAAACACTTACGTCTTCAGCCTTGTCGCCCTTAACTGCATTGTGTCCATTGGAAGCGTCTATGATTTCATAGTATGCCCAGTGGCTCATTGGCACGTCAGAGAATTTCTTCAAGCTGCTTGCATTTACATTTGCAAAGGAAGTTGCCTTAGTGTTTCTTCCAAATACAGAGTTTAGAATTGTAACAGCTTCTGCTCTTGTAAGCTTTTGATCTGGTTTAAATGTTCCATCAGGGAAGCCCTTGATTTTTTTGTTGCCATAAAGTTGTTCGATAGCATTAGATGCCCAGTGACCTTTTACATCCTTAAAGTTTGAAGATCCTGAATAACCATCCTTAACAAAAACAGCAATCATTTGTGCAAATTCTGCCCTGGTGATTCCTTTGTTAGGTTTAAATGTTCCATCAGAGTAACCCTTGATGAAGCCCTTAGATACTGCAAAGTTGATTTCATCAGAATACCAATTATTGTTGGCATCCTTAAACTTAGTAGTTGGGTTCTTAGGAAGTTCTTTTCCTTCATTAACAAGTCTTACAAACATCCTAACAGCTTCTGCTCTTGTAACTTCCTTGCCTGGTTTAAATGTTCCATCAGGATAGCCTGCTATATAAGAAGGTTGGTTTACTTCAGCAGTAGCCTTTGCTTCTTGACCTGCAATCTTAACTTCAGTAGACCTAGAAATTTTTCCAGATTCCTTAGCTTCAACCTTAATAGTTTCGCCAGCTACTAGGACCCTGTTTAGGCCGATGTTGTAAATACCAGTTGAGCCTGCAGTTGTTCCACCAAGTCTTACACCATTTGCATCGTAAACAGTAACATCTGCATAAGGACCTGCGTTACCTCTTACAAAACTTGCGCCTGCAGAAAGTGCATTTACAACTGGAATCATTGAGTAAGTAGAATTATTTACAGAAGTTCCATTTACATAGTATTCAAGACTTCTTGAAGTTGAAACGTATGGAGAGTTCCAAGTCACATTGAAGTAGCCATCAGAATCTACTTTACTAGAGCCTAGATAAGTTCCATCGTCATAAACATAAACTGTTCTTGTCTTGTAGCCCTTTAGGTAGCCAGATACTGAGTAGTTAGTTCTTGATATGTCAGTTGGATAAACTCTAGCATCATATCTGTTGTACCACCAGTCACGTCCATAGTAACCAGAGCCAACTAAAGTTTTTGTTGAATCAGTAAATCCAGTCTTTGAAACCTTAATTTCAACCTTAAAGTCTCTTCCATAATAATTGTCTAGGTATTCTTTAGAACCATTTCTTAGGTAGTAAGGACGACCATAGAAGTCTGTATAAACTTTGTTTTCTTTGTAATATTCCCAATCATACCAGTAATTCTTTCCATAATATTTAGAGTCTCTTAAATCAAAGCTATAATCACCATTAGAATTAGTATAAACTCTGTCCCACCAGCTTCCATTAACATAGATTTCAACTGTGGCATCACCTACACTATTTCCATTTAAGTCTCTTACCTTACCTGAGAATTTTCCATTGCTATATTCATTGGAAGTGATGTCAAAGTTTGTTGATTTTCTATAGCTTTCTCTTTGTTCAGCCTTATGTTCTTCTGTTTCTTCCAACTTAGCGTAAAGTTTTGTATTTTCAGTTATTTTTTTATTAGGATCAAAAGGAGTAGTTAATTCTTTATCTGTATACCAACCACTGATAGTATATCCATCCAAAGTAGGCTTTGATGGTTTTTCTGATTCCTTTACAACTTCATTGTTATTTACCTCTATAGTCTTTAAAGTTTCTTCACCATTTTTGAATGTTACTGTAAACTTTGTAGTATTTGTATCTGTTTGAGATTGAGTTCCTGATCCTCCACCGCCTTGTGTTCCACTTTGTCCACCAGTTTGTACTGTTGGGTTAGCTTGGTCACTTGTTGCTCCAGCAGATTGATTATCTGCAAATACGTTAAATGGAATTGATGTTACCATTACTCCTGCAAGCAATAGTCCTAATATTTTATTGTTTTTCATAAGTTTCCTCCTATCTAAAATATTTTCTGTTAAAACATTTTCCTTGAGCCTATTATACCCAAAACAATTGAAATTTCATTACAATTTACAAAATTTTAATAAATTTAATTCTTTTGTAACATAAAGTAGATAAACCTATGCGAGTGTATCTTTTGAGTAAACTATTTGTTAAGTCATAAATAAATTTTCGTGAGCTTCTCCCTAACAAATAAAAAATAATTTTTCATAAGCTAGGACTTAATAAAAAATAAAATTTTATTAATCACAAGCCAATAAAAAACGCAAATAAAAAAGGCAACCCTTAGATTGCCGAAAATATTTTATAAAATTTTACTTCTTAATAGTTTACCAAACACTGACAAGGAGCATTGATATGTCATCAACTTGTTGGCTATCTGTAAACTCTTCTAATTCATTGTTTATGTTGTCAAGTATGTCGCTGTTGTAATTAGTAACTATGCCCAAAACTCTCTCGTGACCAAAGGCTTCCTTGTCTGAGTTCCTTGCCTCTTCAACTCCGTCAGTCATAAAGAGGAGGTAGTCGCCAGCGTGAAGTTTTATTTCTTTTTCTTCGTAGTCAGGCTTGGCAAAAAATCTCGAGATTGGATAACCTCTTGACTCAAGCTTCATAGCCTCCCTATCTCTAACTCTAAGTGGCAAGGGCAAGTGACCTGCGTTGGAAAAAGTAAAGGTCTTCTTCTTTAAGTTATAAACTCCATAAAAGCATGTGAAGTAATTTTCTATCTCTAGCTTTAGACCTGTGAACCTCTTGCAAAGTTCCAGCAAAGTTTTCTTTGGCGAAGCTTGGACCGACTTGTCAAGGGTCCTAACCATGGACTTGATAAACATTGTTACCATAGAAGCTGCAAAGCCGTGGCCTACTGAGTCTGCGATGTACATTCCTATGTTCTCATCATCAATTTGAAAGACGTCAAACATATCTCCACTTAAAATTGTTGAAGGCTTGTAGAGGTAGTTGACCTTTAAATTTTTTATAAAGCCCTTGTCGGGAAGGACCTTCTTTTGTATTAGGGAGGCTGCATTTGTTTCGTTGGTCATAAACCTATTCTTGTCTATGAGTTCCTTTTGAAGCTTCCTCGCCATTGTTACGTTTCTAAAAACTTCTACAACACCAAGAATCTCTCCACTCTTGTTAATTATTGGCGAGCACTTAACAGAAAAGACCATGCTCCCAATATTCTCTTCCCTTTGAATGACTTCGCCACTCATTAGGGCTCTCTTGGTTATCTCTGGGTCAAAGAGGTCTTCTCCAAGTATGCAGACTTTCTTGTCTGGATCGTAACCCAAGAGGTCTTCCATGGCCTTGTTAACAAAGACAACTTTTTCTTTATAGTCTAAGACCCTAACAAGGTCTGCAATTGCATTTAGAACTTGAAAGTCTACATTTTCGTCAATTTTTTCTCTTTCCATTTTGTCTCCCATGAGTCACCATCCTTTCATCAATGATTTCAGTATAACAAATGAAGTCCTACTAAACAATTATCTTCTTGGCTTTGGACCATAGTATTGGTAGTAGTAGGTCTTTAGTCTTCCGTTATATAATTTTCTATTTCTGTCTGCTTTTTTGCCAAAGTTTTTTTCAAAGTTTTCATTGGCTGTGATTATATAATAGGACCAAGTCTTTAGTGCCCTTGCGAGTTCTCCAAGTTCCTTGTTAAGTTCGTCTACATCTTCTTTTCCAATTCTCTCTCCATAAGGTGGGTTAGTTATTATAACTCCGTAGTCATCTGGTAGGTCCAAGTCCCTTATGTCTTTTTGGAAGAAGGAAATGTCCTCCTCTAGTCCCAAGATTTCTGCATTGGCTCTCGCAATTTGGATGGCCTTGTGGGATACATCTGATGCGAGAATTTCTAATTTTTCATCGTACTTTATTTCTGAGTAGCACTTCTTCTTTTCTTCTTTAAAAAGTTCTTCGTCAAAGAATTTAAATTTTACAAAGTCAAAGTCCCTCATAAGTCCTGGTGCAATATTTTTTTCTATCATGGCTGCTTCTATAGGGATTGTGCCTGAACCACAGAAGGGGTCTGCCAAAATCCTGTCCTTATTCCAAAAACTTAATTTAACAAGAGATGCCGCAATAGTTTCTGATAGGGGTGCCTTGTAGTTTACTTCTCTGTAGCCTCTCTTGTGAAGGCCATCGCCTGATGTGTCTATGGTAATTTCTGCTATGTCATTTAAAAGTGACACTTCGATTTTTACTCTTGAACCAGACTTTTCGAACCAAGAGACCTTGTATTTCATTTTTAATTTTTCGATTATTGCCTTTTCTGTAATTCTTTGGCAGTCGGATATAGAAAATAGTTTTGACTTCCTACTCCTCCCCTGGATGATGAACTGATCATCTTCTGCGATGTAGTCCCACCAGCTTATCTCGAAGACCTTGTCGAATAATTCTTCAAAGGTCTCTGCCCTAAAGGAGTCGATCAATAGTAAGACTCTCTCTGCCGTCCTCAGTCTTAAATTTAAAATGGCAATATCCTTTAGTTGGCAAGATATTTTTATTTTTCCATCGCTAACTTCTAAGTCTTCGTAGCCAAGGTCAAGGAGTTCTCTTTTTGTAACTGCCTCAAGTCCTATGTTAGTAGTTGCGATTAATTTTATGTTTTTCATTTTACACCTCGCTTCCATTATACTAAATTTTAAAATTTTTTCCTCGAATTAAATTTAATGTGATAATTTTTTTAAAATGGGTAAGATGTAATTGTAAAATATTTATTGGGGGTAATAAAATGAAATTAACTGAAACAGTACAAACTGCTGATTGGAAAGCTGAAAAGCACGTTCCTGTAATCCACGTTGAAAGAGCTGATGGTCTTCTAAAGATTAAGGCTTTAGTTGGAGAAGAAATCGAACATCCTAACACACTTGAACACCACATCGCTTGGATCAAAGTATTCTTCAAACCTGAAGGAGAAAAATTCCCAGTTGAAGTTGGTTCTTATGAATTTGCTGCACACGGCGAAGCAGACCTATTCACTATTCCATGTGTAGAAACAGCAGTTAAGACTGACAAGGGCGGAGAAGTTTACGCTCTAAGCTACTGCAACATCCACGGACTTTGGGAAAACACAGTAGAAGCTTAAGTATAATATTAAAGGACTTTGCAAGTTGTTAATAATTATCATCCCATCATAATAGGGCTCTCTCTCGATGCTTCATGTTTAGCCCTCCGGCTCATGGAGGCGAAACTTCAGAAGAAAAGCCACTAGGCTCATTGAGACCCTAGTATGATATTGGGACGATTTATTAATTCTGCAACAGTCTTTTTTTCTATCAAATATCTTGTAATGGGTAAAACTTTTTCTTCTTACGGCATGCTTGAAATTTTTATGCTACAAGACTCTTTATTATCTAAACTTAATAACGCTAATCATTATTGACCATCTTTATCATATGTGTTATCATAATAGAGGAAAATGATATATTATGAGGTGTATGTATGAAATTAACACAAGAAATAAAAGACTTTATTGCTGAAGAGCTTGCTTATATTGCAACTGTAGATGAGAATGGCAACCCTAATATAGGTCCAAAAAGAACTATGAGAGTTCTTGATGATGAACATCTTATCTTTTGCGAAAATACAAATGGCAAGCACCATGCCAATATTAAAGATAACGGCAAGGTAGCTGTTGCCTTTGTTAAAAGAGAAGACAACAAGGGCTTTAGGATCGTAGGTACAGCCAAATCTTATACAGACGAAGAGCATATGAACCTAGCTAAGGAAAAGGCTGGAGTAATGCCAAAGGCTGCTGCTGTAATCATAGATGTAGAAAAAATCTATACCCTTGATTCAGGTCCAATAGCTGGAAAATTATTAGAAGCTTAAGTTTTATAGTTAATAATAGTTCAACAAAAAGGGACTTTTGCAAAAGTCCTAACATAGAAAAAGACGAGGAAACTAAAAATCCTCGTCTTTTTTTATATAATGCATTATTTAAAATGAAGCAAAAGCTCAACTTCATTTTAAATTTTATTTTATAAATAGTGAATTGATATCTATGTCCTTATCAATCATCTTTGTATCAAGCATAAAGTTCTTTGTTCTTTCAAAGCCTTCCTTGTCCTTGTCGGTAATTTCTGTTGAGAAGTCGTACATCTTATACATTGTATCGTAAGCTTCTTCGTCTAGGGATAGGGCCTTCATAACAATATCCTTAGTTTCCTTTTCATTGTTTGCCATGTAGTCGGCAATTTCTTTTTGTCCTTCCATTAACTTGTCTATTACATCCTTGTGTTCATTGTAGAATTTTTCAGATGTTGCTACACAAATTATTGCATCTATTAGACCCTTACCATTTGTTATTTCGTGCTTACCAGACTTAACTGCATTGTAGCCTGCTGGTCCGCCTAGCATTGCCACATCAATTGCACCTGATTCAAGAGCAGCTGCTGCATCTGGAATGGACATATTCATGTACTCTACATCATCAATTGACATACCAGCCTTTTTTAAGTAGGCGATTAAAAGTTCGTGAAGGTTTGTGCCAGTAGGACCTGCAATTTTTTTGCCCTTTAAAGACTCAGGACTTGTTAGTGATGGATCCTTTGAATAAAGTCCAAAGGCTTCGGGTGCTCTTGAATACATATTTAACACTTTTAAGTCAACTCCATTTGCCTTTGCAAGAATGGCAGAAGAGCCACCTAGGGCATATAGGACATCAACATCCCCTGATGCAAGTGCTTGCGTTTGGTCTGCTCCACTTGTTATCTCCTTGTAGTTTACCTTTACACCTGGCATAGCCTTTCCAAAGATACCTAATTCCTTTTCAACTATTGATGGTACATTAAGTGGTGATGTTACATAAGTGATATTTAATTCATTAAGGGATAATTTATCTCCCTTGTCATCTTCCTTCTTGTTGTCACTCTTGGCACATCCTGCAAGTAAAAGTAGTGACATTAAAATTAATCCTATCTTAGCTAATTTTTTCATTTCTTCCTCCTTTAATTAAATCGTTAAAATGTTCCTTTAATTCATCGCTTTCCATTTTTCTATCTTTAAGATAAAAGTCGTCAATGATTTTGCCCTGCTTCATTATTAATATCCTAGTCCCCATTACAAGTGCCTCTTCTATGGAGTGAGTTACAAATAAGAATCCAACTTTTTCTTCTTCAAAGAGATTTAAAAGTTCCTTTTGCATTTCTCTTCTTGTAAACCCATCTATAGCTGCAAAGGGTTCGTCCATTAATAAATAGTCTTTTTTTGCAACTAGAGCCCTGCCTATGCTGACCCTACTTTGCATTCCTCCTGAAAGCTGAGAAGGATAGGCTCCTTCAAAGCCTACAAGTTTTATTTTTTTTATCCACTCATCAACAAGCTTGTCATCCCTTTTGTTCTTGAGAGAGAACTCTATGTTTTCTCTTACATTCTTCCAAGGGAATAGTCTTGGATTTTGGAAGACCATAGAGGTGGAAAGCTTGTTGGTTAAAATCTCGCCTGATGAAACTTCTTCAAGTCCAGAAATTAATTTCAAGAGGGTTGACTTGCCACAACCTGACTCTCCAATTAAAACTGTCCTCTCATTAGTCTTGACTTCTAAATTTAGGTTTTTTATGACTTGGATTTCTTCGTTGCCCAGCATATAATTTTTGCAAACATCCTTAAGAATTATACCACTCATTGCGAAGATCTCCCTTTAAGCACCTTGTTGCTATCTTAACAAAAATAAAGTCAGTCAAGTAACCAATGCAACCTATCATAATTATTCCAACTATTACCCTGTCTATGCGAGACATCTGCCTAGCAAAATTTATCATATAACCAAGACCACTTGATGCTGCAATCATCTCAGCAGCTATGATGGACCTCCAACTGTATCCCAGGGCAATTCTCATTCCTACAAAAATATCCTTTAGGGCACAAGGGATAGAAATTTTTATAAATTTCTCAAATTTGTTGTAGGAAAATACATCACCCACTTCTAAGAGGTCGGGGTCAACTACCATAAATCCCTTTTGTATATTTAAGAATAGGGGGAAGAAGGATGCGAGAACAATGATGACAGTTTTGGTTCCTTCTCCTATCCCAACCCACAATATAAGTATGGGGACAAGACTGAGGGGCGGAACATTTTTTAAAAACTCAAAAATCCCCTCAAAGTATATGCTAGTCTTGGGATAAATAATAAATAAGCTGGCAAAAAAACTTGCAAGGATAAAGGCTATTGTAAATCCTATGAAGACTCTCTTGAGACTAATTAAGATATCCCTAAATATTGATCCGTCTAAAAACATTTCTCGACCTGTAACCAATACTCTTCCTGGTGATGGAAGTATGTATTCACTCCAAATATTCATCATGGAAAGAGCCTGCCACAAAATAATAATTATAAGAAATATTAAAGATTTTTTCATTCTCCTAGTCATTTATTATTATCTCCTTATGACCTTCTCTTACATAATAAATAAACTTGAGTCAGTTTACTTTAAGTTTCCCAAAAGTTTTTACTACTTAACTCATTGAATACTACTTCTTAATTAATTTTGTTTTGATAATTAGTATCAAAAAAATTATAATATATTTTCTATCTTAAATGTATAAATTTTATAAAAAAAACTATTTAAGATCCTACTCCTAAATAGTTTTTCTCTTTTATTTAATTCCTATAGTGATGCCTTATAAATTTCTAAGACGTCCTCCTTTGTAAGTTCTACTACACCTTTTATTGTTCCACCAGCATGTCTTGCTGCTGCTTCAGCCATCACTTCTAATTTTTCATCATCAATTCCAACTTCGCCAAGTGTCATTGGGATACACATATCTTGTTCAAAGAAGGCATGAAGGTATCCTATTGCCTTCTTAGCGTCCTTCATCTTGTCATCAGATGCTGTCATATTAAAAACATTTATACCAAAGTCCCTAATCATATCTACAGTTTTTTCATTTAAGATGTGCTTCAAAAATCTTGGCGTCAAAATTGCAAGTCCAATCCCATGAGTTATGTCATAGTAAGCAGAAAGTTCGTGTTCCATTGCGTGAACTGACCAGCCTGTTGACTTGCCAGTTGATAAAAGTCCATTGATTGCCCAAGATGAAGCCCACATAATGTTAGCTCTTGCTTCATAATTTTCAGCTTCTTCCATAGCTATTGGTCCGTAGTGGATGCAAGTTTTTAAAATTCCTTCGGCAAGTCTATTTTGCATGTAAGCTCCGTCGCCAAGTGTGAAATAATTTTCCATAGTGTGGCTCATAATATCAGCTATTCCTGCTGCTGTGTGCTTAACATTTACAGAATAAGTTGTTTCTGGATTCATAATTGAAAACTTTGGAAGGGTGTAGGCTGATCCAAAGCCTAGCTTTTGATTTGTCTCTAAGTTTGTTATAACTCCACCAGCATCCATCTCTGAACCTGTTGCTGCAAGTGTCAAGATAGTTCCAATTGGAAGTGCCTTCTCAATTTTTGCCTTTTTAATTACAATGTCCCAAGGATCACAGTCAAGGTAGACTGCTCCTGCAACTAATTTTGAAAGGTCGATTACAGATCCACCACCAACTGCCAAGATGAAGTCAAGATCATTTTCTCTTACAATCTTAACTCCTTCTCTTGCTGAGTCAACTCTTGGATTTGGTTCTATACCAGAAAGTTCCTTATAAAAGATGTCATTGTCTTCAAAAATCTTTACAACTTCATCGTAAAGGCCACTTTTCTTAATTGAGCCACCACCATAGGCAAGCAAAACTCTTGACCCATATTTTTTTATTTCAGGAGCCAAGTTTTTCATTTGATCCCTTCCAAAAAGAATTTTCGTGTTTACGTTAAATATAAAATCTTTCATAATTCCTCCTAGTTTTTAAACTGTGAATTGTAAAGTTCTGCATAAATTCCATCTCGTGCAAGAAGTTCCTTGTGATTTCCCTTTTCCACAATATCACCCTTGTCTAGAACCAAAATCATATCGGAGTTCACAATAGTAGAAAGCCTGTGGGCGATTACAAAATTGGTCCTTTCTTTCAAGAGGTTCTTCATTGCCTTTTGAATAAGTGCCTCTGTCCTCGTATCTACTGATGAAGTAGCTTCGTCTAAGATTAAAATTTCTGGATCTGACAAGAGGGCCCTTGCAATTGTCAAAAGTTGTCTCTGTCCCTGAGAAATATTTGATGCCTCTTCATTTAAGACTGTATCGTAGCCATCAGGAAGCTTCTCAATAAAGGAGTGACAGTAGGCCTTCTTAGCTGCTTCAATAACTTCTTCTCTTGTGGCATCTTGCCTGCCATAGAGAATGTTGTCGTAAATCGTCCCCCTAAAGAGCCAAGAATCTTGAAGGACCATACCAAAGAGAGACCTCAAATTTTTTCTTGAAACATCACTTATGTCTACTCCATTTATCTTGATGCTTCCCCTATCAATATCATAAAACCTCATTAATAGATTTACAATAGTTGTCTTGCCAGCTCCCGTTGACCCAACAATGGCAACAGTTTTGTTTTTCTCAACTCTAAGGTTTAAGTTATTGATGACCGGAGTCTTTTTGTCATAAGAAAAATAAACTTCATCAAACTCAATGTTTTCCACTGGTCTTTTTATTTCATCTGTAACAACTTCTTCTTCTGGCTCTTGGTCTAAGAATTCAAAAATTCTTTCAGCAGCGGCAATAGAAGCCTGAAAAATTGAAGCCATCTCTGCCAACTGCTCTATTGGGTTTGCAAGTCTTCTAACGTATTGGATAACTGCTTGGATGTCCCCAACAAATAACTTACCAGATAGGACTAAAAGGCCACCAACAATAGAAAGCATTACATAGCCAAGGTTGGAAATAAAGGTCATAATTGGTAGCATGATTCCCGTCATAAAGGATGCACGGTAGCTAACCTCATAGAGATTTTCATTGATGTCCAAGAATTCCCTCTCAGCCCTTCCTTCATAGTTAAAGGCCTTGATGAGTTCTGAGCCAGAGAAGTTTTCTTCAACGAAGCCAACCATGGACCCAAGGCCTTGGGACTTTCTCCTAAAGTATCCCTGAGACTTCTTTGAAATGAATTTAGTAGAAAAGTAAGTCATTGGGAGGGTAAATAAAAAGACCAAGGTCAAAATTGGCGAAATTTTTATCATAACCGTCAAAATTCCTACAATTAATACAATTGAAGAAAGGATTGATGAAATTGTCTGTTGCAAGTTCTTGCCAAGGGTCTCAACATCGTTGGTCATCCTTGACAAGAGGTCTCCAGTCTTATTTTTGTCGTAATAGGAAGTTGGGATGTACTTTACCTTTTCAGAAATTTCTCTCCTGAATTTTGCAATTAAGTCTTGGGTCACATCAACTAGGAGCCTTCCCCTGAAGAATTCAAAAACTCCTTGTAAGAGATAGACCACTGCAAGGGTGATGCAAATTTTTGTAACATAATCAAAGTCAATCCTCGTATTCATCTTCAAGTTTTCAAAAATTCTTGTAGTGATATTCCCCATGAGCTTTGGAGAAAAAATTTCAAAAATTGATGAGCCAATTGTGAGAAAAATTGCAAGGAAGAGAAAGAGCTTATAGGCTTTTAAATATAAAATTATCCTCAAAAGTGTGTTGTTAGTCTTCATAAGCTTGCCCCTGACTAATTGCGATTTCCCTGTAAACTTCATTGGTCTTCATTAGGTCTTGGTGGTTGCCATAGCCTGCCACCCTGCCATCTTCTAGGACCAAAATCTTATCTGCATTTAAAATTGTGGCAAGCCTTTGAGCAACAACAAGAACAATTTTATCTTCAAGCTTCTTCTTTAAAATTTGCCTAAGCTCATAGTCCGTCTTGTAATCAAGTGCCGAGAAGGAGTCATCAAAGATGTAGACTGATGCGTCACGAGTAAGTGCCCTTGCCACGGCAAGTCTCTGCCTTTGACCACCTGAAAGGTTCCTTCCAGCCCTAGAAATTTTCTTTCCCAAGGACTTGTCACCTAAAAATTCATATGCCCTGGCATTTTTTAAGGACTCTAGCATCTTTTCATCTTCAGCATCTTCCTTGGCATAGGATAAGTTTTCAGCAACAGTCTTTGAGAAAAAGAAATTTTCTTGTGGCACATAGGAAATCTCCTCCCTAACTTCATAATTGTTCAAAGTCTTTATATCAATTCCATTTAAGAAAAGTTCTCCATCACCTGGTTCGTAAAATTGAAGTAAAAGTCTTATGAGACTTGACTTGCCTGACCCAGTTCCACCAATGATGCCTAGACTTTCTCCCCTCTTCACATCAAAACTTATGTCATTTAAAACTTTTTGAGATGCATCGGGATAGGCAAAGGAAAGATTTTTCGCTTCGATTTCATAAATATCGCCAGATAGTTTTTTATCTCCACCAGTTTTTGTTGATTCATATTCCAAAACTTCCTTAATCCTATCCATGGAAGCAAAGGTCCTTGGAAGAAGTGACAAGAGAAAACTCATCATTATCATGGCAGATAGGACTTGGGTGATGTATTGGATGAAGGCCATTAGGTCCCCAATCCCCATCTCCCTTATGTCGATGAGCCTTGCACCAAAGTAGAGAACAAAAATAATTCCAAAATTTAAAATTATCCCCAGCATTGGTCTTACGTTGATGAGGAGTTTATTGACCTTAGCTGCCATTTCTTGATAAGAAAGGTTAGCTCCATCAAAAATTTCTTCTTCGTAAGCATCCTTTGAGAAGGCTCTTATAACCCTGAGACCAGTTAACCTTCTCCTAAAGAGTTCGTTTAACTTATCGAGTCTACTTTGTAAAATTGGAAAGTAAGGAAGACCCTTCTTAAAGACAAAATAAATTCCCATACCAATGAAGGGAATTGTGATGGGAAAGACTGCCGACAACTTGACGTTAGTTGAGAGTGCCATAATGAGACCACCAATGAACATAAGGTGACCCCTAACAAGAGGTCTAAGTCCCATTAAGACCATTTGCTCAACTTGATTGACGTCATCAGTTGTCCTTGTGATAAGTGAGGAAATAGAAAAATGTTCCACATCATCAAAACTCAGATAATTAATTTTTTTAAAAAGCTTGTACCTAAGGTCTCTCGAGAAGGCCATAGTAGTCTTAGAAGAATGATAGGCAGCAGAAGCCCTGCACATGACAGTAAAGATAACGACGATGATCATGACGCCACCAATCTTTAAAACATAATTAGTGTCTCCATAAGCAACCCCCTTATCAATGACAAGACTCATTAGCTTAGGAAGAAAAAGTTCACCAAGTGCATTGCCAAAGGTGAGAAGGACAACAACAATAATTCTTAACTTGTATTTATTTAACCCCTTGTATAAATTCATAACTCCTCCGTCATTTCATTCTAACATATAGAAAATTTAAAATAAAATTCAGTGACTAAGTCAATTACTTGCTATAATGAAGGAGAGGTGATATAAATGGAAAAAAATCCAATACCACAAGGAAGATACTTGCCAGCAAAAAAGTCAAAGGGTTTCATCTACTCAGCAGGTATGACGCCAAGACTCGATGGCAAATTAATCTTAGAAGAAAAAGTCACAAGCGACAAAGAAATTTCTTTTTATCAAGAAGCTGTAGTCCAAGCAACAAAAAATGCCCTAACAGCAATAAAAAATACTTTAGAAGATGGAGAAATCTTAGAAGAAATAATAAATATGACAGTCTATGTAAATGCCGAAGAAGGATTCACTGACCACTCAAAGATAGCAGACCTAGGATCAAACTATCTCTTTGAAGTTCTAGGAGAAAAAGGCATCTCACCAAGAACAGCCCTAGGCGTAAAGACCCTGCCAGGTAAGACCCCAGTAGAAATCCAACTCGTCGCAAGTTATAAGTAGGTATTACTTAAATTCTCTAACTTCACTTATTTGAATAAGTTTAATTTCAATGCTATACTACATGTATACATCTTATAAGGGAGGTATTCAGTATATTTTTGAAAAAATTTATTAGACATTTAAATAATTATTTTACTCGATTTGAAAAAATATTATGGTTTTTTTCATGCTCCGTAATTTTTATCACATCTTTGTTTTTCGGAGATGATGTTATATCACTGATAGCATCTTTAATAGGTGTTACATCGCTTATTTTTTGTGCCAAAGGTAATCCTATAGGACAACTTTTGATGATTTTATTCAGTCTATTGTATGGATATATATCATATACTTTTTCTTATTATGGTGAAATGTTTACGTACTTGGGCATGACAATGCCAATGGCTACTTTTTCCTTAATTTCTTGGCTTAAAAATCCATATAAAGGTAATAAAAATGAAGTAACCATATCTTTGTTAAATGCAAAAGATTATATTATTTTAATTTTTTTGACAGTGTTTGTTACATTTGTTTTCTATTACATTTTAAGTTACTTTAATACATCTTATTTAGCTCTAAGCACAGTATCCATAGCAACTAGTTTTTTTGCTGTTTATTTAACTTTAAAAAGAAGCCATTTTTATGCAATGGCATATGCTTGTAATGATATAATCTTAATATTTCTTTGGACTCTTGCTTCTGTAGAAAATTCAAGTTATATTCCCGTAATAATTTGCTTTACTATTTTCTTAATTAATGATTTATATGGATTTATAAATTGGAAAAAAATTATGAAAAGACAGATGGCTGTATGAATTTATAATCAAAAAATTATTCAATATACTTTTTTTATTTTTTCAACTAAAGCTTATTAAATTAATTTATTTAGAAAACTTCATTTTTTCAATAACTACCTTAAAAGACTGTATCTTGAAAATAACAAAAAACCAATAGAATTGAGACAAGGAATTCAACTCCATTGGTTTTTTATTATACACTTTTTTTAATTTTATAATTTTATAAACTCTTTAACTAGAACATCGTATGACCATTTCAAATGATCTTCTAAGATTTTAATTGTTTCTTCTAAATTTTTTCTTTTTATTGCATCTAATATCTCTAAATGGTACTCCGTACTCTCAACCGTTGTGTCAGTTAATGTGTAAGCTTCTTTTTGGTATCTATCGATTTGACTTTTTATGTTAGAATAAATTCCTTTTATATAATCATTCGTGGAATTTGCTAAAATTAACATATGGATTTCTTCATCTTTTCTTGTCAAATACTCACTAGAAATACTCTCAAGATTTTGCTTTTTTTCTAAAATGTCTTTCAAATCTTTTTCAAGACTGCATATTTCTAAATCTGAAATATTGTTTATAGACGATTTTATTGCTATTTTTTCCAAAGCAATTCTAAGTTCATAGATATCAGCTAAATCTTTAACCGATAATTCTCTAACTATATTTCCAACTCCATCAACACTTTTTACATACCCCTCTTGTTCTAGTCTTGTTAGAGCTCTCTTAACTGGGGTTCTACTCATATTAAGTTTTTCTCCTATTTTTTTTTCAGTTAGAAGCTCTCCGCCCTTTACTTCACCTGATACAATTAAATCTCTTAAATAAAAATAAGCTTTGTCAGATAAAGTTTGTTTTTTATTATACTTTCCTTTTACAATTGATGTCATCTACAATCACTCATTTATATTACGGGGTCTCTAGGATTTTCACCTTTTAATACAGCTTCTAGATTTCCCAAAGCAAATTCCTTCAAAGCTTTCTTAGACTCTATAGAAATATAAGAAATATGAGGAGTTACTAAAATATTTTTTTCAAATAGTATTTCTTCATCTCCTTTTGGTGGTTCATTAGTAATAACATCTACAATTGCCCCAGCTATTTCTTTATTTCTAACTGCCTTTATAAGATCTGATTCGTTTATAACCTTTCCCCTAGAAGTATTAATTATGTTGGCTGTGTTCTTCATTAATTTGAACTCATTCATTGATATTTTATTTTTATTTGCATCAATTCCCTTAAGGTTTACACTAAGATAGTCGGCCATTTTAAAACCTTCATCCCATCCAACTTTTTTTACTCCGTGTTTTTCTATTTCGGCTTCACTTAAAAATTCATCAACTGCATAGACATTTATTCCAGTACCTTTAACTTTATCAGCTATAGCCTTTCCTATTGTGCCAAAGCCTACAATAACTAAATTTTCTTCAGATAACCTATGTGATGGTTTCTCTATAACTAGAGATCCCCACTTCCCCGATCTTACATTATCTAAGCATATGTCTGCATAATATTGAATTTTTTTATTAAAATGATATATAGCAGCTAACGTATAATCAGCTAAATCTTCTGCGCAATAACCTTGTATATTAGTTACTCTAATACCTTTTTCTTTACACGCATCTAAGTCTATTCTATCATATCCACCACCATAAGTTGAGATTACTTTACAATTTTCAAGTCTTTCTATTGTGCTTCTTGGTAATTCAGCATATACTTGTGCTAAAATAGCGTCCGCTTTATGCCCAAACTCTTCAAGATCATTTTCGTAATTATAATTTGAAACTCTGATATCAACATTATCAAATACTTTTGGTAAATATTCTTTCTCTAAATCATAATCTGTCCATTCTTCATCAATAATCCAAATTAACATTATTTACTCCTTTATAAAAATATAGTTGTTACAACAGGAACAAATGTCACGAGCATTAAAACAATTAAAAGAGCTATAATAAATTTTATAATTTCTTTAGTTATTATACTCATTCCTACTTTCGATATAGCTGTAGCTACAAACAAATTAATGCCATACGGTGGTGTACAAAATCCTATCGCTAAGTTCATTGTCAACATTATTCCAAATGTTATTGGGCTCATTCCCAAATTTAGAACTATAGGTAATAAAATTGGTGTCAATATAATTGTGCCCGGTATGTTATCAATAAACATTCCAACAATTATTAAGAAAATATTTATTAAAATTAAAATAATAATCCCATTATCACTTAGCGATGTAATAAATGTTGCTATCTTTAGAGGTATTTGTTCCATAGTAAGTAATGCTGCAAAAGCTGTAGATAAACCAACCATGAATGTTGTTGCTCCATTAACTACGATAGCATCTCTAAAAGATTTATAAGCATCCTTTAGATTTAGCTCTTTATACACAAATACACCTACTATAAATGAATATACAACTGAAACTACAGCAGCTTCTGTTGGTGTAAATATACCAGCATAAATACCACCTAAAATTATAACTGGCGACATTATTGCCCAGAATGCTTCTATAAAAGTATGGAATATTTCTTTAATGCTTTTCTTTTCCTCATTACCTTTATACCCATTTTTCTTAGAAACTACATAACAAACAATCATAAGTGCTACGCCCATTAATATACCTGGTAAGAATCCTGCTGTAAACATTTGAGTAATTGAAGCACCTGATACAACTCCATAGATAACAAAAGGAACACTAGGCGGAATAATTACTCCAATAGTTCCAGCAGCAGCTGTTAATGCTGTAGAAAAACCTTTACTGTATCCATGCTCAACCATTTGTGGTATCATAAACGCACCTACTGCTGAAACAGTAGCTACAGCTGATCCGGATATAGCTGCAAAAAACATACAAACAACTATAGTTACCATACCTAATCCACCAGTAATATGACCAATGAATGATTGAAAGAAGTTAACTAGCCTCTTAGCTATTCCTCCACTACTCATTAAGTTGCCTGCTAACATAAAAAACGGTATGGCTAAAAGAGGAAATGAATCTACTCCAGCAACGGAATTTTGAGCAATCATCATAGTTGGCATTTCCGTAAATCCTACTATGTTTACTAAAGTTGATATTCCTATTGCATAACCTATAGGAACCCCAAGAATTAATAGAATAAAAAAAACTCCAAATAAAACTATAGACTCCATACTAAACCTCCTTTATATCCGAATTATCTGTAACTAAAACTTTTTTACCTGTAATCAAGTCTATAGAATCTAACAACACTCTTATAGTTAATATAAACGATGAAACAGGTAATGCAGCATAAACATAAACTAAAGGCAATCTCATACCTGAGGATAAAGCATTCCTAGCACTCATTGATTCCAATAATTTTACTCCTACATAAACTAAAAATACATTAAATGAAAACCATATAATATTATTAATCAAATGTAATACTCTTTGAGATTTTTCAGACTTAAAAATACTAAATATTAAATCAACTCTAATGTGTTGATTGTCTACGAATGCTATACTGCTTCCTAACCACACCTGCCATATAAATATGTATCTAGATAATTCTTCAGACCAAGTCAAAGAAGTATTAAAAAAATACCTCATAATAACTTGCATAAAAACTATTATTACATTTATTACTAAGCTGGAAACTAGGATCATCTCTTCAAATTTATCGAATTTTTTAAGTAAATTTCTCATAACATATACTCCTTTTTAGAAGAATTGGGCTAACCCAATTCTTCTAAACCAGTTTTATTTATTATATTTTTCACATAAATCAAATAGTTTTTGTCCAAATTGTTTTTGATACTTATCATACATTGGTTGTACTGCTTTTCTAAACTCTAGTTTTTGACTGTCATCTAATACATTAGTGATAAGTTTTCCTTCTGTTTCAAGATCTTTTACAGCCTTCTCATTATCTACTAGTTCCATTTTTCTTTGTTCATCTACCAAAACTTTTGCTTCACTTTCAAGCAAATCTTGCATATCTTTATCTAGAGAATCAAAAACATTCTTATTAATTAAAAATGGTAAAAAATTATGAACGTGTTCATCAATAGTTTGATATTTTTGTACTTCATAAAACTTATTTGCGAATGTTAAAGAAGGAGGATTTTCTTGTGCATCAACAGTTCCTTGTTGTAAACCTGTATATAACTCAGTAAAACTCATAGGTGTTGGATTCGCTCCAAGTGTTTTGTAAAAGTCAATAAAAATTGGACTTTCCATAACTCTCATTTTTATTCCCTTTAAATCTTCAGGCTTTTCAATAGGACCAGAATTTGTAGTTGTAGATCTAGGTCCGTTATATACATATCCTAGACAGTGAATTCCTTGTTCTTCTAGCTTTTTGTTGAAATATTCTCCAACTTCTCCATCTAACGCTTTAAAAGCTGACTCACTATTTAAGAATAAATATGGCATGTCTAAAATTCCGAATTCTTCTGAGTAAGTTGTTAATACAGAAGTGGAAGGTAATGTAGATTGTAGAGTTCCCATAGCTACAGATTCTGTCATTTGAACATCTCCACCTAATGATCCATTAGGATAAATTTCAATTCCTATTTTCCCATTACTCTTTTCTTCTACATTCTTTTTAAAGTTAACTAAAGCCTTGTGCGTAGATCTGCTTTCAGGTTCTACGTGACCTATTTTTATTATTACGTCTCCAGATGCTGGTTTAACTGTATTTTCTGCTGCAGCAGTGTTTTCTGATTTTTCTTTTTTTCCACAAGCAACTAAAGTTAAAGCTATGAATAAAAAAGCAAGTACTTTATATAATTTTTTCATAATTAGCTCCTTTTTTTATAAAATTGTAATCTCTTCATTTGTAGCATCAACGATTATTCTATCTCCCTCTTTTATATCCTTATAAAATTGGGGATCTACTTTATCAACTAACGGGATTTCGAAAACTATCGCACTAGTTACTAAAACAGTTTCTGGATACTCAACAATCATACCAGCAGGTTGATTTTTGTACTTCATTAATTGAAATAATCCATCTGCTTGAACAACAGAACTTCCTTTCCCAGAAGGAAAAACTAGTACTTTCTCTGACATGCTCCTACCTGTAAAATCATGATTTGGTTCAATCATCTTTCCTGTTTCAGGTTCTAACAAATAGAACATTATCGGATCTTTCGAAATAGTTACCTCCGCTTCCACTTTTCCATCAGAAATTTTATGGCATTTATAAACTTTACTCATTATTTAACCCTCCCTGTTAAAGCTGCATCAACACAAGTATCCAAATCTCGTATTACAAAATCAATTCCTCTTCTCTTAGGATAGTATGCACATTTTGGTGATTCTGTAACACCTACTTTTCCTTTAAGGAACTTCCAAATAGGTTGATCTGGACATGTGCTTGGAACTATGTGTGCTCCGAGTTTTTCCATATCTTCGGAATAACCCATAATATCACAAAGGTGTTTTACATGAGATGATACTAGTATCCACATATCTTTTTCTAACTTTCTTCCATCAATTCTTTCTGAAATGTGTCTAACTTCATCTAGAGTAAAGTGTGGACATCCAAACATCGCAAAGTCTATTTCTCTTTCTCCTTCTAGAGAAATATTTTCTAATACTACATCAAAGTCCTCATTTGTTATTGTAACTTTCCTTTCAGGCTCTTTTCCACCAAATGCCATTTCCAATGTCTGAGCCTCTGGAGTAAATCCTACAATGTGATACATATCATATGCACCTGATGTATTTAGCTGAGCCCCTAGATTTCTTAATGCTTCTTTACTGACATGCTCAGGTAGTCCAACAAAAACTGGTATTCCGTGTCCTATTTTTTTACCGCACATTCCTAACATATGATAATCATAGTCATTTTTCATGTCAGCTTTTACTTCAACTAGTATTGTTCCCTTTCTGTTTTCGTCTAGTAATAGTCCATACTCTGGAACATATCCAGTTATTGCAGCAAATAAAGCTGAGTTAGCTCCTTCTCGATTTGATCTTGCTCCCCAAACAGAGTTAACATATGGTGTAGCACTCGATTCTGAAAACGCTGTAATTTCGCCAAAGTTTGGTACATTAGTGTCTATATACGGTGTACAATTATAAGATAATGTAGCTCCCAGCTTCTTATAAGCTTCATGAGTTCTTTGCATCATTTCATAATCATCTTTATCACCCATACCTCTCTCTTTAAAATATGGTATTCCCCATCCTGGATTTACTGTTGGAGAAACTCTACAATGAGCACCTAAATTAACCATTTTTTCTGCTAACCATAAATCTGCATCTTGATTACTTAGTGCAACATGTGCCCTAGTAATTGGAACCATCCTTTTTGCTCCAAAAGATTCTCCAATCGCAACTTGTACTTTCATTGCAAGTTGAGCACCTTCGCCATATTTACCATCTAATAAATCCTGTTGATCTTTTGTTAGTTTCAAATATACCTCTCCTCTCATTAATATGAAAACAATTTCTTGTATACAAGAAGTATACATCTAACGCTTTACTATGTCAATATGTTTTTTAAATAAATTCATTAATCCTTTTTTAGTTTTTTATTTTAGATATACAGTAAATATTAATGCATTTTGGAAATATTTTTATCTAATTACTGTTAATAACAAGTTTTCTCTGCATCAATTTAAATTGATTTGATATAATATGTGAATTCGTTTTCAGCATTCCTGCTATTTTTTTTTAAGGCTCTATAATATCTGTTGGGGAGTAAATCTCTAACAGATATTATAGAGCCTTTAAAATTGACATATAGGTTAAAGGAATTATTCTACTGTGTGCCCTGTGGGTACCAATATGTTCTTAGTCAACCCAATAAAGTTAGAGCTGCTAAGTCTTTATGAGAATGGATAAGAAGGGCTGAAGAGTCTAATTTAAAAGAATTTAAATCTTGTATAACTGCTTTTAATAACTGGTTTGATGAGATATGTAATTCTTTTGATTATCCTTGGTCTAATGGTCCTCTTGAAGGTACTCATACTAAGATAAAGACTTTAAAGAGGAATTGTTTTGGTATGAAAAATTTCAATTTGTTTAGAAAAAGGATTATGTTCGCTTGTAAGTAGTGGTTAGGAAAACGGGGAAAATTCGCAAAACCCCTAGGGGTTTTGTTTGCTATGCTTATTTTTAGTAGTTTTTTAGTTGTTTTAGTTTTGTTCTTTTATTAGCGTTTATGTGTTCATTTTTACATAAAGAAAGAGACTCGAGTTAACGAGTCTCCCCAATATTTGGCATAGAGCCTTTTTTATTTTGTAAGCCAAGGATTAGTCAAGAATCTTTGATACTACTCCTGATGCTACTGTTCTTCCACCTTCACGAATTGCGAATCTTAGTCCTTCGTCCATTGCGATTGGTGTGATTAGTGTTACTGTAAATGTTGAGTTGTCTCCTGGCATTACCATTTCTACTCCGTCTGCTAGTTGGATGTCTCCTGTTACGTCTGTTGTTCTGAAGTAGAATTGTGGTCTGTATCCGTTAAAGAATGGTGTGTGTCTTCCACCTTCTTCTTTTGTTAGTACGTATACTTCTGCTTCAAATTTTGTGTGTGGTTTGATTGTTCCTGGTGCTGCTAGGACTTGTCCTCTTTGGATTTCTTCTCTTTGTACTCCTCTTAGTAGGGCTCCTATGTTGTCTCCTGCTTCTGCTAGGTCTAGTTGTTTTCTAAACATTTCTACACCTGTTACTACTACTTGTCTGCTTTCGTCTGTTAAGCCTACTAGTTCTACTGTGTCTCCTACTTTTACTACACCTTGTTCTACTCTTCCTGTTGCTACTGTTCCTCTTCCTGTGATTGAGAATACGTCTTCGATTGGCATTAGGAATGGGTGTTCTGTATCTCTTACTGGTGTTGGGATGTATTCGTCTACTTCTTCCATTAGTTTTACGATCTTGTCTCCCCATTCTCCCTCTGGATCTTCTAGGGCTTTTAATGCTGATCCTACTACGATTGGTGTGTTGTCTCCATCAAAGTCGTATTCACTTAGTAGGTCTCTTACTTCCATTTCTACTAATTCAATTAGTTCTGGATCGTCTACTTGGTCTTCTTTGTTTAGGAATACTACTATCTTTGGTACACCAACTTGACGAGCTAGTAGGATGTGTTCTCTTGTTTGTGGCATTGGTCCATCTGCTGCTGATACTACTAGGATTGCTCCGTCCATTTGTGCTGCTCCTGTGATCATGTTCTTTACATAGTCAGCGTGTCCTGGGCAGTCTACGTGTGCGTAGTGTCTGTTTGGTGTTTCGTATTCTACGTGTGATGTTGAGATTGTGATTCCTCTTTCTCTTTCTTCTGGTGCCTTGTCTATGTGTGCGTAGTCTACGAATTCTCCTCCGCCGTATCTCTTGTTCATTACAAGTGTGATTGCAGCTGTTAGTGTTGTCTTACCGTGGTCAACGTGACCAATTGTTCCAATGTTTACGTGTGGTTTATTTCTTTCAAATTTTGCTTTTGCCATGCTTTTCCTCCTGGATATTTAAATTAAGTTCATAATACCTCAAATTCAAATTTTTTTCAACATTTAAGCAAATTTAGACTTTAAATTGCTTCTATTTTTCTTCTCACAAAGGTATTCATAAAATATGCTATAAAAAATACTGATGATATCTCTGCTATTACATATCCCCACCAAATCTCGTTAACTGTAAAGTATGTCACTGCTATATAGGCAACTGGTAGAAGGACAATGATTTGTCTTAGGATTGAGTCAAGTAATGCCAAGATTCCATTGCCAAAGGCTTGGAAAACACTGGCACCCACTACTGATATGCCTGCGAAGACATAGGATAAGGCACAAATCCTTAACATCGGTATTCCTATCTCTAGCATCTTGCCTGATGCTGAAAAGATTTTTAAGATTTCTCTTGGGAAGGACATTATTAAGCCTGAGACTATTAAGGTCATTACAGTTACTGTCACCATAGCGAGCTTTATTGACTTTATAATTCTCTTCTCGTTCTTGGCTCCGTAGTTGTAGGCAATTATCGGTACAAGTCCGTTGTTGATACCAAAGATTGGCATAAAGACAAAGGATTGAACCTTGAAGTAGGCGCCTAGTGCTGCTATGGCAGATGTAGAAATCCCTGAGAGCATCTTGTTCAATACATATATTGTAAAGGACTGGATTGTTATTGTAATCATGGATGGGATTCCAACAATATAAATGTCCTTTATAATTTTTGGATTAAAGGAAAGCTTCTTCATTGTTATGTCTGAATTAAATTTGTGTTGGAAGAAGGACCCACAAATTGCTCCAATTATTTGTCCCGTTACAGTAGCAACTGCCGCACCCTTTACACCCATAGCTGGCAGTCCAAAGTAACCGAAGATGAAAATTGGATCGAGAATTATATTTAATACTGCTCCAGTTAATTGTGTGAGCATAGTATAGATTGTTCTTCCCGTTGACTGAAGAGTTCTCTCCAAAAATATTTGAGTGAAGACACCTATGGATAAGCCCATTACAATTTGAAGATAGTCCACTCCATAGTTGATTATATTTTCATTTGTGGTTTGGGCAGACACAAAGGGTCTTGGCAAAAATCTTGACAAGATAAATAGAAGTAAGCCATATAAAAGGGCAAGTGTAAGTCCATTCTCTGCTGTCTTGTTGGCCCTGTCAAAGTTCTTCTCTCCCAAGTATCTCGAGATCAGCGAGTTCATACCAACTCCTGTCCCCACTCCAATCCCTATCATAATATTTTGTATTGGAAAGGCAATTGCTATGGCAGTGAAGGCTTCTTCGTTAATCTTTCCAATGTAGTAGGAGTCCACCAAGTTGTACATGGACTGGATGAACATAGAAATTACAATTGGAAAGGAAACTTGAAATAAAAGTTTTGGGATTGACATGGTCCCCAATTTATTTTCATTGTTTTGCACTTAATCACCTCTTAATCTTTCTATCTATAATCTTAACTATTATATAGGAAGATATAAATTTTTTAAAGTTTCTAAAGATAATAATGTCACTTTGAATTTTTATAAATTTTTTCTTCACTTAACTTGTGACCCAATATTTTTTTACATTTAATCTTACTATGATAAAATGTAGGCAGAGGTGATTTGGTGAAATTATTGATTACGAGTAATATTCCAGAAAAAATTTACGATGAGCTAGACAAAAATTTTGAAATAAGCTACCACGACTCCAACGTGCCACTTACTAAAGAAGAAATAATTGCAAGGATAAAGGGACAAGATGCCCTTCTCTGTCCTCTATCAGATAAGATTGACAAGGATGTAATTGATGCTGGCGACAATTTAAAAATTATTTCCAACTACGGAGCTGGCTTTGACAACATAGATATTGATTACGCAAGAGAAAAAGGAATCCTTGTTACAAATGCGCCTGCTCCTGCTTCTGCTGTATCAACAGCTGAACTTGCCTTTGGACTTATGCTTGCAGCTGCAAGACGTATTGTATCTGGCGACAAGGTCACTAGGTCTGGAGAATTTTATGGTTGGCGACCAACTTTTTATCTTGGAAGTCAACTTAAAGGAAAGACCCTTGGCATAATAGGACTTGGTAACATTGGAAAAAATCTTGCTAAGAGGGCAAGAGCCTTTGAGATGAAGGTTGTTTATTATTCACGAACAAGAAAAGAAGATTTTGAAAAAGAATTTGACATAGAGTATATGGATAAAGATGAAGTGATAAGGTCTTCTGACTTCTTAAGTCTTCACACAGCTTATGTGCCAGACCTTCGCCATATGATCTCAAAAAAAGAACTTGAAATGATGAAAAAAAGTGCTATATTAATAAATGCGTCAAGAGGTCCAATTGTTGATGAAGACGCCCTTGCCGATGCACTAATAGAAAATGTAATCGCAGGAGCTGCTCTTGATGTTTATGAGTTTGAACCAAGAGTAAATAAAAAACTTATGGACCTTGACAATGTAATCCTTGCTCCTCACCTTGGCAATGCAACTTTTGAAGCAAGACTTGAGATGGGTGAGAATGCAAAGGACAATTTAATTGATTTTAAAAATGGTAAGAATCCAAAAAATAAAGTAAACTGAGGTGTAAAATGATAAATTATTATAGTCCACAAGATATGACTATATGGTCTGGAAGAGTTGACGATGAAAATGACTACGAATCCTTTAGGTGGCATCAATGGGTTAAGCCCCTTGACCTAAACGACGAAAGCTTAACTCCCTTCGAAGGCAAGCTTGGTTTTGGAATTTTAGGTTTTGAATCTGACCAAGGCATTGAACTTAACAAGGGAAGGTTTGGAGCTGCTGCCGGTCCTGCTGCAATAAGAAAGGAACTTGCAAAACTTCCTTGTCAATTTTCTAAAGACTTAAAGATTTTTGATTGTGGTAATGTTACAAGTAAGTATACAACTCTTGAAGCCAGCCAAGACGAACTTGCTAAGGCTGTCGATAGAGTTCTTGAACTAAACTTATTCCCTCTTGTTCTCGGTGGCGGTCATGAAACTGCCTTTGGTCACTACAAGGGAATCAGCACTTTTCTTGACGATAGAGAAGACAACAAGCTTGGAATTTTAAATTTCGATGCCCACTTTGACCTTAGACCTTATGAAAAGGGAACTGGTACAAGTGGAACTATGTTTAGGCAAATTGCCGACTACACTCGTGAAAAGGGAACTCAATATGCCTACTATGTAATGGGAATTCAAAAACACTCCAACACCCTTTCACTTTTTAGGACTGCTGAAAGGTTAGGCGTTACTTATGTCTTAGGTAAGGACCTTATGAACGGCAACTTATTTGATATTGTCCAACATCTTGACGGATATATCCAAGAGCAAGACCACCTATATATAACAATTTGTATGGACTGCTTCACATCTTCCTTTGCACCAGGAGTTTCTGCTCCTCAAGCCTTGGGTGTTGATCCAGAAAAAGTAATCCTACTTTTAAAACACGTCTTTTCATCTGGCAAGCCAATGAGCTTTGACATCTGTGAAGTTTCTCCAAGATTCGACCACGACTCTGTAACTGCCAACTTGGCATCAATTCTCGTCTACACAGTTGTATCAACTATGGCTCAACACAAACTAGGCAAGGCAAACAAAAAATATATTCCTAATTAAGTTATAAATAATTATTTAAGCTAAAAAAATTGCCATGGACCTCTCCATGGCAATTTCTTTATCAAAAATTATTTTCTTTTTACATTATAGAGAGTTACCAACCTCTATAGATATTTCATAAAACTTATCTAAGATGGCATCTAGCTTAAGATTTTTCTTTTCTTCACCAGCTAGGTCCATAATCTTTTCTCCCTTGTGCATCATTATAAGCCTGTCCCCATACTTAAGTGAATAATTTAAGTTGTGGGTTACCATTAGGGCAGTCAAGTTTTTTTCTCTCACAATTTTATCTGTGATTTCCATAACTGTGTCTGCAGTCTTGGGGTCAAGGGCTGCTGTGTGCTCGTCTAAGATTAAAAAATCTATGGGAACAAGAGTTGCCATTATAAGGGCAAGGGCCTGTCTTTGGCCACCTGATAAGAGTCCAACCTTGTCGTCTAACTTGTCTTCAAGTCCAAGGCCAAGACCTCTTAATGTCTCCCTATAAATTTCTCTCTTCTTTTTATTTACTCCTGGAGTCAAGTTCCATGACTTGTTTTTGTTTTCAGCCATAGACATATTTTCCAAGATTGTCATCTTTGGTGAAGTCCCCATCTTTGGATCTTGAAAGACTCTTCCCATCTTGACGTATCTCCTGTGCTCAGGAATTTTTTTGAGGCTATCTCCATCTATTAGAATTTCTCCAGAGTCTTCTCTTAGGGACCCACAAATTATATTTAAGAGGGTTGACTTACCTGACCCATTGGACCCAATGATGCTAAGGAATTGTCCCTTGGGAAGGCTTAGGTCAAATCCAGAAAAAATTTTATTCTCATTAGCTGTTCCAATGTTAAAGGTTTTGTCGATTGATTTTAACTCAAGCATGTTGAACCTTCTTTCTCTTTCCCCTTCCTGCAATTAAAATCACAAGGAAGATTGCTGCTGTTATAAGTTTCATTGAATTTGCTGAAAAACCACATGCAATGGCAAGGGCAATAGATGCCTTGTAGAGAATTGATCCAACTAAGACCTTTGTAGTGTCCTTCATAAAGTCAAATCTCTCAAGGAGTTTCATACCAAGGACAACTGCAGCAAGACCCATTACCATAGACCCAGTTCCCATAGAAACTTCAAAAAATCTTTGCTCCTGACAAACTATGGCACCGCTTAGGGCTACAAGTCCATTAGAAAGTGCCAGACCACAAATTTTTACCCTGCCTGGGTCAACTGCCATGGTCCTGACAAGACTTTCGTTGTCACCACAAGCCTTTAAAATAAATCCAGCCTTGGTCTTTAAAAAATAATCTAAGATTATTTTCATCACAAGAACAAAGGGAATCATAACAAAGACCAAGTCAAAAGCTTGTAAGTTTTCTGGCACAAGTCTTGCAAGTCCTGTAGAAAAAATTGTATCTGCATTAAAGATTGGCACGTTGGCCTTGCCTGCGATTTTTAAATTAATTGTCCACAAGGCAGTTTGCATAATAAGACCTGCAAGTAGGTCTTCCACCTTTAACTTTATGTGGATAAGACCTGTCAATGAACCTGCCATAGCACCAGCCAAGAAACTTATTACAAGGGCAAGTCCAGGGTTCACTCCCCTTAGGATTGCAAAAACTGTTACTGCTGCTCCCAGTGGAAAGGACCCGTCAACTGTTAAGTCAGGAAAGTCCAAGATACTGTAAGCAATATAAAGACCAAGGGCTAAGAAACTATAAGTTAGCCCCTGCTCAATTATTCCTCTTAAAATATCCATGCCCTACCTACTTTTCTGAAGGTATAGTAACGTCTGTTATATTTTCTGTTGCCCTATCAAGTAGGTCCTTTGGAAGATCTATGCCAAGATCCTTAGCAACCTTTGAGTTGATATATAGGTTTGGCTTATCTATAGTTTCAAAAGGCATTTCACTTGCCTTAGCTTCTCCCTTTAAAATTTTTGCAGCCATCTTACCTGTTTGCTTTCCAAGAGAAACATACTCAATACCTTCTGCACCAAGGCAACCCATATTTACTTGTTCAACTTCAGAACCAAAAACTGGAATCTTCTTTGCATTGGCCTTATCCAAAATTGTTGGAAGAGAATTAACAACTGTGTTATCCAAAAGATTTGTCATTGCATCAACCTTTGAAAGCAAGTTGTCTGTTGCTAGAGGTATATCTGCTGTTGTGTTTATAGCTTCGTCCACAATAGTGAAACCGTACTTGCCTGCAAGGTCCTTGTAAATCTTTAACATTGAATCAGAGTTTGCTTCACTTGATGTATGAAGGATACCAAGTTTTTTTGCCTTAGGCATAAGTTCTCTTATTAATTTTAATTGGTCTTCCACTGGCAAGATGTCGCTTGTGCCTGTTACATTGCCAAGAGGTTTTTTATTTTTATCTGCAAGTTGAGCAGCAACTGGATCAGTGATTGCTGTATAGACAACGGGTATATCTGTTTTTGTTGTTGCGTTGTAGGCACTCATAGCTGCAGGTGTGGCGATTGCTGTTACCATATCCACCTTGTTGCCCACAAAGGCATCTGCTATTTGTGCTGCAATACCCATATCTGCTTGGGCATTTTGGTAATCAACTTCTAAATTCTTTCCTTCAACAAGACCTTCTTCTTCAAGTCCTTGTAAGAAACCTTTCCTACAATTATCAAGTGATGGATGTTGAGCAAATTGCAAAATTCCAATTTTATAAACTTTCTCACTATCAGAAGTTTTTTCTCCACTTCCCTTTGAGCATCCGACTAACAACATAACTAATGACAATACTACTAAAATTTTTTTCATTTTTTTCTCCTTTTTCCTCACACTATGAGAGAAGGATGGAAATAAAAAAAGACTTCCATCCCTAATGGGACAAAAGTCTTAACTTCTGCGGTACCACCCAAATTTGCATAAAGCACCCTCTCATCAATACTAACATATTGGTCTTATTTTAACGGCTAAGTCCCGTCGGGCATTACTCTAAATCAAAGATTTATTTCTTCCCGCCCTCCGAAGTCCATTCATTTAAACTTCACCTACAAGTCTCTCACCAAGTGACTCGCTCTCTTTAAAGCTCCATAAAAATTACTAATCTTCTTTATCGGTTTATTGTTTAGGTATAATATAGGCTTTCAATTTTAATTTGTCAAGAGCTTTTTTATATTAATTTTTAATTTTTAAAAAATAATTTGCTCCCTACTAAATTTAAAATTCCTCTCTCTTTAAAATTAAAGCTATAAGGTCAAAATAATCTTCAAACGTTTGACTATTTTAATAAAAAGATATATATTATTAGCAGAAGCACATAACGAGTGCTAATGAGGAAAGGTGATAATATGCAAAATAAAAAATACAATGCTGAAACAGAAAGATTAATGGACTTGATGATTCATTCCATTTACACAAATAAAGAAATATTCCTAAGAGAACTTATCTCCAACGCATCAGATGCCATGGACAAGATGTACTACATCGCTCTTAACGATGACAAGGTCAAGTTCAACCACGAAGACTACTTCATTAGGATCACACCTAATAAGGACAAGAGAACTTTGACAATAGAAGATGGTGGTCTTGGTATGACTGCCGAAGAACTTGAAGAAAACTTGGGAACAATAGCTAAGTCAGGATCTCTTGACTTCAAGAACATAAACAAGAAGGATGCCGACCACGAAATCATTGGACAATTTGGTGTAGGTTTTTACTCTGCCTTTATGGTTGCAGATGAAATTTCTGTCTTGACTAGGTCTTACAAGGAAGAAAAAGCTCACCTATGGAAGTCCAAGGGCGCAGAAGGTTACTCCATTGAAGATGCAGAAAAGGACAAACACGGTACTATCATTACTCTTCACCTAAGAGAAAACACTAAGGAAGAAAATTATGATGAATATCTTGACGAATATAAGATAAGGGAACTTGTAAGCCACTACTCCAACTACATCTCTTACCCAATTAAGATGGAAGTGGAAAAGAAAAGACCAAGTGCCGACTCAACAGAAGATGATCCAAAGTTTGAATCTTACAGAGAAGATGACGTATTAAATTCTTCTGTCCCAATGTGGAGAAAAAACAAAAATGAATTAAAGGACGAGGACTACAACAACTTCTTCAGGCAAAGACACTTTGGCTTTGAAGATCCCCTTGCCCACATCCACATCTCTGTGGAAGGTATGATTTCCTTTAAGGCAATTTTATACATCCCATCAAGAAGACCCTTTGACTTCCTAAACCCAGACAAGAAGGGTGGACTTGAACTCTACTCCAACGGCGTCTTGATTATGGAAAAATGCGAAGACCTACTTCCAGACTACTTGAACTTCATCAAGGGAGTTGTTGACTCAGAAGACATTTCCCTTAACATCTCACGTGAAATGCTACAACAAACTCGTGAGCTCCAACTAATTAAGAAAAATATAGAAAAGAAAATCCTTGATGAACTTGCAAAGATTTTAAAAGACGATAGAGAAAAATACGCAGACTTCTTTAAAAACTTTGGCGTCAGTCTAAAGTCAGGTGCCTACGAAAATTATGGAGCAGACAAGGACAAGTTAAAGGACCTCTTTATCTACACAAGTACTAAGAGAGATCACGTAACCTTTAACGAATACAGGAAGGATATGTTGCCAGACCAAGACTTCATCTATTATGCAAATGGCTCATCAATCGAAGCCATCAAGGACCTTCCACAAATCAAACACTTCATTGACAAGGACATAGAAGTTCTTGCATTAACAGATCCAATTGACGAATTTGTCATCAAGATGCTAGAAGAATATGACGATAAGAAGTTCAAGTCAATATCTGAAACCGATGAAGTCAAAGAAGAAGATGAAAAAAATCTACAAGACTATGTAAAGAAGATGAAAGAAATCTTAAAGGGAGAAGTTTCATCAATAAGAGAAAATCCAAATCTAAAAGATGACGCAGCCTACCTATCAAGCAAGGGCGAAATCTCCATTGAAATGGAAAAAACTCTTAGCCACATGCCAAACAACCAAGTCTTTAAGGCAGACAAGGTCTTAGAAGTAAATCCAAACCACCCTGCCCTTAAAAAACTAAAGGAAATGGACGAGTCTTCAGAAGAATTTAAAACTTACACACAAATGTTATACGATGGCGCAAGACTTGTAGCAGGACTTGAAATAAAAGATCCAATAGCCTACGCAAGAAATGTTTCAAAGTTAATGTAAGATTATAAATATTTAAAACTTTCAAAACAGCTCACAAAATTGTGGGCTGTTTCTTTATATACTCCACCATATTTGTTTCATAATTTCCATTAGCAAATTTTAAAAAATTTTGTTTCAGGGACTCCTTTAGGAGTCCCTGGAATTTTTTTCTCCATAAATTGGATTTTGATTTTTAAATGATATAATAAAACAAAAAGGAGGTTTTTAATGAACTTAAAACAATTGAAAAAATATTTTTTAATTTCCCTCTCTTTAGCAAGTCTTTTAACAATAAATGCCTTCGCAGAGGGAGAGCGTGACTTTCAAATCACTGTGAACGAAAAAGAAATTCCGTTAAATAACAATGTAGGAATGCCTTTTGTGGAATACGATAGAACTTTTGTACCTATCAGAGTCGTATCTGAAAACCTAGGTTACAAGGTTGACTGGAACCAAGACAAGAAACTCGTTACAATTAATGGCAACAAGAAAGTTGAACTTGTTGTGGGCGAAACTTCAGCGAAGGTTCAAGGGAAGAAAGTTGCAATAGATAGCACTGGCAAGGTTGCAAGTGTGCTTAAAAATGACAGGACTTATGTGCCACTAAGATTTGTTTCAGAACAAATGGGCGCAAAGGTTGACTACAAGCAAACTCCAAAACTGCACATTATAAACATTACGAAGGACGGAGTGCAAGTAGCGCAAAATGATGCACCAGAAGGATATTTAAGACCTGGCGAAACTAAAGACGATGTACTTAGAAGAGCTAAGGCTAAATATACAGAAGGCAACGCACCAGGCAAGGTATCAGACAAGTGGATTGACCCAGATTTAAGAACAATATATGTTGACCCATTTAGCAATAAATTTGGCATGCAATTACCATTTGGTTTTGGTACAGATTCCTATAGAAAATTTGAAGGCAAAGACCCAAATAAATACTGGATAAAAATAGAAATTGATGATGACAGGTATTTACCTTACGACCAACATTTTGAAAAAGCTGTTGGCGAAAATCAATGGGGCTCATTAACAGCTAACGATATAGCTCCTTTATCTAAGAAGTATCCATTAGACAATGGTGGTAAAATGCTTGCTCCTTTTACGTTTTTTGATTACAGTAAGTTATCTGGAACTCTATTAAGAACAAAGGGATACAGTAGAGTAGTTGCCCCATACCACGGTGACCTTATTGACTACAAGGCAACAATTCACCAAGATGGAGAAGAACACGTTTATAAGTTTAAGGTGAGGTATGGTAGAGTCATGACAGATTACACTTTAAACAAGTATGTGCCAAAAGACCAAAGAGAATACCAAAAAAATGTTTTTGAAAAGACAAACTTTTATTTACCAGAAGCAAACTCATTTTTAGGCCGTCTACCATTAAACTGGGAACAAGTAAAATAAAAGGTTGACAAAGAGGCAAAAATAATGTAAACTTATGTTAATAAATAAATAGGATAGATAATAGGGTATCTAGAAAAGTTGTAGTCTATATAAGGGACTTAAAAAAACTTATAGCGCAAGATGTTTTTTGGGCATCATGGCTTGCAGCTAGCATTAAAGTTGTAGTCTACATAGGGGACTTAAAAGACCTATGACACGAGATACTGTAGTGGGTATCATGGCTTGCAACTAGCAAAAAAACCTATATTAAGAGGAGTAGACTGTTAGCTACTCCTCTTTTTTTATTGAAAGGAGTAGCTAATGTCTAAAAAAAATTCATATAAATTAAAGATAAGAAACAGTATTGTTGAGGCAGCTAAACTTTATCAGAACACTTAATGGATAAACACTTTTTAATTGTGTATGGTTCTAAGTTTATTGAGTTACAATTTTTACCAGAGAACTTTTTGCACTTAACAGGTGTTGGAACAAGTTTAAGTGCTGTAACGTTTTTTGACTTGTGTTTGAGCAATCAATTAACAACTAATCAATTTTTTTATAATAGAAGATACCCCTCTAGTGTGTCTAAGAAAAAAGTAAACAATCTTTTTAAAATATTAAATCTTTTTAGGAGTGATAGTATTATTTTAGAAGAAATTACTACAGACACACAGTTGTACGAAATTGGAATAACAGAATTACACTTTACGTTATGTTTTAAAAATTTCATAAATAATAGCAATTTGTATACCGTATGTTCTCATAGAATTGAAAATATGTCTGCAAGCATTGTAGAAAAAAGCAAAAATGCTTATTTTATTGATTGTATTTTTTCAAAAAGTGCAAGCGATGATAAGTATAACCACATTGTTTTTGGTGGTCTGGAAAATATTAAATCAGAAATTATATTAAATATGGTTTCAAATGAGTTGACTAACAATTTTATCTAAATATTAAACAAGATTCAAAGTGTTACTTGACAAAACAAAACGTCTTTCATATAATATAGATACAAAAGGTGAGTTGACACCATGAAAACTCGAAATTAAGATAGGCGACAGGCGCAAGCCCTAAGGACCTATGGTTGGCGAGCAACGGTAAAACTCGAAATTAAGATAGGCGACAGGCGCAAGCCCTAAGGACCTATGGTTGGCGAGCAACGGTAAAATCAATAACAAAAGGGAGGACTATTAATAGTCCTTCTTTTTATTTGTAAAAGGAATGTTACTTAGAGGTTTTATATTGGAAAAGAAAGAAAAAGATTTACAAATTATAATAGATTGTGGGAAAAAATATAAAGAAAATTTAGCGGGTAAACAATTGTTAATTGTAAGTAGCAAGAATGGTACTATATCTACTACTGAAGTTGAATTTTCGTTACGAAATTATCATCATTTTACTGGAGTAAAATTACAAAAAAACCCTGTAACTAATAAGCTTATAACAACGTCACAATTTATAAATAAAGCATTGAACGGCAGGTTAAAAACGGACGATTGGGAATACAGAAAAGATGGAACGACAGGGCTTAAATTAAAAATCTTACAAGATATTGTAGAAATACATAAGACGGCAAAAATGATAGGTTCGTATGTAGACAATAGAGTAATGTTAAAAACAGACTTGTGTATAGGAAATATATTTTGTTACCTTGGGATGATTAAAACTAATTCCATTACTAGGTTTGATAATAATGTTTATGTGCCAAACACAGTTATTAATAAAGATATAAGAGAAGATGTCAGAGAACCAGAAAAAATAATTGCAATTTATAGAAAGAATAAAACAGATAAAATATATCAGGAATTGACTTATCTTGCAAAGGGAGAAAGCAAACAGGATATAGAATATAAAATTATAGAGTACTTGCATAATTGAATTTTAAATTATTGTTTTAAACACACAGAAATAAAAATCTGTGTGTTTTTTTATCTGGAATATTTCACAAGTATTCTTACTACAACAAAAAAATTTTGCAAATTTTAAATTAAAGTTCCCTCGGGAAAAAATTTTTGTTAGTTTAATTTTATTATCTTCTTTGTCCCATCTTATTGACAATAAATTTATTAAGTGCTATAACACCATTGTAATATTGACACAAGGGAGGTTTTAATATTAAAGATTTAATTATAATTGGAGCTGGACCTGCTGGTGTTTCTGCTGCTCTTTATGCACAATCCAGGGGCCTCGACTTGACAATATTTGAAAAAGATAAGGTTGGTGGTTTAATTGGAAATATTTCTAAGGTTAGCCACTACACTTCTGTTATAGTTGATGAAGACGGAGAAAGTTTTAGAAAGAGATTAGAGGATCAAATCAAGGCCTATAAGCTTGATTTAAAATACGAAGAAGTCCTTAGCTTGAAAAAAGATGGGGATGTTTTCATTGTTAAGACAAACAAGGGCACTTATGAAGCTAAAAAAATTATTGTAGCTTCTGGCTCTAGTCCAAAGGAATTGGATGTAAAGATTGATAATTATACAATTTCTCACTGGGCTAAGGGGTCTGAAGAAAGAGTTAAGGGCAAGCTTGTAATAGTTAACGGCGGATCTGATGGCGCAGCTAAGGAAGCTATTTATCTTTCCAAGTTCGCAAAGGAAGTTCACATTGTCCAAAACCAAGATAAGCTCTTATGCATCCAAGAGTTCAAAAAGCAAATCGAAGGATCTAATAACATTATCGTCCACACTTCTTCCTCTTTGGAAGATGTAACTTGTAAGGATGGTCTTATAACTTCTGCCAAGCTTTCTAGTGGATTGGAAATTACTTCCAAGGATGGACTTGAAATTTTTGCTATGATTGGTCAACATCCAAATACAAGTTTTATTGACTTAGATGTAGCAAAGAATGAACTTGGCTTTGTTGATTCTGATGTTGAAAGCAAAATTGAAAATTTATTTTTTGCAGGCGACCTAAGAGTCAAGGCAGTTAGACAAGTTGCCACTGCTGTAAACGATGGTGCTCTTGCAGGAATCGGAGCAAGTAAGTAGTTTTAAATTTTTGCTAACTTACTGCTTGCATCTCACTAACAAGCCTCAAAATTTTATAAGTAACAAAAGAAAGCTCACACTGTGGGCTTTTTTATTTTGCATAAATTGAAAATTGCACTTATTTGTGTTATATTACTTTTCATGTTGAAAACAATTAGGAGGTAAAATGGATATACTTTTAGAAGGGATTTTAAATCTCGAAGTTAAACACATAATTATGTTTATCATTGGAGGCATCTTAATTTATCTTGCCATTGATAAGGAATACGAACCCTCTCTTCTTCTTCCCATTGGTTTTGGTGCAATTATTTCTAATATTCCACTATCATCAGCTATTGGAGATGGGGGCTTCTTGACAATACTCTATAAGGCAGGGATTGCCACAGAGCTTTTCCCAGTTTTAATCTTTATAGGTGTAGGCGCAATGATCGACTTTAAACCACTTATTGCATCGCCTTTCATGCTCTTCTTTGGAGCGGCGGCGCAATTTGGAATTTTTGCCACAATGCTCTTTGCTATCTCAACTGGCAAGTTCTCACTTCCTGAAGCAGCGTCAATTGGCATAATCGGTGCAGCCGACGGTCCAACATCAATTTATGTTGCAAAGGTCTTTGCTCCAAATTATTTGGGACCAATATCTGTAGCTGCCTATTCTTATATGTCTCTTGTGCCAATTATTCAGCCACCAGTTATTAAACTTTTGACAACTTCTAAGGAAAGAAAAATCAGGATGAAGTACACTACTGTTCACGTTCCAAAGAAGGTTGAAATATTATTTCCAATTGTAATTACACTTATAGCTGGAATAATAGCACCTATGTCTGTGTCCCTCATTGGGGCCTTGATGTTTGGTAACTTAATAAGAGTCTGTGGAGTTCTTGAAAGACTTTCTATCTCTGCCCAAAACGAACTTTCAAACCTTGTTACAATTTTGCTTGGGATAACAATTGGTGGGACTATGTCTGCCGATGCCTTTTTAAATGTCAACACTCTTATGATACTTGCCATGGGACTTGTTGCCTTTATCTTTGACACAGCAGGTGGTGTTCTCTTTGCAAAGTTCTTAAACTTATTCTTAAAGAACAAGGTCAACCCAATGATTGGCGCAGCAGGTATCTCAGCCTTCCCTATGTCTGGTAGAGTTGTGCAAACTATGGCAGCTAAGGAAGACCCAACAAACTTTATTCTTATGCAAGCTATGTCAGCCAACGTTGCAGGACAACTTGGCTCAGTAGTTGCTGGTTCAATGATTTTGGCTCTTGTGCCAATGTTTATGTAGGGGTGATAAGATGGACATGAATGTATTTATGCAAGGTGTTGAAGTAGCAGTGTGGGGACTAGCTGGAGTCTTCGCTGTCCTTATACTCTTCTACCTATCAACTAAACTTATGCTAAAAGTTTTTAAAGAAAAATAATTTTCGAAAATTTAATAGACATGAAAAAAGGTGATGTGCAAGAATAGGTAAATCTATTCTACACATCACCTTTTTATTAAAATTTATTTTTCAATTTTTTCTTCATCTTTATCATTTAATGCTTTTTCTAAATTATCAAGTTTTTCCAACATATCATCAAATTTTTTGTTGAAAATAATATGCTGAATTATTAACATAATATATAATGAAACGCCAAATCGTGAACCTATAATCCATAATTCGGGATATGGTAAACAGAAAACTAAAATAAAACCTACAGTTGCAATTATAAAAAACTTAAAAATATTTTCTATCATAATACCTCCCTTACTAAGCATTATGCCATTACTATATATCCATCGCCCATTTCTTTAGTATTCGCACTAAATCCTATGGAAACTAAATTAGAACCAGAAATATTAATACTTGGTAATACACCTAAATAATTGTGAAGATACTTACCATGGACTTCAACATAATCCTTATTTTCTCTATTATTATCAATAACCAAATAAACTTTTCCACTACTTAAAGATCTTAGACCGCCAGGTCCATAGCTTTGTTCAAAATCAAATCTTAAACCTTGAACTAATCCATTAGGAGAATAATATTGTTCGTCTTTGTAATTGCCATCTAAATCTCTATATGTAACTTTCATTACTGTTCTATCTAAATTAGCTGTAAATCCATCGCTAAATCCAAAAACGACAGTATCTTTCCCTGCCCAAACAGGAGCAGACTCCCATGCCCAATAAGCATCAACAACTGCGTAATCTCCATATTCAAATCTATTTTTGTACATATTAAATCGAAAGTTTGCACTAGCTCTTCTTGCAACATCATTTGAAACTTTATCAGCACTCAATCCTTTAGTGGACAGTATTGCATCAATTTGTCTATCATTAAAATTCATTTTCTCTAATTCATTACGTGAATTATTGGATAAATTAATTATCTCTTGTTTAAAATAAAGTGTTTCATCATGTTTATCACTATAACTATACCTTAATTCAGAAATTATCTCTTTTTCAATGATTGCATCAAATTCATTGATAGTTTTTGAAACATGCGATTTAGATAATTCCGAAAACTCTGGAGCTGGAGAATCCATAAATTTCTGAATTTCTGTATCAATGCTTCTTGCATACACACTCGACGAACTAATCAAAACAAATACTAAAAATGTTAAGTTTGCTAACCTTTTTATAAGATGCCTCTTATTATTAAAACAAAATTACTTAATTAGATAAAACGTTATCTTATTTAGAGGTTATCATAGAAATTATTTTTTATCAATAAACTATTTATAATTTATTAATTAATTTTATTTTTAATATAAACTTTTAAATCTTCTTATAGTTTATACATATTATGTAGAGAGTGAAAGTCGAACTTTGGAGCCTAGCTGGAGTTTTCGCTGTCCTTATACTCTTCTACCTATCAACTAAACTTATGCTAAAAGTTTTTAAGGAAAAATAAGTTTGATTTTAAAAAAAAGTGATGTGCAAGATAGGTAAATCTATTCTACACATCACCTTTTTATTAAATTTTATTTTTCAACCTTTTTTCACTAATACCTAATTCTTATTCTAATTTTTTAAAATTTAAAAATGATGAATTGCAAATAATATTGCGACACCTAAATTAAACTAAGTTCATGTAAAAATAATTCAAATGGAGTTTGATAATTTAGACATTTCCTAGGTCTGCTGTTAAGCTCCATTAAATTTTTAATAAGATCTTCTTCAGATATCTCTGCTAAATCTGTCTTTTTAGGATAATATTCTCTCAATAGACCATTTGAATTTTCATTACTTCCTCTTTGCCATGCTGAATATGGGTCAGCAAAGTAAAAGTCTATCCCAAGCTTTTCAACTTCATCATAGCAAGCAAATTCTTTTCCTCTATCTGATGTAAAACTTTTTAAGGCTTCTTTTGGAAGTGATTTAACAAGTTTATTTATTGCTTCAAACATTGAATCTTTGCTTCTATCTTTCATTGGTAATGCTATATAAAACCTTGTTTTTCTTTCAACAAATGTTGCTAAACACCCTTTGCTTTTTCCTCTAGAAGACACAACTGTATCAAGTTCCCAGTCTTGTGCCCCTTGGGTATGTCCGAAGGAAACCCTATACTTTATGTTTTTTGGTCTTTTTCTTATAGATGTACCTATGTTAAATTTTCCTCTTGTTTCTTTGCTTTTTCTAGACTTACCTTTTCTTCTTAATCTTGAAATATCAAAATCTATTACTCCAGAATAAATCCAGTTATATATTGTTTTAAAGCTTAATATTCCTTTATAAAGGCAACCTACAATTTGCTCAGGTGACCATTTAGAATTAAGCTTTTCTTTGATATTTTCTAATATTTCATAAGTTACTTTAGTTTTTCTTCCTTTTAATGATGATTTAGATTCTTTATCTCTTTCTGCTAGGCCAGCTTCGTATTCAGTATCACATCTTTTAAGCTCTCTAGCTATTGTGGAATGATGACATCCTAAAATTTTCGCTATTCTTCTAGAAGAATAGCCCTCTTTGTTTAATACCTCTATCTTATTTCTTTCGTTTAGTGTAAGATGTTTATAGCTCATATTAACCTCCGTGTGTGTTTTTGTCGTTATTAACATTTTACACGAAGTTAGTATGAGTTTTTATTTTTTATTTGTGTCGCATTTAATTTTACAACTTATTAAATAAAAAAATATTTTCACCTAAAAGCAACATAAAGTACAGTAAATTAAAATCAAAAATATAGAAAAAATTCTCAGGCAAATAACATTTTTTTGTTACTACATAAATTATAAGTATGAAAATTTCAATTAATAAAAATATCCCAAGCTTATTTTTTTCTTGTTTGCTTGCAAAATTAAAATAGTAGGCAAGCATAAATCCCAAAAATAAAATCATTAAGATTTTAAATAAAAATAAAATAATCATATATTTTATATCAAAGGTTTCTTGAATTTTCCCATTGATGTACTCAAAAACCTTTAGATAGATTAAATTAAAAATCGGAAAACAAAATAATGATATTATTAAATTTACATATTTTTTCATAATAGACACTCAATCAGTTAATTTCTACTTATCTTCTTCACCAATAAAGGAGTATTTTGTATTCCAATGTTCAAAAACTAAATCAGGCTTAGGGTCCTCATCCTTGTAAGTTCTCATGCCATATATCCCAGTCACAGGCTCTTCAAAGCCATCAAACTTCATTATTACTTCATAGCCTGCGCCAGCTTTTTTTAATTTATAAGTGCCAGTATAGTCATAGGCACTGTTTCTATCAGTCAAGACAAAATTTTTCTTGTCAAATTTAAGAGCCATGTCATTGCTTAATTCTACTCCATAATCTGTATTTATCATGCTTTCCAAAGTCCACTTTACATTATAAATTTTTTTGTCTGGAAGATTTTCATCCTTGCCTGTGCAGGCTGTAAGAATTATTCCTGCCACAAAAATTAAAAATAAAATTTTTAAAAATTTTTTCATATGTAACTCCTTCTTTTATTCCTTTAATTAACAAAAGTGTTCTTACTAATATTTTAATCAACTTGGCATTTTATTGCAATCACTTGTTAATAATCGGGATAATTGGATATAATTATTGTGTAAAATGAAAAATAATTTTAGGAGGAATTAAAATGGATATAACATTTGCTGGAAATAAAGTAAATCTTGAAGGAAAAGAAATCAAAGTTGGAGACGTGGCTCCATCATTTAAGGCAGTTAAGAGGAACCTATCTGACTTTAACTCAGATGACCTAAAGGGCAAAATCGTAGTTTATTCAGTTGCACCATCAATTGACACACCAGTTTGTGCTCTTCAAGCAACTACTTTTAACGAAGAAGCTACAAAGTTATCTGATGACGTTAAAATCGTAACTGTGACAGTTGACCTTCCTTTCGCACAAGAAAGATTCTGTTCTGTTAAGGGAATTGAAAACGCAGACATCGTTTCTGACTACAAATACAAGGAATTTGGAGAAAAATTTGGCTTTATGATTAAAGAATTCCAACTACTTGCTCGTGGAGTAGTAATTGTTGACAGAGACGGAAAAGTTGCTTATGTTGAATATGTTCCTGAAGTAACTCACGATGTTAACTTTGACAAGGCTCTTGAAGAAGTTAAAAAATTAAAATGATAAACATTAATTTAATTGTACTTGGCAAAATCAAGGAAAATTATTTTAAGGATGCCATAAATGAGTACAAAAAAATGCTTAAATCCTATGCCGATTTAAGCATTTTTGAAATTATGGACGAACCCTGCCCCGAAAATTTGTCAGACAAGGACATGGAGAAGGTAAAAAATGTTGAAGGTGAAAAAATCCTCTCAAAGATAAAGGATGGTGCCTATGTCATTGCCCTTGAGATTGGTGGAAAGAGCCTTGACTCAGTGACCTTTGCAGATAAAATAAAGGACCTTATGATTGACGGCCACTCCAATATAACTTTTGTCATTGGTGGAAGTCTTGGATTATCTGATGAAGTTTTATCTAGGGCTGACTACAAGCTTAGCTTCTCCAAGATGACCTTCCCCCACAAGCTCATGAGGGTTATTTTAATGGAGCAAATCTACAGGGCCTTTAGAATAATAAATAACCACCCCTACCACAAGTGAGGTATTATGAAATTAAATTTACTAAATCAAGTTTTTTCCTTTCACGATTTTCGCCTTACAAATATCGAAAATTTACCTGACAAGGTACTTTTATATTTTGATCAAGGCATTTATTTTGAAAAAAAGAGCGACGACCAAAAAGATTACATGATGAAAAATCCAAGGCTTATCCTTCATAAAACTTACACATCTTTTTCTAAAGAAGAAATGGGAGATATACTTGGAGGAATAATTCACGCCTTTGATCCAGACTTTGATCTTGAGGGTGGGCTTAGTGACCTAGATGATAACTTTGATAATGGTCTTGAGATAAATCTTTATAAGGATGGAACCTACAAAAGAATTACTCTTGAAGAATTTTTAAAACTTGACTTCGAAGTGATTAATGAATCCTTTGGCTACGCCTACATGAGACTTTCTGGAATAGTCACAGGCTTTGAGGATACAAGTGAGTGGCAAGATGCTTCAATAGAAATTTATTACAACAATGAGGCAGAACTTATCTACGATTCAATAGAAAAATTATAATTAGCTCAAACTTGAGCTAATTTTTTTGCAATAAATTATTTTTGACTCTTATATGCTAAATATAAACACTTATATGATGGAAGAATAACAAAAGCACAAAGTAAAAAATACCTCATATGAGGTATTTTTTGGATAAATAACACAAAAAAGGACTCACAAGAGTCCTTTCTTTCTCCTATTTAATAGTTTATTCGATTATCTCTTTCCATTCTTCCATATTATTAGATAATCTTAGATATTTATGAGTATGATAAGCTTCAACAAGTTCATAGTAACCCCAGTGTCCCTTGTAAGACATATCCTTATAATTGTGAATTGAATTTTGATTTGCATCGATGAAATTCTTGTCAGGGAATCTGTCATACAATTTATTTAACATTGTGGCAACTTCTGCTCTTGTAATAGTGTTATCTGGTTTGAAAGTTCCATCAGGGTAACCCTTAATTCTTTCATTGCCATAAGCTTGGTTAATGGCAGCTTCAAACTTGTGACCTTTAACATCATCAAATGGAGCTACTGCACTGTTTTTCTTGTCAATATGACTGATTAATTCGGCAAGTTCAGCTCTAGTAATCTTGTCATTAGGTCTGATGTTTTCGCCTTCTTTTTCTAACAAATAACCAGCCTTAAATGCCGCATTAATAGCACCATTGTACCAAAGATTTTCTTTAGTATCTTTATAAATCTTAGCAGACTTATCGCTTAAGTCTAATTTTTGAAGTCTTGCGACTACTGCAATAGCTTCAGCTCTTGTCATATCACCATTAGGTCTAATTGTGTCATCAGGATATCCAAAGATGTACTTGTCATGAATATTTTCTTTTTTATCAACTCGAACAAATACAGGATAAGTTTCTATATATTCATGAACCTTTGGTTCTGTAGGTTCAGGAATAGGAGCTGACTTTTTAGAACACAAAACTGTGAAAGTTATATCATCTGGATCCCCACCTTTTTGTGTATAAAGGTAATCTGTTCCTCCTTTTTCTTGAATTCCTTTCCAATTTACAAAAAGAGAATATATATTTGTGTCATATTTTCTTCTTAGGACGTCATCTTTTAAAAGATTTGGTATAACTTGGTTAAATATTTCAGGATGCTTATCTAACATATAATCAATTGCATCTTTTATTTTTTGATTATCTTTGTTAAAGTGAAGAGTGCTTGTCCAAGTTTCATCTTGAACTACAACATCATTACCAAATTCTTTACGCAGTTCATCCTTATATTCATTCGCTACCCAATCGTCCACATCAGTAATAAATGTAAATAGTACTTTTCCCCCTAATTTACCCTTTATCGTATACTTTTCATTTTCTTTTGCTTCATCTGAAAATTTTAATCCTGGAATGTCTAAATAAAATGTAGAATCCACAGACCCAATAGTATTACTTAAATCATATAAAGATGGCATTTTTTTCTTTGCTCCTTCAGTTAAAGGCATCTCAATTTTTAAAATTGTTTCCTTACTATCAGGATCTGTACTTCTTTCAACTTTTGAAATGTAAAAAACATCTTTGGAACCTTTTAATTTTAATGATTTTTCATCTATATTTTTAGGAACTATTATTTCTTTAGGAAATCTCAAAGTAGTTGAGAAAACACTACCTAGATTGAGTGCTGGCCAAAACCTAAAAATTTGCATTTTGCTAAATTCTACGCCACCATTTGGCATTCCTATAAAAGCAAAGGGGTCTGTTACTGCTTTCTTAATACTTGATACATCTAGTTTTGTAGTTAAATTAAATTCTTCATCTTTGTTAATAGAGAAATACTTATTAGATCCGGTATCTTTCTCATTTGCCAAGATATCTCCATCTAATTTTTGATTTGCCGGAAAAACACTAACTTCTTGTGGCCATTTAGATAAATCTATAGGAGATAAAACTCCCAAAAGTCCAAGGATTCCTTTGCCCTCCACTTGAATGGATTTAGATTTGTCAATTAACCTTAAATTTCGTTCTACTTCTGGAACATAATCCATAACTGTATCGCCTTTTTTATAATGGATTGCCATTGGAATCTCTACATTTAAGACAGGTTTGTTCCAATTTGCAGTTTCTGAATTTAAAGCTATATCTGTTTTTAATGTTTTAAATTTTGCTCTAAATATAAGAGTATTACCATCAATAATTGCTTCTTGTGGATCATATAATTGTGAAAGAAAACTATCTTCAGACCATTGAGCTTTTATTTCATCTTTGTTAAATTTCATATTTTTAGGTAACTTTACTTTAAGTTCGTAATAAGAATTTTCAAGATCCCAGTCAGTAGTATTCCATTTATTTGTAGCCTCAGCCAATTGTTCCTTTTTAAACTTATCCTTAGCTCCCCAATCATTTCCAAATTTCTCATCTAACTTTTTTTTGTCCTCTTCATTCCATTGATCATCTGGAACCCACATACCCATGGCTTTTCCCATAAATTCTTTGTAGGAATGTTCTAAAATGCCACCAGGTCCGAACGTATCGCTCGTTATTTTAAGTACATTTTTGTCGTCTTTGTCTTCAGTTATCTTCAAAAAAGTGTTTACATCTAAATTGTCCTTATCAATAGTAAATTCAACTTTGTTTTGTTTTTCAAATTTTGCACTTTCAATGTTACTAAGTTCTAGTTCAACCTTTCTTGCTTTCTCAGCAAAGACATTGAATGGCATAATGCCTACTAACATTACTAGAGCTAAAAATAAGCTCAATGATTTTTTAATTATTTTTTTCATTTGTAACCTCCTTTTATTAAAAAATCAAAAAGAGCAAGAAAACAAAGCTATTAAATAGCCAAATTTTCTTGCTCTTAAAAAATTATATTCAAATAAGGCGAATGAATTTATGATTTCGCCTGAATATACATCTATAGTTGTCTGTCTGTCTGTCTGTCTGTCTGTCTGTCTGTCTGTCTGTCTGTCTGTCTGTCTGTCTGTCTTGATCCTAAAGATTCTCCTCATATCTTGTCAAGTCCTTTTTTGGTCTTATATCATGAATATATCACTTTTACATTTTATTTTCAACATTGAAAAATATTTTAAAGAATAAATATATGTAAAAACTTGCCACTTAGGCAAGTCATCACACTAGGCTATCTAAAAACATCATTAATATAAATCCAAAAACTACCCCATAAGTTGATTCTCTCTCGTAGCCATTGGAGTGGGTCTCTGGTATAATTTCATCACTTATTACAAAGAGCATGGCTCCTCCTGCAAGGGCAAGGATGAAGCCAAGAGTTGCAGAGAAGATGGAAACAAGTCCAACTCCTAAGAAGGCTCCAATGGGTTCAACAAGTCCTGTTAAAGTTGCAATAGCAAAGGCCTTCTTACGAGTGTAGCCTTCACGAACAAGGGCAAGGGCAACGGCAAGTCCCTCTGGCATATTTTGTAGGGAGATACCAAGAGCAACTGAAAGACCATTTGCAATATTTTCTCCGCCAAAGCTTACACCAGTTGCAAGTCCTTCTGGAAAGTTGTGGATAGCGATGGCAATTACAAAGAGCCACATCTTGGATAAGTTCTTTACCTCTGCTCCCTCATGCCTATTGTCTATTAAGTGCTCGTGGGGTGCAAACTTGTCGATTAGATCAAGAAGAAGAGCCCCGAAAAAAATTCCAAGTCCCGTTGACACAACTCCCATAGTCCCATTAGCTATTTCAAGACTTGGTATGACAAGGGAGAAGCAAGTTGCTGCGAGCATAACTCCTGCTGCAGCTGCAAGGAGAATGTCTAGCACCTTCTGGCTCACGCCCTTTGCAAAAAATATGGGGATTGCACCAACCCCTGTCATAAGTCCAGGCACCACACAGCTTAGTATAAGAAAAGTTAAATTCATTTAATCACCTTAATTTAAAGTTTTACATATTAATTATACCACATTAATAAATTTAATTTTTTGTAAAAAAATAAAAGCACGAAGGTCGTGCTTTATTATAATTTTTTAAACTCTTATAAGGTTAAAAATTTTTATGAAGTTAAAAATATTTGCAAAGTTAAAAATATTTGCAAAGTTATAAATTTTTATGAAGTTATAAATTCTTGTAAGGTTATAAATTTTTATAAAGTCATAGACTTTTATAAGTTTATAAACTATTAACTGCTCTTCTTATTCCACCAACTAGCTCGTCAAAGAATTTTGAAACCTTGTCAAAGAGATCTCCTAGGTTAAAGTTTCTAATTCCACTGACAATAAAGTGTTTATCAATTCTTTGATTTCCAATAAAGATGGAAATGTTAAAAAGTTTCATTAGGATAAGAATTCCTGCAATTATTCCCAAAATTTTTAAAGCTTTTTTCATTTTATCACCTAGGTCTTTAATTCTCTTTCAATTTCTTCATAGTTTTCCATATACTTCTTGCACTCATTTATAAAATTCTTGTCGTGGTGAAAGAATTTTAAATGAACTAACTCGTGAAGGACAACTGCCTCGATTTGCTCCAGGGGTCTTGCTGCTAGGTAGAGATTTATTTTTATATCTCCCCGCTGTGGATAGCAGGTCCCCCACCTCATCTTCATCTTCCTTATCTCATAGGACTTGGCTGAGAGTCCCGTCAAGGCTTCGTATCTTGGGAAAATTTCATCCAAGACCTTCTGCAGTTCTCGTCTGTAAATTTTTTCAAGTTCTTCTTCTGAGGTGAAGTTTACCTTCTGACCAAACAAGTGGTTCTTGTAGCGTCCCCTTCTCTTGTCTTCTCTCTTTAATCTCTCAATGACTTCATCATTGTTTTCGATGAAGTCCTTTATGGCTCTGTCACTCATAGACCTTGGGGCAGAAATTTTTATTATCCCGTCTTCTACCCTCAGCCTAAGGGACCTTATCTTCTTTCTATTTATTTCTATATCCATTATATCCTATAATAGTGGAGATAAAAGTCTTGAAAAGGATTCACGAAGCTTAGTAAACTTTGACCTCATTTCATAAGCTTCCTTAGTTATCTCTGTGCACTCTTCAAGATCTCTCTTAAAGTCTTCCTTTAATTTTTTATTTAATTCTTCGTCATATAAGAAGGCATTGACTTCAAAGTTTAGTTCAAAGGACCTTATATCAAAGTTTGCTGTCCCAACACTTGCTAGATAGTCATCAGAAATCATAATCTTTGTATGAAGAAAGCCTCCTTCATATTGGTAGACATGGGCTCCCCACTTTAAAAGTTCTCCCAAGAAGGAAAGTGATGCCCAGTGAACAAAGAGGTGGTCACGCTTGGCTGGGAACATTATGTTGACCTCAACTCCACTTAGGGCTGCAACCTTTATTGCCTTTAGGAGTCCATCATCGGGAACAAAGTAAGGAGTTTGAATGTAAATCTCCTTCCTTGCAGAAGTTATTAATTTCTCGTAACCATTTCTTATGGAGTCTGCCTTGGTATCTGGTCCACTTGTGACAATATTTATGTCTACTCCATCTTCTATCTCTGGAAAGATTTCTGTAGTGAAGCCCTTGGTATGGTCTTCTGATGCAAACTTGAAGTCCAAGAAAAATCTCCAGGCAAGTCCATTCACTGCTGGACCTTCTATCCTTAGGTGGGTGTCTCTCCAAAATCCCATAGGACCCTTGGATACATATTCGTCGCCAACGTTGAAGCCACCAACGTAACCAATTCTCTTGTCGATTACAGCAATCTTCCTGTGGTTTCTGTAGTTGATGTGGGTGTTGATCTTGTCAATAATACCTGGGAAGAAGATGGCAAACTTAACTCCAGCCTCTTCAAGGGACTTCCTGTCCCTTAGCTTCATCTTCCTAACACCCATACCGTCAACTAATAAGTACACGTCAAGGCCTCCCTTGGCCTTTGACTTTAGTATATTCATAAATTCAGTGGAGAGTCCATCTGATTTAAAAATATAATATTGAACGTAGATAGTGTGTTTAGCTTTTCTCAAGTCTTCAAAGAGGGCTGCAAACTTTTCTACTCCGTCGTTAAAAATCTTTACCTTGTTGTCAGTGTAGAGCATTTCGTTTTCTGCCTTGTTGAACATCTCAACCATATCAATATGGTTGGCAGTCCTAGCTTTTGAAAACCTAAATTTCTTCTTTTTTATATCTATTAATTGAGCCTTTGCTTCCTTGCTTAGGATCTCGTCCTTCTTATGTTTACCCTTAAATATCTTGGACTTTGAAATGTCCTGTCCTATAAAGAGGTAGAGGACAAAACCAAGAAGGGGCAGGAAGTTAATAGCCATTACCCACAAGAGGGTGGATACTGGCTTCTTGTTGTCAAATAAAATTATAAAGGTGGATACTAATAAGTTTACAATAAATAGTAGTGAATAAACTTGAGCAAAGTTTTTAAACATCCCAAAATATGCACTAAACATCTTCCACTCCTGTCCAAAGATTATTTATTTTTCTTTGATTTATATCTTGTTTGTGAATTTAAAATTTTCTTTCTAATTCTAAATTCATTAGGTGTAATTTCTATTAGCTCGTCATCTTCAATAAACTCTAACGCTTCTTCAAGACTCATCTTCTTAACTGGAGAAAGTCTTAGGGCTTCATCAGAACCTGATGCTCTGACGTTAGTTTGTTTCTTTGACTTAGTAACAGAAACTTCAATTTCAATTCCCTTTGGTGATTCACCAACAACTTGACCTTCATAAACATCTTCCCCTGGTTCAACAAATAGGGTACCACGATCTTGGGCATTGTTAAGTCCATAGGCTGAAGCTGTTCCTGTATCAAAGGAAACAATAGAAGCATTTACCCTTCTTGGGATTTCTCCCTTAAATGGCACATAGGATTCAAAAATAGAATTTAGGATCCCAGAACCCTTAGTGTCTGTCATAAATTCAGTCCTGTAACCAATAAGTCCTCTTGATGGAATGATGAATTCAAGTCTTTGGTAGCCCCCATTAGGTTCAACAATGTTAACAAGTTCGCCCTTTCTCCTGCCAAGTTTTTCTATAACAGATCCCGCGTAGACATTGTCAACATCAATAGTAACTCTTTCTGTTGGTTCTAACTTTTTGCCATTTTCGTCATATTTATAAAGAACTTGTGGCTTAGAAACTTGGAACTCATAACCTTCACGTCTCATATTTTCAATTAAAACTGAAAGGTGAAGTTCTCCCCTACCAGAAACCTTAAAGGAATCAGTGGATTCAGTGTCTTCAACCCTTAGTCCTACATCAGTTTGTAGTTCTCTGTGAAGTCTTGCCTTGATTTGTCTTGAAGTCAAGAACTTTCCAACTCTTCCTGCAAAAGGTGAATCATTTACAGAGAAGTTCATGGAAATAGTTGGCTCAGAAATTTTTACAAATTCAAGGGCTTCTGTGTCCTCTGTTGAAGTAATAGTATCCCCAATGTTGATGTCTTCAATACCTGTTACTGCAACAATAGAGCCTGAACGTGATGAATCAACTTCAACCCTGTCTAGACCTTCAAATTCATAGATTTGTGCAATCTTAATATTTTCTTTAAAGTCTGGATCAAGTTTGTTAACCCTTACAAGCTTGTCGTTTTCGTTAATAATACCTTGCTCGATTTTTCCAATACCAATTCTTCCAATGTAGTCATTGTAGTCAATTGTTGAAATTAGAAGTTTGAAAGGTTCATCATCTCTTTGTTCTGGTCCTGGAATGTAATTAATAATAGTTTCAAAAAGTGGATCCATACTTTCCATTTTGTCATCTACATCAAGAGCAGAAATACCTTGCTTTGCTGATGCAAATACAAAAGGACATTCAAGAACAGATTCGTCAGCACCTAGTTCAATAAAGAGGTCAAGAACTTCATCCACTACTTCAAGTGGTCTTGCTTCAGGTCTGTCTACCTTGTTGATGCAGACAATAACTGGAAGGCTAAGTTCAAAGGACTTCTTTAACACAAACTTAGTTTGTGGCATAGGACCTTCAAAGGCATCTACTAAGAGGACAACACCATTTACCATTTTTAAAACACGTTCAACTTCGCCACCGAAGTCAGCGTGTCCTGGAGTGTCAATGATATTAATCTTAACTCCATTATGGTTGACAGCAGTGTTCTTGGAAAGGATAGTGATACCTCTTTCCTTTTCAATGTCGTTGGAGTCCATTACCCTGTCCTTAACTTGTTGGTTTTCCCTAAAGATACCTGACTGTCTTAGAAGGGCATCAACTAGGGTAGTCTTACCGTGGTCAACGTGGGCAATAATAGCTATATTTCTTATATCTTGTCTTTTCAAAAATTCTCATCTCATTTCTTCATGTTTCTATCCTATTTTAAGCTTAAATAAAAAAAAGTGCAACAAAAAAGACCTATAAACTGTGAAATTATCGGTTTATAGGTCTAATTTTAATCCGAGCTTACTTCTTAAATCGATCAACTAACTCATCAAAAGTTACTTCTTCCTGATCCCCTGTCTTCATATCCTTCAAACTATACTTTCTAGTTTTTATCTCTTCTTCACCAAGAACTATTACATAGTCCACCTTTGTTTGGTCTGCGTACTTAAATTTTTTCTTTAGCTTTGCAAATTCTGTGTAGACAGAAACCCTCACTCCCTTTTCTCTCAATTCACTTAGGAGTTTAATTCCATCGTGGATGTAATCATCCATTGGAATAATTAAAAGATCAACTAGGGATTTTTCTTCACTAGAAATTATTTTTGCTTCATTTAATTGGTAGAAAAGTCTTGATAGTCCAATGGAAATTCCCACACCTGGTAGGGTCTTGTCTGTATAATAGCTTGCAAGGTCTTCGTATCTTCCGCCAGAGCAAACTGATCCAATCTTTGGATAATTATCAAGAGTAGTTTCATAAACTGTGCCTGTGTAGTAGTCAAGTCCCCTTGCAATCTTTAGGTCAATGTCAAAGCAGTCTTCTTCTATGCCAAAGTCCCTCATATAAGCAATAACTTGTGTAAGCTCGTCAAGTCCTTCTTGGAAGATCTCATCTTCTATTTTTAATTCTCTTAATTGTTCAAGAATTTCATCTACAGTTCCCTTAATTTTTATAAATTCTAGGATTTTTTCTCCAGAATTTCTTCCTATTCCATTTTCTCCTAATTCTTTAAGGACACTTTCTTCTCCAATCTTGTCTAACTTGTCAACTGTCCTAAGTACATTCATGGAGTCTTCGATGCCTAATGAGGCAAAGAAGCCCTTTAAAATTTTTCTATTGTTAAGGTGGATTGTGAAATCTGTAAAGCCTAGGTCCTTAAAAGTGTGGAAGATAACAACAGGGAATTCTGCATCATTTACAAGAGAAAGTTCTCCCATACCAATTGTGTCAATATCACATTGGTAAAACTCTCTAAAACGTCCCTTTTGAGCCTTCTCTCCCCTGTAGACCTTTCCTATCTGATACCTTTTAAAAGGAAATGATAGGTCGTTCATATGCTCAACAGTGTATCTTGCTAGGGGAACTGTTAAGTCAAACCTAAGACTCATATCAGTGTCGCCCTTTGAGAACCTATAAATTTGTTTTTCAGTATCTCCACCGCCCTTTGCTAGTAGGACTTCAGATTTTTCTATAACTGGAGTATCTATGGGCAAAAATCCGTGCTTTTCAAAATTTTTTCTTATAATGTCTTTCATCTCATTAAAGAGAATTTGATCCTTTGGTAGTAGTTCCATAAAACCTGGGAGGGTTGATGGTTTTACAATTGTCATAATATCACTCCTGTTTATGCATTTTCATTTACCTTCATATTAATAAGTATAATTTTATCACATTTACTTAGCTTTTTGTACTTTTGCTTGCTATTATGTGAAAGTTTTGAAAATTTATAAACAATTTAATAGGATTTCCTTAAAATATTTATAAAAAGTGGGTAATGTCTTTGACTTGCCAGATTTTATCCAGTATAATCGAATGGTTAACGCTTTTAACAATATATTTTTAGGAGGAAAAAATATGGAAAGAATTGTAATTGAGTTCGGCATGTTTGAAACTCTATTTCTTGGCGTAATCGGTATCTATCTTGGGGACTTCTTGAGAAAGAAATTTCCAGTTTTAGTTAAATACTGCCTTCCATCTGCTGTAGTAGGCGGCACTATTATTTCAATTATCACTATGATTTTATACTACGCAGGCATTATGGAACCAAACTTTGACTTCAAGACAGTTAATACTTTATTCTACTGCTTATTCTTTGCAGCTAGTGGTGCTGCTGCCAGTCTTTCATTATTAAAGCAAGGTGGAAAGCTAGTAGTTATCTTTGCTGTTTTAGCTGCCCTACTTGCTGCTTTTCAAAACGCAGTTGCACTTGGAGTAGGTAACTTACTTCACGTTAACCCACTTATCTCAATGATGACAGGTTCAATACCTATGACAGGTGGCCACGGAAACGCTGCTAGTTTTGCACCAATAGCTGTTGAAGCTGGTCAAACTGCTGCCATGGAAGTTGCTATTGCATCCGCTACGTTTGGACTTATTGCAGGTTCACTTATTGGTGGACCTTACGGTAACTTTATCGTTAAGAAATTTGGATTTGAAGATCCAGAACTAGATAATCAAGAAAACACTCTTGTTGATACAGCTAAAACTGTTTTGATGAACAAGAAGACTATGATTTCTTCTGTAAACATGATGGTTCTTGCTTGTGGTATTGGCCAATTAATTTTCTTGGGCCTACAAAAGGGTGGTGCTAACATTCCAATTCACGTTTGTTGTATGCTTGGTGGTATCCTTGTGAGAGTCTTCCTTGATAAGACAGGAAGAGTTACCGATTCACTTCTTGAAGCAATTGATACTGTTGGAGATTTTTCTCTTGCACTTTTCGTTTCAATGTCAATTGTAAGTATGAAGTTATGGCAACTTGCAGACCTAGGACCTCAACTAATCGTCCTTCTTCTTGCACAAGTTGTTCTTGTTCTAGTATTCACTTACTTCTTAACATTTAGACTACTTGGCAAGAACTACGACTCAGCCGTTATGGCAGTAGGTCACCTTGGTTTTTCAACAGGTGCTGTTCCAGTTTCAATGACAACTATGAAGACAGTTTGTGACAAGTACAGATTCTCTAAGCTTGCCTTCTTCGTTGTTCCAGTAATTGGTGGATTCATTTCAAATATTTCAAATGCACTAATTATTACTAAGTTCTTGGACATTGCAATTAAGATGAACGCAGGTATGTAAGAAAAATTAAAAATCTCTTAAATTTAAAATTATTTTAATTTGAAAATTTAAGCACTCAAAAAGGGCTATAGCGAAAACTATAAGCCCTTTTTAATTACTCTATTTATTTATAAAATTTATTATTAGTAAAGTCCTGAAGCTTTTTCAGAAGTATTAATGAAGATGTTCTTAACTTGTGAATAAGCATCAAGCATCATCTTGTGGTTTTCTCTACCAATACCTGACCTCTTGTAGCCGCCAAAAGGTGCCCCTGCTGGAAGTTGGTTGTAAGTGTTAACCCAAACTCTACCAGTTTCAATTGCTCTTGCAACTCTTATTGCCTTGTTGATGTCTCTTGTCCAAACAGCACCAGCTAGACCGTAGTCTGAATCATTTGCCATTTTTACAACTTCGTCTTCATCCTTGAACTTAATTACAACTGCAACTGGTCCAAAAATTTCTTCTCTTGCAACTTGCATCTTGTTATCTGCATTTGTTATAAGAGTTGGCATTGTGAAGTAACCATTTTCTGTTCCATTCTTTGTAGCCTTTTCGCCACCAACGACAATTGTTGCTCCTTCTTTTCTTGCAACTTCTACATAGCCAAGAACTTTTTCAGTTTGTGACCTGTTTACTTGAGCTCCAACTTGTGTGTCTTCTTCCCAAGGTAGACCAACCTTGATCTTCTTGAATTTTTCAATTGCCTTTTCAACAAATTCATCGTAGATATTTTCGTGAACGAAAACTCTTGAACCTGCACAACATACTTGTCCTTGGTTAAATAAGATACCCATAGCAAGACCATCTATTGCAAGGTCCATATCGCAGTCATCAAAGAAGATGTTAGCAGACTTACCACCAAGTTCTAGGGTAGCTGGAATTAATTTTTCTGCTGCAGCTCCTGCAATCTTGTAGCCAACTTCAGTTGAACCAGTGAAGGCAAGTTTTGAAAGTCCTTTATGATGTTGTAAGTATTCACCAGACTTAGATCCAGATCCTGTTACAACGTTGATGACTCCCTTTGGCACTACATCTTTTATCAACTTCATTAGTTCTAATAGTGAAAGTGAAGTTGTTGATGATGGTTTAATTACAACTGCATCCCCTGCTGCTAGGGCTGGAGATAATTTCCAGGCTGCCATTAGGAATGGGAAGTTCCATGGAATAATTTGACCAACAACTCCAAGTGGTTCACGAAGGACTATGGATAGGGTGTTTTCGTCAATGGCATTAGCAGTTCCTTCTTCGGCTAGGATTGCTCCTGCAAAGTATCTAAAGTGTTCAGATGCTAGTGGGATATCAACATTTTTTGTTTCCCTAATTGGCTTACCATTGTCAAGAGTTTCAACCATGGCAAGGTGGTCAGCATTTTCATCAATTATATCGGCAATCTTGTTTAAGATTTTTGCTCTTTCGTATCTATTTGTCTTTTTGTATTGGTGGAAGCCTTCCCAAGCTGCCTTAACAGCCTTGTCTACATCAGCTTCACTTGCTTGGGCAATTGATGCAAGTTTTTCTCCATCTGCTGGACAAAATACATCTAATGTTTCCCCATTTTCACTTTCTACAAATTCTCCGCCAATAAATAGGCCATACTTTTTATCTAAATTAATCTTTGGTTTAGTCATTTTACACTCCTTATTTTACTTTAATGTGTCATATAAAGCTTTCACATTAGAAATACCCCTCATAATTAATTTAAAAACCCATAAGTATATATTTTTAATTTTTTACTTAGAGAAAGCTCTCTGATTTCTTTCACTAAAAAAAGACTCTTTGCGAGTCCTTTTTTAAAAATTTCTAATTGATTTTCTTTATCAATTTTACTTTAAGTATCCCATTCTAAAAATAAAATTTCTCCCTTGTCCTCATCAAGTACTAGGGCAACGAAATTTCCATACATTCCTTCAAAAATATTTTCAGAAGTTGCTTTAAAATAAATTTCGTTATTCATATCAAGCGAAGTTTCAAATCCTCTCTTCTTAACTTCCAAAAGGCAAGTTTCAACTTGAGATTTTTTATTTACATCTGTAATCTCGTAAGCCTTTAATTCATTTTTAATTTCCCCAAGGTCTTCCTTGTCAAAAGAGAATAAAATTGCAGCTTCCCCATCTCCATGAAAGCTTGGCTCCTTATAGAGTTCCCTTTCCCTCTTCACAGACTTGGGAAGTCTTATCCCAAATTCATTTTCCACTTCCTTCACTGCCTGGTCTCTTGGGTCAGACAAGAAATATAAAAGGGGTATAGCGGCAAGAAAAATTATAAACATTGTAATTAAAATTTTTTTAAATTTTTTATCAGTCATCTTCATCACCCTCGTAGCGTAAAATATCACCAACTTGACAGTCTAGGACCCTACAGATTTCTGAAAGTGTAGAAAATCTTACAGCCTTTGCCTTATTGGTCTTTAAGATAGAAAGATTTGAAAGGCTTATGCCAACTTCCTCAGACAATTCTGTCAAAGTCATCTTGTTCTTTGCAAGTTCAACGTCTAAATCAACAATTATTTTTCCCATGGTCCACCTCAAATCGTAAGATCATTTTCTTCTTTCAAGTCTATGCCTTCCTTGATGAGGTCGCACAAGAGAAGAAAAATTTGTCCCACAAGCATGGACACAAGACCTACCCCAACAAAAATTAAATTTGTTATGGACCCGTCAAGGTTGAAGTTGGTGTAAAGGATGGCGAGGATAGACAAGAAAAAAATTCCTATAAAGGATAGGGCAACAACTTGAAGATTAAAAAGGGTCTTCCTCTCAAAAACTCTGTCCTCCCCATAATTTTTTAATGCCAAGAGTCCAAAGACTAGGGCAAGTATAAGTCCCAAGACCATGGCATTACACAAGACCATCATGGGATACTGCATATTCATAAACATTGGGTAGATTCCCGCCACTAACTTAGAAAATTTATAAACTCCATAGAGTCCGCAAGTTAAGATAAAAATAGCAAGGATCAAAAGTCCTCCAATAAATTTAACTCTAAAAGATTTCATAATAAGCTCCTTTCTTTTCCTTTATTATAATAAGTATTTTTATGTTTTTCAATAATTATTTATTGTTTATCAATGAATAATTTATCTTTTACATTAAATTTATCAACTCACTTTCAATTTTTTATCTAAATTCTTCTATTTTATAACCCCGACATAAACTCCCAAAAATTTTTAATTATTCAATCCCTATAATTAATTCAAAATTTAAGATTTGTGAAATCCTTTTTATTATTCTTAAGAAAGAATCTCTTTTCTTGGACAAAGTTTTTAAATATAGTAACAAAATTCTATATAAATAAACTATTAGTAAAAAAGATTTTTCTGATCATAAAAAGTGTTCATACTTCGCCTAATTAACAAGCTTCCTTTATAATTTTTGGTCCTTATGTTATAATATAGATAAGAAAAATTTTAATTAGGGGGAGGACGTACATATTATGGAAAAACCTTGGGAGTTTGATGATTTTATTTTTGACGGCGATGTTTTAAAGGGAATGACAAGAAAGGGCAAAGACAAAATCAAAAATGAAGAATTATTTGATATGGTAGTGCCTACTGAAGGACCTGACGGAACAAAGATTAGAGTAATTGGAGAACAATGCTTCTTTAGAAGAAAACTTAACTCTGTTGTAATTCCTGATACTGTAGAAGTAATCCAATACGAAGCTTTTGGTGTTAATAACCTTACTGAAGTAGAAATACCTGACTCAGTTAAGAAGATTGACGCTTACGCTTTCTACAGAAACAAATTAACTGACGTTAAGTTACCAGAAAAAGTTGAATTTATCGGTGACAATGCTTTCTCACTAAACCAAATTGGTGAAATTGCTTTTCCTGATACACTTGAATTCATTGGTGTAAGTGCTTTCTACAAGAACAATCTTACAGAAGTTAACTTACCTAAGAACATTAAAGAAGTCGACATGTATGCATTCAGAAAGAATAACATTCATGAAGTTAAAGTTCCAGCTGGTATGGAAAAACTTGACCGCAGAGCTTTCGAAGAAAACACTGTTGTTAAAGAAGCTTAATATTTATTATAAACTGTTGCTTTGGGGCAACAGTTTTTTATTTCCTTTTTTCAAGTACAAATTAGTTCACAAAAAAACTGCTGCTTAAAGCTAAAATGTTTAAAGCAACAGTTATTTTTTTACATTTCTATTTTTGTGCCTATTCCCTTTTCCTTGGCAAGCTGGTAAATCTTTTCTCCTGCCACAAGGTCTAGACCTGCAAAGCCTACAGTCTTGAACCAAGTTATTTCTTCCTTGGACTCTCTTCCCACTTCTCTTCCAAGTAGGAGGTTGCCAAGTTCGTGAGCAACTTTCTCTTTTGTAAGTTTTCCTTCTTTCATTGGAATTATAACATCCCCTGCCTCTTCAATAACACCTTCATTAGTATCAGTGAAGATCTTATCAGCCCTCACTAAGAGATCTGGAGGAGTTTCTTGCATATCAGGTGTATAGGACCCAACGCTGTTAACATGAATACCCTTCTTCACCTTATTGCCATCAAAAACAGGCTTCTTAGAAGTGGTCACAGTGGTTATTATGTCCACCTCTCCTAGAACTTCATCAAGTTCCTTAATTGCAAGTATTTTTGTCCCATATTTTTTTAACTTTTCATCCATCTCTCTTGCAAAGACCTCTGCCCTCTCGTAGTTCACATCATAAACGTAGGCTTCTTCTATGTCTCTTACTGCAAGGACTGCCTCAAGTTGAGTTCCAGCTTGGCCACCAGTTCCTATTAATAGAAAAGATTTTGCATCTTCATTGGCTAGGACCTCTGTAGCTGCCCCTGAAGCTGATCCAGTCCTCAGTCTTGTAAGGATTGTCCCATCAAGGATTGCCTTTACAAATCCATTTTCCCTGTCAATTAAAATCATTGTTGATGGAGATGTAACAAGACCCCTCTCAATATTTTCTGGATATATGTCGATTATCTTCATGCCAAGGGCATTCTTGTCCTTGATGTAGCCTGGCATAAAAATCGCAGTGCTTGATGAGTCTTTATCTACATCAATTACAGTCCTTAGAGGTATGTCAGACCCTCCATCGCTATAATTTTTTAGGGCTTCCTTATCTGCCTCAATTATGTCTTTTATGTCAACTGCCTTTAAAATATCTTCTTCTCTTAAAATTAATATTTCCATTTTTCCCTTCCTTCTCTCTTACAAAATTTTCAAATTTAAGATCTTTTTTATAGACCTAAGTATTATTGAAGTAATTAGTGAAATAATAAAAATCCCCAAAATTTCTAGGATACTAACTAAGACCTTACTTAAGCCAGCAAAGTTTATATAAGTTAACCCACAGATGCCCAAAAAGTCCAAGAAAACCAAGTGAATTATAAAAATCACAAAAATATTTTCAGAAACTATCCTTAGAAAAGTCTTTAGCTTTTGACTTTCGATTTTAGCCTTCATACACAAGCCAAAAAGTGAATAAGCCAGACCAAAAATCAAAATGTTGTTGCCTTCCCAGACGTAGAGGTTTAAGCCTTCTCCACTCATCTTAATTACACTTAGGACCAAGAGGATATAGGATGTGATAAAGATTAAAACATAAAAACTTGTCTTCCTGTCAAGAATTTTGGACTTATACTTTTTAAAATATCCTCCCAAAAGGGCAAACATTACATAGTTGTATGCCCCGCTAAGTTCATAAAACTTTAGGATCTTAAAAATCCTTATATTAAACACTGTTATTGCAAAATTTATTGTAAGAGAAATTATAATCCAAATTCCCAAGATGTATTTTAATTGCCCCTCTTCATTCTTCACAAGAAAATTTCCAAGGGGAGCAAAAATATAGATAAAAATTATTATAAAAATATAGTAGAGGTGGTTTTTAAAGTTCCCATCTAAGACGTCGGCTGCCATGGCACCAAGGTCAAGTGGCTTATGGTAGTGGAAGATTGTAGAAAGGCAGGACAAACTCCTGTAAAACATTTCTGCCAAAATAAAGTAAATGAAAAACTTTACAACCTGTCTTGCAACTTTCTCATAGGATATCTCACCTCTCGTGTATAGAAGATAACCACTTGCCATGCAGAAGGCTGGGACGCAAAACCTAAAGAAGGACCCTGCAAACAAAAAATATTTCCAAGTCATAGTCCCCATGTCGGAGGCTGACCCAGGTGCAAGGACGTGGATGGCAATAGTTGCTATTATTGCAAAAAATTTTATTAAGTCTATCTTATAATCTCTCGTGGACTCTTTCATACCTAACTCCTCAAATAATTTTAATTTAATTTTATCATAAAGGCCGCCCTTTACAATGAAAGACTATAAAGATTTTTATCATTACACTTATTCAAAGGTCTTTGTAAATTTTTTTTAATTTAATTAGACTTATTGGACTTGTTTGACTCGTTGGACTTATTCTACTTCTTGCACTACTTGCACTACTCGCTCTTCTTAAACTCTTCTATCTCCCTAGCTTGTAAAAATTTTATCAAAAAAGAAAGACAAACAAAAAGACGCCGATCTCTCGACGCCTTAAAAATTTATTTTATTACATTCTATTAAGTTGAACCATTTCTTCAAATGTTTCAAGTTGAGTCTTAGCTTGACCGAAGTCAGTCATTTGTTGGTCATAACCAAGTTTGATTAGTGGAATACCAGCTTTTTCGTAAGCTTGTTTTAATGATGGATATTCCATTTCTTCTGTGTCATTGAATGTCATCATAAATACTAGACATCCATCAGCATCGTTATCAACTGCTAGGTCAACAACATATTTTGGTCTCTTCCAAATGTCTGGATCGTAAAGAATTGGATCTTCGTCCATTCTTGCAAATTGATCAGCAAGTGCCATGTATGGATCTTCAATTGAAGTATCAACGTCAACCTTGAATCCTCTTGATTCACTTGCAACATCATCTGCAACTACACAGATGTTGAATTCGTCAAGTACTTCAAGAAGTGCAGGGTTGTCAGTGATAACACCAGAAGTTACTACTCTTGGTCCCTTGCATTCTTCTTTTGGCATAGCCTTAAGTGCTTCAATAAGTTCTTTTAACATCTTGTTGTGTTCGTCTTTTAGCATGTGGTGTGATGCCTTAAGAACGTGACTTCTGTCTGATGCCTTAATAGTTTGTGAATAGTCTCCACATAGTTTAACAAATTCTCTCTTAAGAGCTCTGTTTTCGTTGTAAACTTCGAAAGCCTTCTTAAGGTTTTCGTCAGTAATCTTAACGTCACAAATTTCTTCAAGTCTTTCAGCAGCTTGTTTGAAAATTGTAGCGTTATATTTTTTACCAAAGTCTTCTTTTCTGTGTTGTGCATGGTTTAAGAATACCATTGGAATCTTTCTACCAACAGAAACTTTGTAGTTTTGAGAGAATGGTCTTAGTGTATCATCAAGTGTTGTTATCATTGATGCGCTAAGTCCGTCAAGTGATCCGTCAAGACCCATTTCTAGACATCTAAGTGCTAGTGAGTAGTAAAATGTTGGGAAATATTCTTTAGCCTTATCAATTGCGCCTTGTCCTCCCCAAACTCCGTATGGAACAAGTCCACCTGCATAGATTATTTCTTCAGGTGCGTAGTAAGGGAAAACACCAACTACTTTCTTACCTTCTGCAAGGTACTTGTCGATTTGTTCTCTTCCATTTTCTGCTATATGTTTAAATTCTTTTAATAATTCTTTTATATCAGTCATTTTGCACCCCTATTAAATTGTAGCCTTAGACCAGTCAGTTTCTTTAGTGTTTTCAAAGTTAGTGTAGATATCTTCGCCCTTAGCAATTCTATCTGCCTTTCTTTCGTTCATAATTTCCACTAAACCTTGAACTCTTGTCTTGTATTGTTCTTCAGAGAAGTTTCTTTCGTCAGCTTGGTCACCGTCAAAGTGAACTACTGGAATATCAAGGTCTTCTCTCCATCTTCTTTCGATTTCAGGCATTGCTCCTGACCATGGTTTACATGATCTGTTGTAGTTAACAAGTGCTCCAGAAACTCCGTTTTCTTTAGCCATTGTTTCTCTCCATTCAACACCATCTTCGATACATACTGAACAAGGTGCTTTACAATAAGCTGCAGCCATTTCTCTAACAGTTGTGTATTGGAAACCAAAAGCAGGTGCATATACTACTGCAGTTACGTTAACGCCATTTTGTTTTAATGGTTCAAATAAGTGTCTAAGTCCTGGCCAGCAAGGGATACCTTCAAATAGGATTCTGTGTTCTTCTGGGTATTCCCATGTAGAAGTTCCTTCTTTAACTGATTGTTCGTATTCAGCTGCTAGAAGTTCAAAACCTTCAGCTGCATCAATTTCACATCTTGCAGCAACGATGTCTGCCATGTGGTTAAATAGGTCAAAACCAGAAAGTGGAGATGGTTGGTAAGCCATGTATGAACAAGCCTTTAACCATGCAGCAGCAGTTCTATTTGCAATTTTACAAGCTTCTTCGAATTTCTTTTCATCAAACTTCTTACCAGTAAGTTTTTCAAGTTGGTGAATAGCATATTCGAATTGGCCCATTAAGTAATCAACTTTTTCTTCAGGTACATTAACTGTGTTTTGGAATGGAATGTCAACCATAATCATTGGAATATCGTGCATTCTTGCGATGTTTTCATACCATTTAGTCATCATGTTACAGATGTTGTTACAGCAAAGTACGAAGTCTGGTTGTGGCATCTTTCTTGAGTCAGTTGGTTCTCCAGCTGCGTAAGCAAGTGAAATTCTTGCGTAACCACAAATATCGTTGTCGTATCCCATATCTTCAGCTGTTTGGCAAAGTCTTAAACCGTCTTTTTTAGCTGCAGTTGTAGCTGCGTGATTTTCTGGATATACAGCGTGTAGTCCAAATGCCTTTGCAAGTTCGATAGGGAATTTAGATGATGACCATCCAACTAATTCTCCTCTTTTTTTTGCATCCCATGCTGCTCCGTAAACTCTATCTACTACATTTCTTAATGCTTGAGCTGCAGGAATATTTCCTTCGATTGGTCTTGGTTTTTTACCAGGTATTTTTTGAATTGTTTCAGCCATAGTTTACCTCCTAAAATAAATTATGCATTAGCCTTTTTTTCTTTTAATTTTTCTAATTTACATTTTTGATATCCAAATAGTGCTGCTCCAAGAGCACCATTTAGTTGACATAAAGGTGAAGTGTAGATCTTGTGACCTGTGTTTTCTTCAAGGGCTCTTACCATACCCTTATTTAAAGCAACACCACCTGTGAATACTATGTCATCATTTAAACCAACCCTCTTTGCAAGAGAACCAACTCTTGCGGCGATTGATTTGTGAATCCCCTTAACTATATCTTCAATCTTCGATCCACTTGCAAGTTGCGAAATAACTTCTGATTCAGCGAAAACTGTACAAGTAGAAGAAATACTAACGTCTTTAGTAGACAGTTCGTCTAACTCTTCTAGTTTAGAAACATCTACTTCAAGAACCTTTGCGATAACATCTAAGAATCTTCCAGTACCAGCTGCACACTTGTCATTCATAACGAAGTTTTCAAGCATACCATTGTCTCCAATTTTTAGAGCCTTGGCATCTTGTCCCCCAATATCAATGATTGTGCGAACATTTGGGAATAAGAAGTATGCACCCTTAGCGTGACAAGAAAGTTCAGACATTTGGAAGTCAGCTTCTTCTAATGAAGTTCTGCCGTATCCAGTAGCCAGAACATAGGAAATATCTTCTCTTGTCAAGTTGGCATTTTCTAGAGTTTCTTTAATAGTTCTTGATGGTCCACTAGTTCCAGCTCCTACATCTATACAAGAGCTTGAAATAATTTCCTTGCCATCTTTTAAAATAATACTCTTTGAGGCTGTCGAACCAATATCGACGCCCATTGTATAAATAGCTTCTGCCATACAATCTCCTCTTTATTTAACATTAATATCTTACTCTTCTTAATTCTACTATACTTATGTATCTTTGTCAAAAAACCTAGTCGCTAAGAAGTTGAAAATATCAGGTTTTCATGGACTTGAGACTTTACTATTTATAAGTTTAAAATATTATTATTTACTTATAGTAAGGTTTATTGTAATATGCAAAAATATTGGATAATCCTTTTGAGATTATCCAATAAATTGTCATATTTTTATATTTTTTAATATTATTTAATATTATTTAGTCTATCGTAATCTCTAATTACTCTTGGAGTAAGCATTTGGTGAACTGGACAAATAGATTTTGGATCTTGGTAAGCACTTTCAGTGAAAGCGATGATGTAATTTCTCCATAGATTCATGTTTACTATTTCGTCTACTAGACCATACTTAGCACAAGAGAATGGTTTTGATTTTTCAGCATAGTCTTGAATCAAATCGTTCATCTTATCTATTGTAGGTTGAAGATCTTTTCCAGCCTTCTTATCCTTTGCAAGTCTTCTAGAGTACATTGCTGTAGCTGCTGTTTCTCCATTCATTACGTTGATTTCAGTTGCTGCAGAACCAAGTGAGAATGCATTAGTATCATTTCCTTGAGGTCCACCAAGTACATAGTGAGCTGCTGCAGTACCCTTTCTCATTGTAATTTCCATTTGTGGAAGATCAGAGTTTTGGATTGAATAAATAAGTGATTGACCAAGTCCTAGTAATTCTGCTTTTTCTGCATCATCACCTACGTCGATACCAGTAGTATCTTGTAGCCAGATGATAGGAAGTCTGTCTCTAGCACAAAGTGTTACGAATTCATTCATCTTTATTAGACCTTGTCTATAAAGTTTTCCACCTATAGAGATGTGTTTTGGATCATTGTAGTATTCTGGATAACCCATTAATAGACCTTGAACGTTAGCTACAACACCAACTAAAAGTCCGTTAACTTTTGCAAGTCCAGTTACCATTTCTCTTCCGTATCCCTTTTTGTATTCCATAAATTCAGAACCATCAAATAGTCTTGAAATTACATCATAAACGTCATATGCTTTTTTACCATTTTGTGGGATTATTGAGTACATGTCGTTAGGATCGAATAAAGGATTCTTTGGATCGTCTACTCTGAAGAACTCTCTTTGGAATTTTGGAAGCATTGAAAGGTACTTTCTAATTCCTTCAAGAACGCCTTCTTCTTCAACATATACTTCTCTCATAAAACCAGTTTGTGCAAAGTGAACGCCAACTGATCCTGGAGGAGTTGTTTTCTTAGCGTTTGCAGTTTGATCTGCAATTTGGTTAGCTCCTTCTTCGTCGATATAACCCTTAGGATTCATACCGCCAAGGATTCCAGCTCCACCAACAGCCATATTTGCATCTTTGTGAGCAATAATAATTGTAGGTGAAATTGAGTGGTATCCACCACCTGCTGGGTTAGTACCATAGATACCAACAATTACAGGAACTCCACATTGGTTAAGTCTAGAGTTTCTGTAGAATGGAGTACCACCACCACGTCTGTTTGGATAAACTTTTTCTTGTTCGTCAAGCTTAACCCCAGAACAGTTTAGAATATAAACTAGTGGTATTCTAAGTCTTTCAGCAGTATCTGATGCTCTAAGAAGATCATCAGCTTGTCCTGCAATCCAAGCACCTGCAAGTTTCTTGTTATCGCTGGCAACAATGTAAACCCATCTGTCGTCAACTTTAGCAAGTCCCTTTATGACACCTGTAGTTCCGTGATCATTATCACCAGGATTGTAAATTGTGTTTAGTGGGCACCATGTACCTTCGTCGATAAGATCAGCAATTCTTTGAAGTGCTGTCATTTCTCCACGTTCATTTACTTTTTCATCTGGTTTACCAGCGGCAAGAGCCTTTTCAGCAAATTCTTGAATTTCTTCTTCAATTTCTCTAAGTTTTTTGAAGTTTTCTTCGTCTACAGCTTTTAAAGGTTTACCAATTGTCTTCATATTCTGGAAATATGAACCAAGTGAATATTGAGCCATTTGTCCTCCTATATTATTCTTCAACAGGCTTCTTAATGAAAGCTTCGCCTGGGTCTATTTCTTCTCTAATAAGTCTGATTACATTTTCGTCTGGTGCTTCAAGTTCAACTGCACGAGATACGTCAATGTCAAATCCAGTGTTTTCAAGTACATCTTCTGGAGATGAAGATGGATAGTATCCTGCAAGATACATTCTCTTAGTGTCTTCATCAAATTTTAAGATACCCTTATCAGTTACAACCATTTGTGGTCCAACATTTTCAGGAATACCTACTCTAGTTCTTCCACCAGGGCCATCGATCCAACCTGGAGAAGTGATATAGTCAACTTTATCTATAAATCTTCTCTTTTCGTGTTGCATCATGATAATTGTATTTACGTAAGTTGCAATACCGTTAGCTCCACCAGATCCTGTAAATCTTGTCTTAGGGTGATGGTAGTCACCGATTACTGTAGAGTTAACATTTCCGTATGGGTCGATTTGAGCTCCACCGATAAATGCGATCATTCTCTTTTTGTCATGTCTCCATTCGTTAGCTTGGAATCCAACGTATGTTGCGTTTGTCCAGTGAACACCACAGTGTGCCATAAATCTGTTGTCACCAACTGATCTTGGAACTTCGATTGGGTCACAGTCCATAAGTCCTGATTCTACAATTAGATAACAGTTAGGAGCGTAAACTGCCTTTGCAAGAGAAGCACCAATTAGTGGTAGTCCTGTACCTACAATTGCGATTTGACCATCTTTAATTTGTCTTGCAATTGTAACTGCTTGCATTTCCTTATTAGTATAGTTATCGTATCTAGCCATTATTTTTCTTCTCCCTTCTTTAGTACGTCTGTTGCGTATCCAAATCCTGGAACATTCTTAAGTCCAATTACTCTAGTTGCTCCTAGCTTATTAAGGTATGCATTGTGATCTTCAACTCCGTACACCCATTCGTCTAAGAATGCATTGAAATCTTCTTCTGTCTTTGATTTAACATTGTACATCTTATAGAAATCAGCATCATAGTCGTAGTATTTGTAACATTGTGAAGGGTGAGCTCCAAATGGTGCGTGAACTACTGCGTCAACACAGAATCCTGGAATCTTATTTTCGTCAGCGTCGAAGCTCTTAATGTATTCGTCACTTACAAGTTCTTCACAAGTTACGATAACTTTTCTTGCTGCGATTGCAATATCAACATCGTGGAATGTGTTTCCAAGAATTCTTGTAGTTCCATCTGGAGAAGCCATTTGTACGTGAATGATTGCAGTATCAATTTCTGGAACTGGTGCTGCAACTAATTTTTCGCCTTTTTTGAATGGGTTTTCAACATAGATGAATTTGTCATTTGGAAGTTTGTCGATTTTTTCTCTTTCTTCCTTAGAAATTCCCCATTCGTCTACTAAACTTGAACCCATCATAAGTCTAACTGGTAGGTATGGAAGGCCAAGTGCAGCTGCGTGAATTCTTTGCATTTCAACGTCTTGAGAGTAGTCTTCCATTAGAAGTTCTCCCTTTTCAACTGCTGCTCTAAATCTTCTTGATACGTTTGTATATCCTGAGTTAGCAGTGTAGCAATTTATGTATGCTTTTACTCTGCCAGCTCCAATTAGTGTGTCCCAGTCTCCCCCTGCAGGTCCTGCTTCAACTATAAAATCTTTTTGTCCTTGACGTAAGATTTCGTTTACTGCTGCGTAAGGCTTTCTGTTTGTTGTAAATCCCCCAAGAGATATTACATCGCCATCTTCAACATATTTTGCTATGGCGTCTTTAAGATTCATTACTTTACTCAAGTTAAAACCTCCTTATTGTTCCATATATAACTTGATTGTATAAATATTCAGCTCACGATGGAGCTGAATGAATTAATGACTAAATAGAATTAAAAATACACCTGCTGCTACGGCTGAGCCAATAACTCCCGCAACGTTAGGTCCCATTGCGTGCATTAGTAAGAAGTTAGTAGGATTGTATTTTCTACCTTCAACTTGTGAAACACGCGCTGCCATTGGTACAGCTGATACCCCAGCTGATCCAATTAGTGGATTAATTTTTCCACCAGTTACAATATATAAAATTTTTCCAAAAATAACACCGCCTGCTGTTGCAAAGCAAAATGCCATAAGTCCAAGAACTATAATCTTTAAAGTTGCTGGTTGTAGGAAAGTTGATCCGTCTGCTGTTGCTCCAACTGTTGTACCAAGCATGATAGTAACAATATTCATAAGAGCATTTTGTACAGTGTCAGATAATCTAGCTACTACTCCTGATTCCTTAAATAGGTTACCAAGCATTAGCATACCAAGAAGTGGTGCTACGTCTGGTAGAAGTAGTGATGTGAAAAGTACTACTACAACTGGGAAAATTACTTTTTCTAGTTTAGTTACTTTTCTAAGAGAAGTCATTACTGTTTCTCTTTCTTTTTTAGTAGTAAGAACCTTCATAATTGGCGGTTGAATCATAGGGATAAGCGCCATATATGAGTAAGCTGCTACTGCGATTGGTGCTAGTAGGTGTGGTGCTAATTGTGATGTTGTAAAGATAGCTGTTGGGCCATCTGCTCCACCGATAATACCAATTGATGCTGCTTCTGGTCCAGTAAATCCAAGCTTAATAGCTACGATAAAGGCAACATAAATACCAAATTGAGCTGCTGAACCAAGTAATAGTGAAATTGGATTAGCAATAAGTGGACCAAAGTCAGTCATTGCTCCTACACCCATGAAGATTAGACATGGGAATAAGTTAGACTTAACACCATTATACATAATTGCTAGTACACCAGATGATTGCCATGGGTCAGCCACGTCCATTAAGCCTGCTAATGGTAAGTTTCTTAAAAGCATACCAAAAGCAATTGGAAGTAATAATAGTGGTTCGAATTCTTTTTTAATCGCTAGATAAATAAGAATGAAGGATACGATAAACATTACCACATTTTGCCACTGTAATGCTGCAAATCCCGATTCACCAAGAATCCCCTGTAATGTTTCTAATAACATGTTCCGACCTCCTATTATTGAACACTTGCTAGTACTGCGTCAGTATCTACTGTTTCTCCAGCTGTTACTTTAAGTGTTACTTTACCTGCACAAGGAGCTACGATTTCATTTTCCATCTTCATAGCTTCAAGAATAAGAATTACATCTCCTGCTGCTACTGTATCTCCATTGTTAACATTAATCTTAAGAACAGTTCCTGGCATTGGTGCTACTACATCTCCTGCTCCGCCTGCTGCAGGTGCTGCTGCTGGAGCTGGTGCTGCCGCAGGAGCTGGTGCTGCTGGTGCAACAGGTGCTGCTGCTGGAGCTGGTGCTGCTGGTGCAACAGGTGCTGCTGTTAGTGAACCTGGTGTAAGTGATGCATATCCTCCACCAACTTTTTCAACTTCTACTTCAAAAACTTTTCCATCTACTTTAACTTGATATTTCATTAATTTCTCCTTTTCATAAATAATAGAATAACCTAAAATAATTTATTTCTTTTCGTTTATAGATACGATTCTAAAACTTTCAACTCTCGATCTTTCTTCCATGCTGATTGCTCCAACTATAGCTGCTAATTGTGCAGGGTCCATTGAATTGTCAACTGGTTTTGCTGCTTTTGGTGCAGCTTTTTGAGCTCCTTGACTTGCTTTTCCTGAGTCTTCCTTACCTTGAATGCCTCCTACTATCTTAGTAATAATAACAATTGCTATTAATAAAGAAATAAGGGCTAAGAATACTACAGATAAACCTGTCAACGCTACGCCAAAGGCTTGCCCAAGGGTAAGACTAACATCTCCTAACATTATCACACCTCCCCAAGTAATTTCATATTACGGAATCCATTCCAGCTTTTAAGAATATTATAACAAAGACCTATAATTAATTCAATTAAAAAACTCTATGTATCATCAATTAATCAAAATCTTTTGCAAATCAATTATACATTAAAAAGTGAGTAAAATAAAGGAAACCCTTTTTAGAAAAATTTATCAGTTAAACAAATTTTAAGTATTTTTAGTTATTGATTACATTTGTTAAAAAAAGATTTAATTATGATTTATTTTTATCTAAAAATTTATTTTCTGGGCAAAATCTTTGACTAAATGAAAAATCAAATTTTTTATCCTTTCCTTTTTACTAAATATTTAACTTATCCTAACTTTTTGTAAGCTTATTTTATTTCCCTTCTTCTTACATATTTTTAAAAGTGAAATTTTTTAATAAAATCAATATTCCCTATACTATTCTAAAAAACATTCAATTAAGTAGATCAAAATTTTATAAAAACTTTTTCATAATAGCTTCATCTATTCATCGAAAGCCTACTAACTTGTAATTTACGAAAAAGTCCTAAGATTATATAGACCTATAAAAATTTGCAAGCTTGTAAGTATTTACGACTTTATGAAATGCTACAGGTTTGTAAATATTTGTGACTTTATAAACTTCTATAAAGTTATAAGCAAGTAGGACTTCATAAAAATTTGTAAGCTTATAAGTTTTTTGTACGTTCATAAATATTTAAGACATAATTAAAGGCTCCAAGTTTATAAGTTCTTACAACTTCAATAAAAAACTCCCAAGCTAAACTCGGAAGTCATAAGTTTTTATTAAATTTTATCTACTATTATAATTTTATTTTCAAATTCATAGGACAAGTATGCCAAGGTGTTCCAGTAAAATCTTTGTCCCCAAGAAAATTAAAATTACTCCACCTGTAACTTGCGCCTTGTCCTTTAAGGCAAGACCAAAGAACTTCCCAACTTGAACTCCAAAAAAGGAAATCCCAAAAGTTGTAAGTCCCTTACAAATTGCTGCTGCAAAAGCATCCAAGGAAAGACCAACTCCAACTAAGAATACCCATATTAAATTCATCTTCACTCACCAATCATTCACTCGTCACAAAAAAATAGATGCCCTATAGCATCTATCTTTGTCTTATTTTAAAAATTATTTAAGCAATTCTTCTAATCTTGCCTTGTCGAAACCAACGATTTGTTGGTCGTCAACACAAATTACAGGAACTCCTGTGTATCCCATAGCCATTAATTCTTGTCTTGCTTCTTTATCTGTTTGCACATTCTTTTCTTCAAAGGCAACTTCCTTATCCTTAAGATAGTCTTTTGCCATTGTACAATAAGGGCAAGTATTACTTGTATATACTGTTACTTTACTCATATTCATTCCTCCTAACTATTTTTTTCATTATACTCCAAGGTCCTTTATAAAATCAAACCTTTTGAGCTTTCTTCTATATAAATAAAAATTCCTTCTATTATAAATATATAAATTTTTATTTAAATCTATAACTTATGTTCAGCGTGTTCAAGTCCGTCCTTAAAGATGCAAAGGACGTGATCATCGTCAAGAGAATAGTAGGCCCTTCTCCCACGTCTTTTTACCTTAATTAGGTTTTGGGACCTAAGTAGGGCAAGTTGGTGAGATATTGATGATTGACTCATACCCAGTAGTTCTGAAATATCAGACACACATAGGGGTCCATTCATCAAGGCGTAAATTATTTTTATCCTTGTTGGGTCCGATAGGGTCTTAAATATTTGGGATAAGTTTTCTATTAAGTTTTCTCTTCCATTAAAATTTGATATATCTTCTTGAACCTTTTCAGGTATATCGTCGATTAAGTTTATTTTCATAATTCCTTACCCCACACTTTTAAAGTTTACACTTAAGATAATAAACTCTTCCAGGCTAAGGGTCTCTGCCCTTCTTCCTTCATCAATTCCACTAAGCTCAAGGGCTCTTTTGATATCGTCCTTACTATAGGGAAGTCTTGAGTTGGAAAAAGAATTTAACAAGGTCTTTCTCCTTGTAGTAAAGGCTGCCCTCACTATTTTAAATAAGAAGTCTGTGTCAAGGTCTTCTCTTTCCTTCATTTTTAAGTTTACAACTGCTGAATCAACATTAGGCTTTGGCATAAATACTGAGCTAGGAACTTGGAACTTATACTTGCAGTCTGTGTAATAATTTATAAAGACCGAAAGAGATCCATAGTCCTTGTTGCCAGGTTGAGCTGCTAGCCTCTTTGCAACTTCCTTTTGTACCATTACAGTTATAGAAACTAAATTTACCTTTGATAAAAGTAACTTTTCTATAATAGGTGTGGTCACATAATAGGGTAGGTTTGCAACAACCTTAAAGCCCTCGTCACCAAATTCTTCTTCAGCAATTTTTTCAAGGTCAAGTTCAAGGAAGTCACCATAGATAACTTTTACATTTTCTATATTTAAGGTTTCCTTGTGAAGGTCTCTTAATTTTTCATCTATCTCGACTGCTAGGACCTTCTTAGCCCTTAGTGCCAACTCCTCTGTCATGGTTCCAACGCCTGGACCAATCTCTAGGATATTGTCATCTTCACTTATTTCTGCTGCATCAGCAATTTTTCTAACTATATTTCCATCTATTAAAAAGTTTTGTCCCAGAGACTTTGTAAATCTAAAGCCATACTTGGAAAGAATTTCTGAAAGTTTGCTGGGTTTATATAATCTATCTATGGGAGTTCACTTCCTTCATAGCCTCTTCAAATTCTTCCCTTCTTATGCCAAAGGAATTTAATTTGCTTAGAGTCTTTTTTCCATTTCCATATCCTATCTTTAGGATTTCAGAAAGCATCTCACGTCTTCTGCTTGCATCATCAGAATTCACTAGGCCATTTTTTATTAAGTCAGCCATTGTAAACTCTGTTGACTTTTCTGTCTTTGTTGCCCTAGCAGCCTTTAGTGCCTTTAGAATTTCTTCCGGCGAAGCATTCTCTACTCCAATGTCCCCATGTTTTGTGGAAACCCTTTGAGAAAGGTAGGCATGCTTGGCAGTGGGAATTTCATCTGCAATTCTCTTCCTAATTTGTGATCCAACATAGTCAGAGTCTGTGAAAATTATTATTCCCTTCTTCTTGTCCATTTCCTTTAAGAGATTTATTAATTTTCTTCCGAAAGCAAAGCCGTGAGTGGTAATAATTTCTGTATCAACCGCCTTTTTAATGGCAATCTCATCGTCACGACCCTCTGCGACAATTACTTCTTTAATTGTCATCTTCATATTCCAAAAAACCTCTTTGTATTTTCTGCCGTTATTTTTTCCACTTCTTCTGGATCAATTTGCCTTAGGTCTGCAATGTATTGGCAGACAAACTTTACAAGCTTTGGCTCATTCCTCTTTCCCCTGTAGGGAACAGGTGTCATATAAGGGCAGTCTGTCTCAAGTAAGAGCCTATCAAGGGGCACCTTCTTTGCAACTGCTTTTGGAGTCTTGGCATTTTTAAAAGTAACCGCACCACCAAGGGCAATGTAGTCCCCCATCTTCACATACTCTTCCATCATCTCAACTGATTGAGAGAAGCAGTGGATCAAGGCTGTGAATTCATATTTTTCGTGGGCCTCTTTTAAGATGTCAAAGGTATCCTTCACCGCATCACGAGAGTGGATGACAATATTCTTGCCAAGTCTTGCTGCAAGTTCAATTTGCCTTTTAAAGACTTCCTTTTGGACATCTCTTGGAGAGTTGTCGTAGTAGTAATCTAATCCAATTTCTCCAATAGCCATTACTTTTTCATTTTTTGAAAGTTCAATTAATCTTTCTTCCACCTGGTCATTGTAGGTCTTTGCCTCATGAGGGTGGACCCCAATGGCTGCATAAATATTTTCGTATTTATTTGCAAGCTCCACTGACCTCTCAGATGATGGAAGGTCAGAAGAGTTATTTATTACAAGTTCTATTCCATTATCACCTAGGCTCTTGATTAGGCTTTCTCTGTCTTCATCGAAGGCAGGGTCATCTAGGTGGACATGTGAATCTATCATCTTATCTCCTATCTAACTCTTGCTCCTGATTTAAGGTCGGCTAAAATTGATGCAAGGCTTAGGTTCTTTTCATCATCTTCTGCTGCAAGAACCATTCCCTTGGATTCAACTCCTCTTAACTTAATTGGTTTTAAGTTTACAATCATTAATACCTTCTTGCCAATTAAATCTTCTTTCTTGTAGTGGTCCTTGATGCCAGATACAACTTGTCTTTGCATATCGCCAACTTTTAATTTTAATACAAAAAGTTTGTCAGCCTTTGGATGGTCTTCTACATCAAGAACTTCAGCTACCCTTATATCAAGTTTGTCAAAATCATCTATAGTAACTTCTTCTTTTACATCCTCTTTTTCTTCCTTCTTTTCCTTCATAATTCTTGACTCTAATAGGGCTGTGTTTTCTTCATTAAATCTTTCGGTTTCAGCTTCGATATCAAGTCTTGGGAAGATAACCTCTCCCTTTTTAACCCTAGTGTCATCAGGAAGTAGACCAAATACTCTTGAATCATCCCAGTTCACTTTTTCATCAAGACCAAGTTGTTCCCTAATCTTTAAAGAAGTTTCCTTAATGAAAGGATAAATTAAAACAGAAACAATTCTCAAACTTTCTGCCAAGTTATATAAAACAGTATTTAGTCTGTCCTTCTTGTCCTCATCTTTTGCAAGCTTCCAAGGTTCAGTTTCGTCAACATACTTGTTAGTTCTTCTGATTAGCTTCCAAATTGCTTCTAGGGCAACGGAAAATTCATAGTGTTCCATTGCTTTTTCAACATTATCTACAACAGACACTGCAAGATTTTCTAAATCATCATCAACTTCTTCTCTTACGCCCATATCTTTGATTACTCCGTCGTTGTACTTGCCAATCATAGAAACAGTCCTTGAAAGAAGGTTGCCAAGGTCATTAGCCAAGTCAGAGTTAAGTCTTTGCATAAACTTTTCTATATTAAAGGATCCATCAGAACCAAAGGAGAATTCACGAAGTAGGAAGTACTTAAGAGCATCAACTCCGTAAAGCTTTATTATTGGTTCAGGATAAATAACATTTCCCTTAGACTTACTCATCTTGTCATTGTCAAATAAGATCCAGCCGTGACCAAACACCTTATCAGGTAGAGGTAGGTCAAGAGCCATTAAAATTGCTGGCCAAATTATAACGTGGAATCTAATGATTTCCTTTCCAACAAAGTGGACACCAGCTGGCCAATAGTCGTTGAATTTTTCTTTATCAGTTCCATATCCAATTGCAGTTAAGTAGCAAGTTAATGCATCAATCCAAACGTAGACAACGTGTTTTGGATCAAAGGGAACCTTGACTCCCCAGTCAAAAGTTGATCTTGAAACAGAAAGGTCTTCAAGTCCACCTTCTCCTTCAAAGAAGTTTTTAACCATTTCATTTTTTCTAAAGGCTGGCTCAATAAACTCTGGGTGGTCTTCATAATATTTTAAAAGCTTGTCCTTGTATTTAGAAAGTCTAAAGAAGTAAGACTCTTCGTTAGTAAGTTCAGTTGGTCTGCCACAGTCAGGACAAGTGTGACCCTCTTCTAGTTGTGCTTCAGTCCAGAAAGACTCACAAGGCTTACAATAGTAGCCCTTGTATTCACCCTTGTAGATGTCACCCTTGTCATAAAGTTTTTGGAAAATTTCTTGGACGTCCCTTTCGTGGTCCTCATCAGTTGACCTAACAAAATAATCGTAATCAATATCCATAATTGACCAAAGCTTTTTGATGTTCTTAACAATTCCATCAACATAAGCCTTTGGCTCCATGCCAAATTCCTTAGCCTTATCTTCTATCTTTTGACCGTGTTCATCAGTACCAGTAGTAAAGAAAACATCATAGCCTTGCATTGTCTTAAATCTCTTAACGCAATCAACTGCCACAGTACAATAAGTGTGACCAATGTGAAGATTATCACTTGGATAGTAAATTGGCGTTGTAACATAAAATTTTTTATTACTCATAAAACCTCCATAAAAAAACCCAATCCACTGGGATAAGGCCTTGGCATAATCTGTCAATATTCCGATAAATTTCTACATATATTAAAATAATTATAACTGAATAAGATCATAAAATCAATTTCACCCTCTAATTTATCAACTTCCACTTAGCTATAAATAATAAATTTTTCTGATAAAATTTCTATCTTGTTGTATAATAGATAATTGTTTCATAAATTTTTTATAAATAAATTTTAATCAGGAGGTTTTTATGAATAAAAACATACTTAAGGGCCTAATCTTCTCTGGCCTTATTGGTCTTGTTGCCTACTTCTTGGGCAAGAGCTTCCCACTTGTTGGTGGACCAGTCTTTGGTATCCTACTTGGAATCATTTTAAATAATTTTAAAAGACCTGAGTCCTTTGAAGCTGGAATTAAATTCACATCTAAGAAAGTTTTGCAATACGCTGTAATTCTTTTGGGCTTTGGACTAAACCTTAGTGAAATAATTGTTGTTGGTCAGTCATCACTTCTAATTATTCTCTCAACAATTTCTACTGCCTTAATTATTTCCTTTGTTGTTGCAAAAATTCTTAAGATTGATACCAACATTGCAACTCTTGTTGGTGTTGGCTCATCAATTTGTGGTGGATCTGCTATTGCTGCAACTGCACCTGTTATTAATGCAAAGGACGAAGATGTTGCGACTTCAATTTCTGTTATATTTTTGTTTAACATCATCGCAGCTATTATCTTCCCAACTCTTGGGGTTAAGCTTGGCATGACTCACACAGGCTTCGGCATGTGGGCAGGTACTGCCATAAATGATACATCTTCTGTTGTTGCTGCAAGTGGAACTTGGTCCACAATGTTTAATGACGACACAGCTCTTAACTACGCAACAATTGTTAAGCTAACAAGAACTCTTGCCATTATCCCAATCACTCTTGGACTTGGCATCATCAAATCAAAGGAAAGCACTGAAAAGGTTAGCGTCCTAAAAACTTTCCCAACTTTTATTTTGTTCTTCCTTCTTGCATCAATTATCACAACTTTCCTTCCACTACCTGACGCCTTCTTGTCATCAATGAAGTTCTTGTCAAAGTTCTTTATTATCATGGCAATGTCAGCAATTGGTCTTAACACTGATATCAAAAAATTAATTTCTCAAGGTGGCAAGGCAATCATCGAAGGAGCCCTTTGCTGGATAGGAATTATTTTTGTCAGCTTGTTTATGCAACACCTACTCAATATTTGGTAAGACTTTATAAGTTAATAGTATGTAAGATAGCAGTCATTGATTGGCTGCTATTTTTTTGTGAATTTTTTCTACGACTAAGTATTTATTAAAAATTAAAAACTATTAGACTTTCAAAATTTTTTAATGCAAACAATAAGGCAATAAAAAGTCAAAAAAATAAAGGCCCTCTCGAGCCTCATTTTTATAAAACCATGGACAAGAATTCCTTTGCCCTTTGTGTCTTTGGATTTGTGAAAAATTCTTTTGAGTCTTCGTCTTCTGCTATGACTCCCTTGTCCATAAATAGAACCCTGTTGGATACGTCTCTTGCAAAGCCCATCTCGTGAGTTACAACAAGCATTGTAAGACCTTCTTCTGCCAAGTCCCTCATAACATTTAGGACTTCCTTAACCATCTCTGGGTCAAGAGCTGATGTTGGTTCATCAAAAAGTAGAACTTCTGGGTTCATGGCAAGTGATCTTGCTATTGCCACCCTTTGCTTTTGTCCACCAGATAGGGACATTGGCCTTGCGTCCCTGAAGGGATACATTCCAACTTTTTCAAGGAACTTGTCTGCTATCTTAACTGCCTCATCACGAGACCTCTTTAGGACCTTAACTTGTCCTATTACACAGTTTTCAAGAACAGTCATATTGTTAAATAAGTTAAAGGATTGAAAAACCATTCCCACCTTAGTCCTGTAATCATTAATAGAAGATTTTTCTTCTAACATGTTCTCTCCATGGTATCTTATTTCACCAGAGTCTGCTTCCTCTAAGAGGTTGATACACCTTAAAAGAGTTGACTTACCTGACCCAGATGAACCAATTATTGAAACAACTTCGCCCTTTTGGACTGTAAAATTTATTCCCTTTAAAACTTCATTTTCTCCAAAACTTTTTTCCAAGTTTTCTATTTCAAAAATATTGGCCATCTCACACCTCTTCCTTTACTTCTATAACTTCTGCTGTTGATTGAGATCCGTAAATCTTGTAAGTTCCATCTCCATCTAATTTCTTTTCAACAAACTTCATTACTTGACTCACACTTATTGTTAAGAATAGATAAATCAAAGCTGTTATAAAGAAAACTTCGAAATATCTTAAATAAGTTCCTGCAGCTGACTTTGAAATGAAAAATAATTCTGAAACAGAAATTACGTTAAGAACTGAAGAGTCCTTGATGTTTACAATAAATTCATTACCAACTGATGGGATAATATTTCTCACAGCTTGAGGAAGGACAACTTCTGTCATTGTTTGCCAGTGAGTCATTCCTATGGATAGGGCTCCTTCAGTTTGTCCCTTGTCTACAGAGATAATTCCACCCCTTATTATCTCTGCCATATAAGCTCCTGTGTTGACAGAAACTATAATTAGAGCTGAAGGCATAGCTGCCATATTCAAATTAAAATATTGAAGGGATCCATAATAAAACATCATAGCCTGTACCATCATTGGTGTTCCCCTAATAACTTGGATATAAACGCTAATAATAACATTTAAAATCTTTAGGCCCACCCTCTTAAAGGCAGATGACTTTTTATTTACTTTTGTTGTTCTTACTATTGCAATTAAAAGACCTATTAAAAAACCAATTAAAGTACCAACAACGGCAATTATAATTGTATTAATAGTCCCCTCAACAAAGAGGGGACCATATTCTTTTAATAAAAATCCAATCCATCCAAAAAAACTACTTGGCATATTTATCTCCTATATCTTATTCACCTAGTGGTTGGTTAGCCACAGCTTCTTCCATTATTTTTTGTCTTTCATCTTCAGGAATTTTTGAAAGAGCTTCGTTTACCTTATCAAGAAGTTCCTTGTTGCCCTTTTTAACTCCTACCGCAATTGATGTATCTTCAACAGAAGTTTTGAATCCCTTGCCGTCAGCAAATTCAACAAAAGTTAAGTCCTTATTTGCTGCAACTGCTGATAGGGCTCCTGGTCTTTCAGAAACATATCCGTCAATCTTTCCACTTCTTAGAGCAACAATCATTGCTGGGAAAGTTTCAAGAGCAGTTGATTTATTTACGCCTTCCATTTGATCAATAACATCATAGTGGAAAGTGTTAAGTTGACCAGTGATATTTGCTCCCTTAAAATCATTTATGCTCTTTGCATTGGCATAAGGAGAATCCTTTTTAACAACAATTACAAGGTCTGATGTGTAATAAGTGTCTGAGAAGTCAAGAGTTTCCTTTCTTTCTGCAGTTGGACTCATACCAGCTATAATAAGGTCAATTTTTCCAGATGTAATAGCTGGAGTAAGACCATTCCATTCAGTTTTTACAATTTCAAGTTTTTTGTTCATTGATTCAGCAATTTTCTTTGCGATTTCAACGTCATATCCACCAGCGTAGCCACCTGTTGCAATTTTGTAGCCGTGCTCTTCACCAGTTTGTGTCCAGTTAAATGGAGCGTAGTCACATTCCATACCAACCCTTAATGTGTCTGAATCAGATTGTGCTGCAGCTGATCCCCCATCACCCTTTGGGTTACAAGCTGTTAAAAGCATTGTTCCTGCCATAGCTCCAATAAGTAATAATCTTCTTGCGTTTCTTCTTAAATTCATGATATACCTCCGTAAAATTCTTCGGTAACTATCAAAAAGTAATAAAAAAAAACAGTTTGGGAAAACCAAACTGTTAAAATGTCTAAATATGTAAAGACAAAGTATTTAACCTTAGATAGCTCCCCACTAAAACGTGACAGTCATGCAAATATTGTTTGCATGCCCAGCATATTATCTGTTCCCAATAATACACTTCGGCGAAATTTCCTTTCATCTCCCTTCACTGCATGGTCTTGCTCTGAAAGATTACTGATAAATCCCGCGCCTCTATCGTATTTTTCAATACAATTTATTTAATTGTTTCATCAATTATATAAAGGAGATTTTTAAAAGTCAAGGACAATTTTCATTTTCTTGAAAAATAATTATAAAACTTTTTTTGTGCTATTTACTAGTATAACAAACTTGACATTTTCGTTTATTATGATAAACTTTAAATACAAAGTAAGTTTTAACTTTGCTTTAGACGAACGGACTGGAGTTCTAAAACCCATATCCATTGCAGAGTGGGAAACTGTGAAAAACCCGAAATAGAGAATGTCCTATGGCATTCTCTATTTTTATGAAAAGGAATTTTATGATTACAACATTTAAAGAAAGAGTAAAAAATACAATAATAGATTGTTCAAAAATTTATTATAAAAATTTTATAAAAAAAGAATTTTTAATATATTCCAAATCATTTACCAACGCTTCATTTTATACAATTACAGCAAAAAAAGATAATTATTTACATTTAACGGGATTAAATACTCGACTATCACCAAATATGTTTTTCGATAAATGTTTTAGTGGAACATTACAAGAAAATGACTTTGAAATAAATTCTAAACAACAAAAGGGTTCTGTTAGAAGAAAAATTAAAATATTAAGCGAAGCTATGAATATGCCTCTCTTAATAAACGATATGCAAATAGAAGAAAACTTTGAAAAAAACAACATACTTTGTTCTATTGCCACAGCAAATACAAGCTTCACATTGGGATTTACTTTGTTAAAAAACTCTAAACCAAAAACATTGCTTAAGGGTTTTCAGTTAACTAATCCTGGTGAAATAGATTTATTTGTACAACATGATAAAGAAACAAACGAGAACAAAATTATCATAAATAAAATAGAGTTACATAGTATTTTCGATGAAATAAAGCTACAAGTTCCGCATTATTTTAATGAATTTAATGAAACTGATATTAGGTAAATATTAAATACAAAACTTTAAAATATTTATTTAAAGTTTTTGATATCATCAAATACCGGTTTCAAGAAAATATGAATATTATTGCTCCTGGAAGAAAATCTAAAAGAATGGAAAAATTAGTCACAAAAGTTTTATTTTTTGACTAATTTTTAGTACTTATATTTTGTATTTTACTTCCCTTTTTATATCATTGTAATAAATAAACGACCCATCCTTATATTAATAGATGAGTCGTTTTTATTCCCTTTATTCTAAAACTCTAATAATTAAAATTATTTTTCAATTTTCTCTTGAAAAATATCTACAATTGTTTTTTCAGTTCCAATCATTCCAGGTGAAGCTATTGTTCCCATATTTTTCATTGTTTCTTCTGGTGTATCTCCATTTATACCATGAACTTTATTAATATGAACTCCATTTAGGGCAAGCTCACAAGAATCAAATGCTGCTGAAACTGCTGCTATTCCCTTCATAGTACATCCTTGATTTCCACCATCACAAATCATACCTGTTATACTAGAAGCCATATTATTAATAACATATTCCATTGTCTCAAGATTTCCATCTCTTAAATAAGCTAGTCCACAAGCCATACCTGTTCCTGCTGCTATAGCACATCCACAGAAAGCTGATAATCTTCCAGAATATTCTTTAATATACATACAGATTAAATAACTTAAAGCTGTAGCTCTAATCAATTTTTCTTTTGGAAGGTTTCTGATTTTGTATGAAGCGTATAATGGCATTGTTGCAATAATACCGTGGGCCCCTGATCCTGTAATACTCATAGCTGGTTTATCTAATCCAATTACCCTAGCTTCTATTGCACCATTACATAAAAGTTGAGCTGTTTTCAATTCATTGTCAGAGAAAATTTCATCATTATTCATTTTCTTTAACTGTCTTGCAAAAGTTGTTTTAGGACTATTCAATCCTTCTTCAAAAAGCTCATAATTAACTTTAAATGCTTCATTGATAAACTCTATTTCTTCGTATGGAACATTATTAACATATTCTAAGATCTCTTTTAGCGTATATTTTAAAATTAATGGAGTTTCATCGTCACCCTCTTCTTCTGTGTGATGATTTCTTTCTGCTTCAAATATTACTTCTCCATTCAATTCAATTTTTACTATATTTGTGTGTTTATCTTCAATTGTAACTATACACTTGTCTGTATCAGTTTCAACAGTAGCTTCAATGAAAATCCTAGAAGTAATGCCAGATAGTTTTACACCAATTTTCCCTTCATCTACTAATTTTTTAGCTACTTCATTATCTTCAGGAGTAACATCTGAAAGAGATTCTAAGCCTTTTTCTGGATTGCCTGCTACTACTCCTAAAGCTGCCGAAAATATATTTCCAACTTCTTCAGAATTAGGTATTCCACAAGTAAAAGCGTTTTTATACATTCCAGAGTTCATTGAAACTAGGACTGATTTTATTTCTCCTTTTGTATAACTCCTAGCCTTAGAGCAAGCAAAAGCTATAGCTCCTGGTTCAGTAACGCCTAATGCTGGAACCATATCCATTTTTATTAAATTAGTTAATTTTTCCATAATTCTCTCCCTTCGATTAAGTTGTACCAACCTTTTCTTTTATTTTTCTTTTTCTTCAAATATTCTTCCTTTGCCAGTAATACATAGGATTAAAGTCAACACCCAAATAACCCATGGATAAAATGCAGTAAATATCATATCTGTTGCCTTTAGATCAGGTAGGAATCCGTATGTACCTTTCATAGAAGAAAGTCCACCTAATAATAATAGAACGCATCCACCATAAGGTAAAAAGAATGGGAATGAACAAATTGTTGTGGCTAATATATTTGCTCTACGATATGGATGTAGATCACTTTTTTTGCCAATCGCATTAACAAATGGAGCAACACATATATTTGCAATTGTATTAATTGCAGCAATTAATATTCCAAATATTGTTACTAAAGAGAATATTGCTATTTCTGATCCTCTAGGTGTTTTTATTACTGAGTTTGTAAGCCAATCTACAACAGCATCCATACATCCACTAGCAACTAACAATTCCCCCATAGATACAACTATTAATAGTAAAATTGAAACATTTAACATTCCACCGACACCATCAGGTATTGCTCCTGAAATAACACCGTCTTTTATACTAATTAATGCTGATAAGTCAAATAGACCAAATACAAGACCTATAGCAATAGCTACTACTATACCAACACTTAAACAAGCAAAAATATTTTTACCATTAACTGATAAAAGTATAACTATAATTGTTGGAATTAATAAAAATAACCCTTTTGGTATTTGATATTGACTTAATAATTTAGCCGCTTCACCTGGGTCAATAGCTCCTTGTCCACTAGATCCTAAAACAAAAAACATAATTGCAGCAATAATAAATCCTAGAATAACCACAGGAAAACGCAACTTAACAGTCGGCCCTATTTCAGCAACACCATCTTTATATTGATATTCTTGTGTAGTTGCTGCAATAATTGCTGTATCAGATACTGGAGCTAAATTATCCCCTACAGCTGCTCCCGATAGAATAGCACCTGCTAAAATTGCTGGGCTTGAACCTAGAAGTATTCCTGCTGGATAAAGAATAAAACTCATAGTTGATATAGTGCCAAATCCTGAACCAGTTGCAATAGCAAATAGAGCTGAGAAAACAAATGCTGCTAAAGTGAATGTAGCTCCACTCATTTTTAGTTTAACACTTAACCATACTAACCCCTCAACTATATGACCACTTTTAAGAATATTTCCATATATTCCTATTACTAGCCAAAGCATTACAGCAGTAACACCAACTTTGGAACCTAATCCTTGCAAAATTACATCCCAATAATCTTCAATATTCTTAGCAAATAACATACCCACTAAGATACCAACTACACCTGCACCTATCATCATATTTAAGTCTGCTGCGTTTATAAAAGATAATGTAATTGTAACAGATATAAATATTAAGAAAGGTATCAATGCCATAAAACTTCCACCCCTAAAATCTAACTTCTTTTTCATAACTCTCTCTCCTCTCTGTTTAGATTTTGTATATGAAATTTTAATAAAGGGAACAATATAATTATAAATACTAAATTATTTTACACTAATATGATATAAATATAATGATTTACTTCGTGAAAATTTTTATTAACGATATTATAGTTCAATTACTTAACGAAAGTCAAGCAAATGCTTTCTTTACTAAACTAAATTTTTATAAAGTTATCAAGTCTTACAATCTTACAAGTTTCCTTTAACTAATAAAGAATTATCTCGCAATAAATTTCTGAATAAAAAATATAGTGCAAGATAGGAATTACTTCCCTTCTTACACTATTTATCCTACTAAAAAAGCTCCCCTCAGGGAGCCCTTAAAATTTTATTTATTTCCACATGTCAACTTCAGAAGTTGAGTTTAGTCTTTCTCTATTGTGAGAGTTTGCTGCATCAAGAATGTTGTAGTAAGCCCAGAAGCCTTCACTAACGTCAGAGAACTTGTTAAGTGATGAAGTGTTCACATTGTTAAGTGAGCTTTTGTTTGTATTTCTGTTAAATACAGAGTTTAGGATTGTAACAGCTTCTGCTCTTGTGATCTTTGCGTTTGGTTTGAAGCTTCCATCTGGATAACCAGTTACATTTTTGTTACCATAAAGTTTGTCAATTGCATCCTTTGCCCAGTGGTCTTTAACATCTTTGAAGTCTGATGTGCTAGCTTTTTCATTTTTAAAACTGCTAGAAAGCTTTTGTTCAAATTCTGCTCTCTTTTTAACGTAGCCAGAAATCATTTGTGCAAATTCTGCTCTTGTTATGCTTTCATTTGGTTTAAATGTTCCATTAGGGTAACCAGAGATTAGTCCCATACCAACAACATAGTTGATTGCCTTTGAGTACCAATCGTTGCTTGCATCAGAAAATTTTGTAGCTTGGGATGTTCCAAAGTTTGCTCCACCATTTAGAAGGGTAGCAAACATTTGAGCTGCTTCTGCTCTTGTTACATTTGCTTGTGGCTTAAATGTTCCATCTGGATAGCCCTTGATGTAAGCAATTGCCTTAACTTCTTCTACTGCATTCTTTGTTACCTTGTATTCAATCTTAGTGATGTTTTTGTCCTTATCTCTAGCTTCGATTTTAATTGTTTCGCCATTTATTAGGGCTCTGTTTAGATATGCTGTAAATACTCCTGCGTTGTTTACATAAGTTGTGGAGATTTTATTGCCATTTGCATCGTAAACTGTGATTTCATCATCAGTATTTGCAGTTCCCTTTACAACTTTTTGTCCGTCAAGGGCTTCTGTAACTTTGAATTTTTTGTTTTCAACAGTTTTTGAATCTGTGTAGAATCTTAAATCTTTAAGATCACTATCATTGATGCTTTTGCTTAGAGTAAGTGTGAATTTTCCATCCTTGTCAGCTCTAACTGTGCCAAGTTTTTCTCCATCAAGATATACTGTGATAAAGTCAAAGGCATGACCCTTAACTCTTCCTGTTAGGACACTTCCAGAAGCACTTAAATCAGTAGCATCTACTCTTGTGCCCTTTATATTTCTGTAGTTGTCGTTTTTAATTTCTTTTTCTGCTGATTCATATCTACCATCTACAGCTTTTACTAAGTAAGTTTCTCCTTCTTTAAGATTTACACTAATCTTAATGTCTCCATTGCTGTAAGCTTGACCTATTCTTTCATAGCTAGAGTAAAATCCGTATCCATATCTTGAGTTTGCTAGTTTAATATAAATATCAGCATTTGATGAAGTATATCCTGTTAAATATTTTCCATCATATTTAAGGTTTGAAAGTGAAAGTCTTTCTCTTTGTCTTCTTTCTTCTTCTCTCTTTTCTCTTTCTTCTTTATCTTTCTTTTCTTTAGCTTCTTTATCTTCTCTTGCTTTCTTTTCTTCTGGTGTTTCTTTCTTTTCTTTATTTGGATCTACATTTCCAGGATCTTGTTTATCCTTTGGTTTTTCTGCTCCAGGTTGTGCTTGTGTTTCGCCTTTATTGTTTGGGTTTCCTGTTCCAAGTGTTGCTGACCCTGGTGTTGGTGCTTGTGTTGTTGCACCTGGAGTGCCTGTAGCTGGTTTTGCTGCTCCTTGATTAGGTGATGGTTTACCTGCAAAAGCAGATACTGGGATTGATGCTGCTAGCACTCCTGCTAGAGCAAGTGTTAAATATTTTTTGCTATATGGTTTCATAAAAATTTCCTCCTAAATCAAAAATATAAAATATATTTATACTCTTATTTCATACTATGTTACTGAGTTTAAAGCTTATTTGTGATAAAAAAGTGATAATTTAGAGCTTTTTATTGGATTTAATCTTTTCTTAATAATTTGTAATTTTACAGAAATAAAATTTTCTATCAAAAAAAGTAATAAAAAGAAAAAAAATTTAAGTCCTCACTTAATAAGAATTTTTATTCATTAATCAAGTTCTAAAAATCTACAGACCCTCATCATAAATTCTTTGCAAGTAAAAAGGACCTGCCTAAGCAAGCCCCTAAATTTATTTTACTTTGACAGACAAGTCGTCTACTTCTACTTCAACTACAATTGTGTCGCCGTCCATTACGTCGCCCCTAATTATCATCTTTGAAATAATAGTTTCAAGCTTGTGAGAGATGTATCTCTTAACAGGTCTTGCACCATATTGTGGGCTAAAGGATGCATTCAAGATAAATTCCAAAGCTCCATCTGTAACTTCGATGTGGATGTCTCTATCTGCAAGTCTCTTTTCAACTTCGGCAATGCTTTGTTTGATGATGCCATAGATTTCACTCTTTTGAAGTGGTTTGAATAATACAATTTCATCAACCCTGTTTAAGAATTCTGGCCTAAAGGATGCCCTCAAGTCATCCATAACATTTTCTCTCGCATCTTCTTTGATCTTGCCATCTTCATCGATGCCGTCAATTAAGAAGTGAGATCCAATGTTTGATGTCATTATAATAACTGTGTTTTTAAAGTCAACAGTCCTGCCTTGGTTGTCAGTAAGTCTACCATCATCAAGAACTTGTAACAAGATGTTGAATACATCTGGATGGGCCTTTTCGATTTCATCAAAGAGGATTACTGAGTATGGTTTTCTCCTTACTGCTTCAGTAAGTTGTCCACCTTCATCATATCCTACATATCCTGGAGGGGATCCAACAAGTCTTGACACAGAATGTTTTTCCATGTACTCGGACATGTCAATCCTTATTAGGTTTCTCTCGTCATCGAAAAGTGTTTCAGTAAGTGCCTTGGCTGTTTCAGTTTTACCAACTCCAGTTGGTCCTAAGAAGATAAAGGAACCTATTGGTTTGTTTTTATCTTTAAGTCCAGCTCTTGCTCTTAAAACTGCGTCTGACACAAGTTCAATAGCCTTGTCTTGACCTATTACCCTCTTGTGGAGGATATCTTCAAGACCTAACAATTTATCTCTTTCAGTCTTATTTAATTTTTCAACAGGGATTCCTGTCAACCTGCTAACTACATAGGCGATTTCATCTTCTGTGACTTCTTCCTTCACCATAGATGATTCGTCTTTTGTAGATGCTTTTTCTCTAGCTGCAAGTTCTTCTTTTAACTTTGGAAGAGTTCCGTATTTTAATTCAGAAAGCCTTTCAAGATCGTAGTTTCTTTCAGCTTCTTCTATTGCGTGGTTAGTGTCTTCGATTTTCTTCTTGATGTCCTTTGTGGAATCAAGTTCCTTCTTTTCTGCTTCCCACTTAGATTTTAATCTGTCAAACTCAGCCTTTTCTTCAGAAAGTTCTTCTTGAAGTTTTTTAAGTCTTTCAGCACTTGCCTCATCAGTTTCCTTTTTAAGGGCTTGATTTTCAATTTCAAGTTGCAAGATTTTTCTTCTAACTTCGTCAATTTCTGTTGGCATTGAGTCGATTTCTGTCCTAAGCATTGCACAAGCTTCGTCCATTAGGTCGATTGCCTTATCTGGCAAGAACCTGTCAGTGATATACCTGTCAGATAAAGTTGCCGCAGCTATAACTGCTGAGTCAGAGATCCTAATTCCGTGGTAGATTTCATATTTATCTTTTAGACCACGAAGGATTGCAATAGTATCTTCAACACTTGGTTCCTTTACCATAACCTTTTGGAATCTTCTTTCAAGGGCAGGGTCCTTTTCGATGTACTTTCTGTACTCGTCAAGAGTTGTTGCCCCAATAGCGTGAAGTTCACCACGAGCAAGCATTGGCTTTAAAAGGTTAGATGCGTCCATAGCACCATCAGTCTTGCCTGCTCCCACAATATTGTGGATTTCGTCGATAAATAAAATTATATCTCCATTGGATTTTAAGACTTCATTTAAAACAGCCTTTAATCTTTCTTCAAATTCACCACGATATTTTGCACCAGCAATTAGGGCCCCCATATCAAGTGAAAAGACAGTTTTGTTTTTTAAGCCTTCTGGCACGTCTTCAGAGACAATTCTTTGAGCAAGTCCACCAGCAATGGCAGTCTTACCAACTCCAGGAGGACCAATTAGAACTGGGTTGTTCTTAGTCCTACGAGAAAGAATCCTGATTACGTTACGAACTTCTTCGTCACGACCAATAACTGGGTCAAGCTTGCCTTCACGAGCAAGTTCAGTTAAATCTTGACCATACTTTTTAAGAGCGTCGTAAGTTCCTTCTGGGTTGTCAGTAGTAACGTGTTGGTTGCCCCTGATTTTTTTAAGGGCATTTAAAAATCCATCCGCATCAATCTTGTTCTTATTAAAGATAGAAGAAGAATCAGTCCCCTTCATATTCAAAAGAGCAAGGTAGATGTGTTCAACAGAAAGGTAATCATCACCCATCTTCTTCTTAAAGTCCTCTGCCTTTTGGAAAAGTTCCCTATAAGAAGAGTCGGCATAAACTTCTGCACCTGATTGTTTTGGAAGTCTTTCAATAACCTTTAAGACGTCACTTTTTAACATATCAGGGTTTTTGTCCATATATGTCAAGACCCTAGGAATAAGGCCTTCCTTGTCATTTAAGAGGGCATAGTTGATGTGAATTTCTTTTACCTCTGGATTGCCGTATTCCTTAGCAATATTATATGCACCTTGAACGGCTTCAAGGGATTTTTGAGTAAATTTGTCAAAATTCATATAAACACCTCATTTGTTCAATATATTTAATCAATTAAAAATTGTTATTTACTTAATTTTTCTAATTCCTTATATAATTTTTCTTGTTCTTCAGTTAAGTCCTTAGGATTTACAATATTAAAGACCACATAAAGGTCCCCCACATTTCCCTTAAGGTCCTTAAAGCCCTTAGAAGAAATCCTCATCTTGTTGCCGCCAACAAAACCTTGAGGAATCTTTAACTTTAACTTACCATTAAGAGTCTCTACAGTCTTAGAAGATCCAAGAGCAGCTTCCCATGGATAAATGTTAACAGTCCTTGTAACATCAAGCCCATCGAGGACAAGATCTTTTTCATCCTTGATGTTGATCTTGAACAAGATATCGCCAGGAAGACCAAACTTTTCTCCTTTTACCTTGACCTTCTTGCCCCTAGTGATTCCAGCAGGAACCTTGACAGCGACATCATATTCCTTTTGCTTGTAAGTTAAAGAAACATTCTTTGTCACACCTTCAAAGGCCTCCTTAATAGAAATAGAAAGCTCAGATTCAAATTTATTTCTAGCCTTCTTTTGGGACCTTCCCCTTCCCTTGGAAGAGAAATCTCCGAAGATGTCATTTAAGTTAAAGCCACCAGAGAAATTGCCACCAGACTTAGAAGAACCAAAAATAGTTTCAAAGAAGTCTGAGAAGTCTGCACCGCTTCCTCCTGTGGTATAAGTGTAACCATATTGAGAAGGGTCGAAATCATAGCCAGATGAAAAATCATAATTAGATCCGAAAGTATCATATTTCTTTCTCTTGTCGGGGTCTGACAAGACCTCGTAGGCCTCAGAGACTTCCTTAAACTTTTCTGCAGCTACCTCGTCGCCTTGGTTGACGTCAGGATGATATTTTTTCGCAAGCTTCCTATAAGCCTTCTTTATCTCCTTTTCATCTGCATCTTTAGAAACTCCAAGGATTTCATAATAATCTTTGTATTTCAAAATGTAACCTCCTCATATATATAAACATTTAATCTCACTCTAATTATATCCCAATAAAAAATATTGCAACATAATAGAAGTTAATTAAATAGATTTAAAATTAAGACCTTTATCTAGTTTCCGTTTCCGTTTCCGTTTCCGTTTTTGTGAAATTAAAATAAAAATCATAGTCAAATTTAGTTTGACTATCTTTGACTATCTAAATTATACAACATCATTAGCACTCTTGCAAGTAGTCTGCTAATTTATTTTAAAAAATTTTTATTGCCTTGTTTCTATGAAAACGATATACTATAAGTGTAAAACTAGAAAACAATATTTTAGAGAGGAGTAAACCATGAAGAAACTAAACATTAAAAAAATATCTATCTACTTATCTTTTTTACTTGTATCAATGTTAGTATTTACAGCTTGTAGTAAAAAAGATAATGCAGGTGGTCCTACAATTGCAGTTTCTTGGTCAACTGATGAAGTTGATAAAGATTCAAAGGATAAAGTAGATATAGACACTCAAATGTATGCTGACGCCTTAAGAAAAGCTGGTGCAAAAGTTGTATTTCTTAATGAAATGAAATCTCTTGACCAAGCTAAAGAAGAAATCAAAGATGTTCAAGGCGTTGTCATAACAGGTGGCGATGACTTAAATCCTGCTTTATACAACGAAGAACCAATTCCTACTTTAGAAGAAATTAATCCTAGAAGAGATGATTCCGACGTATTCTTACTTAAGGCTTTGTTAGAAGAAGATAAGCCTACATTAGCAACTTGCAGAGGAATGCAACTTACTAATGTTTTATCGGGTGGAACATTATATCAAGATATAATGGTACAACATCCAACTGACATAATTCACAGAGATCCAAATAAAAAAGTTTTTGTGAAGCATGAAATAAATGTATTTCCTGACAACATCTTAGCTGAAGGATTCGGAAAAAATGGTAACGTAGAAGTTAACTCTTGGCACCACCAAGCAGTTAAAGATTTAGGAAAAAATTTAGAAGTTTTAGCAGAAGCTCCTGATGGTACTATCGAAGCAATAAGAAGAACTGATAAAAAATACTTCTTAGGCTTACAATTCCACCCAGAAGCAATGATAATGGAAGATAATAATAAAGATGCATTAAATCTTTATAAAACTTTCATAGCAAAAGCACAAGAATTATCAAAAGAAGCAAAATAATTTTTTTATTCTAGTTTTACAAAAGCACAGAGGAGCAACTTAGCTCCTCTTTCTTATTAATTTTTATTATTTTATTCCCTTCTATATCAAAAGTTTTATAAATTTGTTAAATATTTTAAATTTCTTATTGTCTTATTCGTGTTACTATGTTAAACTGGTAACAGATTATTTAATACACTTTTTTAATTAAATTCCTTTTACTCGCCGAGGTCGTCTCGGCAATTTTTTTGTCCTTTTTTATGACTTAAGGATTTTTTATAAGCCCATAGCTTTTCACAACTTTATAGATTTTTATGAGTCTATCTTGTCTTATGACTTTGTAATTTTTTATAGCTTTGTAATTTTTTATGACTTTATAAAGTTTTGCAAACTCATAAATTTTTACAACTTCCCAACTTTAACTGCGACACTTTTGTGAGTCATTTTAAAAGCAATTCCCTTTGACCCTTCTTTTCAAAAATGATAAAATGAAATTACCATAAAGAGAAGGCGAGAGACAAGCTCATCGACCCTTCAGCAACCTACCCACGAGGCAAGGTGCTAATGCTTGTATGATGGATACGTATCAATCTTGCATCCATCTTTCGATGGGTGCTTTTTTCTTCTCTAATTTTAAAGGAGGAGTTTATATGTTAATGGAAGTTTATTACGAACATTATCAAGAAAATTGTAGGGGAGCTTATTGGGAAGAACCCATTTCTATTCCTTACGGAGTTTATGAAAGAGATAGGAAGGCTAGGAATTCATTCTATGGCTACTTAACATCTAAGGGTTTTAAGTGTGTCAATTGGAACAATGATTATCCCCTTATACTTGTCAACACAGAGCTTAAACGCTTTGGTTTAATCTATCGTGCCTGCGCTCATGAGTGCCTAGACTCAAGAAATTATACAATTCAAGAGTTCAAGGATGAGGTTCTAAACATTAAATAAATTTTTTAATTTGTTATGAGATGTCATATTTTATAAGTTAGCACAAACATAAAAAGAGGAAGTAACTATCTACTTCCTCTTTCACTATTACACAATAAACTACCCTCTACTCTATTTGGATGTAGGGGTTCCTTATTTTCTTTCATATACACTCTTGACTCCAGTTTTTCCTATGCTATAATTAAGTTAACAGAACCTCTCCACGCTTAATGTAGATTTTTTACATGCGGACCACGGAGAGGGCTTTTTTGTATAAGGAGAATTTGTATGGAATTAAAGCCTGCTTTAAGTTACAAAAATCAAATTATTAAACTAAAAAATGATCACAATCTTTCTATATCCAACTATGAATTTGCAGAAGAAATTCTAAAAAAAGTAAATTATTATAGACTTTCAGGCTATGGTATTGGCTTGAAAAAATCTGAAAATAAGGAACACTACAAAGATAAGGTAAGTATAGAGCATCTTTTTAATCTTTACTGTTTTGACAGTCAATTTAAAAATAATATTATAAGGACTATTGAGCAGATTGAAATTGAACTTAGAACCCAAATCGCTTATCACCTATCCAATAAATATGGTTCTGATGCTCTTATGCACGAAAATAATTTTATTTATAAAACTACCAAAGAAGGTCAAAGCATATATTCCATAATTAACGAAAATCTGAATAAGGAAATTAATAGACAAAAAAATAAACCTTTTGTTAAACATCACTTGAAAAAGTATAACGGATTATTTCCATTGTGGGTATCTGTTGAGCTTATGTCTTTTGGAAATTTATCTTCTTTATTCAGCATTTTAAAGTTAGAAGATCAGAAAGAAATTTCTGATTATTATAATACAGACCCTAAATATTTAAAAAATTGGATTTTATGCCTTGTTGAAGTTAGAAATATTTGTGCCCACTACACTAGACTCTATAATATGCCTCTAAAAGAAAATCCACGTTTATATTCCGAAAACGAACAATATAAGGCTAAACAAAACAAAATATTTCCTATCCTTCTAATTATAAAGAGAATTCTAAACTCTAATAATCAGTGGAAATCCCTTTTAAAAGATTTAGAAAACACTTTTGATAAGTATCAAGGCTACTTTAATTATAGTTTTATGGGCTTTCCAAAAAACTGGAAGGATATTCTTTAGTTTTTAATTAAATCTATTCTCTGTAATTTATTATTATATTTTTAATTTAAGTCTTTCACATTAAAAGACCCCCTAATCCATTTGGATCTAGGGGGTTAGTTTTTTATGAATTGAATTCTTTATATTCTCTTTTGGCTTCTTCTTGTTCTTCTGGTATTACTTTGATGCTGGCTTTTATTATCCTTTTTTCTGCTACTGCTAGTTCTGTCAAGATGCAGCCGCCTGCCTTGACACTAAGTTTTTTCTTTTGTTTTTCGTCTGGTATAAAGCCAAGCTTTTCTATTATCAAGCCAGATATTGTTTCGTGATTTTCCGAATATAATGATAGTCCTAGGGCATCGTTTATGTCTTCTATGTCCATGGATCCGTCTACTATATATTCGTTTTCGCCAATTTTTTCTACGCTGTGGTCTTCCTTGTCGTACTCGTCTTCGATTTCTCCAACTATTTCTTCTACTATGTCTTCTACTGTAACCATACCAGAGAAACCTCCGTACTCGTCAATTAGGATTGCTACATAGTTTTTGGATGCTTGAAGTTCCTTTAGAAGCATGTCAATTTTTTTGGTTTCTGGTACATAGTAAGGTGACTTGATACAGTTGTCCAAGTTTATGGACTCGTAATCATTTTTTGCGTATTCAACAAAGAGATCCTTGATGTAAACTGTTCCCAGGATGTTGTCTGTGTTCTCACGATAGACTGGCATCCTTGAGTAACCCATCTTCAAGACTTCTGTTATTGTTTCTGTTGTGAACTCGTCGTAGTCTAGCATGTAAATGGAAGTCCTTGGTGTCATAATTTCGTATGCCAACTTGTCGTCAAAGTCCATTATGTTAACTATCATTTCTTCCCCAGCTGAGTTGATTACTCCTTGTTGGGTTGAAACTTTTATATAGGATTTTAATTCTTCTTCTGAAATTTTTTCTTCTACGTCCTCTGAATATTTTCCCATAATCTTTAATACTAATACTGTTGAAACTGATAGTAATTTTACAAAGGGATAAAATATTTTTGAGGCCAAGGCAATTGCACCTGATGCTTTAAGGGCAACTTTTTCTGAATTTTGTAGGGCAATTCTCTTTGGCACTAGCTCCCCAAAAACAAGTGTTATATAGGATAGGGCAAGAGTCACCAAAATAAAGGCTACTGTCCCACCATAGGGGATCCCGTATCTTCTTAAGAATTCTCCAAATACTTTTGAAATAGAAGTAGCTGCAGATCCAGATGAGAAAAATCCTGCCAAGGTTATTGCTACTTGGGTTGTGGATAAAAATCTCGTTTGATCTTCTGAGATATCTAAAAGAGCCTTTGCTCTCTTATCTCCTTTTTCTGCCATTTCTTTTATCTTGTTGTTGTTTACTGAAACCATTGCCATTTCAGCTGACGCAAAAAATGCGTTAATGCTTGTAAGTATTGCTATTAATATGAGCTTAGCCCACAAGGCGCCATCGTCCATAAAATCTTCCTCCCTATCTTTTTAGCCTAATTATATCAAAGAATTTATATTTGTGACAATAAAATAATTAATCTTATCAAGCTTTTTTACTCACTTCCTATGTTTTAAGAATTTCGCCCTCTGGTGTTAGTTATTTATGACTAAGCGTGGTGGGCTTGGATGAAAATTTAAAATAAAAGAAGAAGGGCCTTCTACTTAATTGCCCTTCTTCTCTTTACTTAACTAAAAAATTTTTTACTTCTTCAATTTTTACTTCATCTAGGCTCTTGTGCTTCCAATCTGGATTATTGTCCTTGTCAATCATTTTGGCTCTTATGCCCTCTTCCATCTCGCCAAGCTCTAGGCATTGTCTTAAAATTTTTAAATCCAAATCCACAGTTTCATGGTAGGTCAAGCCCTTGCCAAGAAAATATTTTTCAAACTGCAAAGCCAAGATAAATTGGGATTTGCCTCTTAGGTTCTTTAAAACATCTCTTGCAAATTCATCCTCTTGGTTCTCTTCTAGAATTTTATAAATTTCTCCTAAGCTATCCTTACAGAAATACTTTTCTATCTTGTCAGAATTTTTTTCAACAAAGGTCTCCTGACTTTCCTTTTTATATTTTTCTGCTTCTTCTCTTAACTTCTCTATTAGTCCTTGTCCCCTATATTTTTCTGATAAATCAAAAAACTTTTCTCTTAGCTTTTCATAATCCTTTGAATCTATAAAGACATGAGCAAGTCCATGCTTTATCAAGTCCGGGGATGCTAGACGTCCTCCACAGAGCCCTAGGTATTGTCCAAGAGCTTGAGGCAAGCTAGAGATAAATTTTCCCACACCTACATCGGGGACGAATCCCAAGCTTGTTTCTGGCATTGCCCATTGTACACTTTCATCACAAATTATAAGGTCAGAATTTATACTAATTCCAATTCCACCACCCATTACAATGCCCTTCCAATAGGATACAATAGGTTTTTTATATGAGGCTACATACTTATCCAGAGCAAACTCCTTGATAAAAAGTTCGTCTTTATTCTTACAGTCATCATTAGTGATAAAGTCCTTGTAGAGGTGGACTAAGTCGCCGCCAGAACAAAAACCCCTGTCAGATAAACTTTCGAAGAGGATAGCCCTTATTCCATCGTCCTTTTCCCATTTTTCTAAGATATTTCTTATATCCTTTACCATCTTTAAGTTTATAGCATTTATTTTATTGGGCCTATTAAAATAAATTATGCCAAAATTTTTTATCACTTTGCTAATTATAAAATCATCTTTTTTCATCATATCACCATCTTCTTAATTATTTTTAATGTCTACCCCAATTTATAGATAAGAAATTGAAAAATATAAATCTCATTAATTCATAAGACTCCAAGTCAATCAAATGAGTTTAGTCAATAAAAAATCCCGACTCTCGTCAGGATCCTTATTTTTTATTTTGTGCCAAGTTTATTATTTGGTCTGCTATGCTTTCAAAGTCAAAGGAAGATGAGTTTATTAAGATGTCGTAGTTGGCAGACTCGCCCCAAGTTCTTCCAGTATTTCTAGAATAGTGGTTGGCACGTCTGTTGTTTTCGCGAGTCATCTTTATATCAAGTTTATCTTTTTTAACCTTGTAAGTATTTAAAATTCTTTCTTCTTTAAAGTCTTTTGATGCGTAGATAAAGACTGATAGCTTTGGAAAGTCTTCCAAGACAAAGTCCCCGCACTTGCCAAAGATCACAACTTTTTTCTTTTTTGCAAGCTCCCTAATTGTCCTTGAATCTAAGAGGAAGGCTGCGTCGTCAACTGCTATGTCCTCTTGGGAGTAGGAATAGTTTTGTCTGTATAGGTCGTAGATGGTTCCCTGTAAGAAGGAATCATCTTTTTTTATTTCTTCGGGTTTTACCTTCTTTTCAAGACTTGTAAGTTCTATAAGTTTTTCGTCATAAAATTCGTAATTTAATTTATCGGCAACTGTCTTGGCAATTTCATTTGCCCCAGAGCCATATTCTCCATCAATTGTTATTAATTTTTCTCCATCTTTTTGGAAAATTTTTTTAAATAGTGACATATCCTCACCTCTCTTTAATTATACTCTAGCAATGTGAAAATTTTTTTATTCTATTTAAAATTCTTGTGAAATTTTATCCCCTATCTAATTTTCTTTCTATCCTCTTCTCGATATAAGTTTCTATTGGGACTTGAGCAAATATAGTTGCCACAAAAATTACTATAGCTCCAAAAATTTCCCTTTCAGTCATCTCTTGGGATAGGATGAGCCAACCAAAGAGGGCGCCAAAAACTGATTCAAGTGAACAGATCATAGATGCCACAACTGGCTCTAGGTCCTTTAGTGCCATTAGTTGAATTGTAAATCCAACTCCTGATGATAAGATTCCTACATAGAGAATTGTGACTTGAGATTTTAAAATTGCTTCCATACTTATGTCTTCAAGTACAAGGGCTCCCACTAAAGATATGACTCCACAAACTGCAAACTGAACTAGGGAAACCAAAACTGCATTGGTATTAGTTGAGTACTTTGTCAGTAATAAGATGTGGATAGCAAAGACAAGGGCAGATAGGATTACAATTAAGTCTCCCCTATTAATGTTTAGTCCACCCTTGATGGACAAGAGGTAGGTACCCACCATGGCTAGGAAGATACAAATTATAATTTTTAAACTTGGTCTCCTGCCAAAAAGTAGTCCCAAGACCGGAATAAAAACTATGTAGAGGGCTGTCAAAAAACTTGCCTTGGCAGCTGTTGTATAAATTAAAGAAACCTGTTGAAGGTTGATGGCTAGGGTAAAGACCAGACCGCAAATACTTCCACCCACGAGAGTCCTCTTCATATCAAATTTATCTTCCCTGTATGATGCCGACTTCATCATAAAAAATTTATAGGTTAGGTATAAAAATACAACTGCTACAAAACATCTTGAAGCAGTAAAAGAAAGGGGCCCTAAGTACTCCATGCCCGCTGCTTGTGCTACAAAGGCAAGTCCCCAGATAATTGCTGTTGCAAATAACATTATTGATGCTTTTAATTCTCTTTTCATTTTTACACCACCCAAAAAACACCAATTCAGAAGTTTAAGCCCAAATTGATGTTAAAATTCTATAATTAATCTTATCATAATTTATCTAAGAAAAATAGTAATGCAATACTTCTTACTGTAAATATTTTAAATTAGACCTTTTTAAAATCTCATGTATAATTAAGTTAAGAGGTGAATTATGATTAAGTTTAATTTGTATAAAGAAGGAGGACTAAAGGTCCACTTCGTTAAAAAAGATCAAGAGCTTCCACTTGAAATTAAGGACTACCTTGAGAAGAAAAAGTTCGCTTATAAGTTTAAAGAAAGTTTATACCTTCCTAGCTTTGAAGAAGAATCTGAAATCTTTATGGGACTTGGAGATGGCAACTTAGACCTAGAAGATGTGAGAAATCTTTTCTTCGAACTTGGAAACATTTTAAGAGACAACCAAGAGCATGAAGTCGAAATAAAAATGCCAGACCTTGGAATGTGCAACAAGAAAACTATTATGGCAGCCTACGAAGGACTTCGCCAAGGTGAATATGAATTCACAAAGAAGACTGACGTTAAAGAAAAGAAAGCAGACTTTGAAATAACTGTCAACTATTCTGCCTTTAAGGGACCCGAAGTAAAATTAAGACAAGGTCTTAATAAGATGGAAAATATTATGGACGGAGTCTTCCTTGCAAGAGACCTTGTTAACGAAAGGGCCAATGTAATCTATCCAGAAACTCTTGCCAATATTGCAAAAGAAAAATTAGAAGACCTTGGTGTCAAGGTAACAGTTTATGAAGAAGACGAAATCGAAAAAATTGGAATGAAGGCTTTTTTAAGAGTTGCAGCAGGCGCCACAAACCGTCCAAGACTTATTGTAATGGAATACAAGAACGCCGACACAGAGAAAGTTGCCCTTGTTGGTAAGGGGCTAACTTACGACTCAGGTGGCTACAACATAAAGTCACCTGCCGGCATGAACTATATGCACTGCGACATGGGCGGTGCAGGCACAGTTATTGGCACAATCTATGCCCTTGCAAAGAACAAGGCAAAGACAAATATAGTTGGCGTAGTGGCAGCTTGCGAAAATATGATTTCAGGTCAGGCTTACAAGTCTGGCGACGTAATCGACTCCATGAAGGGACTTACAATTGAAGTTGCAAACACAGATGCCGAAGGAAGAATCACCCTTGCCGATGCAGTTCACTATGCGACAAATGATCTTGGAGCTGAAAAAATTATTGATCTTGCAACACTTACTGGTGCAGTGACAATTGCTCTTGGAGAAGTTTACACTGGCGCAGTTACAAATAACGAAGCCTTCTACAATGAAGTCCTTGAAGCTGGCAAGCTAGCTGGAGAAAAAATGTGGGCCTTCCCTTATGACGAAGACTACAAGAAGTTAAACAAGTCAGAAGTTGCTGACATCAAGAACACATCTGGTAGACAAGCAGGATCTGTTACAGCAGGACTCTTCGTTGGCGAATTCGTAAAAGAAAACACACCTTGGGTCCACCTAGACATAGCAGCAACAGCTTATAGGGATAAGAAGTCAGGCTACCTTCCAAAGAATGCAACTGGCATTCACGTTAAGACATTAAACAACCTATTAGACCCAACAAATTGCTAAAAATTTTAAACTACAAACCACTGGCTCAGGCTAGTGGTTTTTCTTGTGCTTGTTTTTATTAATTAAGACATAAAAACTACAAACCACTGGCTCAGGCTAGTGGTTTTTCTTGTGCTTGTTTTTATTAATTAAGACATAAAAACTACAAACCACTGGCTCAGGCTAGTGGTTTTTCTTGTGCTTGTTTTTATTAATTAAGACATAAAAACCTGCTAACAAAAGTCAAGCTTAACCTGAAATTAATTTCAGGTTATTTGATTGTTTGAGTAATTAAATTAGCGCATGGCAAACAAACCGAGTGTAATCAATCGGCTTGCTTTTTAGTGTTATTCTAAATCTTATGCTACTTTTAATTCTTGTTTCTGGGCTTTTGATTCCATAACTCTTGCATAGTAGATTCTTAAGAATTTGTTTAATCCTGCAAATTTACAAACTTTTTTGGCTTTTCCTTCTTTTTCTTTTTTTATCATGTAATTATATATTTCGTTTTCTGGATTTTTCGAACTCATCATACATTTCATGGCTTGATAGCCTACTTTTCTTAGTATTGCATTTCCTCTTTTGCTTATTTTTCTTTGATCTGCTTTAAAGTTTCCTGATTCGTATGGTGGTGCGTCTATTCCTATGAAGGATATTAGGCTTTTTTTATTTTTAAATTTTCTTAGGTCTCCAAGTTCTGCTACTATTTGTACTGCTAATTTTTCTGATATGCCTGAAAATTTTTTTGCTTCTTGATATTCTTCTAGGGGCTCGGATATTTCTATCATTTGTGATAAAATATTTTTTAGAATCTGATTTATTTGTTTTATCAGGTTTATTCCTTCTCTGATATTCGTTTCTATTTTTGAGTTATGGGAAGGTTGTGTTGAGATACTATCTTCTGCTATTTTGTAAATGGCTTTTGCTTTGTTTACATTTGGATGGTATCTCTTTTCTTTTGCCCAAGTTTTGTATTCTTCTACAAATTCTTCTTCTGTGTTTTCTATTATTAGGTCTTTATGCCACCATTTTTCTAGAAAGTCTAATAGTTTGTCTTTTGAAAAGTCTCCTGAATTATGTGGTATTAGTTTTTTTATTCCTGGAAATGTTTGATGTATTGTTTGATCTATGTAGTTCATTTGATTGATTCTTAGATTCATATAATGTTGGTAGTTTCTGTTTAATTCTTTTAGGACTCTGTAGTTCTCTTTATCTATTTTGTATTCTTCTAATTCTTTCCAATACATTAGTCCATATTCTGCTATTTGTTTTGCATCTATCTTGTCATTTTTTGCTTTCCTAAAGTTTAATGCTCTACAGAATTGTTTCATTTTTAATGGATTTATTACTGTTACAAAGTAGCCTCTATCTTTTAATTCATAAAGTATTGGTAGATGATATTTTCCTGTTGCTTCCATTGTTATTTTTATTTCTTCTTTTAATTTTTCTAGTTTCTCTATTAATTTTTCTATTTCTGTTTTGTTTAGAGAAACATCGAAGGGTTTCCAAATTATTTTGCTTCCTTGTTCTAATGCACAAACTGTTATTTTCTCTTTTGATATGTCTATTCCTACAGATATCATATTTTTTCCTTCTTTCTTTTTATTTTGTAGTTTCTACCTGCACCATTACACTCATTTTAGCTTGTGACACGGGCGCTTTGCCCAACCTGCTTAACCGAATATGAATAATGAAAAGGTAGTTGACAGTTTTTATGGCGGATGTTTAAACCCTAAAACAGCCTCGTCATACTACTTCTTCATTATACAAAAATAGTGCAAGATAGGAATTACTTCCTTTCTTACACTATTTATGGTACTAAAAACTCTGCCATATAGAGATGACAGAGTCCTTAGAAATTTAATATAGTTTGCAATAAAAAATCTGCTAGAGATTTCTCTCTAACAGATTTGTTTTTTTATAGGAATAGTCCGCCGTGTGCAACAAATAGTGGTGCGAATACAAGGGATACAACAGTTATAAGTTTAATTAGAATGTTAAGAGAAGGTCCTGATGTATCTTTGAATGGGTCACCAACTGTGTCTCCAGTTACAGCTGCCTTGTGAGCTTCTGAACCTTTACCACCGTGTGCTCCACCTTCAATGTATTTCTTAGCGTTGTCCCAAGCTCCACCAGCGTTTGACATAAAGATTGCCATTAGTACACCAGTTACAAGAGCTCCGGCTTGAAGTCCGCCTAGGGCTTCTGTACCAAGTAGTAGACCTACAAGGATTGGAACAATTACAGCGATTAGTCCTGGTACGATCATTTGCTTAAGGGCAGCACCTGTTGAGATGTCAACACAAGTTGCATATTCAGGTCTTGCTTTACCTTCCATGATTCCAGGAATTTCTCTAAATTGTCTTCTTACTTCGTCGATCATTTCTGATGCTGCGTTACCTACTGCTGACATAGTAAGTGCAGAGAAGGCAAATGGAAGCATACCACCAACGAATGTTGCAGCTATAACTTCTGGTTTTGAAATATCAATTCCACTAAGACCAGTAGCGTTAATGTAAGAAACGAAAAGTGCAAGGGCAGTAAGTGCTGCTGATCCAATTGCAAATCCCTTTCCTATAGCTGCTGTTGTATTACCAACAGAGTCAAGTGAGTCTGTGATATCACGAACTTCTTCTGGTAGTTCACACATTTCTGCAATACCACCAGCGTTGTCTGCGATTGGTCCATAAGCATCTACGGCAATTGTCATACCAGTTGTTGAAAGCATACCAACAGCAGCAAGAGAAATTCCGTAAAGTCCTATGATTGGATTAGTGCTTCCGCCAGCTCCAAGGTAAGATGCAATAATACCAATAGCGATAATGATGATTGGTCCAACTGTTGACATCATACCAACAGAAAGTCCAGCAATAATATTTGTTGAAGAACCAGTTTCTGATTCTGCTCCGATTCTCTTAACTGGTGCATAATCATCTGCTGTGTAATATTCTGTGAATTTAGAAATTATTAGACCAACTGCAATACCAATGATTACTGGTGCAAATGGTGAAAAACTTCCAAAGATGTAGTTTGATAAAAGTGCTGAAGCTATCATTGTAACAGCAGCTGCTACATATTCACCTGCGTTAAGAGCCTTTTGTGGGTTCTTGTCTCCCTTTACAAAGAAAGCAGCTACAATTGATGCAAGAATACCAACTGTTGCAACAAGCATTCCAAATACAACGCCTTTTTCTTCGTAAGCTACAACTCCAAGAGTAATAACTGAAAGAAGGGCTCCAACGTATGATTCAAATAAGTCAGCTCCCATACCAGCAACGTCCCCAACGTTATCTCCTACGTTATCAGCGATAACTGCAGGGTTTCTTGGGTCGTCTTCTGGGATACCAGCTTCAACTTTACCTACAAGGTCAGCTCCAACGTCTGCAGCCTTAGTGTAGATACCACCACCAACTCTTGCGAAAAGTGCAATAGATGATGCTCCAAGTGAAAATCCTGTAATGATTTCAGTTTGTCCACCTGTTAAGAAGTATGCGCCGGTAATACCAATAATTCCTAGACCAACAACGCACATTCCCATTACAACCCCACCTGAAAAGGCAACATCAAGGGCTTTACCTAGACCACCCTTCCATGCTGCGTTTGTTGTTCTAACGTTTGCTTTTGTAGCAACCTTCATACCAACATAACCAGCAGCTACTGAAAAGATAGCTCCTACTACGAAACAAATAGCAGTTGGAATTGATTTAAGTCCTACTGCCAAGATAATTGCAAGTACAACGACAAATACAACAAGAGCCTTATATTCTCTTGTTAAAAATGCCATAGCTCCTTCTGAAATGTAAGATGAAATTTCCTTCATTCTTTCATTTCCGGCATCTTGTCTTGACACAAAGCCAGCCTTGTAACCAGCAAATAGTAGTGCCAAAACGCCGACAATAGGAGCTAGATATAACATATTCATTCTAATCCTCCTTAAATTTTAATTACAACTTACTTATTAAAAAGATATTAATAGAAATAAAATTGCAATAACAACCAATATTGGAAGTATAAAAATTATAATTTTTATTCCTCCCCTTAACTCTAATTAAATTGCAGCTAATACAATAAGTGCAAGTGCAAAAACGATGCTTGAACCAATAACAACTCTATTTTGGATATCTTTTTTACTAGAACCCTTGTGAGATCCCCACATAGCAGTTTCTTCGCCTTGAAGAGTTCCTAGACCAGCTTGTTCTGATTCCATTTGTGCAACTACAGTTATTACAATTATGCTCGCAATAATAATTATAATAGATAATAAAGTTTGCAAACTTATACCCCCCTTAAATTTCTATAACATATAAATTCTAACACAGCAAGGCTTGCTAATCAACGAATTTATAGGATATTTTGGCTTTTTTTAACAAGTTAACTCATTTTTTAAGGATTCTTCGATTAAGTCCTCTCTATCTTGCATTGCAAGAAGAGTTTTTTCTATTAAGTCATCAAGTTCCCAGCCAAGATTTTCTGTTCCTCTCTTTATCACAATAATTTTTGAATTTCACTTTTATCTACTTATGTTATAATGAAAGTAAGAATGCAATGAACAATGGAGGTTTTTATGAAAAAAAATGTTGGCATAATGGGCTTTGGTAGAATTGGTAGAGACGCACTAAGAATCTGGGCCCTAAGAGACGATGTTAATTTTGAAGTTACTCACGTAGCTGTAAGAAATTTAGAAAAAACTTTAAAAGAAAGAACTCACCTATTTAAATACGATACAATCTATAGAAAATTCCCTGGTGAAATTGAATTCACTGACGACGGAATGATCATCAATGGAAAGAAAGTTACTTTCGTTGAATCAAAAACTCCAGACAAGATGAACTGGAAAGAACTTGGTGTTGATGTTGTCATCGATTCATCTGGTGCCTTCAAGGACGAAGAACAAGCAAGAGGTCACCTTGAAAGTGGCGCGAAGAAAGTTGTCTTAACTTCTCCAGGCAAGGGCAAGATGCTTACAGTTGTAATGGGAGTTAATGACGACAAGTACGACCCAGAAAAGGACGACATTATCTCTAACGCATCTTGTACAACAAACTGTCTTGCTCCAGTGACTAAGGTTATCTTAGAAAACTTTGGAATCAAGAGGGGACTTATGTCCACTGTTCACGCTTACACTAACGACCAAAACATCCACGACGGAGTTCACAAGAAAGATATGAGACGTGCAAGAATGGGTGCAGAAAATATAATCCCAACATCAACTGGTGCAGCTAAGGCCGTTGGAAAAGTTATTCCAGAAGTTGATGGAATCTTAACAGGCTTTGCCCTAAGAGTTCCTGTACCAACTGGCTCCCTAGTAGACGTTACTTTTGAACTTGAAAAAGAAGCAACAGTTGAAGAAATCAACGCAGCTATCAAGAAGGCATCTGAAAATGAATTAAAGGGAATCCTTGCTTACTCTGAAGACGAAATTGTATCTTCTGATATTATTGGCGACACTCACTCATCTATTTTCGATTCACTCCTAACAACTGTTAACGGCAAAATGGTTAAACTTATTTCTTGGTACGACAACGAATGGGGTTACACAGAAAGAGTTATTGACCTAACAGAAAAAATTGTAGACTCCCTATAAAAAATTAATTACAAGGCTTGCGCAGGCAGGCCTTTTTTATTTGCTTAAAATTATTTTAATGCAAAGAAATTATTCTCTATACATCAATATAGACTTCTAAGATAGAAAACATAAAGATATGGAACTTTGAAAAAATAAAAAAAGACCAAGTGCAAGACTTGATCATTTTCTATTATTTGAAATTACTTAGTTATTTTTTTAATTGTTTGCATTTTTAACTATTAAAGTATATCTTTTCTGTACCGCCCCTTCTTTTACTTGAACCATAATATAATCTCCAGTCTCTAGCTTTTCATTGCTAAGTTTTTGTTCATACATAATTCCACTATAGACTTTAATACTTTTAAAAGAATCTCTATTTTCAATATATTTCAAAAACTCCTCTACGGTTAAGTTGGTATCTAAGTCCTTGCTACCCGAACTTATTTTATTTCCAAAAATTCCTTGCCCCAAAACTATGTTAAATGCATTATCTTTGAATTTTAAGGCTAATTCTTTTTGTTCAAATATTATATTATATTCAATTTCATCACCATTTTCTGCCTTTACAACTAATTTATCCCCTGACACTAAATTATCTCTATCTATTTTTATTCCACCATCTTTATTCTTAATTAAAAGAGATTGATTATTATCTCCCTTTTCAATATAAGATAAAAACTCTCCTACACTTACATCATCTGTAATTTTAAACTCTCCAGACTCTATTAATCTTTGATCCCCTTTTATGATTATTTTTAAATTTTGTTTTCCATTTACATTGTTCGTAGAAGATATACTCGTTTCATTGCTAAGGGCTTCTCTTTTAGGTCCAATTTCAAATAATGTAAACTTATCATTTCTTGGGAAAGCTTGAATGTGAGAAGTGTACACAACATTATCTTCTAAATACTCGTAGGCTTCTTCAAGAGAAATCTTACCATCGCCATCATTATCTCCTGATATTTTCCCATTTATTCCAGCAACTTGAGATAAAACTTTTGTGAATTTACCAACGGCCTCTTTTTTATCTTCAAAAGAATATTCATCTTCTGAACTTGCTGTTAAAACTTTATATTCATTCGTTGTTAAATATCCTATTGAACGGTCCTGTCCCAATGATGTAGAAAATGCTCTTTGAATACTTTCATTAAACTCTCTAGAACTTCTTGATGAGCTTGGTGTAGGAGATGTTACAGCATCAACTTTTTTACCTATGAATCCCCCTGCATTACATGAGTCGAAAATCAATACTTTTGTTCCGGGTACTTGATCCAAGGCTTTTCTTAATTCGTCGACACTTATCCATACCTTTATTTGAGATTCCTTATCTTTCGCAGAATCTACAGTACAAATATAACTAACACCATTTATATTGTTTCCATGCCCTGAGTAATACAAATAACTTACATCGTTATCATTTGCTCCTTTAAAGGATTCTTTTATTTTTTCTAAAAATTCTTCCTTTTTAAGATTTTCAGCAACAACAATATTCTCAAACCTATTAGAATCTATCTCTTGATTTTCAAAAACTTTTTTCATCAAATCTTTGTCATTTTTTGGACCTACTAAATTTAGCTTGCTATTTCCATAATCGCTATTTGCAACGATTAAAGCTCTATAAGTCCTTTTAGCATACTTGATTCTTATCTCTCTTTCTTCTCTTGTTTCTCCTTTTTCAAGTATGAATTTATAGCCTTCTTTGATATTGTTTGTTTCTAATCCTTTATCATCTAAAACTTTAATGCTTGTACCCTCAGTAAGCTCAATAGAATTTTTTAAATTATCCAATGTAGTGTTCTCAACAAGTTCTATGAATGTTGTACCTAATTTAGAAATAACACTATTATTCTTTATACTCATCAAAGGCTTAGATGGTACATCCTCAGTTATTATTTTGTATACTCCAACTTTTTTCCCATCCTCAGCAGTTACTACCAAGTAATCTTCATTTGAAATGTCTTCATAATTCTTCTTATATTTATAAACATTACCAGCATCTAATCTTCCATTATTTATATAAGATTTTTCATAAACTCTTACTACTTGTCTTGGATTTTCTTTTAAAATATTTTTAATGAAATCAGCTACTTTTGTTCTATTACTGATTAATTCACTTCCTGATTTTATTGTACTATCAGAAACTAAATATTTTTCAGAAGTAATCTTTGTGTCTTCACTTAGTGGATTCAAGGCTTTTTTTATATGAATAATGAATTTATCACTTCTAAAGTTTATTCCTGATTTTGGGTCTATATACTTAACAATAATTTGTTTTGTTCCAAACTCAGTATCTTTATCATTTATTTCTAGCTTATCTAAATATTCTTTTTTTATTGAAATTGTGTTCTTAGATTTATTTATATCTAAATACTTTCTATTAAACCTAAATGTACCATCATTAAGTCTTTCAAGGGTATCATCTTTCCAATCTACTGGGAATGGTTCAATATCAACACATCTTTCTAAATCAATTTCATTCTTTTTCAGTTCAACTCCCTTAGAATTTTTAATTCTAGTTATTTCAAACACGATACCAGCTTGAGGTGCTTTCTTTTGCGTATAGGTAAGCGTACTTAAAGGTGTAACTGTCACAGTTGAATTATTTAAAAATTCTACTTTTAATGTTTCCTTTGCATTTAAAATCTTATTATCAGTATCTGTAAAGTGGATTTCTAAGTTATGTGATGATCCATATACTGGAGCTGATATTTTATCTAAAAATGATTTTTTTATCGTGATTATATTCCCATCTACAGAAAAATCATTTTCTCTTAAATTATTGTAAGATAACTTAATTTTTAATCCTTTCGCTAAATTTATTCTCGATACATCAACGCTTTCTCCTTTAGAATTTTTTACCGAATTTATTTTTACTTTTAATCCTTCTTCAGGTGCAAATCTCTCATAAATAGTAGCTTTATTATTTACAAAATCCGCTTGCATTGATGATTTATTTTTAACTGAAATATAAAAAGTCTTTTGTAATTTTGAAATATTGTTTTGCACATCAGTATATTCCAACTTAACTATACAATTTTCCAAAATATTATTTAATAAATTTTCCCCTAAAATAACTTTATCTTCTTCATCATTAACTTTAAAATCATTTGTTTCTTTATCATTAACAAATACTTTAATATTATCTTTAATTCGTGATTTTTCTTTTGTTACATCTTCTCCAGATTTATTCTTAATACTAGAAATCTCTATTGGAAGTTCTGTGGCATCTTTAAAAGTTATTTCTGTAAATTCTGGCTTTATCGAAAAACTAGAATAGTCATTATCTCTAATTTTTAGAATATTAACTTTTTCTTTATCAATATTTGCATTGTTTTGTAAATTAGCATTAGGTAGATCTATCGTTAAGTTATCTGAAATAATCAAGGATGGATTTATTTTAACCTTTCCGCTACCATTGCCAACAATCTTTAAGGATTTGATTTTTTTACTTTTAATATCTTCACTCGGTATCGTTAAATCATTATCATCATCTTTTACAATTACTAAATCCTCTTTTTGAAGACGAGAATATTCCTTATTAAGTTCTTCAATAGGATTCTTAAACCTACTTTCGTATTTAAAGTATATAGGTGTGCAATTTAATACTCCTTGATTTTTATCATTTAATTCCTTTTCTTGTATTGTATTAACCATAAATAAATCTTTTAATAACTTGTTCTTATCGTTATAGTATTGATTATTTATTTTTACACCATATACCGATTTTTCAGTGTAGCCAATTCCAAGCCCTACTTCAAATTTATTAGAAGGCTTTTCTAGAGGGTCACTAAATTTTTCTTTGCTCATTATTTCTTTAGAACCATATTTAGAAATAATATTGTTCTTTATATTTATTTCTTTTCCTTTGCCAAATAGTGTTATATCAATTCCATTTTGACCAATATTATCCAAAATATTATCTTCTACAGTTAAGCTTGCATTTTCTTTTACAGTAACCCCTATACCATGATAAGCATAATCTGAAATTTTATTTCCTATTATTTCTGTTAATGTATCATTACCAGTGGCTTTGTTAATTGATATTGCAGATGAATTGTATTGCTTACTATTAATATCCGCTCCAGTACCTTTTATAATATTATTATTTATCTTTAAAAAGCCTTGATTTAAGGTACTCATAATTTTTATGGCATTTTTAGCGTTTGCTGTATTTTTACCAAAATCAAATGTATTGTTTATAATTTCAAGGTCTGATATCGCATTTTTACCATTCTTACTTGATTGACTTATAGCTGAATCATATATCATACTTTCTTTAGGCGCTTTCTCAAGATTAAAATTTAATCCATTTATTATTTTTGTAGAATTATACAAATCCAATCCGCCATTAACATTATTACCTTTGAAACCTAAAACAATCTTACTTGTTTCAAATGGTTTATCAAGTTTAACATTACCAACAAAAAGTGTTATATCTACATTATTGTTTTTTTCATCATAAGGAACAAACTCATTCTCTTTGCCCATATAAATACCACTTATCGTTTCTGGTAACTGATTAGTGTCTTTTTTGCATTTTATTTTAATATTGTCAGCATATAGTAAAACTTTTGAATTATCTTTGAAAATTTTTCCAATAAAATATTTATCGGAAGATAAGTACTTTTCTTTTAAGATATTTTTTATATCATCTTTATTATCTGAATCTTTTACATCAAAAATAAAAAAGTTTTTATCAACTTGAACCAGGGATAAAGGATTAGATGAATCTTCTGATTTATTTGGATTACTTGGTGTTACAGAATGTTCAGATTCTTCATTATTATTTTCTTTCGATTCATTTTCTATGTTAATAGTACCCTTATTGTTAGAATTAGATTTATTATTAGAATGGCTTGATTTGTACCCATCAGCATTATTCTCTTTTTTATCCTTTTCTAATTTCTTATTAATATCTTCATTTGTCTTAGAATTTTTTACTCTAAAATCTCTTATATCTGCTTCCGCATTATCTATTAAACTACAAACTTCCGCTCTTGTTATGCTTTTATTAGCTTGAAAAGTTCCATCTGGATAACCTTTCATGTACCCTTTTTCTACTACATAATCTATTGAATCTTTAGCCCATGCTGGAAGATTATCCTTAAAATCTACCCTACTTTCAACTTTATCACTATTTGTTTTCATAAATATTCTTGTCAAAAAAGTAGCTGCTTCAGCCCTAGACATCTTCGCATTAGGTCTGAAAGTTCCATCTGGATATCCATTTGTATAACCTTCTCCTACAGCAACTGAAATTGCATCATAGCACCAAGAATCCGGTAATACATCTTTAAATTTTACACTAGACTTTTTTGAAAACCCAAATGATTTGTTAACTAAGCTAATAAACTCCCCTCTAGTTATATCTTTGTAGGGTTTAAAAGTCCCATCAGAATATCCCTTAACTATTCCCTTGTCTGCCAACTTTACGATACTATTTTTCCCCCAATAATTTTCTGATACATCGTTAAATTTTAAAGACTTTTCAGAAGAATTTGCAAAACACGTAATAGGTAATATAGATATTGACATCGTAAAAACTAATAAATATAATACCAATTTTGAAAAAATACTATTTTTTTCCATTTATATGTCCTCCTAAAATTAGATTTATGAATTACTCTAATAATCCACATAACATTTGATATCATCCAATAATATTTATTTTATAAACTCACTAAACGATAATAAATGCCAACTAATTATAGCAAAAAACATAACTTGCTTATGTACAATTTTTCAGTAATTAAATTAAAAGCTGAGTTTTAAACTCAACCTACTTTGGTGATTAATTTCAATCTTAATAGGTGTATTGTTTTCTCAGCTTTTTTCTTTAATCCTTTATAATTGTCCCGTGATTTTCTGGGTTGTTGGTGTTTAGTATCTTTATGGTTATGTTTTTCTTAGCTACGGGGCTTATGGCATCTTCTTGATAGACTTGGGCGCCTTCGCCAATTATTTCCTTGAGCTCTGTGTAGGATAGCTTGTCAATTGTCTTGGCATTTGGATCCTTGTTGGGGTCAGATGTCATTATCCCATTTACATCAGTCCAGTTTTCATAGACCTTGGAATCAAGGGCATATGCAATAAGGCTACCTGTGTAGTCGCTGCCTCCTCTGGTAAAGGTCACAATGTTTCCCTTTTGGTCGCTACCATAGAATCCTGGCACAACTGCCTTTTTATTTTCTCCAATGTGACTTTGTATTTCCTTCTTAGACTTTTCTATGTCAACTTGTCCCCTTTCGTCAAAGATGATTAGGTCCTTGGCATCAATAAAATCGTAGTTCAAATACTTTGCAAGTAGCTTTGCGTTTAAGTATTCTCCTCTAGACACAATGAAGTCCTTGTCCCTAGATTCTTTTATCTCATCAAAGACAAATTTTAATTCGTCATCCCAAAATTTTTCAAGACCTAGGTCTTCCGCTATGGACAAGAACCTGTTTTTAATTTTTTCTACTTGCTTGTCACGAGTTAAGTTCTGTACTTCTAACTCTTCTTCGAGGGACTTGATGACTTCTCTAACTTCTTCAATCCTCAAGTTCTTGTCAGAAAGAGAAATCAATTCATCAGTGATTTTTGTATCCTTTTTAAATCTTCTTCCCGGTGCAGAAACCACAATTACATCCCTATCTTCCTTGGAAAAGATAATTTTCTTCACCTTGGCAAATTGTCCTGCATCCTTTAGAGAGCTGCCACCAAATTTTGAAACTGACTTGCCCTCGATGCTGTCAATAGCAAAGGGTGTTTCTTGGTAGACACAATAATTTAGCCAGTTGGAGAAGAAGAGGTTGCCCGCAGACCTCCACCTAATTTTTATGTCCTTCTTGGGGTCGTTGTCTTCATAATAATTTATTGGTGGGCTGATCTTTTTGCCTTGAGAAAGGTCCCTGATGTACTCATTGTGGAGGGTGTCCTTGTCGTATTCCCAATGACCAAAGTTAAAGACGAACCTGTTGTCCTTTGTTGTCACAAGGGAAACTCCAGTGTCAGGTCTTGCCGCAAGGACTTCCAAGTCAGAAAAGCCTTCAAAATCTTCTATGTCAACATAGGTGTGCCTTGATGTTGGAACCAAGAAGCTGTCATCAAAGCCCTTTACAATTTTATTTTCTTTTAACTTGTCAAATTCAAATACTCCAAAGATTTTTTCATCGCTAAGCTTGTGTTCAATCTTGTAGTAGTGGTAGAGGGCAGCTTGGGCAGACCAGCAGATGAACATTGTGGAGTAGACATTTTTCTTGGCGAACTCAAAAATCGTCTTTAGCTCGTCCCAGTATTTTATTTTTTCATAGGCTAGGGTCTCAATAGGTGCCCCCGTAATTATCATGGCGTCATACTTGTTGTTTTTTATATCATCATAGGTCTTGTAAAAGGACTTCAACCTCTTTGTGTCAGAGTTATTTGAGTCGTAGGACTCCATCCTCACAAGGTCAATGTTTATTTGTAGAGCTGTATTGGAAAGCATCCTCAAAAGTTGTAGCTCAGTCTCTTCCTTCTTGGGCATCAAATTTACAATGGCAATGCTAAGGGGTCTTATGTCCTGCTTAATGGCAGATGAATCCCTCATTGTAAAAATATTTTCTCTTTGTAAAACTTCTTCAACAATTAAATCTCTAGGTATTATTAACGGCATTTCTATTCTCCTCTATTTTTATTTGTACTTGAGGAAGGATGACAATAAAAAAAGCTTCCATCCATAAAGGACGAAAGCTATTTCGTGTTACCACCTTAATTCTCTTACAACTCGCATTGAAAGACTCTTCAAGTACTATCATACTCTATCGCTATAACGGGCGCGCCCGTGCCTATCTAAATATCGATAAACCCTCAAGTAGGACCATGTTCTCCTAATCTTCCTCTACTTCTCTCACCAAACGAAGTTCTCTTTAATCAGTCAAAAAGGATACTCTTCCTCTTATTGAGTTATTTTTTATTATAATAGCATCAAAAATTTTTTATGTCAATTATTAAAAATTTATAAGCTTGTAGATTTTTGTGACCTTGCAATTTTTTATAACTTCATAAATTTTTATAACTTCATAACTTTTTATGACTCCATAATTTTTAATGACTTCTTAACTTTCTATAACTTATCAACTTCTTATGGCCCTATGAAATTCTACAAAAAAAGAGAGGCCCTTGCCTCCCTTTTATGAGTATAGTTAGAATTTTTTTAAGCTTCTTTCTTAATTACATCAATTATAGAACCATCTCTGTATTCTACAACTGCAACTACTTCGTCAGAGAATTTAACTTCTTCAGGTTTGCCTGTAAGTTTTTCTGCCATTTCTTGAAGTTCCTTGATGTCCTTAAGTTCAATTCCTGCTTTTTGGAATTTTTCGATTAAGTCTTGTCTTTTTGGATTTACAGCTATACCATAGTCAGTACAGATTACATCAACAGATTCTCCTGGTGTACAAACTGTTGTAACCTTGTCTTTGACAATTGGGTTTCTTGATCTTACAAGTGGTGCAAGTATAAGTGACATTTCTGCACCTGGTGCTGTATCTTGGTGACCACCAACTGCTTGGTTGATAACTCCGTCTGATCTTGTCATTACGTTTACGTTGAAGTCTGTGTCAACTTCAAGTGCTCCAAGTAATACAAAGTCTAGTGTGTTAACTGCAGGAGTTGGGTTGTTAGGGTTTGCGTAAGAGGATGCAGTTTGTTCAAAGTGTTTTGGATTTTCACGAATTGATCTTACTGCGTCAAGGTCAAAGGATTGTGTATCATAGATACCATCGATAAGACCTTCTTCAAGCATTGTTACCATATAACCTGTGATTCCACCAAGGGCCATTGAAGCCTTGATGCCATCTTTTTTCATTTCTTCACGAAGAAGTTTTGCTACTGCAAGAGTTGATCCTGCTGCACCAGTTTGGAATCTAAAGCCGTCCTTATAAAGTCCAGATGCCTTGATTGCCTTAACTGCGTTGTTAGCAATTAGTAGGTCACGTGGGTTGTCGTTAAATCTAATTGATCCAGAAACAATTCCCTTTGGATCACCAATTGCATCAACTACTACAACATAGTCAACATACATCATACCAATTGAAGCAGGAATATTTGGGAATGGCACTAGGTTGTCTGTAATTGCAACTACACAGTCAGCATACTCTGCATCAACAATTGCATAACCAAGTGATCCACAAGCTGATTTTCCAACTCTTCCATTCATATTTCCATATTCGTCACAAGCTGGTGCTGCAAGGAAGGCTACGTCAATATGAAGTTCTCCATCTTCGATAGCTCTTGCACGTCCACCGTGTGACCGAATGATGCAAGGTTTTTTAAGGATACCTTGTGAAATTTTTTCTCCAAGTTCTCCTCTTAGTCCAGATGATTGAATTCCAGTGATAACACCTTGTTCAATTAGTGGAATTAGTTTGTCGTGGCATGGTGAAAGTGATGATGGAGCAAGTGTTAGATCCTTGATGCCCATATCAGCAATAACTTGCATAACCATATTTACAACATAGTCACCATTTCTTAGGTGGTGGTGGAAGGAAATTGTCATTCCGTCCTTAAGTCCACTTTTCTTAACTGCTTCTTCAATAGAACCTAGAAGTTTTTTCTCACTTCTATTGCCATATCTAATTTTTGGAGAAGCCTTTCTATCAGTTCTAAGATATTTGCCTTCGCCTTTGAAAGGAACAAGTTCACCAATGCCTTCAAGGTATTCAGGGATATCTCTTCCTACTGCATTTTTATTATAGTTCATCAATATCCTCCTTCTTTAGCACTCCACTTGCAACTGCAAGGTCTAGAACTCTTTGTGCGCCAGCAATAACTGGATAGTCAACCATCTTGCCGTCAACAGTAATAACTCCAGAACCCCTTCTTTCAGCTTCCTTAGAACCTGCAATAATACGAAGTGACTTCGTAATATCTTTTTCAGTTGGTGTATAAACTTCATTTACAACAGCAATTTGCTTAGGGTGGATAACTGACTTCCCATCAAATCCAAGGTCCTTAATAAATTGAACTTCTTCCCTAAAGGCATCCATATCATCAAGGTTTGTGTTAACTGTATCGAAGCAAGCAATGCCTGCGTTTCTTGCAGCTAAAACAATTTGGCTTCTTGCTGCAAAAAGTTCCCAACCGTGTTTAGACCTTTGAGTCTTTAGGTTAGTAACATAGTCAGCTGCACCAAGAGCAATACCCATCATTCTTGGTGATGCCTTAGCAATATCAACTGCATTAATAACTCCAGTTGGAGATTCAATAGCTGCCATCATAAGAGTTCTTCCTTGGCAACCCATTTCTTCTTCAACTTCTGTGATGATTTCATCTACATCTTTAACATCTTGTGCAGTTTCTGACTTTGGTAGTCTAATTACATCTACCCCAGCCTTTACAACTGCCTTAATATCTTCACGTCCAAAAGGTGTATCAAGGGCGTTAATTCTTACAACAACTTCAGTTTTTCCGTAGTCTAAAGTTTTTAGTGCATTGTAAACTAAAAATCTTGCTGCGTCTTTTTGATTTATGCTCGTAGCATCTTCAAGGTCGATCATAATTGAATCAGGGCCATAGATGTGAGCATCAGTGATGTTTGCAGGGTTGTTTCCTGGAAGAAACATCATTGTTCTTCTTAATCTTTCTTTCAAAATATCAGCTCCAATTATATTCTGTGCTTTCAGCTGCTCTAAAGCATGCTGCTGCTACTCTTGCTTTGATTGTGTAGTCCAAGGCACCCTTGTCTACTGCAGTAACTTTTGCATTCTCTACATCTAATTCTTTTAAAGTTTCTCTTATAACTTTTTCAATTTGTTTACCAAATTGTTTTTTTACTGAACTTTCCAGTTCAATAGATATGCCTTCTCCATTGTCAATAGTGATTAAAATATCATTTGACTCAAGAGTTCCGGCCATTGCTTCTTTTTTTAATTTCAAAAAAATCCCTCCTACGTCTACATGAGCGTTCCAAAGAGTATTGAACCTATAACTAATATAATTCCTCCACCAAGTCTTGATGAAAGTTGTGCATAAGAAATTAAATCCATTCTGTCAGCTGCTCCAAGAACTGCTAAGTCACCAGATCCACCTCTGTTTGCCATACATAGGCCTGCTGTAACAGCAGAGTCAACAAAGAAGAATCCAACAAGGTGTCCAACAAGTCCTGAACCAATAACAGCACCAACAACAATTAAAAATGCCATAACAACATTACCAAAAGTGATAGCATCCCTTAGTTCAATTAAGTCAGTTTCAACACCAACACCAACCATTACTAAGATTACAATATTTTTTGTAAAGAAAGATTGAACTTCCTTTGCAGCTTGTCTAAGTGGGCCAGGAACAATTCCAAGTCCGTTAGCAAGAGCAACGATAATAATCATAAAAGCAAAGGGGTGAATTGGCACTGAAGGAACAAGTGGATCCCAAAGTTTATCAGCTACAAATCTACCAAGTTGATAGAAAGTAAGACCCATTAAAATTGCTCCAGCGTAGTCCTTTAATTGTGTAGTAAACTTTTCTTCGTTTTGTTCAATTTCAGGAGCAGATCTCATAAGAGTTTTCTTGTCTCCTGTAAGGCTTGGCTTACTGTTACCAATTTTATTTAAAATACCACCAGCAATAATAGCAAAGATATTTGCAATTGTAAGAATTGAAATAGCAAAGCCGTAATAGTTTGCAGCAGCATCTCCTGTAACTCTTTCATAAATTTGACTTAGAGGAACAGCTCCTGCACCGTTACCTCCACCCATTACAGGAAGAACATATTTTAAAACAGTGTTTGCTGGAGAAACTCCAAAGAAAAGTCCACCAATAATACCAAGGATAGCAGCACCTAAAACCCCACCAAGAATTGCTGGAATATATCCTGCAAAAGATTTCATCATAAGCTCTCTATTAAGTCCAAGAAGTGAACCAGAGATAAGCATAATTATGAAGAAGTTTAGTAGTCCCATTGGCTTAGAGTTAACAGATGAAATAAGTTCTACATATTCTTTTGGGATAACATGTAGATAAACTAAAACTGCTGAGCCCAAGAAGGCAAGAACAAGCCCACCACCAACATAAGTGTTCCAAATTGGAATCCTCTCACCAATTTCATATAAAATGATACCTATTGCGAACATAAGGGCAACGCCCCCCGCTAAATCTTTAGACAAAACTCCCATGTATGTTGAGATAAAAACAATTATCGATAAAACTAATAACATTGGAAGGTTAAGTCCGAAATATTTTTTCTTCAATATAAAAACCTCCTTTTTTCTATCATACCCTAGGAAGGCTTTTTTATTCAAGATGTTAAAGCCTTGAATTATCCATCTCAGACAAATATAAAATTGTTACAGTAACAAATTTAATTTGTGGGGCCGCTTTACCTTTCCTTATTTATTTTGAAAATAAGCTGTCCTTAGATTTTTTTAAAAATTTTTCAAGGGTTTATTCAATAGTATCTTTAATAATTTCCCTCACTCTCTCTTCGAGTTCTTCTATCTTGTGTCTTTCTTTCTTGATGCAGGTTCTTGCTATGTCGCCACAAATTATGCACTTTCTCTCTGGAAGTCCCAGTGATGATCGTGAAATTTGTGAGAAGTCTTTGTCGTAGATGTCGATGTCAAGGAGTCTTCCTCCAAGGGATGCTTCTTCCACTTCCATCATGAGTTTTTTTATGAGTCTTCCATCACCATCTAGGACGGCAAGGTACTCCATGCCTGTGACTAAATTTTCGTAATCTTCAAATAAAATTTTTATTTTCTCTTCTTCCAAAAGGTTTTTAATTTTCTCTACATATTTTTTATGGAAGCTCACGGCTTCTTCAAAGTTTTTGTCTTCGCCAGGAATATTTAACATAAAGGAAAGGACTGGGGCCTCATATTTTTCTGTCAGGTCCTTGATTTTGTAATATCTTTTTTCTTTTGCCTCAAGCATCCTATTCATGGCAAGTATCTTAGAGTCTTTCATCTATTATCCTCTGTCCTTCTTCTGACTTAAGTGCCCTTATTGTTGCTTCTGGCAAAAACTTGTAGGCTTCTTCAAAATTTCTTTCCTTTAAAAGGGCCCTAACTTTTGAGGCAGAAATTATTTCATTGTCCAGACTTGTCCTCGGAATTTCTACAACTTCAACTCCATATTCTGGCAAGATCCTCTTCATAGTCTCGTTGTAATTTTTTGTAACTACATCCTTATCTTCGCTACCCACAAACCTCTTCTTTATGTTTAAGACCTTGGCAAAGTAGCTTCCAAAAATTTTTGTATCAAGCTCTGAATAGGCCTTTAGGATTGTCTTTTCGTCCTTATAAAAATATGTTGGGAAGGTGTTTTTTGAAATAATGTAGTCGTTGCCTGGGTGAACTATGACGTCGTCAAACTTTGCCAACTCTTCCTTTACAATCTTGTACCTAAAGTCGTAGGGGAAGGTGGACCCGTCCTCTTCCACCATAAAGATATGTAAAAGGTCTGTCTTCTTTCTCCCTTCTTCGATTAAATAGAGGTGGCCCTTGGTCATGGGGTTGGCATTTATTACAATTGCACCAGACTCCCTCTCGTCTTCAATGTTTTTTAAAAGCTTGTGAAGTTCATCTATCTTATTGTCCAAGAGGGCAACATCTTCTGTCTCTTCAACTAGAGAGAATCCAAAGTCTGTAAAGATCTTAATGTTTTTTGGCTTAGTAAAGATGAAGAGATGCTTGTTGCCAATCTCGTATTGGTGATCAAGTAGCCTTGTGATTATTGCATTAGTAATTCCCATGCCTTGGTAAGCTGGGTCAATGGCAAAGCACTTTAGGACCCTGCCAGCACAAGAACCTGTCCCAATAATTTTGTCGCCATCAAGGGCAACAAGAGTGTAGTCCACGTCCCTTTCATAATTTATGTCGAAGCCCTCCAAGAATTTCTCAATATTCTTTTTCTCAAACTTCATAACCTCTCTATAGTCAATCAATGTTTCCCTCCAAGAGATAAAAATACAAGGTAAGAATCAAAAAGTCAGCGCAGCCACCTGGACTTAGGTTCCTCCTCTTGTATTCTTCATTTATTTTTTGGATTTCTTTCATTCCATCTTCATTTTCGTACAATTTATTTTCAAGGACACGACTTGATGTCTCTTTTAAAAAGTCAAGACCTTCAAGCCCTCCTCTTTTGATTATGTTTGAATCCTCGATAAGGGACATAAAATAAAATAGGGTACCAGTAAGGGCGTAGTCAAAATTTGTCTTCTTCTCAGCTTCCTTTAAGAAGTCAAGTCCCATAAGAGCCTTCTTAAAACCTTCTTCTGCCTCTTCTCTTATCCCCTTTAGTCCATATTTTTTGTAATTTTTTTCGCCGTGAGTCTCTGCCCTTTCAACTTTTAGTTCGTCACTTATGCCACGATTTAGATAAGCCACTCGGTCAATAACCCTTTCAAAAGAAAAATTTTCTCTTTTAATTTCTATTGCACTTGCATAAACCATAAGGCCAAGAGAAAAAATAATTCCCTTGTGGGTGTTGGCTCCACCAGTTGCTTCTTTCATCTTGACTTCATAAAGTTTTCCATACTCTCTAAGTTCCAAGAAGTCCTCTCCCTTAGATTTTTCTCCAAGCTCATAGGCAATTTTGAAGTAGTCGTAGAGGACAAGTGATGACTTTAAGAAGTCCATGTAGTCCATATCATCATGGGCTCCCACATCTATTAGGCTAACAAGTCCTGGCTTTGGACTTAAGGATACCTCGTAGATGAGAGCGTAGCTAGCAAGTCTTGCGATTTTATCTGAATTTAACATAATCCCTCCGACTTCATTATAATAAATAAAAAATTTTTCATCTACTTTTATTTTTGTCTAAGAGACCAGCAATTTTTGTCAACAAAAAAGAGAGGTCCATGCCTCTCAATTTTTATTTTATATTTTTCAATAATTTTATGATTTTAATTTCAAATTTTTACGTTTAAGTCAAAAACAATTTAAAATTGGGCGTCGTTATATCTTGCCTTGTAGACATAGGAGTTTTGATTTAAGGCTGTTAAGATTTGACCTTGGTGGTCCTTGTCCTTGGTGTCGATAATAATGCTTACGATCATAGAGTCTATTGTTTCTCCAACTAGGTCTACGTTTTGATAAATTTGAACGATGTTGGCTCCTTCTTCTTCGAGAAGTCCTGAGATCTTAGTTAATTGTCCTGGTTGATCATCTAAATTAATCCTAAGCTCCATTCGCCTGTTGGTCTTGTAGAGCCCCTTTTCAATTACCTTTGAAACTCGAGTGACGTCGATGTTGCCACCAGATAGTACACAACAAACTTTTTTGCCCCTGTGGTCGAACTTCCTATACATTAAAGCTGCAACTGTAGATGCTGCTGCTCCTTCTGTGATGATTTTGTTGTCTTCAAGAAGGGTTAGGATTGCAGAAGAAATTTCTCCCTCAGTTACGAGAACTATTTCATCCACATATTCCTTTACTATCTCGTAAGTAATTTTTCCTGGAGTCTTAACTGCAATTCCATCAGCAATTGTTGACCCACCCTTGACTGTAATAATTTTTCCTTCCTTAATTGATTCATACATTGATGGTGAGATTTGAGTTTGAACTCCAATTATTTTTATGTCAGGCTTAATGGACTTAGCTGCAAGGGCAACTCCAGATATTAGTCCGCCACCGCCAATTGGCACTACTATTATGTCAACGTCAGGAAGGGACTCTAATATTTCTAGTCCTAGCGTTCCTTGGCCTGCGATAATTTTTTCATCATCAAAGGGGGCAATAAAAGTGTAGCCTTCTTCTTCAGATAATTTTTTTGCAAAGGCTGCTGCATCGTCAAAGGAATCTTTTACAAGTTCAACTTCAGCTCCGTAATTTCTTGTTGCCTTGACCTTGGATAGGGGTGCGTGATATGGCATACAGATAATAGACTTTATCCCTCTCTCGCTTGCTGACTTGGCAACACCTTGGGCGTGATTACCTGCTGAGCAAGCCACAACTCCTCTTGCAGCTTCTTCATCTGATAAGGTTGCAATTTTGTTGTAGGCTCCCCTAAGCTTAAAGGACCCTGTGTCTTGTAGGATTTCAACCTTTAGGTAAATGCCTTCTCCAAGGTTTGGTGTATAAACTACAGGAGTCTCTTTTATGTGACCCCTTAGTCTCTCTCTAGCTTCGTAAACTTCTTTGACGTCCATTTTACTCACCCTCTTTTTTATGATGAACAATACTTATAAATTTGTCCCCTTCTAAAATTTTTCTAACTCTCTTTTCAAAATCTATGCGGCTCATCCAAACAACTCGGTCACAGCCCAGGCACTTTAATTTCATATCGGCTCCCTTTCTTGCTATTTCCCACTTGTTCTCACCACATGGGTGCCCCTTCTTTAGGGTTACTATATCGCCTAGTTCATAGTAAAGCATGATCATCTTCCCCTTCTATAAATTTATTCCTAATCATAGGTGACTTAATATTTTCTCTCTGCATTGTTTTTAAAATCTCTGACCTAAGAGCATACTCCAAGTCATATTGCCTGCCCTGTCTTGTGTAATAGACAAGAGTCATCTTGTAGGCGTCTTTTCCATTTTCAGTTACTCCCCACAAGTTTGGTCCCATGGCCATGTCCTTATGGTCCCTATACTTTTCTATTGCTTTCTTAATTTTTTCTTCAACAAAGTCTGGGTCGCAAGAATTATCTAAGTAAAATTCAATCTTTGTCCTTACATTTGCCCTTTCCTTGTTGGAAATAATCGAAATGTTACCGTTGGGTATGATGTGAAGTACCTTGTCAAAGTCACGAATTTTTGTAACCCTAAGTCCCAAGTCCTCTACTACTCCTTCAATGTCGTCAATCTTAACAAGGTCGCCAACAGAATATTGGTCTTCAAAAATTATAAAGAAACCATTGATAAAGTCCTTAACAAGACTTTGGGCGCCAACACCTATTGCCAGTGAAAACACACCAAGAGTTGCAATAATCGGTGTGATGGAAATGTTAAAGACGCTCATAACTATAGTAAGCCCAATAAAAATTAGGATTACTTTTATGATGCGTCTGATTAAGTTTGTAACTGTTACAATCCTATTGTAGGATCCCTTTTCTTTTATCTTGTTTGAATTAAGTTGCCTACCTATAAAAGAATCTATTAATTTTAAAATTACAAAAGTTCCAATAACTACAAGGGCAACTACAAGGAGCCTCTCCCAGGACTCTAGACCTCTAAAGGTCGATCTCAGAGCCTGGTCTGCTTCGCTTGCAACAGCACCTGTGTTCTTTTCTATGTTCACTTTCACACCTCTTTGTAAGTTGTCTCTATCTTGTTATCATCTTCTCTTATTGTGTTTGTGTTCACAACAGAATAAAGACTTAGGTTGCCGTTTCTCAAAGCCCCAATCAAAAGTCCATTAATCTTAATCTTGTCTAGGGAGTAGCCAAGTCTTGTGTAAAATTCTCCCGAATTTCCAATTTCTCCACCAACATCACTCGGTCCATAGACATAAATTGAGCCAGAAATATTTTCCATCTTATTTACATTAGCTGCAATTATTTTTTTCTTGCCAGCCTTCAAGATGTAATTGTATTCAGTGATAATACCTGAGTGAAGAAGATAAGTCTTCTTGCCTTCTACCAAGATGTCAGAAATATTTGGCACCCTGTCCTCATATTTTGTGCCAGAATTCATAAACCTATAAATAGCCTTGTCTGTAAGTGCCAAGACTGACCTCTTGTCCCTCTTTAGGTACATGACAACTTCGTGGTTTAGGACCTGGCTCGTCTTTTCACCCTTGTTTAGATTATAAACAAGAGAAGAGTAACCAGTTGTTTCATTTTTTATCTCTGCAACAGAAAGATTTTTATCGTCAACTACATCATGGGCCAAGATTTGATTGCCAGTCCTATAGATTTCAGTTAGAGTTGAATCGTTGCCCATTAAGTATAAAATTTCATTTTTATCATCCACTACGTGGAAAATTATATTTGCATTCTCATAGCTTATGTTAAAGATGTCGCCCTTAACATCTATTGTGGAAAGGAGCTCGCCCATCTCTGAATACATTTGGACCTTGCCAAGGTCCTTCTCATACAAGAAGGCGTAGTTGTTGGCAAAGAAGGTCTCAATGTTTTCATCTTCCCTTTGAATCTTCTTTACAATGTTTCCTTCCCTGTCTGTGATATATAAAACTGGATCAGCCCATAAAAAGACAGACTTGGATGCAAGGCTAAAGTCCTTTATGGGTTCATTAACACTTACTCCCTTAAGTCTTACTATGGTCCTGTCCTTAGAAAAATTTTTATGGTTAATATATATAAATCCTAAAAATATAAATAACAAAGCTAAAATTATTGCGTGATTTTTTTTAATTTTCAAAATACCACTCCCGACTTCATTATAACATTTATACTTTTAATTTTGCATTGAATTGAAATAAAAAAAGAGGGCTCTTCGCCCTGATATGTACCCTCTTTACTGGACAAACCAGTAAGGAGGGTATTTTTTATGAAATATAGTTATGAATTCAAAAAAGAATGTGTACAGTTGTATAGAGAAGGTAAATGGCCCAATACACCTGAAGGAACAAAAGAAAAAATCTTTCATAATTCAATTAGAATATGGTTTAAGTTAGAAGAACTTCATGGACCAGAAATTTTAAAACATGGAAATAATATCAATTGGACACCTGATGAGAAATTAGAAATGGTATCTAAAGTGTTAGCTGGAAATTCAATAAAGTCCATAGCAATTGAATATGGAATTAATGATGGACAACTCTATTCATGGGTTAACAAGTATAAAAATTATGGATATAATGGTCTTGTTAATAAAAAGAAAGGTCGTAAATCCAAAAATCCAAGCATGAAAAGTAAAAATAACCATAAAGCAAAAGAACTTAATGAATCTGAAAGAGAAGAGCTAATAAAACTTAGAGCAGAAAATGAATATATAAAGGCAGAAAATGAAATAATAAAAAAAGAGATCGCCTTGAGAGAAGAACGCTACGCTGCGCAACTCAAGGCGAAAAAGCAGCGATTGTCAAAGAACTCAAAGAAAAAGGATACAGACTAAAATATCTTTTAATAGCTATTGATATGCCAAGGTCAACATACTATTTTGAAATAAATAAAATTGATAAAATAAAAATTAAGAATAGTCATGTGGCAGATAAAATAACTCAAATATTTAACTTACACAAAGGAAGATATGGAGTAAGAAGAGTATATATGGAGTTGCTAAGTCAAGGTTATGTCATAAATCATAAAAGAGTTCAAAGGATAATGCATGAGTTAAAACTATTCGGAAAAAGATCTAAGGAAAAATATCACTCATATAAGGGTAAGATAGGGAAAGTAGCTGATAATATAATAAATAGAGATTTCAAGGCAGATAGACCTCTGCAAAAATGGACCACTGATGTATCAGAGTTTAAATTTTCTTGGGGTAAATGCTACATATCTCCAATACTTGATATGTATACAAATGAGATAATCTCTTATGACTTATCCTTACACCCTAATTTAAAACAAATATCCAATATGCTAGAAAAAGCATTTAACAAATTTCCAAAACTAAATAATCTAATACTGCATTCAGATCAAGGATGGCAATACCAACATAAATATTATGTGAATGAGCTTAAAAAACATGGTATAAGACAATCAATGTCAAGGAAGGGAAATTGTTATGATAACTCCATTATGGAGACATTCTTTGGAAGATTAAAAAATGAAATTTATTATGGTTATGAAAAGAGCTATAGCTCTTTTGAAGAATTTTCGAGAGCAATAGAGGAATATATTGATTATTACAATAATGAAAGAATTCAATCCAAAACAAAATGGATGCCACCTACAAAGTATAGGTTAGCATCCACTACAATTAGTTAATTGAATATTGTGTCCAGTTTTATGGGTACACATCACCCTCATTAAAGTTTATTTTTTGTTTAAGATTATGGCACCTGTTAGGACGAAGATAAGTCCCAAGACAATATTTATTGTGAGGTCTTCGCCGAGGACCAAGATGGATAAAATTGTCCCAAAGATTGGAACAAATAATTTATAAATTCCAAACTCGCTGGAACTGTGAGTCTGAAGTACGAAGGTCCAAATTGTAAAAGCTGTTGCTGATATAAAGGCTCCGTAAGATAGCATTACAAATAGAAGGAAGTCAAAGTTCACATTAGACTTGTGAGTGATGGCTCCAATAATTATTAGTGGCGTTGCTCCAAGGGCAAATTGCGATGCAGTTAGAAGAAATCCATTTAATTTTCTTCCATACTTTCTTATGAGGACGCTGGAAAGGGCGTTAAAAGTTGTAGCTATAAGGACAAAGCCTTCTCCACTTAACTTAAAGTGTAAGCCTCCCCCTCCCCTTAGGTTGATGATTAAAATTCCTATAGATCCAACTAGAAGAGCAGAAAGCTTCCTCTTGGTAAACTTCTCTTCGCTAATTAAGAGGACAGAGATCACAACTGTAATAAAGGCATTTGATGCCTGGATAACTGCTGCAAGTGATCCAAGTGTGTTGGATAGTCCAATATAATAAAACATATACTGGAGGCAAGTTTGAAAAAGTGCCAAGACCAAGATGAATTTTATGTTTATATTTTCCTTCTTCACTTCTTCCTTGTTAAAGAGTCCAAAGTAGATAAATGTTAAGATACCTGCCATAAAGAACCTAATCCCTGCTATTAAAATTTTTCCACCTGTGTCATCTGGCATGATGTTAGCGTGGATGTAAGTTGTCTTTATTAGTGGTATGGCAGAGCCCCACAAGAGCATGGCAAAAAGTGAAAACACAATTGCCCATTTCTTTTCTTTTATAAGTTTCATTTTTCCCTCCCATCTCATAATTTTTGTAGTTCATAATAAAATTGCAAAGTCTTAATGAGATTTAAAAATAATTCTTAAGCTCTTAATAAGTTTTTAAAAATAAATTATTAAGGCAAATAAAAATTTAAATTAAAAAAGGAGGTCGCCCTCCCCTTTTATATTTTATTAAAATTCTTGAATCTTTCTTCTAATGTTTTCTTTAGTGAAGCCAAATCTTTCAAAGACTTCAGATCCTTTTCCACTTGCTCCAAAGGTATCAATGGAAATTGCCATTCCCTTTATGCCAATGTACTTGTGCCAGCCAAAGGATGATAGGGCTTCAATAGAAATCCTCTTAGTGATCTTTGATGGAAGAATTTCTTCCTTGTAGTCAGAGGATTGGGCATCAAACATTTCCATAGAAGGCATTGAAACCACACGAACTCCCTTGAGTCCTTCTGCTGCTTCAAGGGCAAGAGAAACTTCTGAACCTGTAGCTATTACAATTTTTTCAAGTTCTCCCTCTTCCTTCTTAATTATATAGGCACCCCTGTAAATATTCCTTGAAGAATTTTCAAGTTGTGGAAGATTTTGTCTTGATAGGGCAAGTACAAAAGGTGTGTTCTTTGAATTGAAGGCAAGGTTAAGTGATGCTGCAGTTTCACGTCCATCAGCAGGTCTTATTACAACAATTCCTGGAATAGACCTTAGCATTGCAAGGTGTTCTATTGGTTGGTGAGTAGGTCCGTCTTCGCCAACTCCAATGGAGTCGTGAGTGAAGATGTAGACATTTGGAATGTTCATAAGGGCTGCTAACCTAATTGTTGGTTTTAAGTAGTCACTGAAAACCAAGAAGGTTGATGCATAAGTCCTTAGACCTCCATGAAGAAGGATTCCGTTAGTGATTGCCCCCATAGCATTTTCACGAACACCAAAAGTTATATTTCTTCCAAGTCTATTTTCAGCTGTGAAATATTCTTCTCCCTTTAGCATAGTCTTGTTTGATGGACCAAGGTCAGCTGAGCCACCAAAGATGTGGATGTTGTCCTTGGCAATCTTATTCAAAACTTCGCCAGAGATGGAACGAGTTGCCATGTCCTTATCAAAGGAATCATAGTAGGAGTCTTCTAATAATTCCTTCTTTTCTAACTTAAAGGATCCAAGATAGTCCTCATATTCTTTAGGATACTTTTTCGCATACTCTTCTTCGATTTTTTTCTTTTCGTTGACCCTTGCAGTATTTTCTTCCACAATTTTTTGGAAGTGGGCTTTCACGTCTTCTGCAACATAAAAGTCTTCATCAGGAAGTCCAAAGAATTCACGAGTTAACTTTCTGTCTTCCTTGCCAAGAGGTTCGCCGTGAGCCTTTGCAGAATCTTCTCTAGGTGAGCCGTAGCCAATTTTTGTTTTAACTTCAATAAGTGCAGGCTTATCAGATCTTTTTGCCTCTTCAATTTTTGCATTTATTTCATCTAGGTCATTTCCATCATGAACTACAAAAGTGTCCCAACCAAGGGCCTTATACCTGTCACAAACATTTTCTGAGAAGGCAAGGTCAGTTGATCCTTCAATGGAAATTTTATTTGAATCGTAAAGTACGATTAGTTTACTTAATTTAAGTGTGCCAGCTAGTGACGATGCTTCGTTAGAAATTCCTTCCATTAAACATCCATCTCCTACTAGGGCATAAGTATAGTGGTCAACAAGTTTCAAGTCATCCTTGTTGTAAAGGGCTGCAAGTTTTTCTTCTGCAATAGCCATACCAACTGCCATGGCAATCCCTTGGCCAAGAGGTCCAGTAGTTGCTTCAACACCCTTAGTGTGACCATACTCTGGATGACCTGGTGTTCTCGAGTCAAGTTGTCTAAAGTTCTTTAAGTCATCAAGGCTTAGACCATAGTCAAATAAGTAAAAAAGTGAATATAATAGAGCAGATCCATGTCCTGCAGAGAGGACAAACCTATCCCTATTCTTCCAATCCAAGTCCTTAGAATCTCTCACTAGGTGATTCTTAAAAAGAGCATAGGCCATTGGTGCAGCACCAAGGGGTAGACCTGGGTGACCTGAATTTGCTTTTTCAATTTGATCAACAGATAGCATTCTCAAAGTATTAACTGCTTTATTTTCGATATTCAAAATTACTCTCCTTACTCAACTGAATTTTTATCTCTCATAACTGCCAACAAAAATTTTGGCAAATCAATTTGTCTCTTTATCCTAGATGGATTTTTTATAAGCCTGTAAAGCCACTCGAGGCCAAGCTTTATAAAAATATCCGGGGCCCTGTTTGCCCTACCTGATAAAATATCTAGGACTCCGCCATTTCCAATTATGACCTTGGCATTTATGTCCTTCTTCCATGCGTCAATCCACTTTTCTTGACGTGGAAAGCCAAAGCCAACAAAGACTATGTCAATGGCCTTGGAATTTATTTCTTTAATTATTTCTTCTTCAGCGCTAGATGTCTCGCCATCTAGCTTGGATTTGAAATATCCATTGTGAAAACCTGCAACCTTAAGATTTTTATACTTTTCATTGACAGCACTTGCTGCATCCTTAGCAACACCTTCCTTGCCACCTAAAAAATATAAGTTAAGTCCCATCTCATCAGCAAGCTCAAGTAGCTTAATAGAAGTGTCAAAACCTGTGACCCTTTCCTTCAAAGGCTTCTTCCTAAGCTTTGATGCGTAGATAAGACCAATCCCATCAGCAAGGACTAAGTCACCTGAGTTGACAAGCTTCTTAAGTTCTTCGTCCCTCTTAGCTGCCATTACGATTTCAGTATTTGGTGTGTAAATTTTTTTAAGTGAATCTCCTCTTAGGAAGTCCCTTAAAATATTTTCGCACTCAGAATTATCAATGTTTAGAATTTCAACTCCAAAAATTTTTACTTTCTTCATAAATCTCTCCGATAATAAGTTTATCACATAGACAAGAGCTTTTCTATTATTTATAATTTTTAAAACTTAAATTTTAATAATTATTGTCCCACTAGGTCGCAAGAATAAATTTTAAATTTCTACAAAAAAAGACTACCCCTTTCGAGATAGTCAATATGTATGTTGCCCAATTACTTTATCGCCAAGCTAACTTTTATTGCTGCGTCAATCTCTCCAATAACATCCTTGTCGAATTTACCGATCTTCTCTCTCAACCTTTTTTTGTCGATTGTCCTCAGTTGCTCCAGAAGAATTACAGAATTCTTGGGCAGCGGAACATCTTTAGCTTTCACATTAACATGGGTTGGTAGCTTCGCCTTGTTAAGTTGAGATGTAATTGCAGCTACAATTAAAGTAGGCGAATATTTGTTTCCAATGTCATTTTGAACAACAACTACGGGCCTAACCCCTCCCTGTTCTGATCCAATAACTGGCGACAGGTCGGCATAAAATATGTCCCCTCTTTTTATCATCATAATTTTTCACCTTTTAAGGCAAGAGAGAATTAAAGATTAACCTATTAGCAACCTTTATAACATTCTATCACATTTCTCCTTATTATATACACTAATCGAAAAATTTTTTGACTTTTTTACTTGCAAATTGCTTTACTTTTCTTCAAAAAGTTTAAATACTTCATCAAGTCCTTCTATTAAGTCTCTTGCCCTTAGGCTGGTCTTTGAATTTTTTCTCGCATAGATGTCACCTGATAGTCCGTGAACATAAACTCCAAGCCTTGCAGCATCAAACAAGTTGTAATCTTTCATTAGGGCAGAGATTATTCCAGTCAAGACGTCTCCTGATCCTCCTGTTGCCATACCAGAGTTGCCTGTCCTATTGATGTAAGTTCTCTCTCCATCTGTGACTATTGTTTCATGACCCTTTAAGACTAAGATGACCTTGTATTTTTTTGCAAACTCTTCTGCCACTGCCTTGCGATTGCTTTTTATTTCTTCTATAGATAAGCCAGTAAGTCTTGCAAACTCACCCTCATGTGGTGTTAGGATACTTGTAAAATTTTTTCTCTCCTCTAATAAGTTCAAATTTTTTGACAAGAGGTTAAGACCATCGGCATCAATTAAAAGATTTTTTTCTGTTTTTATTGTTCTCTCAAAAACTTTTTTTCCATAAGCTCCTAGTCCCATACCTGGTCCCATGGCTACGGCATCAATCCCTTCAAGGAATTTTTCCATTTCATCTAAGTCATCAAAGGTCTTTGCTATGGGCTCAATGAATTTTATGGACATGATGTCAAAGATTTCTCTTGGGACTATATTGTAAACTAAACCTGCACCAGACTTTAATGCTACGTTTGATGCAAGGTAAGACGACCCAGTCATCCCCATGGACCCACCAATGATTGCAATTTTTCCAAAGTCTCCCTTGTGACCAAAGTCATCTCGATCCTTCCAAAGGGATTTTATTTCTTCATCTAAAATTATTTCTTCTTCATAATTTTTTTCCATTAAATTTTCTCCCCTTACTCTTGCAACCGCCACTGCGTAGGATCTCTCGTGGCTAATAGATAAATCAAAATTCATATCAAAGACTTCTGCGTAAGGGACGTCTCCTCTGTATTTAATTTTTATGTCCTTAAAAGAAATTTTTCCAATGCCAGTGCCAAGGGCCTTTGCCACAGCTTCCTTGGCAGCAAAAATTCCCCCTGCCCTCTCATAGGCTTCCTTCCTTTTTTTTATTCTTTCAATCTCATCTTCATTAAAAACCTTGTGAAGAAAATTTTCATTCTCATCCATTAGTTTTTTTATCCTAGAAATTTCTACTATATCTATGCCTAACATCTCATCACCATTGACTTTTATTTTATTTTCGATTATTATATCATAAATAGTATGAATATAAGACGTTGAAGATATACAGTAGGCGAAAGCTGAATTACAATATTGGAGTCTGATAATCTTTGAGGCCTCGGCGAAGAAAGGTGGTACCACGAATGCGTCCTTTCGTTCACGGGGCTCTTTTTATTTTTTTGGAGGGTTTTATGGAAAATGTATACGATATTTTAAGCGAGAGAGGTTACTTAGACCAATGCACTTACGAAGATGAGCTAAGAGAAATGCTTGGCAAGGAATCAGTTCCCTTTTACATTGGCTTTGATGCAACTGCTGACTCCCTAACTCTTGGTCACTTTATCCAAATAAGAGTAATGCAACACATGCAAAGGGCTGGTCACGTTCCTATAGCTTTACTAGGTGGTGGAACTACAACTATTGGCGACCCATCAGGTAAGTCTGATATGAGAACTCTTATGGACAGGGAAACTATTAACCACAACGCAAGAAGATTTAAGGAACAAATTTCTAGCTTCTTAGATTTTTCTGATGGCAAGGGCTACATTGAAAACAACGCTGACTGGTTAACTAAGTTGAACTTCCTAGACTTTGTAAGAGAAATTGGTATCCACTTCTCTGTTAACAGGATGCTACAATTTGATTGCTACAAGAACAGGATGGAAGGAGGACTTACTTTCTTCGAATTTTCTTACATGCTTATGCAATCCTACGACTACCTATACCTATACAGAAAGCATGGCTGTAAGCTAGAAGTTGGTGGCTCTGATCAATGGTCCAACATACTTGGTGGTTATGAACTTGTTAGAAAGCTTGAAGGCGACAAGGTTTATGCCATGACTTTTAAACTTCTTACTACTGCAGCAGGAATAAAGATGGGTAAGACTATGGCTGGAGCAATTTGGCTCGACCCAGAAAAGACTACACCTTACGAAATGTTCCAATACCTAAGAAACTGTGACGACAGAGATGTTATTAAGTTTATGAAGCTTCTTACTATGCTTCCACTTGATAAGATTGCTGAATACGAAAAATTAGAAGGTGCTGAAATAAACAAGGCAAAAGAAGTCCTTGCTTACGAAGTTGTAAAAGACGTTCACGGAGAAGAAGCCGCTAAGGCTGCCCTTGATGCATCTCACTCCCTCTTTGGCGGTGACAAGGCATCAGAAGACATACCTGCAACTGAATTTGAAGCTGCAAAGTTTGACGAGCCTGTGGGAATCTTAAACCTTATGACAGAGCTTGGACTTATCAAGACAAACTCTGAAGGCAGAAGACTTATCCAACAAGGCGGAGTTAGCATTGACGATGAAAAAGTAACTGATCCTAAACTTGAAATCACAAAGGACGACTTCAAGAATGGAGAAATTATTATTAGAAAGGGTAAAAAAGTTTACCACAAGCTTATTATAAAGTGAGGTTAATATGAATTTAGAACCAAAAAAAGTTTTTGATTATTTTGAAGCATTATCACAAATTCCAAGAGAATCTGGTAACGAAAAGGGAGTTTCTGACTTCCTAAAGAAGTTTGGAGAAGAAAGAGGCTACAAGGTTATTCAAGATGACAGCCTAAACATTATTATGGAGGTCCCTCCTACAAAGGGCATGGAAGACAGACCTAAGGTCATCCTACAAGGTCACATGGATATGGTTTGTGAAAAGGGCAAGGACTCTAAACATAATTTTGAAACTGACCCAATCGAACTTATTGTCGACGGAGATTCTCTTCACGCCAACGACACAACTCTTGGAGCAGACAACGGAATTGGTGTTGCCATGGCAATGGCTCTTGCCGAAGAAGAACACGGTCCATTAAAGATAATCGTAACTGTATCAGAAGAAACTGACATGCACGGTGCCAAAGACCTTGAAGCAAAATATCTTGAAGGCAAGTACCTAATCAACATCGACTCAGAAGAAGAAGGTGTCCTAACAGTTTCATCTGCAGGTGGAAAACTTCTTAAATCAAAATTTGTCTTTAAGGAAGAAGCTTACACTGGCAAGGCCTTTGACCTTCACCTTCATGGCTTCTTAGGTGGCCACTCTGGTATGGAAATTGCCAACAACAGAGGCAATATGATCAAGGTCATAGCTGAAATTCTTAATAAGCTTGATGGAGCAAGACTAATTGACATCAACTGCGGAACAAAACAAAATGCCATCCCAAGAGAGGGTAAACTTGTGCTTGTAGCAGACGAAAAAGCACTTAAAGAAGCTATCGACTTCGTAAAAGAAAAGTTCAAAGATGTGGCAGGAGAACTTGTAATTGAATGTAAGGAAATTTCTCACGATGGAAAAGTTTTAACTGCTGAGGATACTAAGAAACTTGCAAACTATCTCTTAGAACTTCCAACTGGCCCACACACTTTCATAAATGAAGCTAAGAAAGTTCTTGAATCATCATCAAACCTTGCAATAGCAAAAAAAGTTGATGACGCAGTAGAAGTTTTCGTTTCATTAAGATTTGCATCCTCTTCACTTTCTGAAGAATTCGGAAAGATTTACTTGGATATAGTTGAAAAATATGACTGCCAAGGAGAATTCATAAACCCTTATCCAGAATGGGAATACAGAAAAGAATCTAACTTCAGAGAAATCGTAAAGAAAATCTACAAGGAAATAACAGGCAAAGAAATGGAAGAAGAGTTCACACACGGTGGACTTGAATGTGGTGTCTTCTACAAGAAGAATAGCGACCTAGACATTATCTCCATTGGTCCAGACACTGTTGGAGCTCACACACAAAAGGAAACTCTTTCAATTTCTTCAACTAAGAGGGTCTACGACCACCTTGTAAAAGTTCTAAAGGCTCTTTAATAAAATAAATTTATGGCTGTCAGCTTGACAGCCATTTTTTGGTGTATTGAATTCCCAACTTAAGATATAAAAAAAGAAACCCACAAGGGTTTCAAATAATTTCATAATAAATTAAAATTCGAAAAAAAATTATAAACTAGGACCTAAGTAAAAATATGTATGGACTTATAAGTCGCAAGTTATTTAAAGATTTTTAATTGCAATGACTTCATTTTGATTTAGGATAAGCTGGTCAGTAAGGGCCTCAACAATTAATAGACCTCTACCGTTACACTTTTTTTCTCCACAATCGTACAAGGAGGTGTCGTGGTTTACGCCTCTGCCCTCGTCAGATACAATAATTTTTAAAGAGTCGTCCTTTAAGACTAACTTTAAACAGACCTTCTTGTTAAGGTCTTCTTGATTGCCATGGACTGCTCCATTTATGACAAGTTCATTTAAAATAACTTTTATATCAAATAATTTTTCTTGGTCAGTAATGTAGGGATTTAAATCCATAATGGCTGAATCCAAAAAGCTCTTTATTAGAGATAAATCGCTATTAACAAAACCCTTAAATCTATATAAAGTATCCATACTTCTCACTCCATCCACTATGTGAATACCCATTAAATTTCAACTTTAAACCCCAAAAGCTTGGCATTGATTAATTTTAAAATTTTACTGTATTATATTTATTAATTTGTTATAATATTATTAAGCTTGCAAAAAGCATTAATTTTATTAGGAGGAAAAATAATATGAAAAAATATGAATGTACACTTTGCGGATATATCTATGATCCTGAAGTAGGCGACGAAGATAACGGCATTGAAGCTGGTACTGCATTTGAAAATCTTCCAGAAGATTGGGTTTGCCCTCTTTGCGGAGCTGAAAAATCAGACTTCGAACCTGTTGAATAATATTATTACGGAAGGCTTCGGCCTTCTTTTTTTTTACAAATTTTTACAAAATCTAAATTTTTATCCACAATTTTATTTTTTTATCTACATTTGTGGGTTTTTTTATACTTTTTAATAGCTATCCACAAATTTATTTTCCATTTTTAATTTTATTTATCCACAATTACATTGCCTTTTAAAATTTCTACATAAAAAACCGTGAGAATTTTATAACTTAAATCTCACGGATTTATTTGTTTATATTTTTAATCAATTAGTCTAACTTCAGATAATCTATAATTGCCCTACTTGTGTTTTCGAGGTCCTCTAGGACAAGGTACTCCTCTTTCGTGTGGACTTTTTCCATCCCAACACCAACTATAAGGGAGTTAAATCCCTCGTCAGCAAAGAAGTTGGCATCAGATCCACCACCAATTATAACTTCTTTTGCATCCACTCCAACATTCTTGTAGGACCTTATTATTTCTTTTGAAAATTCCATGTCACTTGAAACAAGGGCTGGATAGTCTAAAGTTTTTTCAAATTCAAAATCTTCTGTCAAGTTCCTTACTATTTGTTGGTATTCTTCTAAAATTTCAAGAACATGATCTTTATCGTGACCCCTTATTTCTCCAGAAAATTCAACATAGTCTGGCACAACATTTGTTGGGAAATCAGAATTGATATTTGAAATATTTGCTGTTGTAAATTCATCAATCCTAAGAATCTTAAACTGAGAAATAGCTTTTGCCGCAAGCATTATCGCAGAAATTCCCTTCTCTGGCTCAATACCAGCGTGAGCAGACTTTCCCCTTATCTTAAAAGTAAAGGTATATGATGTTGGAGCCTTGTATGCCACCTTGTCACAAGAACCTGCATTATCTACTACAATCATATTTTTGGCAGGCTCCATATTTTTATAGACTTCCTCCCAATTTATATTTCTTGCACCAAGCATTCCCACTTCTTCTCCTGGTGTAAAGATTGCATAAATATCTCTGTGCTTGTAATTATTTTTCAAAATGTAGTAGATGGAATAAAGTATGGCAGCAAGTCCTCCCTTGTCATCTCCACCAAGAGTTGTATTGCCATCTGTTTTCCAAATCTTATCTTCTTTTATAATTTTTAAATCTTTGTTAGGTTCAATAACATCCATGTGAGCTGAAAAAGTTATTCCTTCTCCTTCACCCAAAAACTTTGCAAAGATTGTAGGTGCATTGCCACCATATTTGTATTGTGACTCATCTAGATAAACTTCTCCCCCAAGTTCTTTTACAAAGTTTATTATATAGTCTGCAACTTTTTCTTCCTTGCAAGAAGGAGAGTGGATCATTAGTAGGTCTTCAAAAATTTCTAAGAGTTTTTCTCTTTCAAAGTCTTTCATATTTCCTCCTTATGAATTTTTATTAATAGTTTCAAGTTGAGTTTTTGCGAAGTAAATAGAAGAGAATACTGTAACTAGAGTTATAAGGAAAGTTGCATTAAAAGGTATTAAGGCAACAAGCTTGGACATAACAAAAGCTACAAGTAAGGCAAAAATTCCTGTCTTAAAAGACTTAACAGAAAATTGTGCAAAGATTCCACCATAAAGTGCTGGAATAATAAGAGTTAGAACTTCTTTAATGTGTTCTGGCAAGTTCACAATTACTGTTTGAGCAAAAATTGTTGATAATATTACAAAAAATGTTGCAATATAAATTGAAACTGCAATACCTATTGTTCCCATCATTGAACCTTCATCTGTTCCTTGCTTATATCCTGATCCAGAAATTGCTGATACTGCTGCAGGTATTTTTAAATTAACGCTGTTACCTGATAGAGTTGACATATATAGGCCTGCTGCCCCAATTATTGGATAGTTAGCAATGGGCTCTGAGAAATAAAAGGCACCTGACACAGACATTTGTGAAACTGCACCTGCTATAATGGCTGCTATACCTGGGTTATATCCATAGTAAAAAGTCATAAGCATAGGTGGAAGAAGTACAGCAATCATACCTAGTAGCATTGTAAGTCTTCCAAACTTGTGGATTGATTGTGAAAATTTTTCGTAAGCTGTCATTTTTTCTCCCCCTTAAAATATTAATTGAGATGCAATGGCACCAATAAACATCGCAAAGGTAAGACCCCAATCCTTCAACCAAGTGTATCTCTTGCCAAGTTTTTGGCAGATAAACATAATTATAAAGCCAAACACAGTTGCAAAAGTTACCTTTGGATTTGCCTTTATCTTTGACAAGTTGTCAACACAAAAGTAGGCGAAGGCTCCAAGCATGGCTCCCACAGAAACTGCAGGAAGAAGTGCCTTCCTACCACCTGTGAGAAGGTGGTTAACTGACTCCATCTTGTGGCCAAAAATTATCATAAAGATTAACCATCCCATTACACCAAGAGCAGGTGTCCAAAGAGCGTTGGCATAAACTGTTGGGTCCATTGTGGTAGCAAGTTCTGCTCCCATTGCCTTGGCACCAAAGTTTGCAGCCATAGTTTCGTAATTAGTTCCACCAATTACTGACATCCTAAGGGCTGTGACTGGTGCTCCTAAGGTTACTATAAGCGCAAGTATGGATCCACAAATACCTAGTGCTGGTCCAATAGAGGAGATCCCAGCTGTCACTATTCCCTTTCTGATTCTCTTCTTATCCATGTTCATTTCTTTTGTAGCCTTGAGGGCCTTTCTCAAAAGATAAGTACCTTGGAAAAGAACTAGGATAATACCAACAGAACAAACCATATACATAAGTGGACTGTTGGCAAACTGCCATTGATCTTTCATAATTATTCCTCCCTTTTTTGAATAAATTATTGACAGTATAACACAATGCTTTCGCTATATAAATCTATACTTAAGTACAATAAATAAAAAGATAAAACAAAAAAGACTCCATAATATGAAGTCTATATCAAATCTTTCTAACTTTTTAAAAATATTTGTTAAAAATAATTTTAATTATCTTAGATTTTTAATTTTCAAGTTACAAAAGCCATAAATTTTTCTTTAAGAGATTATTAAAAAATTGGTTTTTAATACGATTTAAAATCCTCCAAGATTCTTTGAGAACTTTATAGCCTCTTCAAGCATTTGCGTTGTTATTTGGTGGTAGGTCATGTCAAAAAGTTTGAAGTTCAAAAGCTTCTTGTCTTCATAAACTTTTTCAACTTCCTTGACAAAGGACTCTTGACCTGCTGGATTAATTACATCGTCATTCCTTCCGTTGAAGAGAACAAGAGGTCTGTCCTTAAAGGCTTCTGGACTGTCCATTGGGTTCATATCTAAGAAGAATTCGTTAATCCTAAATCCCCTCTCATCAATCTTGTCTTGACCTTTCAGTTCGTTGACTCCACGAACAAGTTCTTTCCAATTATTTATTCCATTAAAGATAAATGCCATCTTTAAATCTTTTTTAAAAGCATAAAGACCTCCAGCAGTTATGGCTCCCATAGAATGACCTCCCACTGCTATTTCGCTTCCTGGATAATTTTCTTCAATGTAGTTGAAGATGGAAGGTGCCTCTTCGATGTTGTGCATAATGACTTTTAAAATATATTCGCCTTCTACATCCTTGTCCTCGTGGTCAAGCTTTTCTACATTTCTCTCGCCATGGTGTCTTGCTTCAGGAATAATTACCCTGTAACCATAGGATGCAAAAATATTTCCCCTAAAGATTTGCCTTTCCTTGTCTGATCCCCAACCGTGATAAAAGACTATGGTCTTATTAGTAGCTTCCTTGGGCTCAATTATTACTGCAGGGACCTTCCCTATCATGACTTCCTTTATATCTGAATAATTTGTTTTTAAATACTCCATAATTCACCTCACCTCCATTATAGCAAAGATATAAAAAATTTCTTAAAGAGTAACTTTAATTCTAATAAAAAAAGCAAAGAAATAAATTTTCCTTGCTTAAGATTTATAATTTTATTTAACTTCCCAAGTTGGAGGTGTGACCCCATTATTTTTTAAAAATTCGTTGGCTCTTGAGAAGGGTCTTGATCCAAAAAATCCTCTTGCTGCAGAAAGCGGCGATGGATGAACTCCTTCTATGATTAAGTGGTTGCCAGACCTTATAAATTTCTTGCGAGCCTTGGCATGATTTCCCCAGAGTATAAAGACTACTGGGTCTTCCTTCTCGCTAATTTTTTCTATTACTGCGTTGGTAAAAATCTCCCAGCCAATCTTTGAATGGCTCATGGGTTGATGGGCCCTAACTGTTAGGGTTGTGTTGAGGAGCATTATCCCCTGGTCTGCCCAAGACTTTAAGTAGCCTGTCCTTGGAATTTCAAGTCCCAAGTCAGACTTTAGTTCCTTGTAAATATTTCTTAGTGAAGGTGGTATTGCCACACCCTCTTTGACAGAGAAGGCAAGTCCATGAGCCTGACCCACATTGTGGTAGGGGTCTTGCCCTAGGATTAAAACCTTGACGTCCTTGTAGGCTGTGTAGTGAAAGGCGTTAAAAATATCTTGAGCCTTTGGAAAAATTTTATAATGTTTGTACTCGTCGATTAAAAGTTTTCTAAGATCCTTGTAGTAGTCCTTTTCAAACTCATCTTCCAAAATTTCCTGCCAATCATTTTTTAAAATTTCTTTCACCACTTACCTCCTGAAAAAATCAAATATGCTCTTCTTTAGGCTTGGGTCGATTAACTCTTCAAGTTCCTTCCTACTTTCATTAGTTGAAAAGATTACAAGCCTATCGCCCTTTTCAATTTTTGTATTTCCCCTTGGAATAACTGCTGAGTTGTCGTACCTGATTATTCCACCGATAATAATTTCCTTGTGAAGATTAATTTCTGATAGCTTCTTGCCAATGTAGACAAAGTCATCTGGAATTTTTATTTCATAAACTTGGGCCTTGCCACCAAACATATAGTTGATTGAAACCTTCATATCTGTGTTAATTGCCTTTATGATTTCATTGGCAACAATTACCTTAGGATCAATAACCCTATAGATCCCCAAGCTTTCTAAGATTGTGTCGTAGTTGTTGTCCTTTTGGATTACAATATTTTTTGAAATCCCATGGCTCCTTGCAAGAAGTCCAAGTACAATGTTTAATTCGTCAGAGTCTGTCATAGAAATAAATACGCCATCTTTGGAAATATCTTCATCCTTAAAGATCTTGTCGTTTCTAAGTTTTTTGTTAACAACAAAGGCCTTGTTAATGTTTCGCCTGTAGTTTTCAAATTTTTCCCTATCTGGTTCAATTATTTTTAAATTTATATTTTCAAGATTTGAGATTATTCTGTTGAAGTTGTAATCCCCCGATGCAATTACAACTTCTCTTTGGTCTTCCTTTTCTTTTATTTCAAAGTGGGAGTGTTTGAAGTTTCTTATGTCGAAGGAAAGACCCATTAGGTAGATGTAGTCGCCAGACTTTAAGACTGTTTCTCCATCAGGAACGATTAGTTCTCCCTCTCTTAGGATTCCAACAACGAGAATTGTGGAAAGGGAACCAATGTCTTTTATCTTTTGGTTTTCAAATTCCTCGTCCATATCAATGTAGTGACCTGTTACTTCTATCTTTCCCTTGCCAAAGTAGTCTGCTTCATAATAATTTGTGGACCCAATTAACTTTGTAACAAGTTTCGCTGTCTCAAGACTTAGGTTAAAAATATTTACAACATTAGGAAGGGAGTTTTTTATAATTCCTATTTCGGAAATATTTTCCATTTCATCGAGGCGGAGAATTATTTTTACATCTAGGCCCTTGAAGATTGATGCCATTATTAGGTTGGTCTTGTCGCAATCAGTGACAATGATGGCATAGTCATACTTGCTTAAGTCGTGGTTTATGAAGAAGTCTTCTTCCAAGACATCCGCCCTTATTTTATTTACGCTATTTGTTATCTCTTCAAAGTTTTTTTCGTTCCTATCCACTAGGTCAACTTCAAATTTTTCAAGACTCAAGGTCTTGGCAATAGTCGAACCAACTTTTCCCGAACCTATAATTAAAATTTTCATTATAATTTAATAATTTCCTTTCTATGTCTTACCCTAGTAAAAAGTGCCATTATTGTAAAGAATTCAAGTCTACCTAAAAGCATAAGCAGGCTGAAGTAGAGTTTGAAAAAGTCGCTATAAAAATGAAAGTTTTTTGTAGGACCTATTTCTCCGAAGCCTGGACCAACATTGGATAAGGTTGTGGCAACTGAAGAAAATCCTGTTATGACATCTACTCCTGAAAGAGTTACAAGACCTGTGGATAGGACTGCTATTACAAAGTAGGTTCCAAGATAGGCGTTTATACTTAGGACCACCTCATCAGACAAGGACTTGCCATCTGCAATTACAGGAAGGACTGCCTTGGGGTGAGTTGCCTTTTTCATTTCTCTTTTTATTAGTTTTAAAAGAATTGAAATTCTTACTATTTTAATTCCACCACCAGTTGATCCTGCACAGCCACCAAAAATCATTAGGATAAGCAAGATAAACTTTGAAAAGCTTGGCCACAAATCATAGTCTGCATTGGCAAAACCTGAGGTAGATGAAATAGATGTTACTTGGAAGGCAGAGTCTCTAAAGGCCATAAAAAGTGATGAGTAACCCTTAGAGAAGAGGTCTATAGTTATTAAGGCAATAGCTCCAACAGTTATAAGTATCCAGAGTTTTAATTCATCATTTTGCAAAACTTCCTTAAATTTCTTTTTGGAAAGCAGAGCATAGATGGTGAAGTTTGTAGAACTCAAAAACATAAAAAATGCAAGGATAAAGTGGACTGCGTTGCCTTTATAGGACATAAGTGAGTCGTTATAGGATGAAAATCCACCGGTTCCTAGGACACCAAAGGTATGAACTAGGGAATCGAAGACTGGCATACCGGCAAGTTTTAAGCAAATGAATAATATCAAAGTCAAAATAAGATAAATTATGTATAGCCTCTTAGATGATTGAGAAATTCTAGACTCTATTTTTCCAGCAACTGGTCCTGGTGACTCTGCCTTAAAAATTTGAAAGGCTCCAACTCCAAGCTTGGGAAGAAGTCCCACAGTAAACACCAAGATACCCATACCACCAATCCAGTGGGTGATAGATCTCCAAAGTACAACAGACCTTGGAAAGGACTCTATACCAGTGATAACTGATGCTCCAGTAGTTGTAAATCCAGATACAATCTCAAAGAAGGAATTAACGTAAGTCATACCTGCAGATATACAAAGTGGAAGTGCTCCTACAATAGAGACCAAGACCCAGGATGCAGTAACTGTTAAGATCCCATCTCTTGGAGATAGAGAGTTCTTCTTTATTTTTAAATTAATTAAAATTAATCCCAAAAAGACTGCTATAGCCATTGGGATTAAAAAACCGTAGGCCGATCCATCTCTTTCAACTAAACTTAAGATAAGAGATGGGGCCATAAAGGCAGTTTCTATTAATAAAATATAGCCTAATATTTTGGAAATAAGCTTATAGTTCATCTTTCTTTCCTCGCTTCTTAATTAACTTAATTACGTCCTTTAGTTTCCCCTCAGAAGTAAAAATCTTTTGAACCCTTGGGGCAACTTCGTGCATAGAGAATAATATTATCCTATCTCCTGACTCTAGGACTGTCTTACCATTAGGGACTATCATATTTTGACCTCTTATGATAGAGATAATTAAAGTACCATCAGGTAGGCTAAGGTCTTCAAGGGCATGACCGCAAACAAGATGGCTTGCCCTAATCATTAACTCAACACATTCAACTTGACCATTTAAAAGTAAGTGAAGGGCAAGAGAGCTCTTACCTCTAATTTCTTTTAGCATTTCTGCTGCTGTAATATAGGATGTGTTAAAGACTGCATCTATGTCAAGTTTGTCTAGGACCTTATCGTAGTTTGTCCTAGAAATTTTTGCAACAGACTTATAAATTCCACTTTGCTTTGCCACAAGACTCATGAGGAGGTTGGCCTCATCAATGCCTGTTGCTGCAACAAAGGAGTCATAAGTGTGGACCATTTCTTCTTCAAGTACGGCGATGTCAGTTCCATCTCCATTTATGATGTTGGCTTCTGGCACCATATCCTTTAAGTCAAGGCATCTTTCCTTATTTATTTCAACAATAGTAACCTCAACATTTTCCTTTAAGAGAAGCATGGCAAGGTAAAGTCCAGTCTTACCTCCTCCAAGTATCATGGTACTCCTAAGGGCCCTTGTCCTATTTACACCTGTGTGATCCTTGTCAAAGGCCTCAATATTTTCAGACTTACCTGCAAGGATGATAACGTCATTTTCTTCAAGGATAGTACGACCATTAGGTATAATTGCATCGCCACTTCTTGATATGGCAGCAATAAGAAGGTCGTTAATACTATCAATCTCCATGATTTTTTTGTTAACAAAGCTTGGGTCATTGTCTATGTTAAATTCAACAAGAGAAATTTTTCCGCCTGCAAACTCATCGGAATAAAGTTGGTATCTCTTCATTAAGTATTTGAAGATTGATCTTGCTGTTGCATTGTCAGGGTTTATAATCTTATCTATTTCAAGTTCTTCTGATATGAAGTCAAGGTGCTTTCTATACTCAGGGTCCCTTACCCTTGCAATGGCATACTTAGCTCCAAGTTTTTTGGAAATTGTACAGAGAATAACATTGGCCTCGTCATTTGTTGTAGTTGCAACAACATAGTCAAATAGAGAAATATCAAGTTCTTCCAATACACCAAAGTCCAAAGCATTTGCACAAATACTAAAAACATCTAATGAATTTGATATGTTTTCAATTACATCTTCATTGTTATCGACTACAGTAACCTCATATTCTTCATCTAATAATGCAGCTGCAAGTCTATATCCTAATTTTCCGGCGCCTACAACTAAAGCCTTCATATATTCCTCCTAAAAAATCGCATCTAGTTTAATTTCAAATTCGTAATCTGGGTAGATGGATTTTAATTTATCTATTATCTCTTTTTTCAGAGTATCCTTTTCTTCTCTCTTCTTTACCAAATCGCCATTGTAATCAATGTCTATATAAACTTTCTTGTCTTCAAGGACTATATCATGGAAAGAGTAAATGTTAAGTGACTCCCTCACAATTTTTCTCAAATCTTTAGAAATAGAATTGATAATCTTACTTCCACTTCCTCTTGGTTCTGGATGAATTATTAATCTTATCCCTAGTAAGTCAGAAATTTCCCTCTCAACCTTGTCTACAATATTGTGGGCCTCTTCTAAGGTCAGATTATAATCTAATACTGCATCAATAATTACAACTATATTGTCAGGTCCAAAGTCTGTCACCATAATATTGTGGACATTAGATATGCCCTCGTAAGTGGAAACCTTGGACTTTATCTCGTGCTTAGTCTCGTCGCTAAGACCACGACCAAGTATAATTGAAATTGTTTCGTATATAAGTGAGATGGCTGTGTACAAAATAAATAAAGCAACTATTAAACCAACATAGCCATCCAAAATCTTGCCTGTGAATTTTTCTATTACAATAGAAACAATTACTACAGAAGTTATAAGAGTATCACTTAGTGAATCCTTCTCTTGTGCCATTAGGGTTACAGAGTCAATCTCTTTTGCAACCTTTGAATAAAGTGAAGCCTGCCAAAATTTTATTACCACAGTCATAAGCAAAATCGCAAGGGTGGACTTTGGATAGGAAATGGTTACTGGATGAAGGATCTTTCCCACAGAAGTCTTCAAAAATTGAAAACCAACGGAAAGTACGATACCAGAAACTACAAGAGAGATCAAATACTCAAGTCTCCCATGTCCATAGGGGTGGTCCTTGTCTTTTGGTTTGGCAGCAAGTTTTATTCCTAAAATAGAAATAATTGAGCTGACACAGTCTGTGATGTTGTTAACTGCATCAGATAAAATTGAAATTGAACCTGTAAAGATATATAGAATAACCTTTAAGGCTGCTGCAATTATATTTGATATAAGTCCGAGAAAGGATGTCTCATTAGAGATCTTTTCTCTGTCATAACCCTTGGCTGACTTCCCCCTCTTTAAAATAAGTTTTGCGAACATTTGTCCTCCAGTTTTTTTTGCAATAAATAAAAATAGGCCAAAAGCCCACTTACTAAGATTTCTTAAGTTACAATCATTATAACACTAGTATATTGGTAATAAAAGGAAAAGAAGTTAGCTATAGTCTTAATATGTATTAATAAGTATTAATAAAACAAAAAAATGCACCAGATTTCTCTGGCACATTTTCTAATCTTAAATAAATTTTTTAAGTTTTGGAAGTAGTAGGCCTTCTGCAACTTCTTCTGCCTTTTCCTTTGAAGCTAAAACTTCAACTAACTTAACTCCAAGTAGGATTGCAAGGGCTGGTCCCATAGCTGTAATTATATTTTCTTCAATAACTACTGCTGCATCTTGTGGGTCCTTCACCTTCAATCTATTTTCAAATCCTGGGTAGCAAGTGAACTTTCCATCTTTTAAAAGTCCTGCTGCATCAAGAACTTGTGGGCCTGCACAAATTGCTATTACTTCTTTACCTTCGTCATTAAATACATGGGCACACTCAAGAACTTTTTTGTCATTCATGAGATTAGTAGCACCAGGTTGACCTCCTGGGATATACATTGCCCTGTAGTCTTCGATGTTAATTTCATCAAAAGTCTTATCAGCGAGAACTTTAACATCGTGAGCTCCCTTTACTTCAAGTCTGTCCTTGACTGAAACTGTTTCGACCTTTAGGTCTGCCCTCCTAAGGACATCAACAATTGTAAGAGTTTCAACTTCTTCAAAACCTTCTGCCAAAAATACCAATAAATCTTTCATAATGACCTCCTATTTATTCATAATAGAATCCACTGCGTTTATAATTGCAGACCTAAATCCATCCCTTTCTAAAGATTTTACTCCCTTAATAGTTGTGCCACCTGGTGTTGTAACTTGATCCTTTAATTCACCTGGGTGAATGCCAGACTCTCTCACCATTTTTGCTGAGCCAGCAACTGCTTGAGATATAACCCTGTAAGCCATATCCCTTTTCATTCCATAAGAAACTGCTACGTCTGCTGCTGCTTCAATGTACATATAGACATAGGCAGGCATACAACCTGATACTGCCTCATAAATTTTTATGTTTTTCTCTTCCACAATTTCAGTTTCGCCAAAGCTTGATAAGATTTTTCTTATCTCACTAACTTCTTCTTCTGAAATATTTTTGCCTGGACAAATTCCTGTCATAGAATTTAAAATTTTTGCCGGTGTATTTGGAAGTGCCATCATAAGTTTTTTATTCGGAAGGCACTCTTCAAGTTTTTTAAGGTCAAAGGCTGAAGTAATAGAAATAATTATTTGATTCCTTACTTCATCTTTTATTTTTTCTATTACAGCTTCATAAGCGTAGGGCTTAACTGCAAGTATAATTGCATCGGCACCCTTCACTACATCTACTTCTGACTGGACTACTCTTGCTGCTTCACTTACCTTAAAGGCATCTCGCTTATCTTCATTTCTGTCGTAAAGAAAAGTTTCTATATTCTTATCTAAAAGACCATGTGCCATGGCAGCACCCATGTTGCCTAGGCCTATAATTCCCATCTTCATCGCATCACTCCTTAAGTAGATTATACACGATATTCCTTAAAAATTCATTTTTGTGCTATAATTTAACAAGGTGATTTCATGAAAAACATTTCTATTGCAAAGCTATTCTTAACTTTTTTTAAAATAAATGCCATAACTTTTGGTGGTGGTTATACAATTGTCCCTGTTATAAAGGATATTTTTGTATCAGACCTAGAACTAATCGACGATGAGGAAATGATGGACATAGTTGCCATCTCCCAAGGTGGACCTGGTGCCATGGCAATCTCTTGCTCAGTCCTAACAGGCTACTACCTAAGAGGACCCCTTGGAGCAATAACTTGTCTTCTAGCATCCTCCCTACCCTGTCTTATAATCTTGTCAGTTATTTCAAACTTCTACCAAGAATTTAAGTCAAACTTTTTTATCAACGCAGCCCTCGAAGGTATTAGTGGTGTTATCTCTGCAGTCCTATTTATCACTGTAGTCCGTATGGGGATTTCATCTTACAAAAATAATCCTCGCTTCTCTGCACTTATGATTGTTCTTGTATTCCTAGTTGCCTTCTTTACAAAAATCAACACAGGATTCATAATTTTATTCTGCGCTTTGGCAGGAATTTCTTATTTCAGTGTAATGGAGAGATACAAAAATGCTTGATCTATTTTTAATTTTCTTTAAAATCGGCTGCTTCGCCTTTGGTGGTGGCTACGCAGTTATCCCCTTGATTTCAAAATACGTTGTTGAAGAACACGCTTGGATCTCAACAAGAGAATTTATAGACTTAATTTCCATTTCACAAATGACTCCAGGACCAATTGCCATTAACTCGGCAACCTTTGTTGGTCAAAGTGTCCATGGAATCCTTGGATCAATTCTTGCTACAACAGGCCTAGTCCTTCCTCAGTTCATCCTCATGATGATCCTTGGTTACTTCCTCTTTAGCAAGGGCAAAAAATTTAAAATCATGGACTACTCCCTCCTTGGCATCAAGGCAGGAGTCGTATCCCTAATCTTTATAACTACACTAAAGCTCTTCCAGTCATCAGTCTTTCCTGAAGGACTTAAGCTTCAAAGTATGAGCCTAGCAGCCCTTATCTCCTTTGTCATTGGCTTTGTCCTCTACATGAAGAAGGTAGACCTCTTTAAGCTAATAGGACTTGGTGCAGTGATTGGGATTGGTGTCAAATACGCTTTGACTTTTATGTAAAACAAAACTCCTTGAATCTTGAACTGACCCCCAAAAGTTGGACCTAATACCAGGACTGGTAGTTTACTAGTTCTGGTATTATTTTATTGCTTTAAAATAAACACTCATCAATTAAATCTTTGGACTTTAATTCATCCACCCACTCTTTTGGAAATCCATCAAAGCCGTAAATAATTCCTGCCAAGCCACCAGTAACAGCTCCAGTAGTGTCTGTGTCGTCGCCAAGATTTATTGCCTTTAGGACAGCTTCCTTGTAAGAATTTGTATTTAAAAGACACCAAAGAGATGCTTCAAGAGTGTGGAGGACAAAACCTGTTGAGTGTATTTCATCTTCAGACTTGTTTTTTATGTGGTCAAGCCCAAGCTCTTCTAACTTCTCACCAGCAATCAACTTCCTCGCAAGATGAACATAATCAAGGCAGGCCTTTCTAGAAATTTCGTGAGCGTGAGTAATGCTTGACACACTTTCAATCTCTTCATCCCTTGCATCAGTAAAGGCAATAGGCAAGATCCTCATAAGTGATCCGTTGCCATTGGCATAAAAATCATCAATCCCATGACCTTCTGCTAGGGCTTCTCTTGTTGTTATCCCCACATCAAAAGTTTCTCCATGACAAGCGAACTTTCCTTCAAAGAGCCAGGTCTCAAAATTTTTTCTTATATCTTCAACATCTATTTTATTTTTATCTTTTATTGACTTACAAGTTGCAAGGGTCATGCTGGTATCATCAGACCAAGTCCCAGCAACTTGATCCCAAGTTCCAAAACCAACCATGCCTATGCAAGTGAAGTCCCCCCTCTTCTTAAACTCAAAGGGCACGCCAAGAGCATCAGCTATGGCTAGTCCATAAATTCCATCTTTAAGCTTAGACATAAAATCCCTCCTTCTTTAGTTCATATTTATAAATTGTTAAATCAATTATATAAACTAAAAGCATAAAAATAAAGACTCCCCTGAGGAAGTCTTATGAATAAATATTTTAATTTCTTCTATCTACAAAAAAGATTATTAACTTGTCGTCGTCAATTTTTGCTAGGAGTCTATAGGCACCAATCCTATATCGCCATATCCCATTGAAGTTGCCAGTGAGGGCCTTGCCATAAAATCTTGGGTCCTGGCAATCAATAAGGTTGCCCTCCATCCAATTTTTTATAAGTTTTTGTGACTGCCTATCAAGTTTTTTAAAGGACTTGTCAAACTTCTTTGTAGTTCTTATTTGGTAGGTCATAGGTCAAGCTCTTTAAATAAATCTTCAATAGGTCTAGTTTCAACTTCGCCCTTAGCTTCTCTTTCAAGAAAGTCTTCAGCCACCTTCATGTCAAACTCATCTTCAAGCTTCTCTTCCATCAATCTTTTGAAAAGAGTAGAAAGTGGTTCGCCCATAAGATCAGCATAAGCAGTAAAAGCCCTCTCCTCTTCAGTATTAAGTCTTACAGATACAGTTTTCATATCCATCACCTCTAAGACAATTGTATTACATTGTGTTACACAAATCAATAAAGAGCTTTATTTTTCTAAAACTATTTTTGTATAAATTTTTTCTGTGAATTTGTATATTACAAGATAAAAAATTATATAAATAAGAAATACAAAAATCATTGATTTAATAAATAATTTTGTATTCATAAGTCCTATTAGCATTAAAAATTTTTGCAAAACAGGAAGGGCAAAGGATGTGTGAATAAAACAGAAAACTATTGGCAAAAATAAAAGCCACGCCATTTGTTTTCTTATAATTTTCTTGCCATCAATTTCATCCAGTCCAAGTTTTCTTAAAATTTTAAATCTTTCTACGTCTTCATAGGCTTCTGTGAGAAATTTGTAGTATATGGCAAGTCCCATTGTAATCAAAAATGCAAGGGAAAGAATTATACCAACAAAAAATATTACTCCATAGTCACTTAAAAACTCCTCCTTTGTTTGCTGTCTGTCTATTATGGTGAGTTTTTGATTTGGATTTACTTTAATGTCGTTCTTGTGTTCGTTAAGTAAATTGTTAAAATCTTTTGGCAAGTTTCCTTTTATCAAACTTGTTATATTTGGACTTAATTTAGATCTGTTACCTTTAAAATTTAGTTTATCACAAATTTTATTTGCAGTTTCGTAATCTTTTGCTAATATTTTATTTTTTTCAAAAATTGTCTGCACACTTTCCAAGGGAATATCTATTGTTTCATTGGATACTTGCCTTGCACTAAAGCCCAAAGTCTTTATAAATTCTTCATTATTGTCTTCTTTAAAATAAATTAAATCCTTTCCTTTGAAGTCTAATTTTGCGTCAGGACTATAAATTATGTCCAGTGAAATTATGTCATTTTTTAAATTTGCATTAGTCCATTCTCTTTTTGCCATTACCTTTAGCTTATTCTTTTCTCTAACAAGTGGAATGGACCATTCATAAGTTGTAGTAACCTCTCCCTCAATCTTATTGTCAGCTAATAAGCTTCTGATATTATTTCTATACTTTTCTAAGTTTTTTATACTTAATGACCCTGCTTCAGTCCTTATGGCATAGGGTGCTGGAAATAATCTGTTGGTGGCATCTCCTATGCCTGCATAGAGACTTATGCCTGATGTTAAAACTATTGTAAAAGCTGTGGATAGTATTGCAATATTTGCAAGAGATCTAGAATTATTATTTACTCTATATAAAAGACCTGACACAGATAGAAAATTTCCCTTCTTGTAATATAGGGCCCTATTGTTTTTTAATAGTTCAAGAAATAAAGTCACTATGGTTGAAAAAGCAAAATAAGTTCCAATTATTACTAAAGTTGCCGCAATAAAAAATTTAAAAAAAGCTTGTACTGGATTTTTTGTAGTTAAACTAATAGCATAGCCTCCTGCAATAAAAATTATTCCCAGCAAGGCAATTAATTTTGTAAATTTATTCTTCCTATCTCCTGCCTTGGATTCATTTACCAAAGCTATTGGAGAATAATTTCTCATCTTAATAATCTGAATTACAAATACAAAAATCAGTATTGCAATAAATATTAAATCTACAATAGCTACTGCCAAAATATTATTAAAAAATCCACCCTCAAAAATATTTATGGAATTATTTGTCAGCATCAAAAAAATGCCAAGAGATAATTTGTATAAGGCAAGGCTAAAAATACTTGCTATTAATATAGCAAAAATAATAATATAAATTATTTCCCAAAACAAAATTACTCGCAGATGTGTTTTTTCAAGTCCAAGTATTAAATAAAGTCCTTGTTCTTTCAACTTTCTCTTTTGAATAAAAGAATATACAGAAGAAAGCATTATAAGTGAAAAGATTGATAAAACTATGACACCAAAAAATAGAATGCTTTTCATTGTTTCCATTCCCTTTGCTCCTGCAAGAGACTTATCTAAAACAAGACTTAAGCAAATTGAGCTTAGAACAATAAGAAAAATTATTGTTCCAATAAAGGGCATAAAAACTTTTTTATTTCTCTTAATTCCAGCAAGGGCAAGTCGTGAGTAAAGTGATTTCATTTTCTCAACTCCTTTGTAACATCTGCATTGTGTCTGCAATCTTCTTTTGCATATCAAGGGAAGTCCTCTCGCCCCTATAGATTTGATGGTAAATTTCTCCGTCCTTTATAAATAGAACTCTCTTCGCCTCTGATGCAGCCATAATAGAATGAGTTACCATGAGTATAGTCTCCCTATCTTGGTTTAAGTCTTTAAAAACCTTTAAAAGTTCTCTTGTACTATTGCTATCGAGAGCTCCTGTTGGTTCATCAGCAAGTAAAATTTTCGGATTACTTATAAGTGCTCTCGCAACTGCAGTCCTCTGTTTTTGACCTCCACTTATTTCGTAGGGATACTTGTTTAATAGATCTGAAACATTTAATTTCTTTGCAATTTTCAATAATTTTTCTTCCATAACAGAAATTTTTTCATCGGACAATACTAGGGGCAATAAAATATTTTCTTTAACAGTGAAGTTATCAAGAAGATTAAAATCTTGAAACACAAATCCCAAGTTTTCTCTTCTAAATTTTGCCATTTCGTTGTCCTTTATTTCTTGTAAATCTTTGCCCATTAAAATTACTTTTCCAGAAGTTGGTCTATCAAGTAAGGCTAAAATATTTAATAAAGTTGTCTTTCCACTTCCAGACTCTCCCATTATTGCAATATACTCTCCAGCTTCAACAGTAAAATTAATTGACTTTAGAGCCTCAAGCTCATTTTTCCCAAAGCGACTTCGGTATATCTTTTTTATATTTTGAACTTCTAACATCTTCCACCTCATTCATAAATAGTCTTAGTCATTAACAGCAATAGGCTTTGCATAATAAACAAAAATCATTCCGTCATATAAATCTTTTGGAACTTCCTTTATCCTATAAGATCTTGGCATGAATTTCATAAGTGGAGAATATGCTTCACCCAAACTTACCATGTTGATTTCTTTATTTATAAGGTCAAAAGTTTCACCATCTTTAACTTTTGTAAAATCCAAATAATATTTTCCTTTAAATTTTCTCGCACTGTAAGCTAAAGGATCAGCAGAGACAAAGACATGGTTTGATCTCTTGCTATCTGGACCAACTTCGTTTATGTTTACAATTCCCTTATAAAAGTCTGTTCCAATAATAAAATATTTTTCTCCAAAAATTTTCTTTAAGTGAGACCCCATTGGCTCATAAAACTTTTCACTTTTTGCGATATGACCGTTGTGTCCAGAAATTAAAAGCATCTTATTTCCCTTTGCCTTTTCAAAATCACTTATCCACTTAACATTTCCAGCCATAAGCTCATCTCTCACATTATTTGCTTTTGTATAATCATTGAAATCTAATTCGTAATATTTTACACTGTCCAATACATTTGTTATCGCTCTTGAAACTATTTTTGCCTTGGAAGAAGATAGGGTGTCTGCGTAAGCTTTTATTTCTAACAACAAATCTTCCTTATCTTTTATTATCTTTGATATCTTAAATTTTTTATCTTTTATAAAGGAAAAGTCTTTTTGCAAGTCTTTTTCTTGTAAAATATTATTTTCCTTACAAAAATCTAAAATTAACTCAATAGATTTTTCTGGATCTTGCATGTCAAAGCCGTAAAAAGAAAGTTTGTCCTCATCCTTTGCTTTTTGGTTGTAGTCGAACATATAATTTATGAGATCATTCATATTCTTTGTGTGATAAATATTAAAAGAAAAAATTCTTGAAATATTTTCATCTCTTTTGTTTCCGTGAATGTAATTGTTGATTATCATTCCTTCCCCAAAATCAGCTTCAATAGCAAAGTTCTTTAAATTATTTTTTTCAACTAAGGTCTTTAAAACTTCTAACTTTAAATCTTGAAAGTCAGCATTTCCATGAGTCGCTTCCCCAAGTCCAACAACTTCTATATTGTCATCTAAATTTATCTCACTTACAGCTTTGCCATAGTCTTCTATATCTGAAATATTTTTTCTGGCACTTAGCTTTGGAAGATTAATCCACAAAAAATCTCCAATCCCTATGAGAATAATAAGGGAAACTAAAAAAATTAAAATCCATTTGAAAATTTTCTTAATCATTTTCTCACCTCTTGCTACATTATAAATTGTATAAAAAAATAAATCCTTTTATTTACATAACAAATAGAGCTTTAATGTGACATTTTTGTAAGATATGAAAAAAGAGTGCTAAGCACTCTAGTCCAAAATATTTTTTAAATTTACATACATCTTTGTGCCAAGCTTTGGCTCTGACTCACACCTCAATGTCACTCTTAAAGACTTCCCAATATTCTTTGAGAGATTTAGTCCCAGTCCCGTTGACTTTTTCTCCAACCTACCGTTGTAACCAGTGTATCCTGCATCAAAAATTCGCGGCAAATCTTCTGGCATTATTCCAATTCCATTATCTTCAATTACAAGTTCATTTTTCTCTAAATAAATTGCAAGCCTTCCATTATGCGTGTACTTGATTGCATTAGAAATAATTTGCTCTAATAAAAAAGAAAACCACTTGGCATCAGTTAAAATTATTTTCTTAGTTTCGAAAAAGTCTACCCTATTATTTTTCCCAATAAACTGAATTGAATATTTTCTAATTACTCCCTTAATAATTTCATCTAAACTGTACTTGTCAAAGACATAATCTGTGCTATCTGCATTCATCCTTGCATATCCTAAAATATTTCCCACATACTCTTCGATTTCAAAAATTTCTTTTTCGCAATCTATTTTGTTTATTTCATCTTTTTTGAGTAAAAGTTTTAATGCAAATATTGGGGATTTTATTTGATGAGTCCAAATAGTTAAGTAGTTTTTTACATCTACTCTTTTCTTTTCTCCAATCTCTTTAATTCTTTTATTTTCTTCTAGGCTTTTATAAAGAGCCTTTGATAAGGGGGACTCATAAAGTTCTAATATTTTTTCGTAGTCTTTTCTATTTAAAAGATCTATTTCTTCTCTGTAATCACGATCTCTTATGGAATAAAGAAAAACCAAATAAATAAAAAATAAAAATAGATATAAAAAAGCTATGTAAATGGACTTATCTCTATCAAATTCAAAAATTAAATAAGTTCCCAGGATATAAAAAAATATGAAAAGTCCAAGAATTAATGTGAACTTTTCTCTCTTTAAAAAACTTTTAATTGGTAGGTGGGACATAATAGCCTACTCCTTTCTTAGTTTTTATTAGCTCAAAAATATTTATATCTTCTAGCTTTTTTCTTAGACGCATTACATTCACTGTTAAGGTGTTGTCATCAATATAAGAGTCAGTTTGCCAAATTTTATCAATAATTTCATCTCTATTAACAACTTTGCCTGGCTTTTCCAAGAGAATTTCTAAAATTTTAAATTCATTTTTCGTGAGTTCTATTTCTTTGTTTTCTCTTGATATAATCATCTTGTCGCAGTCAAGACTTATATCTTTGTAAAAAATACTTCTTGTCTCAATATATTCGTAAGCTCTTCTTAGCAAGGCTCTTATTTTTATTTGTAGCAGCTCTAGTTCAAAGGGCTTAGTCAAATAATCATCTGCTCCAAGATCCATTGCCATTATCAAATTTAAGTTTTCATCAGCAGCTGAAATAAATAAAATTGGAACTTTAGAATTTTTTCTAATAATTTTGCACCAATGATAGCCATTGTAAAAGGGAAGAGTTACATCCATTAAAACTAAATCAGGATGAAAGCTTTTAAAGTCATCAAAAATATTTTGAAAGTCCTCTGCTATTTTTATTTCATAATTCCAAAACTTGAGGTGCCTTTCAATTTCTTCTGCAATCACCTTGTCATCTTCTACTAAAAAAATCTTCCACTTTTTGTTTTCCATTTCTTTACAACCTACTCTTTTAACTAAAATTTACTTGACATCATTATATATATTAAAAGCATAAAAATAAAGACTCCCCTGAGGAAGTCTTTAAGTCTATTTTTTATTAAAGAACTGCTTGTGCTGCTGTGATGATAGCTAGTGCGTAAGCTTCGTCTTCTACACAACCTCTTGAAAGGTCGTTTACTGGTGCGTTAAGTCCTTGTAGGACTGGACCTACTGCCTTGAATCCACCAAAGTATTGTGCAAGTTTATAGCCAATGTTTCCTGCTTCAATGTTAGGGAAGATAAATACATTTGCGTGACCTGCTACTTTTGAATCTGGTGCTTTTTTCTTTGCAACTCTTTCGATGAAGGCTGCGTCAAATTGAAGTTCTCCATCAACTGCCATTTCAGGATTTCTTTCTGCTGCCATCTTAGCTGCTTCTGCTACCATTGTTACTCTTTCGTGAGAAGCTGATCCGTGAGTTGAGAAAGAAAGCATTGCTACCTTTGGATCGATACCAAATTGTTTTGCAGTTTCATTTGATACTACTGCAACTTCTGCTAGGCCTTCTGCATCAAGATCTGTATTAATAGCACAGTCTGCCATTAGATAAAGTTCTTCATTTCTAATCATAATGAAGGCACCTGAGCATCTCTTGTAGCCTGGTTTAGTCTTTATGATTTGAAGAGCTGGTCTTACTGTATCTGCAGTTGTGTGTGCTGCACCTGATACAAGTCCCTTAGCTTTTCCCATATATACAAGCATTGTACCAAAGTAGTTGTGGTCCTTTAAGATTTCTGCTGCTTGTTCTTCGTTAACTTTTCCCTTTCTTCTTTCTACGAAAGCCTTAACCATTTCGTCTTTTCCTTCATAAGTTTCTGGATTAAGGATTTCAAGATTTCCAAGTTTAACGCCTTCTTTTTCTGCAAGAGCTTTAAGTTCTTCTTCGTCTCCAAGAACGATTGGCTTAATGTCTCCTTCGTCGTTAAGTCTAATTGCTGCTCTTAAGATTCTTCTGTCGTTTCCTTCTGGAAATACTATTTCTGGTTTTGATTCTCTAACTTTTACTTTTAATTCTTCTATTAGTGCCATAATTTCCCCCTAATTTCTATTAACAAATAATATTATATATCTAATGAAAAATAATTTAAAGTGAATAAGCCTTAAAACTTACATCTTCTATCACTTGATTTAGTCTAACTGAATCTGCAACAAGTTTTGCAAGAAGATGATGCTTCATTGTGTGGACTCTTAAAACTTCTACTCCCTTGTAGGCTCCTATAGTTGTAAGAGCTGCTGATGCTTCGTCTCTGTTTTCAAATCCTTCTTCATTGTTGCCATCAGCATCAATCTTGTTTTCACTTAAAATATTTGTGATAAATCTCTTTCTTGAAACTCCAAGGAAGGTGAAGCATCCCATTTCTCTTAGGACATCAATTTTATCTATTAACTTTAAATTTTCTTTTTTTGTAAGTGCGAAGCCAATGCCTGGGTCAAGCATAATTCTTTCCCTTGAAATTCCATTTTTTTCTGCACTTTCAAGGGATTTTGACAAATACTTTTTCATAACTTCGACAATATCCATATCCTCAAAGGATTTTAATTCCTCTTCAGTGAAGGCTCCTTCGCCACCAAAGGATGGGAAGTTGGCACTGGACTTGTGATTTGGTCTTGCAATCTTTGGATTAAACATCAAGATTGCACCAACCTCACTCTTGCCTACAACTTCTGCCATTCTTGGATCACCCATAAAGCCTGTGATGTCATTTACAAAGTCAACTCCTGCTTCAATTGCTGCTTCAGCAACGTCAGCCTTCCATGTGTCAATGGAAAGAGGCACATCAGTCTTTGTCTTTAATTCTTTGATAACTGGGACAACTCTATCAATTTCTTCTTGAATTTCTACATAGTGTGAGCCTGGTCTTGTTGATTCACCGCCAAGGTCAATCATGCCAGCTCCAGCTTCTATAAGTTCAAGGGCCCTATTAAGAGCCTTGTCCTTGCCATACCACTTGCCTCCATCAGAGAAGGAGTCTGGTGTAACATTTACAATTCCACAAAGAATAGTTTCTCCGCCAGATTCTAAAACTTTGTCCTTGTATTTACAAACTAAATTTTTCATAATTCACTCCAAATTTTATTTCTTTCAATTAAAGATTATAATTCTTTAGTCAATAGATATTTTATGACTTGTAACTACTTAAAGCAAACAATTTTTACTTGGCGTAGTATAAAAGAACTCCCTCATCAGTCCACTCAAAGTCGGCCTTGCCTATTACCCTTAAGTGGAATAATTTTACAATAAACACCATCTGAAAGTTTTTTAATTTGTGACATATTTCCTCCCCTTGCTCATTTCATGTATAATAAAAATGAGGTGAAACATGAGCGATTTTTTATTAAAACTATTTAAAGTTGAAACCATTAACAAACTACCTATAGATAGATTATACCCCATTGTAGAAGCTTTAGACCAAGACCAGAGAAAGCTCATCGCAACTTCCTATGAACTTGGTCTTGAAGGATTAAGCGAGAGAGAAGAAATTGATGCAATCCACGAGACCATCTTGGCAAAGTTTAAAGACACGCTCCTCTCCTTCGACGAGAAGGAACACAAGTCCTTTTATGATTTTTACAATGGCGCAGTAGACTACGGCGACGAAAATGTCTACATCAACATGAAAAAATTTACAAGCCTAGGACTAATGTATCTTTTCCTATCAAAAACAGGCGGCTACTTTAACTTCGTAATACCAGTGGAGTTAATAGAAGAGTACGAAAGCCTATTAAAGTCTTCGTGAAAAATTATTGTCTAGTAAATAAAAATTACTAACTTGTGTTTTATTAATAATTAATTGTTATGTAAGTAAAAAATTTTATAAAAAAAGAAGGCGAGAAATTAATCTTACCTTCTTTCAGTGCAGTGAATAATTGGCTAGTCGGTGTATCCAGCATCTCAGATACCTTTTCAGGTGCGGTAGGAACCTTTCTACCCTCAATTATTTCCTATATGTATCTTAACATTATTCACAAGTTTCATCAATTCCTATAAGCCTTCCACTCTTAACTCTACTTTCTAATTTATATTCTGAAATTATGTAGATACTAGCTATATAAAATACTGACTTTTTTCTATTCAGTTTAACTGCAACTAATACATTATCTTCATAAGACTTTACATATTCAATACTAATGTCTTTTTCACTTGGACTAGTCCCAACATAATCTGGATTCTTGATTATATTATCTATTTCTTCAAAGTATTTTAAAGAATCATGATGTTTTCTCTTTAATATATGCTTTCTTAGTCCATTCTTCGAAAAAATTATTCATCAATATCTATGTCTATGTTTAAAAGTTTTTTTATTTCTTCTTTTACCTTCACTGCACTTTCTCCTTAGATAATACTAGCATAAATATCATCCCTATACTATAGACATAAAAACTTTAACACTTGCTTTGCAATTATAAGTTTTATTTTTTTCAAAATAAAAAAGCCATTCACATGAATGACTTTGCTTTGGTGGAGGCGGTGGGAGTCGAACCCACGTCCGAAGACCTCTTACAGAAAGATTCTCCGAGTGCAGACTCCTCTTTAATTTTCCCCTGTACTACTAGAGTGTCAAACTCATACAGGGTATCGCCATAAACCCCCTCTGCTATGGCGCCTCACAGAGTTCGTTTGCCCGCTAATTTGAAACCCGGTTACAGTTCGCGGTGTCTGGCCGGATTGCTACCTAATTAGGCAGCTAGTGCGAAATTATTTTCGTCGTTTATTTTTTAATAGACCATTTTAACGTTGTGTGATCCATCAACGACTCGCTACTTTAAGCTCAAAATCCCCGTCGAAACCATTTTCGCCCCCATATTTACTTAGATTAAAATTATACTAGATGGTCTGACCTTTGTCAATTTTATGGGGTCTTGGACTCCTTCTCTTCCTCTTCTTCTTTGCAAATTTATATCTTAAAATCTTCTCCCAGATTAAATAACCTATAAGTGATCCAAAGACATTTAATATTAAGTCGTCAATGTCTACTGACCTTCCTATAAAGAATTGTATAAATTCTACAAAGAAGGATGCTGCTATGGACCCTCCTAAAATTTTTAATAGCTTTCTAAACCTTGGAAAAAGTTCTGGCAGCAAAATTCCAAAGGGAATAAAAATTATTATATTGCCAAAAATATTTGTAAGTGTGTGAAGGAAGCCTGAGTATTTTATATAATTTCTCATAGTCCTAAAGGGTACTAGGTTAACTCCCCACGCTCCCGATGTTATTCTGTCTTTGAAGTTGCCAACGAAGTCAAAGTTTTCATTGGTCAAGTTTATGCCAGAGCTTGCTATGTAGGAATTAGGTGTGAAGAGCATGATTGCCAAGAAGACTAGGTAGGCTACAAAAAGGCTAAGCAAAAATTCTCTAAAGCCTGTGGAATTTTTCTTCCTGTGGGCGAAAAATTTTACTCTCACAAGAGAGAAGCCCACAAAGCTAATTATAAAGGCAGGAATTATTCTTGCCGCAAAAAATAAAAACAATCTCATAATTTTTTCAAATCTATTAATTTTCTGGCTGAATATTTATTTTCATCGACAATTGTTGCCCAAGTGTCCTTGGAGTTTTCGTCATAGATTCCAACTCCAATAAGGCCTGCCCTTCTTGCTGTCCTTAGGGCAAGATAGGAGTCGTCAACTAAAAAGATTTCTTCTGGAATTTCTCCAAGATCATCTGCGATTGAAAGATAAAATTCTTCTTCTCCCTTTAGGTGTCCCACTGAGTCGGCTGTGTAGAGTCCGTTGATAAACTTATCTATGCCATACTTTTCTATAACTATGTTGGCGAAGTGGGCAGCAGTTGATGTGCCTATTACTACCTTCATCCCTCTATCCTTAAAATATTTTAAAGTTTCAAGACACTTGTCCTTCATCTCAACCTTATTGGTATAAAAGTCTTCAACTGTCCTGCTAAAGTCCCTAAGTAGTTCTTCAAAACTTTCTTCTAATTTATAGTAGTCCTTCATGTATTTTAAGGACGCGTCCAAGTTCATGGTTGTCATCTTGTGCTGAACTTCATCTTCTATATCTATTCCCTTGGTCTTCATGAAGTCACGAGAAACACTTCTCCAATAACCCATAGAGTCAACTAGAGTTCCGTCTAAGTCAAAAATAATAGCCTTCATGTTACCTCCTTTTTCATAACAATACTATTTTATTTGTATCTTTAATAGATTTCAAGTATAATGACTTAGATAGGCTTTGAAATCAAATTTATTTAAAAAAAGCTTTGACAAATATTTTTTCCATGTTATAATAGTATTTGTTCGAAAATAGAATACAAGATTTTCACTTTTGTGAATCTGTCGTCGGGGTGTAGCGCAGTTTGGTAGCGCACGTGGTTTGGGACCATGGGGCCGGGGGTTCGAATCCTCTCACCCCGACCATTTTTTTATTTGAAGGTTTATACCTTCTTTTTTTTTGCAATTTATTAATCAGGTTTAAGTGCTTAGCTTTTTATAATTACTAGCTTGTCCTTATTTATTCTTGGACCTATAATTGAATAAGCTTAAGTATGATGAGATGTTTTTTTGAGATAGGCTAATAAGTCTGATTACAAATAGGAGATTTTATGAATTTTATATTTAGAGACAAGGCTCTTAACTTTTTAAAAAAGAAGAATGTAGATAAGATTTTTATAAATCCAGATGTCGATGTAAAAGCATCTTGCTGCTCCCTTGCCAGCTTTGACTTGGATATTTCTATAAATGACGGAGAGGACACAAGTAGGTACAAAGAAGCAAGGGTCTCTGGCATTTCTATTTTTTACAATCCAACTATTGATCTCTTCTTCAAGGGTCGTGAAGACACAGAAATAATTATCTCTGCCTTTGGTCTTGGGAATTTTAAAAAATTGTATGTTGAGAACGAAATAAATTCAATTGAAAGGTGATAAGAGCTGCAGGGAAATCCGCAGCTTTTTATGTCTTAGTCTAGCACAAGTTTATTAAACTTTATAAACTCATAGAACTTGATAAACTCATAAAAATTGATAAACTTATAGAACTCTGTAAACTCGTAAAAATTTATAAACTTATAGAACTTTATAAACTCATAAAAATTTATAAACTCCTAAAACTTTATCCTTTAATCAAAAGCTTATTAGCAAATTCAAATCTAACTCACAAATTCTTACAAAATAAACTTCATCAAGTCATCAACAGCTTTAAATTTCTTAACTTAATAAAATTAATTTTTATTCTCATTTTTCATCATTTTTATAAATTTTGTAGACTTTAACTTTCGAATATTTATTTCAAGACCAAATTTGAATTAACTTTTTTAAAATTCGTAAAAATTTTTTAAAAAAATTTAATAGAAAAGTCCTCACAAGGGCACTTCTAAGGCTTAATTTTTTTGTAATTGAGCGGCTCTTCCCCTATAATCTTATAGGAAATAATAAAAGTAAAGGGAGGGAATTATGTTACTATTTATTATTGGAATTATTATTTTACTTGTTGGGGGATTCTTCTATTCAAAGTACGTAGAAAAACAACTTCAACCCGACGATAGACCAACTCCAGCAGTAAAGAAAGCTGACGGAGTAGACTATGTAGTTATGAGCGAAAAGAAAAACTGGCTTATCAACCTACTTAACATTGCAGGAACTGGACCTATACTTGGACCTATTCAAGGTATCTTGTTTGGACCTATTGCCTTCTTGACAATCCCACTAGGTTGTGTCTTCGCAGGAGCAGTCCACGATTATATGACTGGCTTTATCTCCATGAGAAATGGTGGATCACAAGTTCCAAAGCTTGTTGGTAAATACATTGGCGATGGCGTTCGTAAGTTTTACAACATCGTCATAGCAATACTACTTCTCTTGACTGGTGTAGTTTTTGTTTACACTCCAGGAGATTTAATTGCCAATGACGTCCTAAAGGTTGGAGTAGATTCCAGTGCAATTTGGATTATCTATGCAGTTATCTTTACCTACTACATCCTTTCAACTGTACTTCCTATTGACAAGTTAATTGGAAGAATTTATCCAATTTTTGGTGCCTTCTTAATTATCTCTGCAATTGGAGTTTTTGTTGGAATTTTTGTAAAGGGTTCTGGGGACTTAGCCTTTGCTAACGCAGGCCTACTTGCTGAACACCCACTTGGTCAAAAGTTTATCCCATCCTTCTTCATCACAGTTGCTTGTGGTATCCTATCAGGCTTCCACGGTTCACAAGTTACTCTTGTGTCAAGAACTGTTAAGTCAGAATCAGAAGCTAAGGTGACTTTCTACTCAACTATGATTGCCGAAGGTTTCATAGCAATGGTTTGGGCAGCTGGTGCCATGGTAATCTTCTCAACAGGAAAGGCTCCACTTGATACAGCTGGTACCCTAATGGTTGGAGAAATTTCAAAATACTTTATGGGAGATGTTGGAGGACTACTTGCAGTTCTTGGAGTAATAGCACTTCCTATCACTTCTGGTGACACTGCCTTTAGATCACTTAGACTAATCATCTCTGAAGAGTTAAACATCGACCAAAGGTCTGGTGTAAAAAGAGCAATCCTTGCAGCAGTATTATTTATACCTGCAGCAGCAATCCTCTTCTTCGCAAAGTCAAACCCAAATGGTTTCAACATGCTTTGGAGATACTTTGGATTCACAAACCAATTTGTAGCAATCTTTGCCCTAGCAGTTGCAACAATTTATCTAATCAATACTGGCAAAAATTATTTAATAACTTTGATACCAGGAGTCTTCTACACCTTTATAGTTTTCTCCTTTATCATAAATGTTAAAAAACTTGGACTTGGCTTGCCCTTTAAGATTGCCTATCCAGCAGCTGGCATCCTAGCAATTGCTTACGCAATCTTTGTTGTTAAGGCTGGCAAGAAAAATAAAACAAGAATCGAAACTACAAACTTAGAATAAGATGAAGCTGTGATATGTACCCTCTTTACTGGACAAACCAGTAAAGAGGGTATTTTTTATGAAATATAGTTATGAATTCAAAAAAGAATGTGTACAGTTGTATAGAGAAGGTAAATGGCCCAACACACCTGAAGGAACAAAAGAAAAAATCTTTCATAATTCAATTAGAATATGGTTTAAGTTAGAAGAACTTCATGGACCAGAAATTTTAAAACATGGAAATAATATCAGTTGGACACCTGATGAGAAATTAGAAATGGTATCTAAAGTGTTAGCTGGAAATTCAATAAAGTCCATAGCAATTGAATATGGAATTAATGATGGACAACTCTATTCATGGGTTAACAAGTATAAAAATTATGGATATAATGGTCTTGTTAATAAAAAGAAAGGTCGTAAATCCAAAAATCCAAGCATGAAAAGTAAAAATAACCATAAAGTAAAAGAACTTAATGAATCTGAAAGAGAAGAGCTAATAAAACTTAGAGCAGAAAATGAATATATAAAGGCAGAAAATGAAATAATAAAAAAATAGATCGCCTTGAGAGAAGAACGCTACGCTGCGCAACTCAAGGCGAAAAAGCAGCGATTGTCAAAGAACTCAAAGAAAAAGGATACAGACTAAAATATCTTTTAATAGCTATTGATATGCCAAGGTCAACATACTATTTTGAAATAAATAAAATTGATAAAATAAAAATTAAGAATAGTCATGTGGCAGATAAAATAACTCAAATATTTAACTTACACAAAGGAAGATATGGAGTAAGAAGAGTATATATGGAGTTGCTAAGTCAAGGTTATGTCATAAATCATAAAAGAGTTCAAAGGATAATGCATGAGTTAAAACTATTCGGAAAAAGATCTAAGGAAAAATATCACTCATATAAGGGTAAGATAGGGAAAGTAGCTGATAATATAATAAATAGAGATTTCAAAGCAGATAGACCTCTGCAAAAATGGACCACCGATGTATCAGAATTTAAATTTTCTTGGGGTAAATGCTACATCTCTCCAATACTTGATATGTATACAAATGAGATAATCTCTTATGACTTATCCTTACACCCTAATTTAAAACAAATATCCAATATGCTAGAAAAAGCATTTAACAAATTTCCAAAACTAAATAATCTAATACTGCATTCAGATCAAGGATGGCAATACCAACATAAATATTATGTGAATGAGCTTAAAAAACATGGTATAAGACAATCAATGTCAAGGAAGGGAAATTGTTATGATAACTCCATTATGGAGACATTCTTTGGAAGATTAAAAAATGAAATTTATTATGGTTATGAAAAGAGCTATAGCTCTTTTGAAGAATTTTCGAGAGCAATAGAGGAATATATTGATTATTACAATAATGAAAGAATTCAATCCAAAACAAAATGGATGCCACCTACAAAGTATAGGTTAGCATCCACTACAATTAGTTAATTGAATATTGTGTCCAGTTTTATGGGTACACATCACTGGCGCCTGCCAGCTTTTTTATTATTAATAAGAAATTTCTTTGTATTAAAAATCTACAAGAAAAAAGGACGCCTAAGCGTCCTAAAATTTTATATATTAAATTTAATTTAAACTTCTATCTTACCGTAGTTTCCATCTTTTCTCTTGTACACAATAGAAACTCCATCAGTATCTCCATCTAAGAAAACAAAGAAGTTGTGGTTTAGAAGATCCATTTGAAGAATTGCTTCTTCTTCATTCATTGGATTAAGTTCGAAGTTCTTTCTCTTTACGATTTTGTGTTCTGATTCTTCCTTTACAGGTTCCTTATCAACAAGTTCGTCAAACCTAATTGTTTCGTTGTTTTGGTATCTTCTCTTTAATCTAGTCTTGTGTTTTCTAATTTGTCTAGCAAGTGCATCCACAGCATTGTCCATTGAAGAGTACATATCATCTGTAGTTTCTTCTGCCCTTATAATTGTCTTTGGTAAAAATATTGTAGCTTCAACAGTTTGTTCTTCTTTTATCGTAGAAAAAACAATCCTTGTTTCCACTTCTTCAGAAAAATATTTGTCTAATCTGGAGAATTTTTTTTCTGCAATTTCCTTCAAAGATTCTGTAAGTTCAATGTTTTTTCCAACAAAGTTCAATAACATAAATGTCACTCTCCTTTTTTCTTTGTCTAATATTTACCCATTAATTTACAAATATATCATATTATTCCATTACTTTCCTAAATTCTATTAAATGTACTTTTAAAGCTCTTATTGATATAATTAACATAAATAATTGTAGAATTTAATTTTAACTTTCTAAAGGTTGTGATCTTATGACAATAAAAAATAAAATTGATTACAAGTACAGGATTGGAATGCGTACCCTTAAGACAGCCCTTGCAGTTATCATTGGTCTTTACATTTCCTACCTCTTGGACTTGGGCTCAGCCATCTTTGTATCCATAGCTGCAGTGTCAACTATGAAGCCCTCAATGTCTGAATCACTTCAAGACTTTAAGAAAAGACTCTTTACCTGCGTCTTTGGAGTAATAGTTGGTTACTTCTTTTCTAAGATTAATGTAGAGGACTACCTTGAACCCCTAGTAGCAGGTCTTGGAATTCTTCTTACAATTTATATTTTAGTAGTTGTTAAGATGAAGGACATGACTCAACTATCTTGCATAGTTTTTGTAGCAAGTTTTTGCTCTAACTCAGATAAATTTTATTATGCGACAAATCGTATCCTGGGTACCTTTATTGGTATCATAGTGGGAGTCTTGGTAAATTATTTTATATCATCTCCCAATGTGTGGGAAGATTTTATACTTGCAGCGAGAAGCTGCTACAGGTCTTGCAACTTAGCTTTAAAAGAAATTCTCTCCGATAAAAAAGCTGACTTGACTGAATTTAATAAAGACCTTGAAAGTGCAACAAATCTTTACAAAATTTTGGAGAAGGAAGCTGACACTCCCTTCCAATACAAGTACAAGGAGCTTTCACGCGAGAAGAGAATTATGTCCTTAATCGAGAGCATTTCCGTTAGGCTTGAAGTCGTTGAAAATATGGATGCTGACCACTTTAGTTTAGAAGTTTCCCAAGAGGCTCTAAAAAGATACAAGCTTGTGGAAGAATATTCCTCTGACTTAGATGTGGAAGACAGAGTCTACAACTACCACATTGAATATATTTTAAAGTACATGGACCAACTAAAGGAAGAAATCGAAAATATAAAGGTGAAAAAATGAAAAATGATAAAAAAGAAATACTTGAAATAGCTAGAAAGCTTTTAAAAGAATCCACACTTGGCTTTAGGAACTTTCTAAATAGAGATGAGTTCGCCCTCATTAGAGAAAACCCCTACATCATGAATAGGAGCGACGAAGACCTAGCATCCTTTGTCTTATTTGACTTCAAGGACTTCTATCCAAACTCTGACAAGGTTCTTAGAAATCTTTTAGAATCTCAGGGACTTGATGAGTTCACAATGGAGAAGATGAAAAAAGTCTTGAGGGACTCCTATGTTTCTCTCTTCAGCATAGAAAAAAAAGATGACCACTACATCTTTTATGACTGCATCTTAGATGAAAATATAGAAGTAGAACTTGATAAGGGCATTGAACTTTCCAAAAGCACTAAGGGACTTGTCAGGATTTTTGGCGAAGATGAGAGAAAGATGGTTCTCCAACTTGTGCAAATGATGGATGATGAATTTTTCTTAGCCTACCAAAGCAACTTGAAAAATTTATTTGACCACATAGAAGAAGAGTTTGGTATCTTTGAATTAAATAGAGGCTTTATAAAGAGAGACTTTTTAAATCTCCTAGCAGTCTATGAAGTGACCTATGAAAACTTAAAAGAAGAGCCCGACCTAGATGACTATGCCCTTTATGAATTTGAAGAGCTCCTCGACTCCTTTAATCCAGAAGATCTTGAGGTTGCACAAAACTTAGACTACTACGAAAAATTATTCCCAGGCTCAAATGATGAATTCATAATAGGATTTATTATAAGACTGCTCTCGAAGATTTACTTCAACACCCTAGTTGAAAAAAATATGAACTTTAGCGACTACAGTCTTGACTACAAAGAAATCTTCAAAGACCTATCTGAGTCCGGTGAGTTTTTAAATCAAGAAGAGCTAGCAAACTCTATAGACTTCCTAATAATTTTCTACTCAAAACTTGCCCTACTTGGAAGACCTGTGGGATCAATGATAAATGATTTAAGAGAAATCCAAGAAAATATTTTTTATTATCTTGACCTCTTAAAGAACAGTCAAGAAGGCTTCTACTACGATGACAACATTTTAAAAATATTGGCAAAAAATAAAAAAGCCGTCTTCTCTAACAGGTTCATAGAAAACTTTGACAACTTTATTGAGTTCTTGGATATGAATTATGTAAGCATCTTAAAGTCTGGCGACCTTTCTCCTGCCAAGCTAAGAGAATTTGTTGACTCACTTTGCATAAGTCCAATAAAAGAAGTGAAAACCTATAAAAATTCCCACTTCCCCCTAATCGAACTCTATTTCAACTTTATGATAAAAAAATACCTCACCCTAATCGAAGGAAAGGAAGAGAAAGAGGATATTTATCTCACAGACACAGCAGACAACTACTTGGTCTTTGACGACATTACAAAACTTGCAATTTGGATTGAAGCCTTAACTAATAAGAACTTCTTAAAGTCCTCCTTTGGCAAGAACTATGAAAAGTACAAGACCTTCGTCATGGACTTGATAAAAGACCTAGCTGAAGATAAGCCAGTGGGTTTATATGAATGTGAATTTAAAAACTTTGAACTTTCTCTAATAACAATACTGGAAGACCTTGGCATTATAAGAGGAGAAATCGCAGAAATAAAAATCACAAACTTCGGAAGAGATATCTACGACTACTATAGGACTGAAGAAGTAAACTCCAACAACGTAATAAAAGTTGATTTCAAATAAAGAACTTAACAGGCGAGTAAACTAGAAGTTGAATCCTAAACAGGATTTGCTTCTGGCTTACTCGTCATTTTTTATTTACAAGTTGAATTCAAGTCAACAGATAAAACTTATGCTTAGTCAAATAAAACAATCTTTATACTTTGATAAAGCGTTATAAACAAAAAGTTTTGAAAAAGGAAAAAGTTTTCTCCAACTCAGATAATACTGTGCTATAATGAAGCAAAAGGATAGTTGTTTGATAAACTTTTATTATTTTTAAAGGAGGAATAATAATGGAAAATAAGAAATTTAACTCAAAGGACATCTTGATGTTCGTTTTATATGCACTATTTGGAATTTTTATGTTCTTCGTACCAATTAAAATTGGAGAAGCTAACACAATCCCTATTGACCACTTAACTTCTTTTGTTAAGAAGGCACCAAATTATAATTTAGTCTTTGGGGTTTTCATGGTTGTAGCCGGTATAGTTTATGCTATTAAGACAAAGTCTTGGGAAAAAAGTAAACTTCACTTGGTTTTCTTCGCACTAAAATTAGTTTCCCTTGTATTTTTATTTATGTATTTAACAAACAAAGGACCAACAAGAATATTTGACAAGGATATGCTTCCACTTATCTGGAATGGAATCATGGTATCTGTAACAACAATTGTACCAATTGGTTCAGTCTTCCTTGCTTTCTTGACAGGCTTTGGGCTTATGGAATTTATTGGAGTTTTCATGGAACCTGTAATGAGACCAGTATTTAAAACACCTGGTAGATCAGCAGTTGATGCCGTTGCATCCTTCGTTGGTTCTTATTCATTAGCACTTTTAATAACAAACAGAGTTTACATGGAAGACACTTACACAAAGAAGGAAGCAGCAATTATTGCAACAGGTTTCTCAACAGTTTCTGCAACATTTATGATTATAGTAGCAAAAACTCTTGACCTTATGGACTACTGGCTAGCTTACTTCTGGATTACACTTATTGTTACATTCATAGTAACAGCAATTACAGCAAGAATTTACCCACTTAACAAGAAGCCACAAGAATATTATTCTGGCAAGGAATATGTACCAGAAGCAAAGAAAAAAGTTACTTTCTCTGATGCCCTTGATGCAGGTATGGAAGCTTACGAAAACGCTGACTCCTTAGGCAAAGTTGTAAAAGATAACTTTATCGATGGTTTTAAGATGGCACTTAACATTGCCCCATCTCTTCTTGGCGTTGGTATGATTGGACTTTTACTTGCTGAGTACACTCCAATCTTTGACATCATCGGCTACATCTTCTATCCATTTACACTTATCACTAAGGTGGAAGAACCACTTATGGTTGCACAAGCACTTGGGATGAGTATTGCAGAAATGCTTCTTCCAGCACCACTTGTAGCAGAAGCTGGCCTTGGACTAATAACAAAAATGCTAGTAGCAATAGTTTCTGTATCAGAAGTCCTATTCTTCTCAGCATCCATCCCAGTTATGATGGGAACAGAAATACCTCTAAAATTCTCAGATTACATTATCATCTGGATCGAAAGAGTTATTTTAAGTATAGTAATTTCAATGCCAATACTTTATCTAGTATTCAGATAATTTCTTTAATTAAATAACAGAATTAGGGACTAACATGGTCCCTATTTTTTTGTTTTTACAGACATTTTACAATTCCTTGTTATCATTAACTTGTTGATAGTATGAAATTTTTATTCTTAATTAAGTCCATAATTTATATAAGTTTAAAATTTTTATTTACCTACTTTTTATAAAAATCAAATAAATTAAATCAAAAAAACTGCTGGGTTACTACCCAACAGTTTAATTCAAATTTCTTATTCAGCGCTATATGGAAGAAGTGCAATTTGTCTTGCTCTCTTGATAGCTACTGTCATTTCTCTTTGATGTTTAGCGTTTAAGCCAGTGATTCTTCTTGGAAGAATCTTTCCACGGTCAGAAATGTAATTTCTTAGTGTTTCAACATCTTTATAGTCAATTTTTTTAGTCTTATCTTTTTCAAAAGGATCTACTTTTTTCCTTCTGCCAAATCTTCTTTGCATTTTTACCCTCCTTAAAATGGAATATCGTCATTATCAACAGGGAAAAATCCATCGTCATCGTTATCGCTCTTTGAAAAATCATTTTCGTAAGCAGAATTTACTGGTCCTTGGCTAGCCATACCAGGTTGGCTAAATCCGCCTTGGCTTTGGAAGTTGTTTTGATTAAATCCAGCTTGGTTTTGGTTAAAGCCAGCTTGAGCTTGTCCACCACCTTGGCTAGATCCAATGAATGTAAGATTATTTACTACAACGTCTGTTGTATAAACTGTTCTTCCTTCTCTTTCATAACTTCCTGTTTGGATTCTACCTTCGATTCCAATTTGACTGCCTTTTTTGTGATAGTTGGCTATAAGCTCAGCAGTTGCTCCAAAGGCTGTACAAGATACAAAGTCAGCAGTTGGCTGGTTGTTAGCTTGTGCTTCTTGTCTCTTTTGCTTGCTCATTCTTCTATCTACGGCAACTGTGAAACGACACATTGCTGTGCCAGTTTGTGCGTAACGAAGTTCGGGATCTCTCGCTAATCTTCCGATTAAACATACACTATTCATAAAAACTCCTTAGTCTTCAACCTTGATAATCATTTGTCTCATTACTGGGTCCATGATTTTCGCTACTCTGTTGATTTCAGCTATATCTTCTGCCTTTGTTTCGAATTCATAGAAAATATAGTAAGCTTCATTCTTGTAGTCGATTGCGTAAGCTAGTTTTTTCATTCCCCATTCATCAACGTTATTGATTTTTCCGTCTTTTTCGATTACTTTTTTAAGTCTATCGAAGGAAGCATTTCTTTTTTCTTCTTCCACTTCAGGATAAAACATAATCACCGCTTCGTATTTATTCATACTTTCACCTCCTTATGGTCTTAGGCATAGTTTTTAAACTATGCAAGGATTTCAATCTTTGATATTATATATTAAAGAGACTACTTAGTCAAGATTTTATTTAAAGAGGTATTTATGGAAGTTAAATCTATTAAAGTTAAGAAGAAAAAAACTATCGCCCTTGTTGCCCACGACCACAAGAAGAAGGACCTACTTGCTTGGGTGAAGAGGCACGAAGATGAACTAAAAGGTAACAAGTTTATTGGAACAGGAACAACTGCTGCCCTTATCTCTCGTGAGACCTCTCTCAATGTTGAGAGACTTGTATCTGGTCCCCTAGGTGGTGACCAACAACTTGGTGCAAAAATTTCAGATTCACAAATTGATATTTTAATTTTCTTTTGGGATCCCCTTGAAGCACAACCTCACGACCCAGACGTCAAAGCCCTACTTAGAATTTCAACTCTATATAACATTGCCCTTGCTACGTCACCAACAACTGCTGACTACATCTTGTCCTCCCCAATGTTTTCTGGCGAGTATGAGGTGGAAATTTTGGACAATGAATATTCTGTGGAAGACAGAATTTCAAAAAATGATTTTGATTGATTAAAATGAAGGCGACGACCCGTCGCTTTTTTTGGTGATAAAATATTTTTATTGGAGGTTCTTATGACAAAAATGTTAGATAGATTTTTAAAATACGTGTCCTTTGAGACAACAAGTGATGAGTCATCAGATACTTGCCCATCAAGTGAAAGGCAGCTAGTCCTTGGTAATTATTTGGTGGAAGAGCTGAAGTCACTTGGGATAGAAGCAGAGATTGATAAGAATGGCTACGTCTATGGAAGGATTCCTGGCAGGGTCAAGACAAAGAAAACTGTTGGCTTTATTGCCCACATGGACACAACTCCCGATATGTCTGGAAAAGACGTCAAGCCAAGAATTATAGAAAATTATGATGGGGCTGACATTAAGTTAAATGAAGAATTCACAACAAGTGTTAAAGACTTTCCTTTCTTAAGGGACTTAAGGGGACAAACTATAATCACAACTGATGGCAACACCCTACTTGGGGCAGACGACAAGGCTGGAATTGCAATTATAGTTTCTGCTGTGGAAGAACTTTTAAAGGACGAGGACGCAAGCTATGGAGACATAAGAATTGCCTTTACTCCTGACGAGGAAATTGGCAGAGGGGCAGATAAGTTTAATGTAAAAGACTTTGGGGCAGACTTTGCCTTCACTGTTGACGGTGGACCCCTTGGCGAGCTTGAATACGAAACCTTTAACGCAGCTTCAGCAAAAATAGAAATCCAAGGTAAAAATGTTCATCCAGGTTCTGCCAAGGATACAATGGTAAACTCCCAGCTTATTGCCATGGAATTTAATTCAATGCTCCCTGCCAATGAAAGACCTGAATACACCGAAGGCTACGAGGGCTTCTCCCTTCTTCTTAGCATGGAAGGTTCTGTTGAGTCCACAAAGATGTCCTACATCATCAGGGACCACTCTAGGGAAAAGTTTGAAGCTAGAAAGAAATTATTTGAAGACATAGCTGACTTCTTAAACAAGAAGTACAAGGACAGGATAAAAATTGAAATCAAGGACCAATACTACAACATGAGGGAAAAGCTTGAGGACCACATGGAAATTATCGACTTGGCAAAGGCTGCCTTTGATAGGGCAGGTGTCGAACCAGTGATTGGACCAGTAAGAGGTGGAACAGACGGATCAAAGCTCTCCTTTATGGGGCTCCCAACTCCCAACATCTTCACAGGTGGCTACAACTACCACGGCAGGTACGAACTCGTGAGCCTTGACCAAATGGAAAAGTCTAAGGAAGTAGTAAAAAATATAATAAAATTATTAGCTGAATAAGTCATTAATCACCAGGCTCCTGGTGATTTTTTTTAATTTTTTATAAGGTCATGGGATTTTAATTTTTAATTCTTGTGAAGTTATAAATTTTTATGGAGTCCTAAATTCTTATTAAGTCATAAATTTCTACAAAGTTATAAATTTTTACAAGGTCATAAATTTTTATAAGTTAGTAAGAATTCATAAAAAAAGAACCCTCGCTGGGTTCCCTTAATTTTTCTCTTTTGTAGTTTTTGATGAAGTCTTAGAGACCTTTTTAGACTTTGAAGTCTTGTTGGACTTTGAAGTCTTGTTGGACTTTGATGTCTTTTTAGAGTTTGATGTCTTGTTAGAGTTTGAGTTCCCATTAGAAGAATTCTCTTGAATTGCCTCTTCCTTTAACTTGTCTCTAAGTTTTTTGTCCCTCATCTTTTGTTCAGCTTCTGCCCTCTCTGTCTCAGTCATATTGGCAAGCTCTTCTTCTGTGTAGTCCCTGACCTCTTCTTGGACCTCAGAATTATTTCTAAGTCTTTCCAATTCAGAAGCTGCGTACATGGCATCCTTCTTGTCAACAAAGTAAAGAGGTGATCCCTTCTTTGTGCGACCTGGTGCTGTTGACATCCCTATATTTTCTTTGTCAAGAGTTACACCATAGTAGGCAAGGTAGGAAAGTTGTCCGTAGTTCATATCTGTTTCAATGTGCTTGTTGGCAATGGAAACTAATTTTGGAAGCTTCAAAAGCATCCTTGGTGACTTCATCTTGTCAAAGATCTTCATGATAAAGTCCTGTTGGGCCTTGATCCTGTCAAGGTCTTGGTCCTTGTAAATTTTTCTAATCCTAAGATATTTTACTGAGTCCTTGCCATCTAGGAGGTGAAGTCCCTCTTCGAAATTGATTTCTAGTGGTGGCACAGTTGATGGATCAATGTACTTGTACTTTGGAGTGTAAACTTCTACACCGCCAATGGCATCAACAAGTTCTTCCACTGCCTCGTAGTTAACTGTTACATAGTGAGAAATTTTTATGCCCAAAAAGTCTTCCACGCTGGAAACTTGTAGGTCAATCCCACCACGTGAGTAGGCTGCGTTCATCCTATAGTTATCATATCCCTTTAGCTTGTAATATGTATCTCTAGGTATGGATAGGAGTCTAATCCTGTCGTGCTTTGGATCAATTGATAAAAGCATAATTGTGTCTGCCCTCTTAGAGTCCTCGTCCTTTTCATAAGTTACATCACTGGAGTCGATTCCAACTAGAAGGATATTTACAATGTCTCCATTATCGTTAAAAATAGAAATTTTTTCTGGTTCTTGTTCTTCTTTATTTTTAATTTTGTTTTCGTTATCTAATTTTTGTCCTCTTGGTGCAAAGATAAAGGCAAGTCCCAAGGCCCCAAGTAGGAGTACAACAGTAAGGAATACAAATATTCTGTAAATATATTTCATATTAACCTCCTTAACTAAGTCTATAAAAAATAAATCAAGATTTCAATACTTTTATTATTGTGCTAGCTAATCTTGTTCTTTGGTGTAAAATGTAAGTATGAAAATATTATTAGATGCAGATGGTTCGCCCATAAGAAAAATTGTTGAAGAGGTCTCAAAAAAATATGGAGCAAGGCTGGTCACTGTAAAAAATTATAGCCAGGACTTCACGCCATCCTATGGTCAAGTCGTTGATGTTGACATATCCAAGGAGGCAGCCGACATCTATATAGCAAACCAGGCAAGACAGGGTGACCTTGTCATAAGTAATGACAGGGGACTTGCCTCTCTTGGTCTTTCTAAGGGTGCCAAGGTCCTTGACTTCCAAGGTCTATTTGTTGATAAAGACAACATCATGAGCCTACTTGCCAGCCGTCACTTCAACAAGAAAATGAGAGACAGGAATATTTATTCTAATATTCCTAAGAGGGAAAAATCACTAGACCAAGATTTTTATAGGTCGCTTGTTAAATTTTTGGAGGGAAAAAATATGTTAACACTTTTTGTTTCAAGTCTTTGCCCAGATTGTCCATCGGCAATAGAAGAAATTAAGAAGAAGGAAATCAAATGTGAAATTGTGGATATAACTTCTTCAATGGCAAGTCTCAAAAGATTTTTAAAAGAGAGAGACTCCTCAGATGCCTTTGATCACATAGTAGAAGAAAATCGTGTTGGGGTTCCTTGCCTTATGCGTGATGATGAATTTTTCTTCTTTGATGGAGACTTAGATGAATTCTTAGGAGGATGAAATGGAATTTAAAGATTTTATAGATTTAGCAAAAGTCAGGCAGTCCTGCAGGTCCTATGACCCTGACAGAGAAGTTGAAGTTGAAAAACTTGAAGCCTGCCTTGAATCTATGAAGCTTGCACCCTCTGCCTGCAACGCACAGCCTTATTTTTACTACCTTGTCCTTAAAGGTCTTCTCAATATTTTCAACAAGTATTATGTCTTTCATATTGCCTCCTTAGCTTGCAAGTCTCCTGTGATTTTATTTTTTTAGATTTAATTTTAAATTTTAATAATTCAAAAACATTAAGATGCATCCCAAAATTATTAGGACAATCCCCAAGAATTTTTTCTTCTTCCTGTCTTTATCATTGAGAGAACTTGCAAAAATATAACTTCCAACAAAAATAATAATAGTTGATAGCCTTAAGTATTTCATTTCTAACTCCATTCTAATTTTTTATGAGATTTACTTCATGAGTAATAACTGCAAACTTTATTTATTTTCGATTATACTGTTTTTATCTTTGCTTGTAAAATTAACCCCAAAAAAGAATTTTTTGGGGGTTAACTTTCTAATTATTCAATTGACGAATAAATATAAATCTTATTCAGGTGCATTTAATTTGATATTTTCTTCAATACCTGTTGGGTCGCCCTTCTTAGCTTTTTCTAACATTTTAGCGAAATATTCTCTTGTTGCATCATCACAAGATGCTTCTGACATATAAGGCATTTTCTTTGCTTTTTCTAATTCTCTTAAGGCTTTTTCAGCTCTTTCCGGATCAGTTTTGTAGGTATTTAACCATTCCTTTTCCCAAGCAGCTTCCCAATACATACTTGCTCTTGTGTTTCCAAATCCTTTTTGGTAGACTGAGCCGTCTTTCTTTTCGTCGATTTCTTTTGGCACTTCGTAGCCTTCTGGCCAAGTAAGATTTTTGCAAGTTTGGGCAAATTCATTTTGGATTTCTTCATAGGATACCATTCCAGTTGAATAGTCTGCTGCATTTGCTTTACTGCAAGCGGCTAAGCCTAAAGCTAACACTCCTACTAGAACAATTGAACTTATTTTTCTTTTAAGATTTCTTTTCATTTTTTTACTCCTTATCTTTAATAATTTTTATGCCCTAAGTATAGCAAGTAAAAATTACAAATCTTCTAAATAATTCATACAAGAAATCAAAAAAAGACTTACAATTTTATAATAAAAAAGAGGAGGCTGACCTCCTCAAATTTATTTAGATAATTCTTCTTCCATGGCTTTCACAAGTTCTCTAAATTTTTCTTCTTCAAGACTTGTAAAGCGACCTAGGCTTGGTGAGTCTAGGTCCAAAACTCCTATAACTTGGTCCTTAACAATGATTGGCAAGACTAATTCTGAATTAGATGCCGAGTCGCAGGCAACGTGTCCTTTAAAGTCGTGAACATTTTCTATCCTCATGACTTTTTTATTCTTCCAGGCTGCCACACAAACTCCTCCATCAGCGAGTCTTGTGCAAGCTGGTAGACCTTGGAAGGGTCCTAGGACTAATTCATCTCCTCTTACAAGATAAAAGCCTGCCCAGTTTAAGTCTTCTACCACATTGAATATTATGGAAGAGATGTTTGCCATCATGGCGATCATGTCGGACTCAGTTTTTATTGTGGCTTTGCCAAAGTTCACCATGTAGTCAAGTCTTCCCTCGTTGTTTAAGTTTTCTATTCCCTTAATTTCTAAAGTCATATTTCCTCATCTTTTGTAAACTACATTTCCACCAACGATTGTCATCCTTGGTTTAATGTCCTTGATTTCCATTGGGTCAATTGTAAAGATGTCCTCGTCTAGGACCACAAAGTCAGCCAAGAAATCTTTTTTGATTCTTCCCTTGATGTCTTCTTGGAATTCTACATAAGCAGATTCCACTGTGTAGGCATCAATGGCTTCGTAGATGTCTACGCACTCTTTAGGATAAAATCCTCCTTCAGGATTTCCCTTCTTGTCCTTACGAGTTACTGCCATGTAAATATTTGGGAAGGGATTTAGGTTTTCAACTGGGGCATCAGTTCCATAGGCTACGTGAGACCCAAGGTCCTTTAGACTCTTGAAGGCATAGGATGTTGATGCAAGTTCTTTGCCACACCTGTCTTCTACAACCTTCATATCGTAATCCAAGAAGATTGGTTGTGCCATTACGCAGATGTCATCTCTTGCAATCCTCTCAACTAATTCTCTATCAGTGATTTGGCAGTGAACGAGAGTGTGACGAAGTTTGTTTTCTCCATTGACAAAGGAATCTTCATAGCACTTAACTGTATCTTCAATGGCCTTGTCCCCAATAACATGAGTTATAACTTGAAGGTCGTTCTTTGATGCAAGCTTTACATACTTTCTCATCTCTTCGTCCTTAATCCAAGGAAGTCCGTGATTGTCCCTGTCATCATTGTAGCCATCACGCATTAGGGCAGTCCTTGCACCAAGGGACCCGTCTTTAAATAACTTCAAGGGTCCAAGCTTTAAATAATTTGTATTGTATTCCTTTTCTTTGTTAGAGTATTCTCCGTCAGACAAATATTTTTCAAATTCACCAAAGTCGTTAAAGCAAACTTGGTGTCTGTATCTTATTTTTTTATTTTCCTTGTAAATATCCTTTAAAAGTTTAAAGGCTACAGGTCCATTCATAAATGTTGTTCCAACATCATTTGATTGAACTGATGTAAGTCCACAAGAAACTGCGTAGTCCATAGTTTCTATTAACATTTCACGTCTTTCTTCGAGAGTGAAGTCAGGTATTACATCCTTGGCAAAGTTGCAGGCATTGGCTGTGTAGACTCCACTTGGATAACCGTCATCGCCAATTAAAAATTCGCCGTCCGGATATTGGGGGCTGTCCTTTGTAAGTCCAAGGATTTCTATAACCTTGGTGTTTGATGAAACTATGTGACCACAAACTCTTTCAAGGACAATTGGAATTTCTGTAGAAATTTTATCTAGATCAAATCTATTTGGTATCCTCTTGTCTCCCTTAAAGAAGTCTTGGTTCCAGCCAATAGCGTGGATTCCCTTTTCACATCTCTTGGGATTTTTTTCCATAAAGATCTTGCATCTATCAATCATTTCTTCAATTGATTCAACTCCCTCGATGTCAACTTGGTTCATACTTTCGCCAAATTGCATAAAGTGAAGGTGAGAGTCGTTGAGTCCAGGTATTACTGTCCTACCCTCAAGGTCAACTTTTTCTACATCAGCTTGGTCATATTTTTTTACAAGGTCATTTGTCTTTCCAACTTCTTTTATAAATTCCCCTTCAAGGTAGATTGCTTCTTGAAATTCATCTCTATTGACATAAACTTTTCCATTGTAAAATAATTTTTTCATCTTATCCCTCGTTTTTTTCTCTTTTAAGTTTCGCATCAAAAATCATATAAGTGATTGCACCAAGGATTGGAACTATAAGTCCAGTAAGTCCTGTGATTGGATCTTCAATTGCACCTTGGACAACAAGTCCTGCAAAGATTAGGGCTGTAATAAGTACAGACACAGGGTAGAACCAAACCTTGTAAGGTCTTTCAATCTTTGGATATTTTTTCCTAAGGATTGGCACACATAAAATTGTAAGAACTGAGAAAATCATTCCAGTTATTACAACCATATTAGTAAGTTGGTCAAGATTTGATGAAAGTACAAGTAGGCAAGAGAAGACACATTGTACAATCATTGGAGCTGTTGGAACCCTATACTTTGGATGAAGTTTTGCAAAGGACTTGAAGAAGTGACCTTCAACTGCCATGGCATAGTACATTCTTGGTTGGGCAAGTATAAGTCCATTAAGAGTTCCAAACATAGCAAGAATCATGCCAGCACTAACTATTATTACTCCTGCGTGACCAAATACCCTCTTGGCAACTTCTGTTCCAAGATATAGGTTGTCAGAATTTATCATTGACACGATTTCTTCGTGAGGTATAACCTTCATTATTGCAAAGTTAAATAGAGTATAAAGAACTGTGATACCACCAATACCAACAATTAGGGCAAGGGGTAGGTTCTTGTGAGGGTCCTTTATTTCTTCTGCAACTGTGTTTAAGTTAGTCCATCCTTCGTATGCCCATAGAGTTGCAACAACTGCTATGGCTATCATGCCAAAGATATTTTTTCCACTTGTGCTTGAATATTCAAGAGCTGTTCCAAGACTTAAGTCTGGGCTAACCTTACCTACAAAGAGGGCTGCTATCATTACTAATCCAATTGGAACAAGTTTTGCCACCATGGATAGGTTTTGTAAAATTGATGAAGCTTTTACTCCAAGCATATTATATATAGTCAAAATAATTATCAAAGTTATGGCTGCCATCTTAATTCCAAAGTCAGAAATTTGAAAAAAACTTTTGAAAACTGACATCAAGGCAATGGCAACTGCGGCAACGGAACCTGGGCCACCAACTAACCAGTCAGTAAAGCCAGAAATAAATCCAACTATTGGGTGATAGGCTTCGTTTAAGTAGACAATTCTTCCTCCAGCCTTTGGCATGGCAGTACCAAGTTCTGCATAGCAAAGTCCACCAAATAGGGTTATAAGTCCACCTATTATCCAACAAATAAGGGCAAGACCAGAGTTCATACCAGTCCTTTGTAGAACATAGGAGCCAAGATAGAAGATACCTGACCCTATCATGATCCCACCAATAATACTTACGCCACCAAAGACACCAATTTCTCTCTTAAATTCAGTGGTCTCTGTGGTTAATCTTTCAATGTCCTTTGAATTGTTATTCATAACACACCTCTTCTTTTTTTCTTCTCTTCTTATTTTTTAATTTTTAAAGCTGTGAACTGGGGCTGGTATATATCCACCACGGTTGGCAAACCTGTCAGCACTACCTGGGTGAACTGGGACAATAGGGGCAGAACCTAGTAGGCCACCAAAGGTTGCCTCATCGCCAACTCCTTTGCCAATAACTGGAATAAGTCTTGCAGCAGTAGTCTTTTGATTTATAATTCCAATCATGGCTTCGTCAGCAATAATTGCTGCGATAGTAGTTGCCTTTGTGTCCCCTGGGATTGCAATCATATCAAGTCCAACAGAGCAAACACAAGTCATGGCTTCAAGCTTATCAATACCTATGTGACCATTTCTTGCAGCTTCAATCATTCCTTCATCTTCACTCACTGGTATGAAGGCACCAGATAGACCACCAACGTGGTCAGATGCCATGATGCCACCCTTTTTGACAGCGTCATTTAACATGGCAAGGGCTGCAGTAGTTCCGTGACCACCTGCAAATTCAACTCCAATTTCTTCAAGGATTCTTGCAACAGAATCACCTATTGCTGGAGTTGGAGCAAGAGATAGGTCAATTGTTCCAAAGGGAACTCCAATTTTTTTAGCAACTTCAGTACCAATTAATTCTCCAAGTCTTGTAATCTTAAAGGCAGTTTTCTTTATAGTTTCTGAAACAACGTGGAAGCTTTCTCCCCTAACCTTTTCTAGGGCATACTTAACAACTCCAGGTCCAGAAACTCCAACGTGAAGGACTACATCTCCCATCCCAACACCGTGGAAGGCACCTGCCATAAAGGGATTATCCTCAACTGCGTTGGCAAAAACTACAAGCTTGGCACAGCCAATGGAGTCTTTATCCTTAGTCAAGTTTGCAGCCTCTACAATTTTTTCTCCCATTAGCTTAACTGCATCCATATTAAGGCCATTTTTTGTAGTACCAACATTTACTGAAGAGCAAACTTTTTCTGTTTCAGCAAGAGCAGCAGGAATTGAGTTTATTAAAATTTCATCAGCAGGAGTCATCTCTCCGTGAACTAGGGCAGAGTAACCACCGATGAAGTCTACGCCAATTTCCTTTGCAGCAGCATCAAGGGTCCTTGCAAATTCTATGTAGTCCTTCTCATCAGTTGCACCAGCGATTAGGGCAATAGGTGTAACAGAAACCCTCTTGTTTACAATTTCAACCCCATACTTTTTACCAATTTCGTTGGCATATTCAACTAAGTGCTTGCCATACTTTGTGATCTTGTCGTAGATCTTCTTGCGGGCAGCATCTCCATCCTTGTCTATGCAATCTAGTAGCGAAATCCCAAGAGTAACTGTCCTAATGTCAAGGTTCTCTTGGTCCAACATTCTTACAGTTTCTAAAATTCTTTGTCTATCCATGTCTGCTCCTTAAATTTGGTGCATCTTATCAAAGATACCTTGGTGTTGAACTCTTATAGAAAGGTCTAGTTCCTTGCCAAGTTTTTCATAAGCATCAACAACTTCTTGGAACTCAACGTTCATCTTAGTTAAATCAACTATAACAATCATTGTGAAGCAATCATCTAAAATTGTTTGAGTGATATCAACTATGTTTAAGTCGAACTCCACCATCTTCTTTACTACTTCATATACAATACCTATCTTGTCACTACCTATTACAGTTATAACAGCTCTCATAATTTCCCCCTTAAATAAAATTACCATAATTATACCACAGTTTGAGGCTCTAATGCCTCTATTTCTTCTTGCCTTTAGCCAAGCTTTATTATAATATTTCCTTAAAGGAGGCAGACATGAAAAAATTTAAAATTATACTTCTTGCCTTGATAGGAATTTTGTTTTTGACATCTTGTGGGAAAAATGAAAATTCTAAAGAGGCTGAGAATCATGGAGAAAAAAATAAAGTTGAAGAGAAAGAAAAAAGTTCATCAGAAGAAAGTAAGTCAAAGCTTTTTATTGCAAGAGAAAACCTTGGCGAGTCTGATGGAAAAGTTTCTCTTTCAGAAATAAAGGGCAGCTTAAGTGATGACGACTACGAAAAAATTTTTAAGGACACAAATTTAACTAATAAGACAATGGATAAGAGCGAGGATGCTCTAGGTGACGTGATAATTTCTTCTGACGGCAAAGAAGTTAAGCTAGCAAGAGAGAGTCAAAAAAATATCTTTAACAACGAAGTGCTTGGAAAAGGAAATTCAGAAATCCTTGAGTCAAAGGATAATTTAAGGGACAGGGCCCTAGGCCTTCTACTTTCAAATCAAGTGCAAAATATTGAATCTATGAAGAACCCTGGCGACTACCAAATTTATTATACTCACCTAGTTAAGGACTTCTTTGAAGATGGCAAGTTAATTTTTCTTGCGACTGTAGTTAATCAAAATTATTCCTACAAGAATGGAATTTTTGATCAAGAATCTGGCTACACTATTCCAATGGAACTTCGATATGTCTTAGATCAAGATAAAAATTTTGTCTTTGATGAAAGAATTGAAGCTCAAGACGGAGCAAACTATGGTCCTTCTGTTAAAAAAATGGCTCGAGGTGACGATGCCATATCTGACAAATTGATGTTCGCTGGCGAAGTAAAAGAAAACTATGATAGCTTAATGGAAGAATTATTTTATCTAGCTCAGGAAAATGGTCTAAAGGACTTCACCCACAAGCTTGAAGAGATCCCCGGCTACGAAAAAGATGTAGTCTACATAGAAAAGGGACCAAACCACATCCCAGGCACAATAGAAATTGCCAAGAAAAAAGATTACGAAAACGCAAAGAAAAATGTCGGAAAAGAAAACTGGACCTATTGTGAGGGAGTAGTTTATCACAAGGCCACTGGCATTGCCGTAAAAGGTATAATTGATTATTTCGAATAAAAAATAAAAGACCTGGCTTTTTAACAAACTAGGTCTTTCTTTCATTCTCTCAAAAAATTTATAAACTTACTTGCAAGCATCAATAAATTTTTCAAAAATCATATTCATTTCCTTGTCGTCGTACATCATTTCTGGATGCCATTGGACTGCAAGGGCAAATTTTTTGTCGTCTAAGTAAACTGCTTCTACTAGGCCTTCTTCTGATAGGGCTGCCTTCTTTAGTCCCCTGCCAAGTTCATTTATCCCTTGGTGGTGGTAGGAGTTAGTCCAGATTTCTTCTCTTTTAAAAATATCAAAAAGTGGAGTGCCTTCTAAGATCCTTAGCTCATGTGAAGGTTCGTTCCTTAACGAATTACTCATTGAGTGAGCTGGAAAACCTGCTGATGGTAGGTCTTGGTGGATAGTTCCTCCAAGTGTCACGTTTAAAATTTGAAGTCCCCTACAAATTCCCAAGAAGGGGATGTCCTTTTCAAGGGCATATTCTGTCATAAAGATTTCTTCGTGGTCTCTTATGTTGTCAAACTTGCCAGCCTTGCCAGAGTTTCTCTCGTTGTAAGTCCTTGGATTTACATCGTGACCACCTGATAAAATTAGTCCGTCAATTGTATCCAAGACTTGTCTCATGTCTTCAATAGTCTTTATGTTTGGAATTAAAATTGGGATCCCACCATTTCTTTCAACTGCCCTAATATAATCTGCTGCTATTAGTTGCCAGTCTTGACCTTCTACTCCAATTTGTCCAACGTCATTTTGAGAAATATCTCTAAGTGAGTTAACAGAAATTCCTATAATTGGTTTCATATTCGTCCTCCCTTTTTTTATTACACTCATTATAACAAAGACTTACAAAAATTGTAATAGATTAACTCATAGTCTAGCTTAATTGCCTTAAAAATCAAATTCATATATAATTAATAGATTAGAGGTGTTTTATGAATTTAAACAAACAATTTTTTAAGTTTGTAATCCCATCAATTATTGCCATGTGGGTTTTTTCAATTTACACAATCGTAGACGGATTTTTTGTTGCAAACTTCGCCGGTGAGTTGGAGCTATCGGCAGTAACAATAGTTGTTCCCTATGTGAACTTCTTGTTTGCAATTGCAATTATAACTGGCGTGGGATCACAAACCATTATAGGAATAGAACTAGGCAAGGGCAACAGGGACGATGCCAACAAGGTCTTTACCTTTATAATTTTATTTATACTTAGCTTTTCAGTGATACTTGCCCTTATTGGAATAATTTTTATGGATCAAATAATAAATTTTCTGGGAGCAGACTCAACTTTATTTCACCTTTCCCATGACTACTTATCTGTCCTTGTATTCTTTTCGCCCTTCTACATCATAGCCTATGCCTTTGAGGTCTTGGTAAAGGTAGACGGCTTTCCTAGGACTGCAATTATCGGTGCTATTTCAGCCTGCCTTACAAACATAGTCCTAGACTATATATTAATAGATAAGTTTCATATGGGAGTAAGGGGAGCCGCCCTTGCAACAGGTATTGCACAATTTTTGTCCTGCCTCATATTTTTTATCCACTTCAGGGGAGCCAAGGGCTACCTTCGTTTTGTAAAGATAAAAATGGAATTTAAAGAAGTTATTCACTATCTAAAGAAGACAGTTATCTATGGCTTTGGAGAATTTATCTCTGAGCTAAACACAGCAACCTTTGTCTTTATCTTTAACCTATTTATAATAAAATACCTTTCACCCGAATATCTTTCTGCCTACGCAGTTATAAATTACATTTCCCTCTTTGCCAACTCAACCTTTCAAGGAGTTTGTCACGGGACCCTACCCCTTCTCTCCTACTATCACGGATCAAGAGAAAGGGATAAGTCTATAAAAATTATTAGGTTGAGCTTTATCTTCATCTTTATAATTTCTGTAATTATGTATTCCATTGCCTACTTTGGAGCAGAAAGCCTCTTCAAAATGTTTTTGGAGAACAAAAATATGATTTCTTCTTCCATAAGACCAATGAGGATCTACGCCCTTATGTATTTGTTGGCAGGTCAAAACTTGTTTATTGCATCCTTGTCATCAGCCATTGGAGAGCCACAGTATTCCATCGTCATAAATATTTTGAGGGGATCAGTCTCACTCTTCCTTTCAATTTATTTAATGGTTCACATCTTTGGAGTTGACTACCTCTTCTTTGGAGCAGGAGTATCAGAATTAGTAGTCTTTGCCCTTGCCCTCTACTCCCTAAAGAAGATGCTAGATAAGTCTGCTTTAAGACTTAAAGAAGGATAAGTTAATAGATACTAAAAAAGGAAGTCACGTGACTTCCTCTTTTTATGCAAAATTTTATTATTTTTTCGTCTTTAGTTTTTAAAATTAAAATCAATCTAAATACTTTTTAAATTCCCCTGGTATGTTTTCAGAAAGGTAGGCTAGGCCAAAGATATCTGGGCCTACGTGGGCTGCTATGGTTTGACCTATTTCAAGAGGAAGGAACTTATTGTATCCCCTCTCTTCTAATTTTTTTATTAGGGGATCTATGACTTTTTCGTCGTCGGCATAAACTGGAAAGACTATATCTGATCCATCTGATGTAGTTCTTTCTTCTATCATGTCCATCATCTTCTTGTAGGACTTGTTCTTGCCACGAACTATTTCTGATACATAAATTTTTCCTTCGCCATCTACTTCTAATATTGGAAGAATGTTTAAGACGCTTGAAATTTTTGCCTTGGCCTTTGAAATTCTTCCGCCTTCGTAAAGGTATTTGAGGTCGTAAACTGTAAAGATGTGCTTAGTTTTTTCTACCAAAAATTTGGCAAAGTCTAGGACTTCATCATAAGTTGCTCCATTCTTGGCAGCTAGTCCTGCGAAATAAGTTATTTGTCCGAAGCCAACTGACGCTGCAAGTGAATCCACTACTTCTACTCTTATGTCATATTTTTCTTCTATTTCTTTTTTTGCCATGCAGGCATTTTGATAGGTACCACTTAGTCCTGAAGATAAGGTTAGGACAATAATGTCTTTGCCTTCTTCTGCAAATTTTTCAAACTTCTTTAAGTAGTCATAGTATGTTATTTGGCTTGTCTTAAAAAATGCGCCCTCTCTCATCCTCTTATAGATTTCTTTGTTAGTAAGGTCTTCTGAAAGGTCTTGGCCCTTTTCGTCTGTCCCCTTTATTCTTATAACTTCCACATCTAAATTCTTTATAGTTTCTTTATCTAAATCACATGAGGAGTCGGATATTATTTTAAAAGTCATTTGTCCCTCCTGCTGTTTCCAGCTCTTATATTTCAAAAATAATTTTATGCCGATTTTTATAAATATTCTAAATCTTTTTTTGCTTAGTTTTTAAATATATTTCCCTTTATATTTTTATTTTTAAGGAAATTTCATCACTTTTTATATTATAACATAGGGAAAAATTTTCATATATTATTTTATTAGAATAAATCTAAGTTCAATAAACTTAATTTTTTATTTAATTTGATATAATAATTTTATGGAAATTAAGTTTATGAAAGAGGCCATCCGCTATGGCCACAGGTCTCTATTGTCAGATGACGTGCCAATAGGTTGTGTCGTTGTTAAGAATAATAAAATAATTGGATATGGCTACAATAAAAAAGAGGACTTAAAGAACCCTACAGCTCACGCAGAGATCATGGCAATATCTATGGCTTCAAGGCACCTAAATTCTTATCATCTTGAAGGCTGTGACATCTACGTTACTCTCGAGCCCTGCCTTATGTGTGTGGGGGCAATCTTAAATGCCCGCATCAAAAATTTATATTTTGGTGCTCGCAACAAGAGGTTTGGTGCTGTGGTCTCCCACCAAAAAATAGAAAAACTCATAACTAATCACAGGATTAATTATGAGTTTGGTATCTTGGAAAGAGAATGTGCAAGTTTAATCACTGGCTTCTTCTCAGACCTTAGGAAGAGGTCCAAATAAGAAGGGTAGGTTTACTTGCATAAAGTCTAATAAAAATTTGTCGTAATAGTTCTTTGTGACAAGGGCGATAATTATTCCAATGATTGCCCCTATGATTACGTCGCTAGGATAGTGAACGAAGTGGTAGATCCTTGAGAAGGCAATTAGGGTTGCTATCACAAGAAAGAAGATCCCCATCCCCCTGAAGTAAAAGTAAATTGTGAGAGCCGCTGCAAAGGATGATGATGCGTGACCTGATGGAAAGGAAAAGTCTGTGGGATCCTTTATAAGGAGTTCCACCTTTGTTATCCATGATGGTCTCTTTCTCTTTAAAATATTTTTTAGTAAGAGGTTACAAACTATGCCGTTAAAGATTAGGGCAAGTATTACATTTATGCTCTCTATCCTAAAGCCAAGATAGAAGAGGATGTAAACTGTAAAAAGCCAAATTGCTCCCCCAGTTCCCAGATGGGTTATGGCTATCATATACCTATTTAAGACTTCGTTCCTTATGCCAAGGAGCCAGTTTAAAAATTTGCTATCCATTAAAACTCCTATAATTTTTATAAAAAATGCCTATCGCTAGGTCATGAATTTACATTCTATTTTCCTTGTCGACCCATTCTTTAGCTTCTTCAACTGATTCTTCTGTTGGAATTTCGATTCCCGTTTCAGGATCTTTACCTGCAACTTTTGCATATAAATCAGAGTCTGCTCTGTTGCTAGGGTGAATTTCATTTTGTTGATCTATATTAGCTTTCATTTCTTTCTTCTTTGCATCAGAAAGAGTTTTTGAGTTTTCAATTAAATCTTTTTCTCTTTTATTGTCTGTAATAATGTCTCTCCACTTTTATATTACTTATATAGTAATACAAAAATCTACTAATTTCAAATTAAGGGTGGTGTTTTAAATATTTTAAGCTTATATCTTTAGTTTGGCTTTAGCTTTTAATTTTTGGGTAAGTGTTTAATATTAAATATGTATTAGGAAGTGTTATATGTTAAAAGTAGTTTTCGATAACTTAGGCGAGTATAAAAAGTATGCAGTGCTCTCGCCTTTTTTTGTTTTGTTAGAAGTCTTGATGAACGCATCTATCCCCTTCTTTATGACAAAGATAATAGACCAGGGAATCTTGATCAATTCCTCTCCCAATATAATTAACTATGGAATAATTTTATTTATTGCAGCGGGAATCTCTCTTGCCACTGGTGTAATCTCTGGTTACCTTGCCACTAAGGCATCAAGTGGTCTTGCAAAGAATATGAGGGCATATATGTTTAAAAACATAACAGACTTTTCCTTTGAGAATATGGACAAGTTCAAGTCGGGCTCTCTTATCACCCGTATGACAACTGATGTCCAAGCTGTACAAATGGCCTTTCAAATGACTATAAGGATGGCAATTCGTTCCCCCCTTACCCTTATCTTTTGCTTTGTAATGTCCTTTAGACTTTCAAGAGACCTGGCGCCAACCTTTGTAATTATCATTCCCCTCATTGGCATTGGTATGGGACTAATTATAAAGGGCGCCTATCCAATTTTTGAAAAAGTTTTTAAAATTACAGACAAGCTTAACACCGATGTGTCAGAAAACTTATCTGCAATTCGTGTTGTTAAGTCCTTTGTAAAAGAAGACAAGGAAATCAAAAAGTTTAACAGGATATCTGATGAGCTTCAAGCTAATTACATCAAGGCTACCAAGCTCCTTGCCTTTGCAAACCCACTTATGAATTTTTCAACCTATCTTATGGCAATTTTAATTGCCTGGTTGGGAAGTCACTTCATTGTGGCTGGCAGGATGACAACTGGAGCCTTAACTGGTCTTGTTACTTACGCAATTCAAATTCAAATTTCACTTCTTATGCTCTCAATGATTCTCGTTCAAATTACTATAGCGAGAAACTCCATAAGACGTATCAATGAAGTTATTACAACTAAGCCTTCTATTGTGAGTCCAGAAGACCCTATAAAAGAAGTGAAGAACGGAGAGATTGTCTTTGACCACGTCTTTTTCTCCTACTCCGGCGACCTTGATAAGTCTGTTTTAAAAAATATTAATCTCAAGATAAATTCTGGCGACTATGTGGGAATGATTGGTCCAACAGGATCTGGTAAGTCCACACTTATTAGCCTCATCGCAAGACTCTTTGACCCCACAAGTGGGACTGTCTACGTTGGTGGCGAAGATGTTAGCGACTACGACCTACCTTCTCTTCGTGACCAAGTCTCTCTCGTCCTACAAAAAAACCAACTCTTCACAGGGACCCTTCGTGACAACTTGAAGTGGGCTGGCGATGACCTAAGTGACGATGACTTAAAGGAAGCCCTCTATATTGCATCCTGTGATGACTTCATAGACCCTGAAAAAGACCTAGATATGAAGGTCCAAAGAGGTGGAACCAACTTTTCTGGTGGTCAAAGGCAAAGAATTTCTATTGCAAGGTCAATCCTAAAGAATCCAAAGATTTTAATTATGGACGACTCCACTTCTGCCCTTGACAACAAGACTGAAGAAAAAATAATTTCTTCCTTGAATAAATTAAGACCAGATATGACAAAGATTTTGATTTCACAAAAGATCAAGTCCCTAAAGAACACTGACTACACCCTAGTCCTTGACCTTGGAGAGATTGAATCTATAGGTAGACATGATGAGCTCATAGAAAAGAGTCCAATATATAGGGAAATTAACAAGACTCAAGAAAGTGACGGTGATTTTGATGCAGAAGAATAAGACAAAAATTACATCTCCTGAAAACAAGGAGGCAGCAAAAAAATTATTCTCCTTTATCTTTAAAAGGCATAAGTTTAAGCTCCTAGGAGTTGCCCTCATGGTAATAATTTCATCTCTTGCAACAATTTCTGTTTCACTTTTTATGAGATTTTTAATTGACGACTACATTATGCCCTTGGTAAATAGTTCAAATCCAGACTTCTCCAACTTGTTAGCCATGCTGATTAAGATGGGAATATTTTTGGCAATTGGAGTTATCTCATCCTTTACCTATTCAAGGCTTATGGTTGCAATCTCTGAATCAACTCTTGGTGAAATGAGAAAGACTATGTTTAAAAAGATGCAGGCCCTACCTGTATCCTACTTTGACCAAAATAGTCACGGAGACATAATGTCCTACTACACAAATGATGTCAGGGCTCTTGGGGAAATGATAGCCCAATCCTTCCCGTCCTTTGTGTCCTCTTCTATGACAATTATCATGGTCCTAATCGCCATGTTTTCACAATCCTTCTTCTTGTCACTTATAATAATTTTGACAGTGGGACTTATGATTTTTACCATGAATACAATTGGGGGCAAGTCCTCCCACTTCTTCTTGAACCAGCAAAAATCTCTTGCCAAGACTAACGGCTACATCGAAGAGATGATTGACGGTCTAAGAGTTGTCAAGGTCTTTAACCACGAGGAAGCTGCAAGAGAAGACTTTAGAATAATTAACGAAGAGCTAATGGAAAACACCATGATAGCCAATAGGCTTGGACTCTTCCTCTTCCCAATAATTTTTGGGATTGGAAACTTCCAATATATTTTGTTTGCCTTAATTGGTGGCCTCATGGCAGTTCATGGTGGCTTTGGGATAACAGTTGGTGTTGTCGCTTCCTTCCTACAACTTTCAAGAACTTTGACAGGTCCCATGGGACAAATTGGTGGAAATATAAATTCTCTTGTCCTTGCCATAGCAGGTGCCAGAAGAATTTTTGACTTCCTCGAAGTTGAGCCAGAAGACTACTCTGGCGAAGTTGAAAAAGTTGTTAAAGTTGTTGATGGAAAAGAAAAATATTATTGGCATGACCTAAAGACTGACGAGTACAGAGAACTCTTGGGAGACATCCGCTTTAAAAATGTTGACTTCTCCTACGATGGAAAAAATAAAATTCTAAAAGATATAAATCTCTATGCAAAGCCAGGACAAAAAGTTGCCTTTGTTGGGGCAACAGGTGCCGGCAAGACAACTATTACCAACCTTATAAATAGGTTTTATGAAATCGACAGCGGTGAAATTACCTTTGATGGCATAGACATTAAGAGGATTAGGAAGGACCACCTTCGTTCATCCCTTGGCATGGTCCTCCAAGACACCCACCTCTTTACAGGTACTATCGCAGAGAATATAAATTACTCTGTAGAAGATGTTGATATGGATAAAACTATCAAAGTTGCAAAGAGGACCAAGGCCCACGACTTTATCAAGAACCTAAAAGATGGGTATGACACCATGATAAGTGGTACTGGTGACGAACTATCTGAAGGACAAATGCAGCTACTTTCTATTGCAAGAGCTGAAATCTACAATCCACCAGTTATGATCCTAGATGAGGCAACATCATCAATTGACTCTCGTACAGAAAAAATTGTCCAAGAGGGTATGGACCAAATCATGAAGGGCAGAACAAGCTTTGTCATTGCCCACAGGCTATCAACAATTATGAACTCCGACGTAATAATCGTCTTGGAAAATGGCGAGATAGTCGAAAGAGGCGACCATGCAGACCTACTTGAACAAAGAGGAATCTATTACAAGCTTTACACAGGTGGCTTCGACGAATAAAGTTTTATAAAATACTTGGTCTTGGAGAAATTCAAGAACTTTTTATTTAAGTTTTTTTAAATAATTTTGATATAATAGGGGAAAGGAGGAGATTTTTATGGCTAATAAGGATATAAAATCTAAGAAGAATATGTTTTTTATAATTTTTGCAAGCTTAATAATAATTTCCACTTGCTTTTATTATGTAAAGTTAAGGAAACCTGACGCCTATGTGACCATGGACCCTCTCACAGTTCAGTTCCACTTCACTGGCTACGATGGATCTGGCAAGGCTGAGATAGAAATCCTTGAATATCCTAAAATTCTTAGTATAAAAAATGAGAAGGACAGAGAAGATATAGAAAAAATCCTTCACAATCCAAACATAGAGTGGAGCAAAAATGAAAATTTAAGAAACGGAGAAGAAATATTTTATTATCTTAGATATCCAGACACAGGAAAATATAATATTAAATTTGATAGAGAGTATGGAAGTGCTGGGACAAGGGTCCAAGACCTGATCCCCACAAAGTAATTTTAATTAATTGGAGAAGATTTTGAAAAAGAAAAAGAAAATAATGATACTTGTTTTATTGCTTATTATTATTCCAATTATATACAGCTTGAATACCAAAAATCCTCCTGGCACCAATGTGTCCTCTGACTTTAGGGATGCCGACTGTGAGTTTTTATATGACTTGACCTACTTGAAGGATGGAAAGAGGTTTCACGAGAAGAGAATATTTAACCGAGAAATGGACCTTATCAAAAATGCCAAGGACTTTCTCATGGTGGACTTCTTCCTCTTTAACGACGAGTATCCAAACACCATGAATTTTCCAAGTCAAGTGGAAGAGATGACGGACCTCTTAATTGCAAAGAAGAAGAAAAATCCTGCCATGCCAATTTTATTTGTCACAGACCCCATAAACAATTTTTACGGGGCTTATGAAGAAGATAATTTGAAAAGGCTTCGTGAAAATGGAATTGAAGTGGTGGTCACTGACTTAAACAAGATGCGTGACTCCAATGCCCTAGTCTCTGGCTTTTATAGGGCCTATCTACAGTGGTTTGGGACATCTGGTGGCGGTTGGATCAAAAACTTTTTTGACAAGGATGCCGACAAGGTAAATGTAAGGTCAATTTTGAAACTTGCAAACTTCAAGGGCAACCACAGGAAGGTCTTGATTTCAGAAAAAGAAGCCCTAGTTGCATCGGCAAATCCCCACGACCCATCAGCCCACCATTCCAACGTGGCAATTGTCTTTCATGGCAAGTCTATGGAGGATTTAATTAAGTCTGAATCTATATTTTTTGACAAATTACCTGACGTAATAGAAAATTTTAAGGCAGAAGAAGTCACTTCTCCCTACAAGTTAAAGGTCATAACTGAAGGAAAAATTTATGATGAAATTTCAAAAAATATTAAGGAAACAAAAAAAGGCGATGAGATAAATCTTGGAATCTTTTATCTATCAGAGTTTAGGATTTTAAGAGAGCTTGACGAGGCTTCAAAGCGTGGTGTTGATGTAAAAATCATCGCAGACCTCAACAAGGATGCCTTTGGTCTTGAAAAAAATGGATTGCCCAATAGACCTGCCCTAAGTGAATTAAAGGAAGACTATCCAGACATAAATATTCGCTGGTACCAAACTTCTGGTGAGCAGTTCCACACAAAATTTATTTACTTCGACTTCAAGGACAAGGACCCACTTGCTATACTTGGATCAGCCAACTACACAAGGAGAAACTTGGATAACTTTAACCTTGAGACAAACCTTGCAGTGGAGATGGAAAAAGATTCTCCTATGGCGAAGGAAATGAAGGACTACTACGCAAGAATTTGGAATAACAAAGATGGCGATTACACCTTGCCTCTCGAAGACTTCTATGAAAAAGGATTCTTATTGAGAATCCTCTGGAAGATTCAAGAAAAGACAGGTCTTTGTACCTGGTAAAATTTTAAGCATTAAAAAGTCACGGTAAAAATATTTCTACCGTGATCTTTTTTTATTTGTCTACAATATACTTTATCTCCGAAATTAAGTCCTTATCTGATAAGAGTGTAGGACTTTCTTGGTTGCCAAGCTTTCCATAGAAGGTATAGTGAAATTTATTTGTGTCTCTATCTCTTTCTGAGTCGTACATATAAATTGCATCTTCCCCGTCTTTTTTGTGAAACTTAATTAATAAACTTTCATAATCTGGGATTGAAGCATAGGAATATCCCTGATCCACTACTTGTGAGTTTCCCAAGAGATTTATTATTTCCCCTAACTTTTCTTCATTATCCTTAGAAGAAAAAATCTCTCTTGTAGTCATTTTTTCTTCGTCAGTAACTACTTCCACAGATAGGTCTTGAAACTTATAGGTTTCTCCAGTGGAAAATTTTATCACATGACTTTGATCCTTCTTGCAAGCTGTTAGAAAAATTAAGACCAGAAACAAATAAAATATTTTTTTAAATTTCATAATAAACCTACTTTGACAACTTGTTTATTATGGTGTTGATCTCTTCAATTTTCTCGTCAATTTCTTCCTGGCTCTTGGAGTAGGAATCCTTGACGCACCCCCTTAGGTGGGCTGTAAGAACATCCTTGTTGATATTTTTTAGGATGGAGATTGATGCCATGAGCTGGTTGGATACGTCTAGGCAGTACCTGTCCTCTTCAACCATTTTTATCAAGCCATCAATTTGTCCCCTGACAGTCTTTAATTTCCTAAGTTGGACTTCCTTGTCTGCTCTCATTTTTCTATTTTTGCAGAAAAACCTGCATCTTCAACAGCCTTAACAAGGGCTTCATCTGCAAGGTCCTTGTCAAGTTCTACCCTTGCCTTCTTGTCATCAAGGCTTACATCAGCTTCTCTTACTCCCTCAAGACCTTCAAGAGCTTTCCTTACTGATGCCACACAGTGGTTGCAAGACATTCCTTCAACATTTAAAATCTTTTCCATACTATCTTCTCCTTTATTTTTAATTATTTTATAACCTGCTTCTTCAATGGCATTTTTGATTTCTTCTAGGCTTAGACCTTGGTCTATAAATTCTACAGAAGAGTTTTCGTGGTTTGCCACTGCATTTTTTGCTTTGCCAGTTTTTTCTAGGGCATCAGCAACTCTCTTTTCGCAGTGGCCACACATCATGCCTTCTACTTCTATTCTAGTAATTTTTTCACTTTTTTCCAAATCTTTTTGCTTATCTACATTTTCTTTTTCTCTTGCAGAATTTGATTCTTCCAAGGATTTTTTCACGCCCCTTGGTTTAAATCTTCTTAGTCTTAGGGCATTGTTAACAACAAAGACCGATGACATACTCATGGCAAAGGCTGCAAACATTGGAGAAAGTTTAATACCAAAAGCTGGGAACAAAAGTCCTGCAGCTAGGGGAATTCCTATTGTGTTGTAGAAAAATGCCCAGAATAAATTTTCCTTGATGTTCTTTATTGTTGCCTTGGAAAGTTCAAGGGCTGAAACCACATCTAAGAGGTCGGACCTCATAAGGACAACATCGGATGATTCAATTGCCACATCTGTCCCGTGACCTATTGCCATTCCTATATCTGCCTTGGCAAGGGATGGGGCATCGTTGATTCCGTCCCCAATCATAAGGACCTTCTTGCCAGATTTTTGGATTTTGTCGATTTCCTTATTTTTGTCTTGAGGTAAAAGTCCTGCAAGGGTTTCGTCAACTCCAATTTCCCCAGCAATTGCCTCTGCAGTTTTCTCATTGTCTCCAGTTAGCATAATAATTTTCTTGCCTATGCCTCTTAGGAGCTTAATTGCAGACCTTGATGACTTCTTAGGCAAGTCCTTGACAGAAATTATACCCATGACTTCCCTTTCGTTTGCAAAGTACATTGAAGTCTTGCCCTGACCAGCAAGTTCCTCTGCCTTAGCCTTAAAGCCTCTTAGGTCGATTTTTTCTTCAAGCATGTATTCAAGGTTTCCAGCAAGATACTTTTTACCAGCGACTTCTCCATTTAGACCCCTGCCACTAACTGAATTGAAGTTAGTGATTTCTTCTAAGTCTATATTCTTTTCTATAGTGTAATTTAAAATTGCAGAAGCCAGTGGGTGTTGAGAATTTTTTTCTAGAGACCCAGCAATCTTTAAGAATTCATCTTGGTCTAGGTCTGTCACAATATCTGTTAAGATTGGCTTGCCTTCTGTAATAGTACCAGTCTTATCCATTACGATGACGTCAATCTTGTGGAGATTTTCCAAGACTTCTGCATTTTTAAAGAGAAGTCCAAAGTCGGCAGACTTGCCTGTGGCAACCATTATTGAAACTGGTGTTGCAAGACCCAAGGCACAAGGACAAGAAATAACTAGGACTGAAATTGCAAAGTTAAGGGCATTTTCAAATCCGTAGCCAAGTGCAATCCAAATTCCAAAAGTTGCGGCAGCAATAATTAAAACTGTTGGCACAAAGACTCCGGCAATTTCATCTGCAAGCTTAGCAATAGGAGCCTTGGATTGGTTGGCCTCGTCCACTAACTTTATAATTTGAGAAATTGTTGTATCTTCGCCGACCTTTTCTGCCTGAAACTTAAAGGACCCAGTTGTGTTAATGGAAGCCGAGATTACCCTGTCGCCCACAGACTTTTGAACTGGAATGGACTCACCAGTAACTGCTGATTCATCAAGAGATGATGCACCTTCGATGACCTTGCCGTCAACTGCCACAGACTCACCAGGCTTTACAAGTAAAATGTCTCCAAGTCTTACATCTTCAATATTTTTTATTTTTTCTTGTCCGTCTTCAATAACCGTCGCCATCTTTGGGGCAAGGTCCATTAACTTTGCAAGAGATGACCTTGTCTTGTTCTTGGACTTTTCTTCCAAGTACTTCCCCACAGTTATAAGGGTCAAAATCATGGCTGAGGATTCAAAGTAGAGATTGTCTTTGTAGGCATCTACAAGATTCATGTCCCCATGACCAAAGCCGTAGGCCATCATGTAAATGGCAAAGATTCCGTAGACAAGAGCTGCCAAGGACCCAATAGCAACAAGACTATCCATATTAGGTGCCCTGTTCTTAAGTCCCTTGAAGCCAGATATATAAAAGTCCCTGTTTATGAATACAACGGGAAGGGCCAAGAGAAATTGTGAAAATGCAAAAATTATTGCCCCTTCTCTTCCGTGAAAAACGCCTGGCGTTGGCAAGTGTACCATGTGACCCATGGCAATATACATGAGGATCAGCATAAAGATGCTAGAAGATATTAGCCTGTTCTTAAGGGCTTTCTCCCTGTCATCCACTGGTTTATCTTGAGCCTTTGTTTTTTCTCCAGCTGGGCTTGCCCCATATCCAATTTTTTTCACAGCTCTTATAATTTCTTCATCATTTATTTTATTTTCATCGAAATTTACCTTCATTGAGTTGGTCATGAGGTTGACGTTGGCAGTGCTTACGCCATCAAGCCTTTCTACAGCCTTGGTTACATTGGCAACACAGGCAGAACAAGTCATCCCCCTGACATCAAATTTCTTTTCCATATTACCTCCCATACCCCCCTAGGGGTGTCCTTTGATTTTATCTTAACACTGGTATAAAATTTTTACAAGTTTTTGATAAGACCTCTTAATATCTTTAAAAAATCGCATAATTTTTATAAATTTTATGCGTATTAATAATTTTTTATGGGAAAAATTTTGATAAATAAAAAAGCTTATGTTGCAGAGTAGAATAATCTATTCTGCAACATAAGCCCCAATATTTGACATAGAGCCATAAAAAAAGGCGAGGATTTTTATGTTTCCTCGTCTTTTTTCTATGATTGGACTTTTGTAACAGCCCCGATAGTTATCTCTTTGCACCTTTGTTATGGTCTTTCTTGTTTGACTTAGTTTTTTCTCTCCCAGAGATAAGTCATTCGAATTATTAACCTTGCGAAAAATACTAAATCATTCCTGCTTTTTCAAAATGTTTCTTCAATAGTTTCTTAGAAACTACTGCTCCAATCAATCCGCAAATGGCTATTACAATAAGCATTATTACTGTAGTCATAGGAGAAATAATTTTAGTTAATGTTCCTAAATATTCACTCCCAAACATTTTTTCATAAGCTTTAAGTGTTTGATCTGCATAGAAAAGAAAGGGTACATACATTCCACCAAAACCAGAAAGGACACAAAATATCATATATCCAATTGTTAATCCTTTATAATTACCAGTTCCCTTTATTCTCGCAATCAAGGTGGCTATGATTCCAGCAACTATACAACTGATTATATATGGCGGATAAAATTCTATAATGCTTGTCAATGCACAAAATAATAAAATCATCCATGGATTTTTCGTTTTTGCCGGAACTAAAAAATAAGCAATTGCTCCAATAATTGACCAGATTGGAACAGCTAATAATATTGTATATGGCGATACAAACAGAAAAGATAATACTCTGTATAAAACCTGTGAGCATAAGACCATTAGTGCTGTAATAATTAAATCTTTAATTTGAAATTTCTTTTTCTCCTCCATAATCATTCTCCTTTTTTTAAATATTTTTTATTTTAATAATGATAATAGTTAGATAAAATGCCACCATTATTACTAACAATAACGTATCAAGCATACGAAATTTGACTTCTGTATAACTAGTTTTTTTACACGAAACTCCAAGTCCTCGTGTCTCAACAGATGCCGACAACTCAGTTGCAGTACATAACATTCGCATTAACATAGGAATCAACATCATTTCATAAACTTTAAAGGGGTGTTTTAAAAATCCAAAGAAAGAAATATCAATTCCTCTCGTCTTAATTCCCTGCTTTATACAAGTAATATCCTGTTTTAGAGTGGGAAAAAATCTTAATATAACAGCTAATGGAATGTTTATATAATATGGGGTTTTCATATTTTGCAAGGAGGCTAATACTTCAGATATTTCACTTGTTCTAATCATATTTATAGCTGCAAGTGCCAATGTTATAAAACATAGGACAAAATAGTGTATTGTAGTTGAAATAAATAATGGACTTATTTCCGCTACCAAAAACAACACTGTATATAAAGCTAAAAATTTAAAACAAGTTTTGTATATGCCGCTTATCATTCCATATGCAAATACTGACAAAAAAAGTAGAATCTCATACTTTTTACCAGTCAAAGTAAATACTAAAATCCCTATAATTAAAACTTGTAACAGCTTAATCCTTGGATCATATCTTATTCCATTATGTTTACAAGATTTGTTCATTCTTCATATCTCTCATTCTGTAATAAAAATCTTTTTATTGTTTCAAACTCACCACTTTTCTTTAAACTGTTCCCTTTGCTAACAGTATTGTTTTCTATAAAAACTGCTTTAGTTGCTACTTTACTTAAAAACTCTAAATCATGAGAAATAACAAAAATCAGTATTCCTTTTTTACGAAGAGTGTTCATTGCTTCAGATACGATTTTCATATTCTCATAATCTAGTCCACTAGTCGGCTCATCAAAAATCATAATTTTTTTATTTGAAGCTATTGCAGCCGCAATAGTAACTCGCTGCTTTTGCCCTCCTGATAAACTTTGCGGATGTCTATTTCTGAATGATGAGATATTCAACAAACTCATCGCATTTTCTATTTTCTCATCATTTTGCTTAATAGTCTTAATGCTATTCATAGAACTGAGCATTAACTCAGAAACAACAGAATCGGAGTACAGTTGATAGTCTGCATCTTGCATCACAAAATATACACTTTTATATAACTCCTTTTGCTTCGTAAGTTTACCTTCAATAAAAAATTGTCCACTTCTTGCTTTTAATAATCCTGACATTATTTTTCCTAATGTCGTTTTGCCACTTCCGTTGTGTCCAACTATAGCTACTGTTTCACCAAAATTCCCTTCTAAATTACAATTACTCAAAATGGAATGATTAACATCATAGGAAAAAGATAAATTTTCCACTTTAAAATCTGCGTTTTGCTTATTAACAATAAGATTATCCTTTAGTTCATATTTAATATCACTCAACTTAAATGTTCGAAGTTTTAATGCTCTAATATCTGAATCATGCAGGTTTTCAATATCATTTTTCTCTAATTCTCTATGAATTTTTCCATCCTTCATTATCAAGCATTTATCTACTAAGTTTTTTAAGTAGAATAATCTATGCTCTGAAACAATTACTGTATATCCCTGTTTCTTGAGTCTTTCCATCATTTTCTTTAAGTTAAGAATTGAAGAAATATCTAAATTTGCAGATGGCTCGTCAAAAACATAAATCTTTGTATTCAAAGCTTTTGCAGCTATAATAGCTATCTTCTGTTTTTCACCACTAGATAAAGAAAACATATCCCTATCCATAAGACTTTCTGCTTCAAAATCATGAAATGCACAATTCACTCTATCTATCATTTCATTTCTCTCTATCCCATAATTTTCAAGAGCAAAAGCCACTTCTTTGGTGCTATTAGTTGTGAAAAATTGACTTCGTGGATTTTGAAATATAGAAGCAATATTTTTACCCAGCTCTCCTGGAGTGATGGTTTTTATATTATTTCCAATCACTTTTACACTTCCAGTTAAACTCCCTTCAAAGAAATGTGGAATTAAGCCATTTATCAATCTTGTAATAGTTGTTTTCCCTGAACCAGATTGACCAGTAAGCAAAACAAATTCTCCTTCTTTAACTTTGAAATTTATATTACTAAGACTTCTTTCTGTTTGTGTCCCGTAACTGAAACTTACATTGTCAAACTCAATAACTACATCTCTCATTTCATCACCTATATTTGCCAACCAATAGATTTTTTTCTAATTTCGATGAAATGTTTATATACTCCATCTTGACTAATTAGTTCCTTATGATTCCCTTGTTGTACAATTTCCCCTTTATCAATAACAATAATTTGATCTGCTCCTCTTACCGTAGATAATCTATGTGCAATGCTAATGAGAGTTTTATTTTTTGTTAACTCATTAATTGCACTAATTAACATATGCTCGTTTTCAGGATCTACACTTGAAGTTGCTTCATCAAGAATAATGATTGGAGCATCCTTAAGAATTGCTCGTGCAATAGATATTCTTTGTTTTTCTCCTCCTGACAGCGTTGAACCGCCCTCTCCAACAACAGTGTCGTATCCATCACTAAGGCTTGTTATAAAATCGTGGCAACAAGCTTTCTTACAAGCCTCAACCACCTCATCATGTGTTGCGTTTGGCTTTCCAAATTTTATATTATTTTCAATCGTGTCATTGAATAAATAAACTTTCTGAAATACCATACTGATATTTTGTAATAGGCTTTCAGAAGTAAAGTCCTTAACATTATGTCCTCCAATAAATACTTCACCTTTATTAACATCCCAAAATCTTGCTATAATATTACAAAGGGTTGTCTTTCCAGAACCTGAAGCACCTACAATAGCCAAACTGCTATTCGACTTTATCTTCAAATTTATATTCTTCAAAATCTCTTTTTTGCCATATCCAAAACAAACATCTTTCAATTCAATGTCATAGGAATTCAAAGCAATTTCTTTTCCGCCATCATCAAGTGAAGGTATATCTGAAATATATTCCAGTCTATTAAGTTGTGTTGCGAGCATCCTACTTAAAAAAGCTCCATCGCTGACTAACTCCAATTCCATAAAAATTAGAAAAGCAGATACTATAAACATAAGAGTATATGAAAGTGGAATCAGAGATTTCATATATAAAACCGTAGCAACAAACACTAAGGCACAACTTGCTACCTTGAAAATCATTTCATATAATTTCATTAAATAAGCTGAACCCTCACTAACCTCAATATCAACTTCGCATTTCCTCATAAAAGCTTTTTCAACTTTATTTTTTCCATCAGTTCCTTTTTCAAAAGAACGAAGTACTGAAATTCCTCTAATATACTCAATTGCATCAGAAACAAGCATTTCTTGTGAGTCTTGCATGATAGGAGAATATTTTTGGGTTTTCTTTGCGATTAATTTAAGAACGCCCATACCAAGGATGATTGCAATCAAAGATACCATTCCTACTGGAAAACAAAAGATCAATAACATGGCAGTCATACTAAAGGCATGAAAAAACCCTCCGACAATAAAGTTCATCGCAAGCATCGCCATACCCTCTAAATCGGAAATAGTTGTTGTTAGAACCGCTTGGATTGTTCCTAAGTTTTTTTCTGAAAAATACCCCATTGGAGCTTTTTTCAGTTTTTCCCCTATCTCAATTCTTTTATCCTTGAAAATTTCATAACCTGATGCACTTAATTTTCTATCACAAAGATATTGAAAAATAAATCTGCCGAATATACTCACAGCTACAATCGCTGTCGCCTGCATAATAATAGTCATATTCAGCTGTTCAAGATTAATCATAATCAGTAAAACCGCCAACAGCATCAAGGAAACGAATAATGATTTTAATCCACTAAATATAAGACCAAGAATTACATTTTTTTTATACTTTCCTGATATTTTTAATATACGTTTTACAATGCTAATCATTTACAACGCCTCCTTTTCGTTATCTAATCCGCCTACATAATTTTTCCACAAGGAAGCATATACTCCATCTTTTTTTACAAGGTCTTCATGAGTTCCATTCTCTACAATTTCCCCATTTTTCATAACAAGTATTGTATCAGCATTTGTAATAGTAGAGAGCCTGTGAGCAACTACTATCAGAGTCTTTCCCTCAATGAGTTTGTTGATTGCACTTTGAATGAGATATTCATTTTCAGGATCTGCAAATGCAGTTGCTTCATCTAAAATTATTACCTTAGATTGTTTTAACATTGCTCTTGCGATCGTTATTCTTTGCCTTTCTCCACCAGACAAAGAACCTCCTGCATCACCGACTTTTGTGTTATATCCATTTTCAAGTTCCATAATAAAGTCATGGCAAGATGCAGCTTTTGCCGCTTCAATAACCTCATCATCACTTGCAGTTGGTTTCCCCATTTTTATATTTTCTTTTATACTTGTATTAAACAAGAAATTGTCTTGAGCAACATAGCTTATCTCATTTGTTAGCTGTTCAAATGGAATTTCGGGTATTTTCTTTCCACCGTAATAGATACTTCCATTGGACGGATCCCAAAAACCAGCCATAAGTTTTGCTATTGTAGATTTTCCAGAACCTGAATTTCCTACCAATGCGGTTACTGTATTTGGTTTTAATTCAAAGTTGATATTTTTTAGCACAAGTTCCTTATCATATGCAAATGAAACGTTTTCAAAACGATAGAGAGTGTCATCAAAGATTACCTTCTCTTTTGGTCTTTTAAGTTCCTCTTTAGATAGAAATTCCTCTATTGCGTCTAAACTTGCCTTAACCATACTGAATTGCTCAGAATATTTACCGATTTTCATTAAATGTGCAATAAAACCAATAGGCAGTATAATGCACACAATAAAGCTTGATAACGATATTTTTGAATTCATATAAAGATATGCACCAATCGGCAAAGTTCCTAAAAGTGTGGATGGCATAACTGCTTGAACAAATGCTGACCATAACCAACTTTGTTTCCACCAAGCAAGTGTACTATCATGAAAGAAGTTAATTGCGTTCGTAAATTTTTCATAAGAAGAAGCACTGTGGTTAAAAGCTTTTATAACCTCAATCCCATTAATATATTCAACCAAAGTACTATTCATATTATTTTGAGCTGTAGTATATGTTTTGCTTCTAAACTCATAATCCTTCATCATGCCTATATATCCAAGCATTCCTAAAGGAATTGTAAGTAACGAAGCCAACCCCATCCTATAGTCCAAAGCAAAAATCAAAACCAAAAATAAAATAGGAGATACTATGCTTGATGTTATCTCCGGCATAAAATGAGCCATTGAATCTTCCAGCTTAGACACTGTATCTACAATTAAATTTTTAAATTTACCTATAGGAGTATCTATCATTACACCCATAGGTACTCTTAGCATTTTTTCAGCTACTAAACTTCGTATATTTTTTAAAATATGAAATGTTGCTTTGTGTGAGGTTATTGTTGAATATAAAGTAAAAATACCTTTTAAAATTTGTCCACACAAAGCTATAAGTGTTAAACACAATACAGTTCTAAATGACACTTCAGATTGATATATTTTTTCTATCAATTTTGCTATTGCTAAAAAAGGAATCATTCCAAACACTTCCCCTATGGTCGCTAACAAAATTGATTTGTATAATTGTTTTTTCTCGCCATCAGCGTATTTAAGCAACTCTGAAATGGCATTTTTATTGTTACCTTTCAAGAAAATACCCCCTACAAACAGACGATCAATTAGTTATAGCTAACCCTTTGAAAAAATTTATTTGTTGTTTTTATTCATTAAGCCCTGCCAACCATAATATTGAAAAACAACAATGCTTCTAATATATTCACTAACATTATCATATGGTATATCATGAAGAACACACTCGCATAGAGATGTAATATAGGCTTTTGTAATGACATGTACTTCAAACTCTTTAATTTCTGTGTTAATTTGCTCTTGTTTAGCGTTGAAAAGAATCAACTTGATATTTTTAGCTGTATATCTTTCAGTAATATCCTCAATAAAGTTTTCTACTTGCGTACCTTTACTACATTCAAAAATCAGCTTAAAGTTATCAAAGTGTGCATACATATAATCAACAAATACCATTGTTTCTAAAAATAAATTTTCTATAATCTCTTCATCATCGACTAAATCAGAGTCTGTCATAATAGTTTTATGTTCGCTCCTTTTTTCAACATCAGAAACAACATCTAAGGTGTGATTATATACCTCTTCAATTAGAGCAAAAAATAAGGCTTCTTTATTTTTGAAATGACGATAAATAGCCCCTGTAGTTACTTTCGCTAATTTAGCAATTTCAACTACCTGTGCATTTTCAAATCCTTTGCTTAAAAATTCCCTTTTAGCACATTCTAGAATTCTATTTCTTGTTATATCCGAGCAATAAGACATCTAACTTTCACCTCTTATTTTCTTTTTGATAAATGGTTTATCTTTAATAATTATATTATCATTTTTTTTGGTTTTTTGTCAATATATCACCTCTTCTATAAATTATCATCTGAACCCTTTACAAGTACCCCCACCCTTTTCAAAAAATTTGATTTCTCCTGTTGTTTGCCGCTTGCTTTACGTTTCAAATGATTTTGATGAAGTCTGTCTTTTTTCTCATTGATTTTTAGTTCTTGTCTTAATCATTCTTCTTCAGTTAATTCTTCCTTTGACAGTTCATAATTTCCGATAAAGTTGTAAATGATAAATTAAAAGTGGTCCAATAATCGATTAATTCTAATCGAAAAATGGTCCACTTGTTTTAGTTTATTCTCCGTATTTAAAATATAGATACGGGAGGTATGTGAGGTGATTAATTTAATGGACAAGCATGCAATAATAAGACTTAAAATCAAGGATATTCAAATAGAGAGGCTGCGAAGATTCTTAAGATTAACAGAAAGACAGTGGTTAAATATTGGAATGAGTACAAGGATAATGTAAAAAAATTAGATGATCCTAACTTAGATAGGACCTTGATTCAAGAAAAATAGCAAAGGCTCCTTCCTATGATTCTTCTAACAGTAAGAAAGTTAAGTATACAAAGGATCTTGATGACTATCTAGATGAGATCCTAGCTATGGAAAAAAAGGAATAATATAAAGTCGGTTTCGGAACAATAAAAAATGGCCTAGCAAAAGCTAAACCATTTCACTTCTTATTATTAAATTTTAAAAATTTATAAATCCCAAGACTTACATCCTAAATAGAATTTCGTTTTCTATATAGATATGTCTTCTCATATCCTCATCAAGTTCTCCCATAAGCTTGTTGAGTTCCATGATTTCTGGCTCTTCTGCATTCATTTTGTAGTCACTAGTTAGGTATTTGATCCTTTCAAAGAGTCCAATAGTCTTTTCGTGTTCTGCAAGTAGGTTTTCAAAGTCAACCTTCTTGCCTGCAAGGGCATCCTTGAATTCATATTCTTCTTCACTGGCAAAGTGAGAAATAAGTTCCGCCTTGATAAGAAGAAGGACTTCATAGATTACAAAGAGTTGTTCTCCTCTTTCTCTGTAATATTTTTTGATTGCTCCCCTAAAGATTTCGTCGATTTTTTCTGTTGTAGCAAGCTCTTTTGGGTGAATTTCTTCTACAATATAATGGATTATCTCTTCCTTAGACATCTTTCTAACCCTATCCATATCCTTGAAATCAGCTTGACCTTCAACTTTTTTAATAAATAGGTCGTAGTCTTCCCCTAGAGACTTTAAGGCATCTTCAAGGCTTTCCATAGCTATAAAGTCGTATTCTCCTCCAAGCTTTTGGATTTCCTTTAAGACTTTTGGATTTTCCATTATCGCAGCTTCAACTGTCATATTTCTTTCTAACATACTTCCTCCTAATTATTTATAGAGTTTAAAAAACCTCTTACTTCCTCTTCACTTGTCCTGTAATTTGTCACAAGCCTAATAATAGACTCCTTGGCATTTTCTATTTCAAAAATATTTTCTTTTTTCAATTTTTCAATTTCTTCTGGGTTTGATTTTATAAAAACTTGGTTGGACTCGCCAAAGACTGGGTCCCTTCCTAGGTCTCTTAGACCATCAACAAGGATTCTTGACATGCTGTAGGCCCTCTTGGCATTTTCATAATAAAGTCCATCTTGGAATAAGACCTTGAAGGATAGACCAATTAAGAATGACTTTGCCATCATGGCTCCCCTTTGTTTTAAGTAATACCTAAAATCCTTTTTCAAATTTTCATCTAAAATTACCAGGGCTTCACCGAAGATTGCCCCGTTTTTTGTTCCACCAATGGAAAAGATGTGAGAATACTTGGCGTAGTCAGCTAAGCTACTAGAGTTTGCAGCCATGGCATGGGCAATTCTCGCTCCGTCAATATAAAGATATAAATTCTTTTCCTGACAAACTTCATAAATTTCTCTGATTTCATCTATGGAATAGACTGTTCCCACTTCAGTAGTTTGAGAAATGTAGACAACTTTTATCTTTACGTCAATTTCTCCTGGCTGGTCATCAATAAATTTTCTAATTTCATCAGGTCTTAATTTACCATCAGAAGTTTCTAGAGTCACAACCTTGTGACCTGTGGCTTCGATGGACCCAGTCTCGTGGTGGGTTATATGACCTGTTGATGCAGATAAAACTCCTTCATAGGGTCTAAGACCAAAGGTCGTAGCCAAAATATTTGTTGCAGTTCCCCCAGACACAAATTCAATATCTGCTTCTCTTTCAATTTCTCTTAAAATTAAATCTCTAGCTTCATTGGAAATCTCGTCGGTCCCATAGCCAGAAACTTTTTTATCAAAAATCCTCTCTATCTCTTGGTAGATTTCCTTGGATCCAAAATCACTGTAGTCATTTCTAAAATTATTCATAAGCCACCTCACCCTTTTATTACCCCTTATTATATAATATATGTAATTTTTTACCAAATAGGGTACAATAGGAAATGAGGTGTTATAATGAACAGTCACGGCGCAAATGTTTTTGAAATTGCGAAAGATGAAGGCATAAAAATTGAAGACATTAGGGATTTTTCTTCCAACATAAATCCACTGGGACCATCTAAGAGGGCTCTTGAAAGTCTTAAGGAAAACTTAAACTTGCTTTCAACCTATCCCGACGTGGACTACGTGGACTTAAAAAAATCTATATCTTCTTACGCATCTTGTGATGTTAAAAATATTGTACTGGGACTTGGGTCTACAGAGATTTTAAAGGATGCAATCCACTATTTTGCTCCAAAAACTTCTATGATCCTATCGCCTTGTTACTCTGAGTATGAGAGGGAGTTAAGGAAAATTTCTTCCTACATAATCCAATATAATTTAGAAGAAAAAAATGATTTTAAAGTAAATCTTGATGAGCTTATAAAAATTATAAATGAAAAAAATGTTGAGTTTTTAATTTTTGCAAATCCAAACAACCCTACAGGAACAATTTTAAAAAAATCTGAAATAGAAAGAATTTTGAAAGAAACTGAGGCCAAGGTCTTGGTGGACGAAACCTATATTGAGTTCACAGACATGGAAACTTTCTCATCTTCATCTTTGACAAAGTCCTATGACAAGTTAATCGTCGTGAGGGGGACTTCTAAGTTTTTTGCCCTCCCTGGCATAAGACTTGGCTATGGACTAACATCAAATAATGGACTTTTGAAATTTTTCAAGGGCAAGGAAGTCCTCTGGCAGATTAATTCTGTGGCAGAAATCTGCGGCAAGGTCATGTTCTCTGATGAGGCTTATATAAAGGAAGTCCACGACTTTGTAAGAACTCGCAGAGTAGGTCTTTACAAGAAACTTGCAAAAATCAAAAATCTAAGAGCCTTTGAATCCTATGGCAACTTTGTTTTGGTAAAGATTTTAAGGGGACCTGATGCAAGAGAACTTCGTGGAAGATTAATGAAGAAGGGTCTTGTAGTAAGAAACTGCGACACTTTTAAAAATTTAGACAAATCATTTTTTAGATTTTGCATCTTAGATGATGATGCCAACGAAAGACTAATAGAAAACCTAAGGGAAATTTACCAAGAGGTGAAATAAGTGAAAAAAATAAAAAATCTACTATTAAGCCTTGGTCTTATACCACTTTTGATAAGTCCAACCCTAGCGGCTAATGAGAAAGTCACACCTCAGGTGACTGAGATAAGGGTTGAAGAAGTTAAGGCAAGGTCAGAAGATAAAAATCCACAAAATACCTTGGACAAAAAAATCGAAGAGGCCCACGAGGTCAAATCAAAACCTGATTCCAAGAAAAGTCCATCTCCTTCCTACTCATCTTGGGCTGTAAGGGACCTTAGCGATGCCCAATTTATGGGAATCCTCCCAGCCAAGACCTTTTATGAAGGAAACGACTTTAAAAAACCTGTTACTCTTGAAGATGCGAGAGAAACTTACAAGCTTTCTAAAGAAAAAATCCAATCCTGTGGAATTAAAACTGGAGGCGACTTTGCCTTCAAGGACCTAAGTCGTCTTGAAGCCTTAAATTCAATTTCAAAACTTTTAAACAAAAAGACCTTTGACATAAAGGACCTAAGAGATTCAAAAATATTTTTGGGTTCATCTGATGAAAAATACTTAAAGGAAAAAATCCCCTTCCAAGAGATGGTTTGCCTCTACAGAAGGGCTGTTAATAAGGTCCTCCAAGATGGTGGCAAGACTTCTAAGGGCTTCTTCTATGAAGTCAACAACAAGGGAAATAAAATTTACATGCTGGGCTCTATCCACGTAGGCAGAGACTGGCTCTATCCCATTGACGAAGGAATTATAAATGCCCTAAAGTCCTCTGACAAAATTTTTATGGAAATTGACACCACAAATAAAAAAGAAGCTAAGAAGATGGAAGAAAAACTTTATTACAAGGATGGAAGAACCTTAAAAGATGACCTTGGCTATGAACTCTATGCAAGAGTCCTAAGGATCTTCAAGGGCTTTGGCTTAACTGAAGACAAACTAATTAAGCTTAAGCCATGGGCAGTTTACAACACCCTATCTGTTGACCCAAGGCTTGATGCTCCTAAAGCATCCTTTGGAGTCGAGTCCTACTTTGTTTCCATGAGTCTCTTAAATAAAATTGAAATTGGAGAGCTTGAGTCTATGGAGTTTCAAGCAAATCTCCTTGCAAACTTTGACCAAGATGCCTATATAAAGATGATTGAATCTATAACTAGCGAGATTGAGCGAAATGGCTACAAGAATATAAATGATGGAGTAGACAAGATGCTCACTGTTTGGTCAGCAGGCGACAGGGATAAGATGAAAAAAATTCTTTCAAGACCTGGAGATGAAGCCTCAGAAAAATTTAACGAGGTCCTCTTAAGTGAAAGGGACAAGAAGATGGCAGAAAAAATTGACGCTATGCTAAAGAAAGATGGAAAGAACACCTACTTCATCCTAGTTGGATCAGCCCACCTTGTACCAGAAAATTCTGTGACAGGAATTTTGAAAAATATGGGCTATAAGGTAATTGAAAAGTAAAAATTTCTAAAAAAAAGACGAGGTCATGCGACTTCGTCTTTTTATGTGGATTTAATCTAAATATTTTAAAGCATACTTTATAAAATATTCTACACCTAGTGCTAGAGCATCTTCGTCAATATCAAATTTTTCATTATGTTGAGCTATCTTGCCTTTTTTTCCTGCACCTCCGAGAAGTAAAAAGCAACCAGGTATATTTAATAAATATTTTGCAAAATCTTCGCCACCCATAAGTTTTGGATAGTCTTCAATAAAACCATCTTTAAATACTTCTCTTGCTACTTCTATTCCCATTTCAGTTGATTCTTTTTCATTTACTGTGGCAGGTGTTCCATCGTGATAATCTAATTTTATTTCTGCCCTTGTTGTTAAGCTAACACCCTCTAAAACTCTTTCCATTTCACTCTTATATTTAGATCTAAGTTCATTATTAAATGACCTTGTAGTCCCTTCGAGATGAGCAATTTCTGGGATTACATTTTTAGAATTTCCAGAGTTGAAAGCTGTAACACTTATGACTTGTGGTTCAAGTGGATCATTTTCTCTTGATACTATTGTTTGAAGTGCGTTTACAACCATAGATCCTGCAACAATAGGGTCAATTGATTTATGAGGACTTGCTCCATGGCCACTTATTCCTTTTATAAAAATATCAAAGGTATCAGCTGATGCCATTATAGGACCTTCATTTAAAGATGCTTTTCCTGATTCAATATCTCCCCAAATATGAAGTCCTATAATTCTATCAAGGTTTTTAATTTCAGGAATTTGAGATAAGTATTTGGCACCAGAATCTTGAATATATTCTTCAGCTGGTTGAAATATTACAAGTATTTCTCCATTAAGTTCTTCCTTTAGATCATTTAAAATTTTTGCTGCTCCTAATAAAATTGAAATATGAGCATCATGACCACACGCATGCATTACACCTTCGTTTTTGGACGCAAAATCAAGACCTGTTTCTTCTTTAACTGGTAGAGCATCAATATCTGCTCTTATTCCAAGTCTCTTTCCTTCTTTTTTACCTTTTATATGGCCTATTACTCCTATATCTTTTACAACTTCGTAATCTATTCCCATTTCATCTAATTCTTTTTGAATTCTCTTTGAAGTATTTACTTCTTTCCAAGACAATTCTGGATTTTCATGAAAATATCTTCTTAAGTTTATGACATATTCTTTGTTTTCATTTATTCTATCTATTAAATTTCTCATAATTCACCTCTTAGAATGGCCCATAATTAATCTTTACTGCTACTATTAATGCTATAAATGAAACTACAAATAATATTAACATTAGCTTCCAAATGAATTTATACCATCTATTTAAAGGTATTTTTGCAATTGTTAAGAACATTAACAAAGTTCCACTTGTGAACCATAAACTATTTGTTAGACCATCACCAATTTGAAAAGCCAAAATCATTGTTTGTCTTGTCATTCCTACTAAGTCAGCTAAAGGAATTAATATTGGCATAAGAGCAGTTGCTTTTGCAGAGCCTGATGTTATTAAACCATTAAATAACGCAATAACAAATGTAACTGCTATTGGTGTAGATATAGTTCCTAATGCTCGAAGAGGTTTTGATACTGCATTAATTATTGGATCTATAACAGCACCTGTTGTAAGTACCCATTGAATACCTCTTGCCAAACCAATTACCAATGCAGGTCCTAGGCCATCTTTTGCACCAGAAATGAATCCATCAATAACTTCATTGATATTCATCCCATTAATGATACCACCCATTACTCCTGCAAAGAAAAAAGCTGCACCAAGATCATTCATTGTCCATCCTTTTGATGACACACCAACAATGGCAGCAACAAAAGTTGCCAAAAATACCAATAAAGAAAGCTTTTGTCTTCCATTCATTTTTTCACTTAATGTTTCTGAAAAATCAATTCTAAATTGGGAGTCATCTATACCTTGCATAATTGAATATGACTTATCTTTTTTTACTTTTTTCGCATATCTTAAGACATAAAACTGCATTATTATGTTAAATATTATTAGTAAAGTTAACCTAAATGCAAAACCTGAAAACATTGGAAGTTGAGCAACTTCATGTGAAATTCCAACTGTATAAACACTTGATGGAGAAACAGAAAAACTAATCATATCTACCATTGCAGATGCTGCTATTGCAGTCATAACATCATAACCCATTGCAAGGCACAACGAAATTATTATTGGTATAAATGGAACAATTTGTTCATTCCATCCTAAAAATCCACCCAAACAACCAAACATTATCATAATTAATGAAAGAATCTTTTCACTTCCAAATTTATCGGCCTTAGATAAAAGTGCTGAAACTAATTTATTAATTGCATCAGATCTCTTATATATTTCGATACAACCAGCAACCATCATAACTACAAACATCATTGATGCTGAAGCTGTTAAACCTTCTGGTATAGCCTGAAAAATAGCTTGTGGTTTTAGATAAACCTTAGGCGTACTGTGAAAAGAATCAGGTATAACACTTACAACTCCATTAATTTCTTCTCTAGTAAATTCTCCAGAAGGAATTATTAAAGTAAGAAAATAGCAAAAAACAATTACTAAAAATATTATTACAAAAGCATCAAATTTTATTTTTTTCTTTTCTTTTAATTTGTTCATTTTTTCTCCTTTAAAATTATTTACCAATCATTTCTCTTAAAATTACTTCGTCCGTTTCTTTCATCCCCTCCATTGCTATATGTCCCACAGTTTTTATCATCTCATCTATGTCGCCCTTGACGATTCCATCGCCTGCCTTAAAAGAATTGCCTGCCTTGGCTTGCTTGTATGCTAAGAATCCCATCTTTAGGCTTGATGCAATTTTAATGGCGCAGGATTCTTTTGCACCATCACAAATTAGACCAGAGTTTGTTGCAAGGGCATTGGTTAAAGTTTCCTTAATTAAATTCTTGTCTTCATCTTCCATAAAGGCAAGACCGCAAACTGAAGCACAGCCTGCAGACACAACTCCGCAGTAGGCAGACAGCTCCCCAATCCCCTCTTTTATATAGAGTCCAATTAGGTTGGTAAAAATTAGGGCCCTGTAAAGTTTATTCTTTGGAATATCGTGGTCCTTGGCATAAATTATTATTGGGACTGAAACTGTAATCCCCTGGTTTCCTGATCCAGAGTTGATGACAACAGGTTTTTCGCATCCAGACATACGGGCATCTGATCCTGCAGCTGCATAAGCCACAAGTTTTTCAGAGTACTTATCTCCTGCTTCTTCTAGGACCATCTTGCCAATATTTGCTCCCCAAAGATTTTCGATTCCCTCCTTGGCAATGGCGTAGTTGTACTCAATTTCCTTGTCCAAGACATCAATAATGTCATCATAATTTCCATTTTTTGCAAAGTCATAAATCTTGTCAAAAGATAAGTCAATCTTGCCCTCTACTTCCTCATGGTCTTCCTTCTTTTCAAAAAGAATTTCATTGTTTAGACTTTCAAAAATAATATTTGTATGAAAATCCTTTATCACTACTCGAGAAGTTTTTTCTCCCTTTTCCATGGATACGTCAATGTAAAGACCCTTCTTCTCATGAAGAAGTTCTATGTCGCATAATCCTTTTTTTATTAAATCGTCTAAGTATCCAAGCTTAGACTTGTCTACATCAGATAAGACTTCGAGTTTCTTTGTGTAGTCTCCTAAAAAAGCTCCTGCCGCAAGAGAAATTTCAATTCCCTTTCTCCCGTCGGTTCCTGGTACCTTAACGCTATTTACATTTTTAATAATGTTGCCCGATAACCTAGCTGTGATTCTCTCTGGGTCTTCTCCTAAGATACATCTTGCACGGCTAGCTGCAAAAGCCAAGGCTATGGGCTCAGTACATCCAAAGGCCGGCACCATTTTTCCCCTTAAATATTTATTGTAGTCCATAAAAATCTCCTTATTTATTCTCTGTATTTATTATAACAAAAGGAGATAAGCTTTTCTCATTATTAAATTTATTATTATAAATTTATGTCTCTTTATTAAGAAATAGATTTTATAATTTTATTTGTATATAATAATATATAAATAGGAAAACATTTTTTGCAAAGGAAATATCGCAGTGAAAAAAGATAGAAAGAGCTTACTTGTTTTCATAGTAATGGTAAGTATAATATATGGAATTTTACAATTTTTTGGCATAACTTGCCCCATTAAATTTATGACTGGCATATCTTGCCCAAGTTGTGGGATGACTAGGGCTTATCTTAGTCTCCTAAGATTGGACTTCAAGTCTGCCTATTATTATCATCCCCTATTTGTTCTCCCAGCTCTTGGACTTATTATTTATATCTTTAGGGACAAGTTCTCAAAAAAATTTTTAAGGGGCATAGAAGTTTCCTTTGTTCTTGTGTTTTTAATTGTATATGTTTTTAGGATGATGGACCCAAAAGACACCATCGTTGTTTGCAGACCCTATGAATCCATCTTCTACAAGATTTTTATATTTTTGAAAGAATTGATGAGGTGACTTATGTTTTGTATTAAGTGTGGCAACAGGCTAGGCGAGCACATGAAGTTTTGCGACCAATGTGGTGCTCCTGTTCCAGTAGATTCTGATGAAGTTGAGGTCAAAAAAGAAAATTTAAAAGATTTTAAAGCTCCAATAATTGATAAGGATCCCATGGACCTAGTGCCTGAAGAATTTGAAGAAAAACCTTCTGAAAGTGAAAAAGTTAAAGAAGAAATTGCTGAAGAGATTAAGGAAGACTTAAATCTTTCAAGAGAATCACAAAAAGAAGACTTGTTTAAAGAAGAAAAAGTAGAAAAAGTTGAGGCTCCAAAAATTTTAGATGAACCTCTTGATGAAAGAGTAAAAGCTCCAGAGATCCTAGATAGAGAAGAGGACAAGGCAACTCCAAAGCTTGAAGTTCATAAAGAGATAATAAGACCAGAGAAGGATTTAAAAGAAAACTCTTCACAAGGTCAAAAAGTAAAGGAAGAAAAGACTTACAAGGAAGACTCCTCTTATGATAAAAGAGAAAATTATAGTGGAGAGGCAGGCTTAAGTCCTGTAAAAATAATCACTCTAGTCTTTATGATTGTAACAGGTATTGCCTCTATAGCAACAATCCTTGCTTTCTTTGGATTTTTCTTCTCATTTATAGGAGGTTTATTATGATGGGATTTTCAAATTTTTTATATTTCTTAATTAGTCTGCCCTTCCTAGGAGGTATGGCTATATCCTTGGTTTTTATGACCTTCTCCCTATTTTCAATTTTTAAAAATTGGAACACTGGCAAGAACAAGGAATTATTTAACGGACTTTTAATATCAGGTATATTTTTATTAATTACAAATGTGTTTTTATTCATAATTTCCAAGATTTTTTATTACTATGGTTACTATGGTAATTTTTACCTTCTTATTGTTGCACTTATAGTTATAGGTCTTATTTATTTTATTGGAAACAGCAAGGAAAAAATTTATCCTGATAATTATTTTTCAAATATTTCTAATACAGAATTTTTAAAGAGAGAAATTAACGAGTCTATTAATGTTTTTATTTCTGTATTTAACAAGAGCAAGAGTGACTTCCAAGAAAAATCTGAAGCTAAAAAGGCTCAAAAGTTTGAAAATTATAATAATCAAAATGCTTATAATAACAATAATTATAGCAACAACCATAACAACTATAATAATGCAGGCTCCTACAATGCCTACAACAATTATGGAAGAAATCTTGGTCCAGCTCCCTTTAGGGGCTATGTAAAGGATGACTGGTCCTTCCCCCTATATATAATTCTATCTATTATAACTTGCGGATTTTATCACTATTACTTGATATACAAGGCAGCTGAAAGTGTAAATATTGCCTGTGCTGGAGATGGAGAAGAGACAAGTGGACTTTTAAAATTCTTTTTCTTTGGAATCCTAACTTGTGGCATCTATTGTCTATTCTGGGAGTTTAATTTTATGAATAGGACCCAAGCAAATGCCCCAAGATATGGAAGAAATATTCCTGATAATGGCGGAAGCTTTTTGCTATGGATGATAGTTGGTTCCTGGCTTTGTGGAATTGGTTTCTTCTTCGCTTGGTACTTGTTCTTTAAGAATTTAAATGCAATTTGTAGGGCTTACAATATGGAATACGCAAATGCAAATTAATTTATAAGTCAACAAAAAATTAGACCTAGATTAAATTCTAGGTCTATTTTCATCATCTTTTCTTTTTGAAAAATTATTATTCTGCTAATAATTTTTTTCCATAATCATCTGCGTAGAAGGCTGCTTCTACAAATTTTTCTTCACTTAGAGCTTTTTCTGATTTTTGCCATTCTGTTGTGTCATAAACTTTCTTTGCCATTTCTCTTACGTCATCTCTTGTCAAACCAATTTCTTCTAGAGTTACTGGCAAGCCGAGCTTCTTGTTAAATCTTGCAAGTTTTTCAAATTCTTCATAGTTTTTGTCGTAGGCATGAAGAACTAAAACGCCATAGGATACTAGGACTCCGTGAAGGTATTCTCCATCTCTCTTTACTGATGTTGATACGTTGTAAAATACATGGGCAAGAGATGAATTGTAATAATACTTATCTCCATTTGTTAGGTTTGATACATAACCAGTGTTAACTAGGATATCTGTAGCAACTTCTTCTACTGCCTTTGATGCCTTGTTTTCTCTTACGTCCTTAAGTCCTTCTTCTCCATATTTTAGGAATGGTTCTTGACAAGTCTTGGCAATGCTTACTCCCATATTGGCTACGAAGTCTAGGTCCTTTAGTCCCTTTGTTGCAAAGAGAACTTCTGGTTGTTTGCTAAGTCCATCGCCAATGCCTGCCCAGAAATATTTTTCAGGTGCTTCAGCTATTGTTTCTACTTCAACAAACATATGGACTGGAGCTGGGATTAACTCATATCTTAGGAAGGATCCGTCATCATTATAAACTACTGCAATTGCTGTACCACCTGCACAGTTGGAGCAAATTGTTGGGAAGGACATAGCTGGTTTATTTAAGAAACCTGCAAGAACTTTTCCTGTGTCTAGTGCCTTTCCTCCTCCTACTGCAAAAATAACATCTGCCTTTTGGACTTCTTCCTTTTCCATTAGGGCATTAACGTTGTTTAGGGTACATTCATGTCCATAAACGAATTCGCCAAGGACTTCTACGCTTGATCCTTTTAGACCATCTCTGATTTTTTGTGAAACTGCTGCAAGGGCTCTCTTACCTCCAACTAGGACAACTTTCTTGAAGCCATATTCTTCTACTAACTTTCCTAGTCCTTCATATCCTCTTTGTGATACACTGTAATTTGTCATCTTAACTGTTCTCATCTTTTTTCTCCTCTGATTAATCTAATACAAATTCTTTTCTAACTTCTGGTTGTAAATATTTTTTATTTTTATAAAGTCCTACTGTTATAAAAGGAAGGACTACAAATAATATTGCTATATAGCCACAATAACCGTAACCGTATTTTATTATATTTGTAAGACCTGCCATTGATATTGCCATTGATAGGACAAGTATTCCCACTGCTAGTCCAAATCTTCTAAGTTCTAGGGATTCAACTTTTCTTAGAGCTTTTGAATTTTCAAATCTTGAAACAAAGCCAAAGATTATTGAAACTCCAGAAGACAATAGGCAAAGTACAAGGGATATCACATAAAATACAGTCATCCACTTATAGCCCATGGCATTTGTAGATGTAAGTGTTGGTATAACTTCGCCTCCTTCTAGGCCTGTGTAGTAACCTCTCCAAACTAGGAGCATAAGGACTGAAAGTCCAAGTGCCAAGGAGTTTATTAGGCAAGATAGTTTCATTGATTTTGAAACTTCCCTCTCGCTATTTAAAACTCTTGAACAGGAAATCATTGAAGGTATCTGCACACATTGAAATCCTGCATAGATAAATCCGTTAAATATCGCCTTGTCTAAGTTTGAAAAACCAGTTTTTTCGAAGTTACTTGTGATAACTCCTACTAGGTCTCCTTGAAATGATCCAACTAGATAGATTAAAACTGAAGTAACAAGGATCACAATTCCCATTAGTGTTCCAACATTTCTAACAAGTTTTTCGCCAAAAATTGCTAACATAAGAGTTAATACACTAACTCCAAGGACAGACAAGCCATAGTTGAAATTAAAAAATTCCTTTAGGGCTGAAGCTGATCCTGATATTGTACTTGCTATTACCATCACTACCATGATGTAGTAAAATCCTTCAAAAACAAGTTCTAACTTGTCAAAGGGATGGTAGAGTGTTTCAAAAAGTTCCTTGTAGGACTTTAGACCCCTTGAGTTATACATTACAATTGCTTCTTTGAGGGTCCAAGTTAAAAGGACCATTGCAATCACAGCTGACACAAGTCCACTCCAACCAAGCTTTACAAAATATGTATTTGCTTGGTTACCTGTTGCAAAACCACCACCAGCGTGTGATGCAAAAAGTACAAATGCTATTGACATAGCGGGCGACATTCTTACTAACTTCTTTTTCATTTTTTTCCTCCTTGGGCACCTAATAATCATAACCACCGGCTAAGCCGGTGGTTTGTTTTGCCCCTATAAGGGGCTGTTACCGGCAGCATTCCATGCTTTGAACTTTCTTTCTCGTGCACCAATTTTCACATCTGGTGCTAAAGCACCTTATTTTTTGCTTTTGTTTACTTGCTCACCCGTAAACGGGTCTACAAATTCTTTAATGCTTATTTGATCTGCCATGTAATCTTCTTTTAATTGATTTTTTATATATTATTGTATCTTTTTCGCATTCTTTCCTGCTGTGTCTACATAATATCCTCTACACCAAAAGTGTCTATTCCCATATTTGTATTTTAAATTCGCATGCCTATCAAATATTATTAGACTACTTTTACCTTTTAAATATCCCATTGTTTGAGATATGCTGTATTTTGGTGGGATTTCCAACAGCATATGAATGTGGTCTGGACAACATTCCGCTTCTATTATATTTATTCCTTTTCTATCACATAAATCCCTTAATATTTTTCCTATATCTTGTTTTAATCTTCCATATATTACTTGCCTTCTGTATTTTGGAGCAAATACTACATGATACTTACAATTCCAGGATGTATGTGATAAACTATTTTTATCCATTTTAGGATACCTCCCTTTTCTATTTATGCTACTGCCAGTAACATTAATAGTTTATCACGGGAGGTTTTTTGCTTGAAGCTAAAGCTTATTTTCCTACCACCAGCATAGCTGGTGGTTTATTCATGCTAAAGCGTACAAAAAAAACCTCGTCTCTAATACAAAGAGACGAGGTTAATAAACTCGCGGTACCACTCTAATTCATCTTAATGATGCACTTATCCAATAATGAATTTCTCTGTAACGGGAGATCCCGAAAATACTTACTTGTTTCAGCATTTTAGTTCAGTGGGGATTTTTCGGTAAATTCAATTTCTTGCCTCTCAGCTAATGGCAATTCTCTGTAAAAACATTCTTCACTTACTTTTCCACTTCAAAACTTTTTAAATCACTATGAAAATTTATAGCTTTTTTAAATCGTTGAACATATATTAATGAAATTTTTTTAATATGTCAATAGTTTTTTTTAAATTATTTTTAATAATTTAAAATATTGTTTATTAAAAGCTCAAAACTTTCATATCCAAAAGTGTTTCTGTCTCTTTATTTTTTTATTTTTTATTTTTTATCTTAATTTTTAATTTTTGATCTTAACTAAAAGTAATTTAGGTTGAAAATCTGCTTGTAAATACTTTTTGTTCTTGTAATAGCCTACTGTAATAAAAGGAAGTACTATGAAACTTATGGCGATATAGCCGCAATAGCCATAGCCGTATTTTATTATATTTGTAAAACCTGCCATTGAAATAAACATTGATAGGATGATTACAAAAAGAGCAAGTCCAAATCTCCTAATACCAATGGATTCAATTCTAGAAAGTTTTTTTGAATTTTCAAATCTTGATACAAATCCAAAAATTATTGAAAGTCCTGTTGATATCAAACAAATTATTAAAGAAGCAACATAAAATTTGCTCATCCATCCAATGCCTATAGCCCTTGTAGATGTAAGAGTTGGTATGACTGCTCCACCTTCTACTGAATTGTAGTACTTGCTCCAAGATAAAAGCATGACACAGGAAAGTACAAGAGCCACTGTGTTAATAATAAATGAAATTTTCATAGACATACTTGCTTCTCTTTCATCCTTTAACACTCCCGAGCAAGATATAACTGATGGGATTTGAACACATTGGAATCCTGCATAAATAAATCCACTTACAAGAGCCGGTCTTAAATTTTTAAATCCTTCTGTGTAAAAATTTAAGCTAATTTGATGAATAAAATCTCCCTTTATACTTCCGACTATAAAAATCAAAATTGAAGTAAAAAGAATAATGATTCCCATAAAGCTTCCCATTCTTCTAACAAGTTTTTCTCCAAAAATACTTATTACCAAGATAAAAGAGCTGACAGCTACTACAGATATGCCATAGCTCCATCCAAAAAATTCATACATAGCTGAAGCTGATCCTGAAATTGAAGATGCAATAGCCATAATAATCATGATGTAGTAGAAAAACTCAAATACAATTTCTAACCTATCAAATGGATGGTAAAGAGTTTCGAATAACTCCTTGTAGGACTTTAGACCTCTTGAGTTGTACATAACTATAGCTTCCTTAAAGGTCCAATTAAGTAAAATCATGGCAAGGACTGCTCCAATAATTCCTGGCCATCCAAACCTAATAAAGTAAGTATTAGTTTGATTTCCCGAAGCAAATCCCCCACCTGCATGAGTGGAAAACACTAAAAAAGCAATTGAAAACACGCCCGACATTCTTGCAAATAATTTTTTCATTTTTTTCCTCCTTGGTACCTAATAAAAAAACCCCGTCTCTTTATATACAAAGAGACGAGGTTAATAAACTCGCGGTACCACTCTAATTCATCTTAATGATGCACTTATCCAATAATGAACTTCTCTGTAACGGGAGATCCCGAAAAAACCTACTTATTCTTGTTCAGCCTTCCTGTTCCGTGGCTAGTGTTCAGTAAATTCCTTAATTTGCCTCTCAGCTAATGGCAATTCTCTGTAAAAAATTTCTCTACCTACTTTTCCACTTCAAAACATTTGAAATAAAAATTAAATTCTTCATCCAAAAGAATTTTTTTAATTTAAGTGGTATTTTAAATAATTTAAATTAAAAAGTCAACAGTATTTTCAAAAAAAAATTTTAATATCATAAAAAATTGTTTAAAATAAATACAAATTTACATCCTAAAAGTTCAAAAAATCAATAAAGTCCTGATTTAAAAAAAAAATAAAAAACGAGATCTACTTTTTAAATAAATCTGGCTTATACTTAAATATTAATTTAAAAAAATTACAAAACTATTTTGCCCAATTCATAGAATATTTTACAGCTTCGTGCCATCTTGCCATCTTTTTATTTCTCTCATACTCATTCATTTCTGGGTCGAAGCACTTATCTATGGCGTTGTTTTCTCTTATTTCGTCAATGTTCTTCCAAAATCCTACAGCAAGTCCTGCCATATAACAAGCTCCTAGGGCAGTTAATTCTACAACCTTTGGCCTTTCAATGTGGACATCAACTATGTCAGACAAAAATTTCATCAAGAAGTTGTTCTTGCTAACTCCACCATCAACTGTTAGGGACCTTATTTTTGTATTTGAGTCCTCCTGCATTGCCTTTATTACATCGCAGGATAAATAGGCTATTGCTTCTAAGGCTGCTCTTACTATGTGATATTTATTTACAGACCCTGTGAGACCAACTATAGATCCCCTTGCATATTGATCCCAGTAAGGTGCACCTAGACCTGTGAAGGCTGGTATAAAGTAGCAGTCATTGGTATCCTCCACCTTATTTGCCATGTATTCAGAATCATCTGCTTGATCAATTATCCTCAAGTTGTCACGCATAAAGTCTATGCATGAACCTGCTTCAAAGATAGATCCTTCAAGGGCATACTTAATTTGTCCATTCATTGCCCAGGCTACAGTAGTCACAAGACCATTTTGTGACCTAATTAGTTCATCTCCTGTATTCATTAGGATGAAGGCACCTGTTCCAAAGGTAGACTTTGCCATTCCCTTTTCAAAGGATGCTGTCCCAAAAAGGGATGATTGTTGGTCGCCAATTGCACCTGCTATAGGAATTTCACATCCAAGATATTTAGACTTGCACTTGCCATAAACTTCGCTAGAATTTTTTATCTCTGGAAGCATGGATTTTGGTATATCAAAAATTTCAAGGAGTTCATCGTCCCACTTCTTCTCTTTTATGTTAAAGAGCATAGTCCTTGAGGCATTAGTGTAGTCAGTTATGTGGACTTCTCCATCTGTCAATTTATAGATGAGGTAGGTCTCAACTGTACCAAAGAGAAGGTCACCCCTCTCTGCCATCTCTCTTGCTCCCTCAACATTTTCCAAAATCCACCTGATTTTTGTAGCAGAAAAATAAGGGTCAATAACAAGACCTGTCTTTTCCCTTATAGTTTCTTCCAGGCCTCTTTTCTTTAGTTCTTCACAATATTTTGAAGTCCTCTTACACTGCCAGACAATTGCATTGTAAACTGGCTCCATGGTTTTCTTGTTCCAGACAATTGTTGTTTCCCTTTGGTTTGTTATGCCAATTGCAGCTATGTCCTTGGGGTCGATTTCCTTCCTAGACATAGCTTCCACCGCTGTACCAATTTGCTTGGACCACAAGTCATCTGGCTCTTCTTCAACGTAGCCAGGCTTTGGGAAGTGCTTAATCAAATCCTTTTGAGCAACAGAAACTGGATTTCCCTTTTTATCAAAAATTATAGTTCTAGCAGATGTTGTACCTGCATCAAATGCCATTATGTATTTCATCATATCACCAATTTAATTATAACATTTTTAATATTTTTTTCTTTATTTTTACAAATTAAATGAGTCTTATAAGCTTGCAATTTTTTTATTCTTGCTTACTTGATGAATTGCAAATAATATTGCGACACCTAAATTAAACTAAGTTCATGTAAAAATAATTCAAATGGAGTTTGATAATTTAGACATTTCCTAGGTCTGCTGTTAAGCTCCATTAAATTTTTAATAAGATCTTCTTCAGATATCTCTGCTAAATCTGTCTTTTTAGGATAATATTCTCTCAATAGACCATTTGAATTTTCATTACTTCCTCTTTGCCATGCTGAATATGGGTCAGCAAAGTAAAAGTCTATCCCAAGCTTTTCAACTTCATCATAGCAAGCAAATTCTTTTCCTCTATCTGATGTAAAACTTTTTAAGGCTTCTTTTGGAAGTGATTTAACAAGTTTATTGATTGCTTCAAACATTGAATCTTTGCTTCTATCTTTCATTGGTAATGCTATATAAAACCTTGTTTTTCTTTCAACAAATGTTGCTAAGCACCCTTTGCTTTTTCCTCTAGAAGACACAACTGTATCAAGTTCCCAGTCTTGTGCCCCTTGGGTATGTCCGAAGGAAACCCTATACTTTATGTTTTTTGGTCTTTTTCTTATAGATGTACCTATGTTAAATTTTCCTCTTGTTTCTTTGCTTTTTCTAGACTTACCTTTTCTTCTTAATCTTGAAATATCAAAATCTATTACTCCAGAATAAATCCAGTTATATATTGTTTTAAAGCTTAATATTCCTTTATAAAGGCAACCTACAATTTGCTCAGGTGACCATTTAGAATTAAGCTTTTCTTTGATATTTTCTAATATTTCATAAGTTACTTTAGTTTTTCTTCCTTTTAATGATGATTTAGATTCTTTATCTCTTTCTGCTAGGTCAGCAACGTATTCAGTATCACATCTTTTAAGCTCTCTAGCTATTGTGGAATGATGACATCCTAAAATTTTCGCTATTCTTCTAGAAGAATAGCCCTCTTTGTTTAATACCTCTATCTTATTTCTTTCGTTTAGTGTAAGATGTTTATAGCTCATATTAACCTCCGTGTGTGGTTTTGTCGTTATTAACATTTTACACGAAGTTAGTATGAGTTTTTATTTTTTATTTGTGTCGCATTTAATTTTACAACTTATTACTTAAAAATCAATAACAAATAAATTATTATTTATTTTTCATTATTAAAATTTTAAAATCTACAATAAAAAAATGTCGGCCTAGCCGACACCTTTAATCTTTATTTTCTTCTTTTTTAATTTTCTCGTCGATTCTTTCTACAGAAACTGTTTCTATAACGCCACCACTTGCCATCTTGACAATTTGGAAGATGTATTCGCCATCGTCGACAATAACTCCAACTTCTGCTTCTTCTGCATTCTTAATAAGAAGACCAGCTACGTAACCACCAATTGTCGTAGTCTCTCCTGCCTCAATATCAAATCCATACCTCTTGTTTAGGACCTTCATAGGGATTGATGCAGAGTATTCGTTGCCTTCGCCATCTGTAACCATATTTACTCCTGTTAATAAGAATTTTCTAACAGCAAAGAGGACTGCTATGGCTATAGTTGCTACAAGTAAGTCAAGCATATTATCAGAGTAAACTAGCATCTTTCTAGAAATTACAAGTAAAATCAAGTGAATGATGTTAGTATCTGTATGTGCAATCATAAGTACCACAAACTCTATAGCTATTACTAGCAAGAGGACGTGGGATAGAAAATTTTGGAATATTTCATAGGATGACCCAGCATCACTTGTAATTATCTTAAAATAATACTTCATAATATCTGGCACTGAAACTATTACTCCAGCTATTAGCAGAACTGAGACAACTATTTCAAAAATATTCACTAATTTTAAAAGTGTAACCAGGTATCTATTTCTATTCATTATACCTCCATGGTCTTAGCGACTTCTTTTCTCATCTTTTCCAAGACCTTCTTCTCGATTCTTGACACTGTCATTTGAGAAATGTTTAATTTCTTTGCAATTACAACTTGGGTCTTCTTGTTAAAGTATCTGTCAATTAGAATTGTCCTCTCAACTTCGTCTAAGTTCTCCATAGCCTTCTTAAAGAAGTCGTTAGACTCTATCTTGTCAAAGTATTCTTCTTCGACTCCAATTAAGTCAGATAGATTGACTTCACTTTCATCTCCTGATTCATAAGTGACATCAAGAGATTGTGGTGTATAAACCTTAGATGCCTCCATGGCCTCCATGACTTCTTCTGGAGTTGAGTCCAAATATTCTGCAATTTCGTCTATAGTTGGAGTCTTTTGATACTTTTGTGAAAGGCTCACAGTTGCATTGGAGATTTTCTTTGAAAGTTCTTGGATTCTCCTTGGGACCCTAATAGTCCAACCATTATCCCTAAAATATTTTTTTATTTCTCCAATTATTGTTGGAGTGGCAAAGGAAGAAAATTCAAATCCCTTTTCAGGGTCATATCTCTCAATGGCATAGATTAGACCAATTGATGCCACCTGATAGATGTCGTCATAATCTATTCCCCTGCCTGTGTATTTTTTAGATAGGATTTCTGCAATGTAAAGATGTTCTTCTATAAGGATATCCCTTATTTCCTGATCTTTTGTCTCATGATATTCCTTAAATAGGTCCTTTCTCTCTTCCTTTGTTAGCCTTCTATCTAAATTGTTGTATTCTTTTAAATTCATAGCAGACCCTTATAATTTTTTAGATAAAATAAATTTACTTCCATCAAAATGAGATTCATCTACAAGACAATCTATAATAGTCTTTGCAAGAGATAGGTCATCAGATGCTTCTAATTTTTCCTCGCTAATTTCACTTACACAAATTTTTATATTTTTATCTTCTTCTATTTCAAAGACCAAGTCTATGTGGTCATCTTCAGTTAACTCGTGACAAATATTTAAACTTTCTGTCACAGCCATTTTTATATCTTCTATTTCTTCAATATCTCTATTTAGGATGTTTAAGATACCTGAAAGCATAAGTCTAACTGTAGAAAAATATTTGGCATCATTGGGTATTTGATATTTTAAAGTATCCATACTACCCCCTGATTTCAAACATATCTTCAAGTTTTGTTATCTTAAAGAGTTTCATTATTGAAGGATTTAGGTTTTCAATTACAATTTTATGGCCTTCCTTTTCCACTTCCTTTAAGATGTAGATAAGAGAGCCAAGACCTGTAGAGTCTAGGTATTCTAGCTCTTTACAGTCAAACAAAATGTCCTTTTTATCCTTTTCATAAAACTTCATAGATTTTTCCTTGAAATTTTTTGTATTATAAACGTCAAGTTCTCCCTTTGGATACATTATCAAAAATTCGTCAGTATTTTTTGCCTCTAATTTAAATTCCATAAGGCCTCCTAGTCTCCAATATAATTTGCAACAGCTACAACTTTTGCATCTGTCAAATTCATAAGTTTAACACCAGATGTGTTTCTTCCTTGGACAGAGATGTCTTCAGTTAGGATTCTTATAATAATTCCAGAATTTGCAATTATCATAACATCATCTTCTTTTTCTACTACAGCAGCTGAAGCTACATATCCTGTTTTATTAGTAATCTTATAAGTTAGAAGTCCCTTACCACCCCTATTTTGTGGTCTGTATTTATTTATTTCAGTTAATTTTCCATAACCATTTTCTGATATAACAAGAAGGTACTTGTCATCTACTACAAGATCAGATGAAACTACAATGTCATCTTTATCAAGGTCTATGGACTTAACTCCCATGGAGTTTCTAGCAGATTTTCTAACTTGTTCTTCATTAAATCTAATTGATAGACCCTTTTTAGTTACAAGTATTACATCTTCATCATCTTTAGTCAAATGAACGTCGATTAATTTGTCGCCTTCATTTAATTTTATAGCAATGATACCAGATTTTCTAATATTTTTATAATCCTTAAATGGAGTCCTCTTAATAAGTCCCTTTTCAGTTACCATTAAGAAGTTAAGATCTGGGTCATATTCCTTAACAGGTATTATAGAAGTAACCCTTTCATCTTCACTTAGGTCAAGTAGGTTAATTATGGCAGTACCCCTTGATGTCCTAGAGTCTTCTGGAATTTCATAAGCCTTTAACTTGAAGACATTTCCAAGAGATGTGAAGAATAAAATCATATCATGAGTAGAAGTTACAAATAATTCTTTTACAAAGTCCTTGTCCCTCATATTGCCAGAAGAAACTCCCCTGCCACCTCTTTTTTGTGGCTTATAAGTTCCCTCGCTCATCCTCTTGATATAGCCAAATTGAGTAAGAGTTATAACAACATCCTCTTTCTTTATAATGTCTTCAATTTCTATATCAGTTCTACCATGTGATATTACAGTTCTTCTTAAATCTCCATATTTTTCTTTTATTTCAAGAAGTTCTTCCTTGATTAGGTTCATAAGAACATCATTATTATCTAAGATTTCCTTAAACCACTTGATGTCAGCTTGAAGTTTTTCATATTCAGCTTCAAGTCTATCTCTTTCAAGTCCTGTAAGTCTTCTAATCCTCATATCCAAGATAGCTTGGGATTGTTCATCTGTTAATTTAAATTCTTCGTAGAACTTTTCCTTTGCTTCCTTGTCATCCTTAGATCCCCTAACAATTTTTATAATCCTGTCAATATTGTCAAGAGCTATAAAAAGACCTTCAACTATGTGGGCTCTCTTTTCTGCCTTGTCTAAGTCAAACTTTGTCCTTCTAGTTACAACTTCAACTTGGTGGTCTACATAGTATCTAATAATTTGCTTTAGGTTTAAGATTTCTGGTCTTCCATTTACTAAGGCAAGATTTATTATCCCAAAAGTTGTTTGCATTTGAGTGTTTTTGTAAAGCTTATTTAAAACAACTTCTGCATTAGCATCTCTTTTTAGTTCAACAATTATATTGATGCCCTTTCTATTTGAGGCATCAGTGATATTTGAAATTCCATCAATAACCTTGTTCTTTGCAAGGTCTGCAATCTTCATAATAAGTGCAGACTTGTTAACTTGATAAGGAAGTTCTGTTATTACAATTTTTTCACGATTGTTCTTAAAGGATTTAATTTCAGCAACTGCCCTTACAGTTATCTTTCCTCTTCCAGTTTCGTAGGCTTCTTTAATCCCATCAGTTCCCATAATTTGAGCACCTGTAGGAAAGTCTGGTCCCTTTATAATTTGATTAAGTTCGGCAATAGAAATTTCATCATTGTCAATGTAGGCTATGATTCCGTCAATGGACTCATTCATATTGTGAGGAGGCATATTTGTAGCCATACCTACGGCAATACCACTGGATCCATTTACCAATAGATTTGGAAATCTTGCTGGAAGTATTGTAGGTTCCTTTTCGTTTTCATCAAAGTTTGGAACAAAATCAACAGTTTCCTTATTAATATCCCTTAGCATTTCTTCTGCAAGCTTGGTCATCCTAACTTCTGTGTAACGCATAGCCGCAGCCCCGTCACCGTCGATGTTACCAAAGTTACCTTGACCATCAACTAGGGTGTATCTAGTATTAAAGTCTTGTGCAAGTCTAACTGTTGCTTCGTAAATAGATGAGTCACCATGAGGGTGATACTTACCCATTACATCCCCAACAAGTCTTGCTGACTTTCTATAAGGTCCATTGGATACAAGATTAAGTCCCTGCATTCCATATAAAATTCTTCTGTGGACTGGTTTTAGTCCATCACGTACATCAGGAAGTGCCCTTGCAACAATTACAGACATTGAATAGTCAAGATAAGAAGACCTCATCTTTTTATTAATATCTACATTAAGTATTCCTGATTCTATAATATTATTTTCACTCATGGTTTACTCCTATGCATCTATATAATCAGCGTAAACTGCATTTTCTGTTATAAAGTCTCTTCTTGGTTCAACTTCTGTTCCCATTAAAATTGAGAAAGTATCATCAGCTTCTGTTAAGTCGTCGATATTTACCTTTAAAAGAAGTCTGTTGTCTGGGTTCATTGTAGTTTCCCAAAGTTGTTCTGGGTCCATTTCACCAAGACCCTTGTACCTCTTTATATTTACCTTAGAGTCCTTGTATTCCTTTAGGGCAAGTCTAAGTTCCTTTTCATTGTGGCAATATCTTAAAATCTTAGTTCCCTTTTCAATTCCATAAAGTGGAGCTTGGGCAACATAAACGTGACCTTCTTCAATAAGTGGCTTCATATATCTAAAGAAAAATGTGAGTAAAAGAGTCATAATGTGGGCACCATCAACATCGGCATCGGTCATAATTATAATCTTGTCGTATCTTAATTTTTCTAAATCGAATTCTTCTCCAATTCCTGTTCCAAAGGCTGTTATCATAGCACGAATTTCTGAAGAGTTAAGCATCTTATCAAGTCTTGCCTTTTCAACGTTCATAATCTTACCTCTTAGAGGAAGGATTGCTTGGTAGGCTGAGTCCCTGCCATCTTTTGCAGAACCACCAGCGGAATTACCTTCGACTAGGAAGATTTCATTTCTCTTCGGATCATCATTTTGACAGTCTGCAAGTTTACCAGGAAGGGTCATGGACTCAAGATTATTTTTCTTTCTCGTAAGGTCTCTTGCCTTTCTAGCTGCTTCTCTTGCACGTCTTGCTGATAGGGCCTTGTCTAGGATTTGCTTTCCAACTTTTGGATTTTCTTCCAAGAAAACTGCTAAGTCTTCAGATAAAACTGAATCTACAACTCCCCTAGTTTCTGAATTTCCTAGTTTCGCCTTAGTTTGTCCTTCAAATTGTGGATCAGGTAGCTTTACACTTATAACTGCAGAAATACCTTCTCTTACATCTTCACCAGATAGGTTTTCTTCCTTTTCCTTTATAATATTATTTTTTCTACCATAATCATTTAGGGTCCTTGTTAGGGCTGACCTGAAACCAGAAAGGTGAGTTCCACCCTCTTCAGTGTTAATATTATTCGCAAAAGAAAGCACAACTTCTGAATAGGAGTCTGTGTATTGGATAGCAATTTCAATTGCTGTTTCTTCCCTAATTTCATCTATGTAGATGATCTCATCATGGACTGGTTTTTTCTTTGCATTTATAAATTCAACAAAGGACTTAATTCCACCTTCATAATGGAATACTTCCTTTAGGTCTTTTCTATCATCTATAAATTCAATTTTTATTCCCTTATTTAGGAAGGCCATTTCTCTAAATCTCTTAGCTAAAACTTCATCAGAAAATTCTACTGTTTCAAATATTGTATCGTCTGGTTCGAAGTAAATTGTTGTACCAGTATCCTCTTTCTTAGTTTCTCCAATAACTTCAAGTTCACTTTTTCTAATACCCTTAGAGAATTCTTGTCTGTAGATTTTTCCATTTCTTTTTACAGTTGCAACTAATTTATTGGAAAGGGCGTTAACTACAGATACACCAACCCCATGAAGTCCACCAGAAACCTTGTAGGCAGAGTTGTCAAACTTACCACCTGCGTGAAGTATAGTAAGAACAGTTTCTACTGTAGACTTACCTGTTTGTGGATGGATATCAACTGGTATACCTGAACCATTATCAGTTATTTCAACGCTTCCATTTTTATTTATTTTAATAATAATATGATCACATATACCGGCAAGAGCCTCGTCAATAGAGTTATCTACGATCTCATAAACTAAGTGGTGTAGACCTCTTGGGCCAGTAGATCCAATATACATACCCGGTCTTTTTCTAACGGGTTCTAATCCTTCTAAGACCTGTATATCCGACGCGTCATAGTGTCTTTTATCATTTGCCATTTTTTCTCCTATTCTTTTACAAAATTCTACCTTGGCTCACCCTATAAAAATTAGCATCAACAGATTTTAAAAATTCGTCTGCCTCGGTTGTGGTGATGAAGGTCTGTAAATCTTTTAGTGAATGTAATAAGTATCTACTTCTCTTGAAGTCGATTTCTGAAAAGACATCGTCAAGTAAAAGTAGAGGTTTTGTTTTATATAAATCTCTTATGAGATCTGCTTCAGCTAATTTTAAACTCAAGACTATAGATCTTTGTTCCCCTTGAGACCCATAAGATTTAGATGAAAATTTATTTATCTTGAAGTCCAAGTCATCTCTGTGGGGTCCAATTGTTGTATATCTCTTCTCAAGGTCCTTTGGGAGAGCTTCTTTTAATATCCTAAAATAATTTTCCATGAGTTCTCCCTCGTCAACAAAGACAGGAACTGTGGATAGATAAGTTATATTTAGGTCGTCTCCCGATAAATTTTTATAATGTTTTTTGGCAATTTCATTTAACTTCTTAATAGTCTTTAGCCTCATTATAATTATCTTTGTTCCATTTCTTACGATTTCTCTGTCATAGACATCTAATAGATTTCTGTCCATATTCATCTTGAGGAGCTTGTTTCTCTCAAACAAGAGCCTCCTGTACTTGTACATATAAAAATCGTAATTCAGGTCAATATTTGAAAGCAAATCGTCTAAGAATTTTCTTCTTTCCTTAGGTAAATATTTTATTATATTTAGGTCTTCAGGATTAAAAAGTACAACAAATCTTGATTTTCTGTATTCTTTAGTATTTACCTTGTCATCATTTATAAAAAGTTTTTTGTTTTCAAATTTTGAAATTTCAATCCTGTAGTCGTCCTTGTAGTCTTCAGTCATATATCTTGTAATGATACTTGATGAATTTTCACCTATATTAATAAGGTCATAATCTTTTAAGCTTCTAAAGGAAGTCGCCCTTATAGACATGTAGATAGATTCTAACAAGTTGGTCTTTCCCGAAGCATTTAGACCATAGAGGACATTTATATTTTCACCTGGAACAAAATCTAAACCCTTGTAATTTCTAAAATTAAAAAGTCTTAGATACTTGAGTTTCATTTTTCACCAATTATAAAATCATTTCCTTGGAAAGAAATTTTATCTCCCTTATATAATTTTTTTCCTCTCCTAGTTTCAACTTCTCCATTAACCATAACTTCTCCTTCTTGAATTAGGGTCTTGGCAAGACCACCTGATTCACAAAGGTTTGTTAGCTTAAGGAAAGAGTCTAGTTTTATAAACTCAGTGTTTATTTTTATAGTTTCCATAATTACCCCGCAAGTCTTACTGGTAAGACAAGATATATATAGGAGTCATCTTCTTTTTCTGTAATTATTAGAGGGTTTACTGAGTCAGTAAAATTAAGGACAATTTCTTCTGATTCTAGAATCTTAACCCCATCTAAAATATATCTTGAATTAAAAGCAATATCTAAACTTTCTTCATGTTCTGATGTCTTAACTTTTTCGAAAACATCTCCAATTTCAGAATTACTCTTTATGTCGATATAATTTTCCTTAACATTTAACTTTATTAGGTTGGCCCTGTCTTCTCTTGCAAGAAGAGATGCCCTTTCCACTGCAAGTTGAAATTCTCTTTTTGATACAGATGTAGAAATCTTGTGTTCATCTCTTAAAAGAGCACTGTAGCTAAAGAAATCTCCACTTAGTAAAGTTGAATAAAATACAGTGTTATTAAAGTTAAAGACAATATTATTTCTTGAAATGTTTAACTTAAGATCTTCTTCATCATCAATAATCTTTACAAGTTCATTTAAAGACCTTGAAGGGATAATAATAGAATTTTCTATTCCAGTTTCCTTTTCAAGTCTTTGGATTGCCATCCTAAAACCATCTAGGGCAACAAAATTAATGTAGTTTTTCTTTATATCCATTAGGACACCTGTAAAGACAATTCTAGATTCGTCGTTGGAAACTGCAAAAGTAGTTTTCTTTACAATGTTTTTTAAGTCCTTGGCAGATATATCTATAGAAATATTTTCTTCTACCTTTGGTAGGTCAGGATATTCATCAGCCTTTTGTGTTGATAAATTAAATATTGAATCCCCGCATTTAAGGTTCATCATGTAATTTTCTACATTTATATTTATTATGTCATTTTCAAGTTTTCTTATAATCTCACCAAATAGTCTTGAATTTATTACTATTTCGCCTTCTCTTTCAACAATGGCATTAAGTTCAGTTTTTATACTTATTTCTGTGTCAGTTGCAGTAAGAGTTAGGGTATTATTCTTAGCTGATATTTTTATACCTTCAAGTATTTGCATAGTTGTTCTTTGAGAAATTGCTTTTTGAACTATGGAAATGTGTTTTGTCAGTTCTTTTCTGTTAACCTTTATTAGCATTTTTTCCTCCTAGAAAATAGTATATTAATTAGTAATAGTAGTAGGGCTTGTGGATTTGTTAATAAGTTCCCTAACCTTATAACTTTCAATAAAATTTATTCTTGATAAGTTGTGGATAAGATTGCCACTAAAAAAAACTTATCAACAACTAAGATTTAATCTCTTTTATTAAATTAGTAATCTCAATTTTAAATATGGGATCATCTTCTAAATCCTTACTTATTTTATCGTAGGCATGAATAACAGTAGAGTGGTCACGGCCACCAAAGACATCTCCTATCTTGGGAAGACTAAGATCTGTTAATTCTCTTGTTATATACATGGCTATTTGTCTTGGATAGGCTATAGCCTTGGTCCTTTTTCTAGAATTAAAATCATCAAGATTTAGTCCGTATTTTTTTGCAACTTCTGCCTTAATGTATTCTACAGTAATTTGTTTTTTTGCCTTAGTTTCGTAGATATCCCTAAGGACTATAGCAGCAGATTCAACGGAAATATCTGAATCTGTAAGCTTAGAATAGGCCATAACTCGTGATAATGCCCCTTCTAGCTCCCTAATATTACTTCTTACATTTTCAGCAATAAAGGTCATTACCTCTTGAGATACTTCAAATCCTTCAGAATCTGCCTTTTTTCTCAAAATTGCAATCCTAGTTTCAAGGTCTGGTGGTCCAATATCTACTACAAGACCCCAGGCAAACCTGGAAATAAGCCTTTCTTCAAGACTCTTAATTTCCTTAGGTGGTTTATCAGATGTTAGGACAATTTGCTTGTTTTGCTCGTGGAGCTCATTAAAGGTATGGAAAAATTCTTCCTGAGTCCTGTCCTTATCAGCTATAAACTGGATATCGTCAATTAGTAGAAGGTCAACCTTCCTGTATTTGTTTCTAAATTCTTCATTTTTATTAGTTTGGATTGAATTTATGAGCTCGTTGGTAAATTGCTCACTTGTCACGTATAAAATCTTCTTAATAGGATCTTGTTCTAGTACAAAATGTCCAATTGCATGCATTAAATGGGTTTTTCCAAGTCCAACGCCTCCATAGATGAAGAGGGGATTTGAAAAGGCATTTTGCGGATTTTCATAGTTTTCAGAGACTGCCAGAGCTGCTGCATGGGCAAATTCGTTGCTCTTGCCAACTACAAAGGTTTCAAAGGTATACTTTGGATTTAGCCTTGATACGCTTAAAAAATTCTTATTTACAAGGCCTGCTGGGTTCTGATCAGTTGCTTCGTCTTCTGAAATTATGCTGATATCAAAATCAATTCCCGTAATTTCTTTTAGAGCTTCACCTACTAGGTCGAAGTGCCTCTTGTTATTTACGAGATAGTCCCTAATAAAGGGTGAAGGAACTGTTATGATGATTTTCTTTTCATCATAATCAATTGATTTTGGAAGCATTCTGGAAAACCAAGTGGAGTATGTAACTTGAGACATAGATTTCTTTTCAAGTTCTTTTAAGAAAGACTCCCACATAGTGGAAAGTTCCTTGTCCATATTTCCTCCTTATTAACAATTTTTTTATTGTTGATAAATAACAGTTCATAATTATATTTACAATTGTGATTAAGTTTGTGGATAAGTAGATATAAACACTATAAATTTAGTGATAATGTTGATAGTTAAGCTTTAAAAAAGCGTAAATGACAAATTTTTTAGAAAATAAAAATAAAACTATCAACATCTTATCAACAGATTGTTAATAACTTTATTTATAAACAGCCTTATTATTATCTACATATAAGCCACAATTATCCACATACATTTTAACAAATACCAGGGGACTTATCAACAAGAAGGCTTTGGAGGACTTTTTGCTAAATTTTTCTTTTTTAGATTTTGTAGCTTAAAATTTCATTTAATTGTCTATATTACTTGACAAGACCTGCATTTGTAAATAAAATGATAAGGATAGAAAGAGGTGAGAATTTTGAAAAGAACTTATCAACCAAAAAACAAACAAAGAAAAAGGGAACACGGTTTTCGTGCAAGAATGAGAACTAGAGCAGGTAGAGCCGTAATTAAAGCAAGAAGAAGAAAGGGCAGAAAGAAACTTTCAGCTTAGGTTTTATAATGAAGGATTGTTATTTAAAAAAGAATAGTGAATTTCAAAGGGTTTATTCTAATAAGAAGATTTCTGGATCTAGATACATTACTCTTTTTACTGCCAATAACAACAGGAACTATCCCAGGTTTGGTATAACTGCCACAAAGAAAATTGGCAATGCAGTAAATAGAAATTTTGTTAGAAGAAGATTAAAACACATTTTAAGAGAGAATTCTCATAATATAGAGCCTGGATATGATTATGTATTTGTTGCAAAAAAGGATGCATGTGATTCAGACTTTAAAGACTTTAAGAATTCTTTTTTTTCTGTTTTAAAAAGACAAAAGAAGATGGTTAAATGAGTAAAATTTGTATGCTTTTAATAAGATTTTATCAAAGGTTTATCTCAACCTATCTTCTTCCAGGAAGACACTGTAGGTTCGAACCCACTTGTTCACAATATAGCTATGAAGCCTATAAGAAGTATGGATTTTTTAAGGGAACTTATTTAACTATAAGAAGAATCTTAAAGTGTAATCCCTTCCATAAGGGCGGATACGATCCTCTCATTTAAATTTGGAGGAAATTATTAATGCGATTAATTAGTACTATACTAGGTACTTTTGTTAAGTTCATCTATGATGGACTAGCAGCGATTATGCCACAAGAACCTACTGCAATTTCATTTTTTGCACTTTCAATTATAATTGCAACTATTATTATTAAGCTTTTAATTTTGCCACTAAATGTTTCTCAAATGAAAAATCAAAAGAAGATGGCAAAACTTCAACCAGAGCTTAAAAAAATTCAAACGAAGTATAAAAATGACCCACAAACTTTGGCTGCAAAGCAACAAAAACTTTATAAGGATAACAACTATAATATGGCTGGAGGATGTCTTCCAATGGTCATCACTATGGTTGTGTTAATTGCTTTTTACAGGGTCTTTTTGAACCCACAAACCTTCGCTTTTACAGATCCAGGTTTTTACGAAGCCATGAACAAGAATTTCTTTTATATAAAAAATATTGATCATGCTGACAAAACTTTAATTTTACCTATTATAGCAGCGGCTACGACTTTCTTAGTATCTTTTATTACTACTAAGAACCCTGCAACTCAAGGAGCAGGAGCTGATCAAGCTAAGTCAATGATGTCTACTATGATGGTTGTAATGCCAATTTTAATTTTTTCAATGGCAAGAAAATATGCAGCAGGACTTGTAATTTATTGGACTGTTTCCAATATTTTTTCAATAGGTCAACAGCTCATAACTAATAAGATTGTAGAAGATGAAATTGAAGAAGTTGAGGTTAAGGACAAGTAATGAATTATGTAATTAAAACGGGTAAAACCGTAGATGAAGCAGTAAGAGAGGCTCTAAGTGAATTAAATATTACAATAGAAAATGCTGAGATTGAAGTCCTTGATGAAGGTCAAAAGGGTTTCTTGGGACTTATTGGTTCTAAGGATGCCACTGTTAAAGTTTGGCCTAAGGTAGATGAAACAAAAAGTATCTTAAATGAAATATTTAATGAAGAAATTGAACCAGAGACGAGCCAAGAAGTAGTTCACAATACTGATGATGAACTTGAATTCGAAAAAGAAGAAGTTTCCACAGATGAATTTAATATGGAAGAAGTCATAAAGACACTTGATGAAGAAAATGAAGAAATCATAAGTGCTGCAAGAGAATTCTTAGAAAAAATTCTTGAAACTCTTGAACTTGATAATATTGTGGAAATGGAATTAGAAGATAATACTCTAAACGTAAATATCAATGGAGATGAAAATAGACTTGGAATTTTAATTGGAAAAAGGGGTGTAACTCTTGATTCCATCCAATATATTTTAAACTTAATTGTTAATAAAAAATCTTCAAGATACATTAGGGTTAATCTTGACTCTAGTGGCTACAGGGATAAGAGGAAGAAGACTCTAGAAAGTCTTGCTGGCAAAATGGCCAACAAGGTATTAAAGACTGGTAGGTCAATTAAGCTTGAACCTATGAATTCTTATGAAAGAAAGATTATCCACACAGCTTTACAAGATTTTGAAGGAGTACTTACTCATTCAGAAGGAAAGGATCCTTTTAGAAAAGTAGTAATTCAAAAAGAGAGAAAATATTAATGAAGAGGGCTTTATTTAAAAGCCTTCTTTTTTATTTGAAATAATTGTAGTAATATAATCTAAAAGGAATGATAAAATGGCAAATTTAAATGATACTATAGCCGCTATTTCTACTGCAATCGGTGAGGCCGGCATTGCAATAGTAAGAATGAGTGGCGATGATTCAGTTAATATAATAGATAAAATTTTTGTTTCTGCCAGTGGAAAAAAGATGGAAGAGGCAGAGAATAGGAAATTTTTATATGGTCACATAGTAGATGGCGACAAGTTAATCGATGAGGTTTTAGTTGTTAAGATGAAGGGACCTCACTCCTATACTGCAGAGGACATCATTGAAGTACACTGCCATGGTGGTGTGGTATCTGTTAAAAGGATTTTAAGTCTAATCTTATCCAAGGGAGCAAGACTTGCAGAAAAGGGTGAGTTTACTAAGAGAGGCTTCTTAAATGGAAGGATTGACTTAACTCAAGCTGAAGCTGTAATTGATATGATTAAGGCAAAGACTGATATATCCTTCGATATGGGTCTAAATCAATTGAGTGGTGCCTTAAGTGAAGTTTTAAATAAGCTAAAGGACGAGCTTGTGTCTATGCAGGCCCTTATAGTTGCTAACATCGATTTTCCTGATGAGGACATAGAGGATGCTGCCTACCATGACCTAATGGAAAGGTCAGGCAAAATCTTAGAAAAGATGGATAATCTCTTGGATAATTCAAAGAACTCAAGGCTCCTAAGAGATGGAATCAACACAGTAATTCTTGGAAAGCCAAATGTTGGCAAGTCTTCCTTATTAAATGGGCTCTTAAAATATGACAGGGCCATAGTTACAGATATAGCTGGAACAACTAGGGACATTATTGAAGACTATATTAACCTTGATGGGGTCCTATTAAAGATTACTGATACAGCAGGAATTAGAGAAACTGATGACGAAGTTGAAAAGATAGGTGTTAATATTGCAAGAGAAAAGCTAAAGGAAGCTGACCTTGTTATTGCTATCTTTGATATTTCTCGTGACTTTGATAAGGACGATGAAGAAATCTTAAAACTTATAAAGGGAAAGAAGCACATTACTATTTTAAATAAGGATGACCTTGAACAAAAAATTTCTGATGAAGAAATTGAAAAATATTTCAAAGATGATTATTTAAGACTTTCAGTGATGGAAAATGAGTCAGTTAAAAAGATAGAAAACTTAATTATAGACCTCTTCTTTGATGGAGAACTTCAAATCTCTTCAGATTCAATACTTTCTAACATAAGACATATAAATGCCTTAAAGGAAGCAAAAAAAGCTCTTCTAGAGGTAAATGAGAGCTTAAAGGAAAGGGTCTTTTTAGATTTAATTGAAGTTGACCTAGAAAATGTCATAGGACACATTTCTGAAATAACAGGAACAATTACAACAGAAGATATTTTAGACAGGGTATTTTCTGATTTTTGTATAGGAAAGTAGGTAAAGATGTCAGAAGTTAGATATTATGAAGCAGGAGACTTTGACACAGTAGTCATTGGAGCAGGCCATGCTGGCAGTGAAGCTGCACTTGCCTCTGCAAGACTTGGTGCAAAGACCCTCCTATTATGTATAAATTTAGATTCAGTTGCACAACTTAGCTGCAACCCAAATATTGGGGGCACTGGAAAGGGTCACCTGGTTCGTGAGATTGATGCCCTTGGCGGAGAAATGGCAAAAAATATTGACAAGGCCTTTATCCAATCCAAGATGCTCAACACTTCCAAGGGACCTGCAGTCCATTCACTTAGGGTTCAGGCTGATAAGAGAAAATATCACGATGAGATGAAGAGGGTTCTTGAAAATGAAGAAAACCTCTATCTTGTGGAAGATGAGGCTATAAAAATCTTAAAAGATGGTAATAAGGTAACAGGAGTTCTCACAAGAAATGGCTCAAAATACAAGGCTAAGGCTGTTGTAATTTGTAGTGGGACCTACCTTAGGGCAAGGATTTTTATGGGAGAAGTTAATTTTTCATCAGGTCCTTCTGGTTTTGGACCTGCCAACCACCTATCTTCAAGTTTGGAAGAAGACTTTGGTATGAAACTTCAAAGGCTTAAAACTGGTACACCAGCAAGGGTCCTAAGAAAGTCTATAGACTTTTCAGTAATGACTGAGCAAACGGGAGATGAAGAAATCATCCCATTTTCTTTCTTAAATATTGACAAGAAATATGATGTACACCAAGAACTCTGCTATTTGACCTACACAACTAAGAAGTGTCACGAAATTATAAGAAATAACATAAAAAGATCTGCCCTAGCCCTTGGAGATATTGAAGGGAAAGGTCCAAGATATTGCCCATCAATTGAAGACAAGGTTATGAGGTTTGCAGACAGGGATTCTCACCAAGTTTTCATTGAGCCAGAGGGTCTTACTACTGATGAAATGTATATTCAAGGTGTTTCATCCTCCCTACCTGTTGAAGTTCAACACGAGTTTTATAAGGAAATTATTGGGATGGAAAATTGCAAGATTCTAAGACCAGCCTATGCAATAGAATATGATGCAATTGATGCAACTCTTTTAAAGAGAAGTCTTGAGCATATGGACTATGAAGGTCTCTTCTTTGCAGGTCAAATCAATGGATCTAGTGGATATGAAGAAGCTGGAGCCCAAGGTATTGTTGCAGGCATTAATGCTGCCTTAAAGGTTCAAGGAAAGGATCCTTTTATCCTAGATAGGTCAGAGGCTTATATTGGAGTTCTTATTGACGACTTAGTAACTAAGGGAACTCGTGAACCCTATAGGATGATGACTTCAAGGGCTGAATACAGGCTAACTCTAAGGCAAGATAATGCCGATCTTAGGTTGACAGAAAGAGGAAGACAAATTGGACTTGTTGACGATGAAAGATACCAAGGATATCTTTATAGGAAGAAGGCTATTGAGGATGAAATGAAGAGAATCAAGAAAATACAAATCAACCCAACAGTTGAAAACAACAAAATCTTAGAATCTCTTGGATCCACTGAAACTCAAAATTCCTTTAGCCTTTATGAAATGATAAAGAGACCAGAACTTGATTATAAAAAATTAGCAGTATTTGACCCAGATAGGCCACCTGTTCGTGATGATGTAATAAGAAATATTGAAATTGAAATAAAATACGAAGGATACATTAAGAAGCAAGAACTTCAAATTAAACAGTTTAAGAAGCTTGAAAATAAAAAGCTTGATAAAGATCTAGACTACAAGTCTATAGAGGGTTTAAGAATAGAGGCAAAAGAAAAGCTATCTGATATTAGACCAGAATCAATTGGTCAAGCATCAAGAATAACTGGAGTTTCACCAGCTGATATAAATGTCTTACTTATCCATCTAGAACAAATGAGGAGAAAAAATGTTAGTTGATTATTTCAAAGAATACGGTCTTGATACAAAAAATATTGACAAGTACGAGAGATACAAAAAACTAATCCTAGACTATAACCAACACACAAATCTAACTAGGATAACTGAAGATGATGAATTCAATGTAAAGCACTTCTTGGATTGTCTAAGCCTACTAAAGACTGCGAAGTTTAGTGGCAGTGAAAAGATAATAGACATTGGAACAGGTGCAGGATTTCCTGGACTTCCCTTAAAACTCTACAATGAAGAACTTGATGTTACCCTACTAGATTCATTAAGAAAAAGGATTGACTTTTTAGATGGAGTTATTGAGAACTTGGGACTTGAAGGCATAAGGGCAATCCATGCAAGAGCAGAAGAAATTGCGAGGACAGATGAATACAGAGAACAATTCGATGTAGCGGTATCAAGGGCTGTCGCTAACCTATCCACTCTTGCGGAATATGCAATGGGTTTTGTAAAAGTTGGTGGATACTTTATATCTCAAAAGGGTCCAGAGTATAAGGAAGAAATAAAAAATGCCAAGAGGGCAATTGAGGTAATGGGTGGAGAAGTTGAAAATATAATTCACACACCCCTCCCCAATGACATCGACCACTATATAATAATGATAAAAAAGGTCAAAGCTACTGACGAGAAGTACCCAAGAGGTGGAGGCAAACCAAGGAAGTCTCCTCTATAAGTTTGTAAAATACACAATTTAATAGATATACAGTTTTTCAAAACTATGAGGCTCCACGTGGAGCCTTTTTTGTGAGTTTTTTACTTGAAATAAATTACAAATGCTCTACGTAGAGCACAAAAATTTCCATAATAAGATGCTCCACGTAGAGCATGGTATATAAAAAGTTTTGATAAAAAAATTATATAAAAAAATTATCTCTTATAAGACTTCATCTTTAAATTAAAACTTAAACGTGATACTATTGATAGTATAGAAATGAGGTAAGAATATGTCTCTTGTAATTACAGTTTTTAATCAAAAAGGTGGCGTGGGAAAGAGCACCACAGTTATAAATTTAAGTTCAGCATTGGCACTAAGAGGCAAAAAAACTCTTATAGTGGATATGGATCCACAAGGAAATGCCACATCGGGCCTTGGACTATATGAATTTGACAACATGATATATGACTTTCTAATAAATGAAGAAGAAGATTCAATATATCCAACAGGTTTTTCAAAACTCGATATAATCCCATCAAATTCAGAATTTGCAGGAGTTGAAATAGAGTTAGCAATCCACAAAGACTGGCAGTTTAAACTAAAAAAGATGATAGATAAGGTAAAGGATAACTATGATTTTGTAATTATTGATTCACCACCTTCTCTTGGAATTTTATCCCTGATGTCACTTGTAGCAAGTGACAAAATTTTGGTTCCAGTCCAATGTGAATACTATGCACTTGAAGGTGTAACTCAACTTATGGATACAATGACCCTTGTTAGGGAAAACTTTAATCCAGACCTAAGCTTATTAGGAGTTGTCATGTGTATGTTCGATGGAAGGACTAATCTTTCAAACCAAGTGGTAGAAGAAATTCAAAAGCATTTTGATAACAAGGTATTTAAGAGTTTTATACCAAGGAATGTAAGGTTGGCAGAAGCTCCAAGCTATGGTATGAATATATACGACTATGACAGCAGTTCTAAGGGGGCCAAGGCTTACTCAGACCTTGCCAAGGAAGTAATAGGTGAGATAAATGACTAAGAAAAAAGGGCTTGGAAGGGGCATTGGAAACTTTCTAAGTTCTAGTGAAAAGATAAGAGAAGTTATAGAAGAAGAACGCTCCAAGCTAATGGAAATAAATATTGAAGATATATTTGCAAATGAAGGTCAACCAAGAAAAAACTTTGATCAAGAAGAATTAAAGGATTTGGCATCTTCTATAAAGAAATATGGTATTATTCAGCCCCTTCTATTGAAGAAAAAAGATGAAAAGTACGAGATTGTAGCTGGTGAAAGAAGATTTAGAGCTGCAAAACTTGCTGGTCTTGAAAGAGTTCCTGCTATAGTAAAGGATATTTCTGATGACGAATCCTCAAGGATAGCGATTATAGAAAACATTCAAAGAAAGGACCTAAATCCGGTTGAAGAAGCCATGAGTTATAAACACCTATTGGATTCACAAGAACTAACTCAAAAAGAACTTGCTGATGAAATAGGAAAATCTAGACAATATGTGGGCAACACCATTAGGCTTTTAAATCTTGACCCAAGAGTTTTAAAACTTCTTGAAGAAGAGAAAATAAGCACATCACATGGGAAAAAACTTCTTTCTATAAAAGATGGTGACAAACAATATAAGGAAGCAATGAGGATTATCAAGGATTCCTTGCCTGTTAATGACAACAACAAGGCAGTGAAAAAACCTAGGGTCCAAGAAAAAGAAGATATTTACTTAGTAGATATGAGAAACAAGGTGGAAAGAACCCTTGGAACTAAGGTAAATTTCAAAAAAAGAGGCAAGGTAGGTAAAATCGAAATAGAATACTATGGAGAAGAAGACCTATCTAGGATTCTTGATTTAATATTAGCTGGAGATTTGAATTAATATGAAGAGATTTTATACAACCTATCTAGTATCTGCCTTTTCAGACAGGGCCTTTATGGGGAATTCTACAGGAGTAATCATCGATGATGGAAAGCTTACAGACCTTGAAATGAAAAACATTGCAAGGGATATAAACCAATCCGTTATAGTTTTTGTAAGAGGGCTTGATAGGGATAGGTACTTAACAAGATTTTTCACACCTGAAGGGGAAATAAATCTTTGTGGTCATGCAACTATTGCAACTTTTTATGCCCTTGCTGAAAATGAATACATTATGTCCAAGGAAGAAGGAATAAAAAAGATTATTCAGCATACAAAAATTGGTAGAATTCCAGTAGACCTTGAATACAAGGGTTTTAAAATTCAAAATGTTCATATGAATTTAAATGTTGAATTGAGAGAAAAATATGATGCTCCAGAAGGCATTTTAAGAGCTTTAAATTTAAGACCTGATGATATAGGTCTAGATATAAAAGAAAACTTAAATATGGAAAGAATATCAATGGGAACTTGTGACATCCTTGTTCCAGTGAAAAATGAGAGAGTCTTATCATCCATAAATTTAAATAGGGATGAGGCATTAAGGATTTCAAGAGAAGAAAAGATAATTTCAATTCATGCCTTTACTACAGAAGATGGAAAAGAAGTCAAACAAAGGACCTTCTCTCCAATTATTGGTGTTGATGAAGAATTTGGAAGTGGAACATCAACAGCAGCCACTATGCACTACTTAAAGGCAAATAACATTGCAAGTAGTGACTCAATTTATGCCACTCAAGGAGATTATATTGGAAGAGTCTCAAAGGTTTTAACTAGCCTTGGTGAAAGTGAAAATAAGGTTAGGGTCGGAGGCAGAGCCTATGTATTTATGAATGGAGTTATATATTTATAATGGGAAGAAGACAGAAAAAATCAAAGAGATCAAAGCTAGTTCTGATAATATTTTTTGCAGTTCTTGTCTTTTTTGGAGGTAGTCTAGTATCTTCTAGAAACAAGATTGTAGATATTAATCCTAGAGACATTGACTATATTGAAATAATAGGATTTAAGACTGATAACATGAAGACTATTAAGGACAGAAAAATAGTTACAAAGATTTCAAAGGACTTAAACAGTCTAAGAGGTAAACAAGCAAACAAGGATACAAATGGAGAAATTGCCAACTACATCAATGTTTACTTCACAAGTGGCAACAAGATTTCCTTTGTTAAGACAGGACTAACAATTAGGGTCAATAATATTTATTACAATATTAATTCTAGAAATTCAAGAATGATTGATGAACTAATAAAAAAATATGGAAGATAAACCTGGTGAGCTGAGGCTCACTGGGTTTTTTATTGTATTGTTTCCTTGATAAAAATTAATAGACCTTGTTGATAAGTATAAATTAAAAAGGAAAATTTATATGTTTATAAAAAATTCAAAACTATTAAGAAAAAGGAGTGAAAAATTAGATAATATCAACAATTGTAGATAAGATAGAAGAATTGTGGATAAAAAACTTAGAAAAAATAAAAAAAGACATAAAAAAAGAAGGAAAAACTCAACTTATCCACAAAAAAGACCCGACCTAAGTCGAGTCCAATTTATATTACATAGTCTTTTTGTCAGCTAGTAGGAATGAATCCACAATACCAAGAATAAAGGCGCCCACAAAAGCACCAATAATAGATACATCAAATCCATTAACATATTTACCAGTAATGAATAAAATTATTGCTGCAGCAATAAATCCAACTGCACCTCTACCGAAAGGTGAAGCATCAATGCCTGTGAACTTGTTAACTGCCCAGTCCAAAATTCCTATTACAATTGCTGCCATAATAGCAGCAGAATAACCGTCTGTTTTAATTCCTATTGAAAATGCAGAAGTTATTAAAATAGCTAATCCACTAACCAAGACTTTTATAATTAATTTAATCATACCTTATTCCTCCTTAATTTATCTATAACCAAAATTGCAAAAAATTAAACAATTTTACCCCTATGTAAAAATATGTGGTATAAATAAGGGAGGAGGTAGGTATGAAACACGTAAAAATAGAGATATTTATCCCAAGAGAGGACAGTAGAAAGTTAATAGACAAGATAAATGAAGGTGGATTTTTAAAAGAAGAAAATTATGACTACTGCTATGCAGAAACATATGTGCTAGGGCATTTTAGACCCATTGAAGGAGCCAATCCCTATATTGGAAGCCTAAACAAGATAGAAGAGGTCCAAGAATCAAAGTTAGAATTTAGGATAAGAAAAGAAAATCTGGGAGAAGTCATGAAAATAATTAAGGAAAATCACCCATATGAGGTTCCTGTTATTAATATTATTGAGCTTATAGATTTAGATTAAAAATAATTAAGCTATCAAAGATTTTTGATTTAAAATATTTTGTGACTAAATTGTCCTATAATAGGAGCTAAAATTGGAAGGAATATAAAGATATAAATTAAGAAATTTTCTATAATAAACAAATAACTCCAAATTCTCTAATTTAGAGATTTTGGAGTTTAAATAATTTGGCGTCTACGAGAGGAGTCGAACCTCCGGCCCCACGCTTAGGAGGCGTGTGCTCTATCCTACTGAGCTACGTAGACTCATAAAATAATTGTATATAAATAAGGAAGAAGTGTCAATATTTAATGACACTTCTTTTATTTTTAACCCTATAGTCTTAGGCAGCTTTTTCAATATTTACAAAAATTTCTTCAAAGACTCTTTTGAATTTATTGATTATGCCCTTTTCATAGACCTTGTCTTTTACAATTAAGTCACTTTCAAAAACTAGCTTGTCACCCTTGTAAAAGGAAATCTTTCCAACAGATGAACCAGCCTCGATTGGAGCCTTTAGGTCATCATCTATTTCCACAATCTCCTTGTATTTATCATTTGACTTGGAAAGTATGTAGCCAATTTCCTTTTGATAAACAGGTATATTTTCATCTTGAGAGTGTAGGACTTCTATGGTCCTTACTTCCTTTTCAGTGTCTCCTATTGCATTGTAGCCGTAGTCTTCAAAGCCGCTAGTAATAAGTCTTTTGCAGGCAACAAACCTCTCAAAATCAGAGTTGGAACCTGTTGTTATCCCAATAAGCCTCATGTCCTTTGACTTTTCATCTACTCCCTTTTCAAGACCAGTTAAGATTACACACCTGCCAGCTGCATTGGTATAACCTGTCTTTAGTCCGTCAACTTCTGGGACAATGCCAAGGACAGGGTTGGTGCTGTATTCTATAAAGTTTCTTCCAGGGTCTTCCAACTTAGGGATGGAAGTGTATTTTAAAATTTCTGGATGAAACTTAATAAGTTCTGATGCTAACTTGAACATTTCTCTAGTAGTCATCTTGTTGTAGTCCAAAATTTCATAATTAGTAAGTCCTGTTGGGTTTACCATTAGGGCATTTTTAAGTCCTAGGTCCTTGCACTTGTCGTTCATCATCTTTACGAAGGCATCAGTAGACCCTGCCACGTGCTTGCCAAGAGCCGTGATTGCATCGTTGCCGGATACAACCATAGAAGCTTCGATTAGCTTTTCCACTGTGACCTTGTCACCTTCCTTTAATTTAAAGGAAGATCCAGTTAGGGCTGCAGCCTCCTTGTCGATTTCAACTTCGTCATTAAGAGAGATTTTACCCTCTTGAATTTTATCTAAGACAACAAAAATAGAAACCAATTTTGAAGTTGATGCCATAGCACGAACCTCGTCAAGGTTGTAGCCTTCTAGGATTTTACCAGACTTGTAGTCTCCCAATAAGTAGGACTTAGTGAGTCCTTCTAGGGGAACTTCTTCTAACTTTTTAATTTTTTCAGCCTCATAAAGGTTGGCCTTTTGGACACCATCCTTTGTTGGGACTAGAAAATCTTGATTTCTAATTGTTTTTGGATCTATTTCTTTTTCTTCAGCCTTTGTAGCTGTGGCATCTAGGACATTTGAACTAGCTGCCTTAATATTATCACTTTGAGCTTTAGACTCTGCTGCCAAGACACTTCCTGGGGCAGAAAAAATTATAAGTCCAAGAGATAAATATAGAAGTAATTTCTTCATCTTGCACCTCGGAAAGTATTGTATCAAATTATAAATAAATTGTAAATTAAGTGGGAATTATTAGGACTTATAAAGTTCTAAATTACGGGAAATTGTTACCATTCTAGGGGTAATATGTTATAATGAAGCTTGTAAATTAAAAATTAAACCTACGAGGAGACTATAATGGATAAACAAAAAATAGAAAAAGCTGTTGAGATGATTATCGAGGCGATTGGAGAAGACAAAAACAGAGAAGGTCTATTAGAAACTCCAGCAAGAGTTGCAAGAATGTATGAAGAAATTTTTGCAGGACTTGGAAAAACAGCCGAAGAACATCTTTCAAAGACTTTTGAAATAACAGAGGACAATATAGTTGTTGTAAAGGACATTGATTTTTATTCTATGTGCGAACACCACTTCCTACCATTTTATGGAAAGGCTCACATCGCCTATATACCAAATGAAAAGGTGGCAGGTCTTTCAAAACTTGCGAGAACAGTGGAAACTTATGCAAAAAAACCACAACTTCAAGAGAGATTAAGCATTGAAATTGCAGATGCCATGATGAAGTACCTTGAACCAAAGGGAGTTCTTGTAGTTATAGAAGCAGAGCATATGTGCATGAATATGAGAGGGGTTAAAAAACCTGGCTCAAAGACTGTAACATCAGTAGCTAGAGGTGTTTTAGAAACTGACGAAAAGCAAAAACAAGAAGCCTTTAGACTTATTGAATTTTAATGAAAAATACAGACATAATTCTTAAGAGTAAAATCTACAATGACTATTTAAATGAACTTGAATACCTAGAGAGGGACAGGTTTTTTTGCAGGCACAACTATGAACACTTTGTGTCTGTTGCAAGGATTTGTTACATCTTGAAACTAGAAGAAGATGTAGATGTTGACAAGGATATGATTTATTCAACAGCCCTCCTACACGACATAGGGAGGCTCATTGAGATAAAAGAGGGAATAAATCACGCCATTGCCTCAGTTGACCTTGCAAGAAAAATTTTAAAGCTTACTGATTTTTCAGAAGAAGAAAAGAAAAGAATCCTAGATTGCATTGGAGCTCACAGAAGCAAGGACCAGCAAGAGGACGAGTTTTTTAATATATTTTACAGGGCAGACAAGTTGTCAAGGTCTTGCTTTAGGTGTCCTTCCTACGAGGGATGCAATTGGGACTTCAACAAGAAAAATCACACAATAATTTATTGATGGGAGTATTATGGATTTTATCAAGATAAAAGACCTAGAAGTCTATGCCAACCATGGGCTTTTTGAAGAAGAGAATAAACTTGGACAAAAATTTTTAATTAGTGCAGAAATTGGGATGAGTTTTAGGGACTGTGCCATAGAAAAAAACTTGGACAGGTCCATAGACTATGGAAAGTTGTCCCATGACCTCTACAATCTTTTTAAAAATGAAACAGAGGACTTAATTGAGACCCTTGCCTACAAGATGACAAAATTCATCTTTGACAATTATGAAATAGCAGAAACTGTTGATCTTATAATAAAAAAACCTTGGGCACCAATTAATCTTCCCCTAGACACAGCATCAGTTCGCTGCAAAAAAAAGAGAAGGAACTATTATATTGGGATTGGGACAAATCTTGGAGACAGGGAAGCCTATATTAAATCAGCTTTAGAAAAGATGGAAGAAGCTGGGCTTAGAGTCTTAGAAAAGGCACCTATAATTGAAACCAAGGCCTGGGGTAAGACTGACCAAGGAGACTTTTTAAATACAGTTGTAAGGGTGTCCTCCTTTGAAGATCCCCATGACCTCCTCCACATCTTACAAAAAATTGAGATTGACCTAGACAGGGTTAGGCATGAAAAATGGGGAGCAAGGACAATTGACTTAGATATTCTCTTTATAGATAGGGAAATCCACTACACAGATGAGTTAATAGTGCCTCATCCATATATTGCAGAGAGGGAGTTCGTATTAGAATCCCTAAATGAGCTTATGCCGAATTATTTTCATCCAATCCTAAATAAAAAAATAAGCAGGCTTTATAAAGAAGTGAAAGATGAATATTAAGAAGCTGGGCTGTGGCTGTCTTGGTATTATTATGGCTTTCCTTGGGATTGTCTTTTTTATGGGACTTTTAATAAATTCTGTAGCAGAAAGAAGGGCCCAGGAAGAGCAAAATTACAGACAGGCTTATATTGCAGAGACGGAAAAATTAGCAGTTAAGGTGGCAAAAAAATATGACCTGCTACCATCAGTTATGATTGCCCAGTCAATCCTTGAGAGCAATTGGGGAAGGTCTGAGCTTTCACAAGAATACAATAATTATTTTGGAATCAAGGCAGTGAAAAAGAATGAAGGCATAGTTTTCGAGACCGAAGAATATGTTGATGGTCAAAGTGGAAGCTATATGGAGAATTTCAAAAAATACTCTTCCAAGAAGGAATCCTTTGACCACTATGGCAAGCTCCTTTCCACAGCCAAGAGATACAAAAAGGTAAAGACTACCAAAAATTATAGGGAAGCTGCCCAGTTTATAAAAGAAGCTGGCTACGCAACAGACCCTGCCTATGCAGACAAAATAATATCAGTCATAGAAAAATATGGCTTAAATAAATACGACGAGGTGTAAAATTGACAAAAGATAAGAAAGAGTGGCTAAAAACCAGCCTAATAATCATAATTCTTTCAATAGCTTTCCTTGTATTTAAGTACAACAAGCTAGATACAAATAACTTTGCCCAGGTTTTTAATTACAAGACTTTGGCAATCCTATTGGGGATAATATCCCTATCAACCCTGGCAGTTTTCTTCTTTGTAGATGAAAAAAGATACAAAGACACAAAATCGGTTTTTATTTATATGATAATCTTAGTAATTTTATTCTCAGGCATATCCTATTATAGGTACAAAAATTTAACAGGACTTAGCCAAAATGACTTATCAGTCATAGAAACTGATCTTAAAAAAATGTTTATAAATTTTGGAATCTATATGTTTGCCTTCTTTGGAACCATGTTAATGCTAACTAAAAACGGCAAGGTTGCCGAAGAACTAGAACAAGAAAAAGAAGAAGCAAATAAGAATTTGAAAAACATAAAGAGTAAAAAAAAGAAAAAGAAGAAAAAATAAGAAAGAGGAAACAATGAACAAGAAAACATCTAACATAGTCCTTATAATATCAGCAATAATTCCCTTTGGACTTCAGTTATCTGGCATAAAAACAGTCCTTGGCAATGGGTCAATTATGTACTCAATCATGTGGGCTTTAGTAAACTACCTATTTTTGATGACAGCAGTGGAATTCATATCAAAGTACAAGAAAATTCTAAAACTTGAGGACCTAAATATAAAAAAGAGGACCTACAACTTAAACGTCTTTATTTATATAGGCTTTTTGCTTTTTGTAAATATTTACTTTTTCCAACAAATGTATATGAGAGATAACAAGATCATCAATATATTTGCAAATCCATTATTTTTAATAGGGCTATTACTCCTATTTTTATTTAACCTACAAAATGGAAAATTCCCTAGCAGAGAAGACAAGGATACAATAATTTATGACATACCACAAAAGTCATCCTTTAGAGATGGCAGGGACAAACTTGGAACTCTTGTGGGATCCTATGGCAAGGGACTTGTACTTGGAAATGATTACTTTCCCTACGAATATATGAAATCTATTTCCAAGTCAAAGAACGATGAAATTGTTATAAAAGGTAAGGAAGGATTTAGGAACTATATAGTAAATATTGGGTCCAAAAACTCAGCAAATCAAGCAACTATTGAAATTAACAAGGCCCTTAATGATGGAAAAATCGACGAGAAAAAAATAAATTTAAAAAAATAAAAAAACTTTTAGGAAAACATTGACAAAATAACTTTAGTGCTCTATACTATAGATAAGCTAGCTAGAGAAAACAAATTGGTAACTAAGAAAAGGTGATTCCAATGACAAGTTTTAATTTATCCCGCAAGGGAAAGGTAGCAAAGTACCTCATTTGAAAGTAGCTTATTGCTAAAGGTTGAATGCTTAATTTACGAGGTATAGAGCTATAGTTACATAACAATTGAAAATTTTTAAATCAAGAGATCCAGATGGGTCTCTTTTTGTTTTACAGGGTTAGAGGAAATTTCATTTTTGTTTTTGATAAAAATATTAAAAAGGATTTTTTTAGATAAGCCACGACGCAACCAAAAGTTGCGGTATATTTTCTTGTTATGAAGTTTTTCTTTTGTTATATTGATTTTGGAATTTCAAATTTACTTAATAACTTTGCAGGCTAAAACCCTATAAAGATAAGATTTTATTAGACATTAAATTATTATATGAAATAAAATTTATTTCTCTTGATAAAAATCCAAGAGTCCACAAATGTAGATAAGGAAGAAAAATTGTGGATAAAAAATAAAAATTGAATTAAGAGAGTTAAAAATTTTTCACAGCTTATTAAGATAAAGCAAAAAATTTATAAAATTTCTTGACAAAAGGAATTGCCAAGCTTATAGTGTAGATATAAAGTATATACAGTTTAAAATTTTTATTACATAAATTTTATCTTGCAAATTAAAAAGACAGCAGATATAATGATTATTGTATTAAGGAGTTGATACAAAAGTACAAGTATTTTATGTGTAAGCTAAAAAAAGTCCTGGATAGATGATGCAGGGTTGGTCTAAGCAAAAGTAATCCAAAACAAAATCAAATCCAAGCAAGGCGAATAAAATATTATGAAAATTTATAAGAATTTCTTATTAATAAGTTAATTTAATTTATTTTATGTAATATTGTTTTAATTTGAAAGGCTTCTCTGGGTTTGATAAAATCAAAGCAAATAGGAGGTATACTATGAAAAAGAAAATTTTAACTATTTTTCTTGTACTTATTGCAGCCATAACTCTTGGCGCTTGTAGTGCAAACACAACAGCATATCTAGATGCATCTCAAAAGGTTGCAAACTGGAAGGGCTCAAAGGTTTCTGGACAACTTGAATACAATGTTGAAGTAAAAAATCCTGAAACTAAAGAAGTCGTAAAAATGAAATTCCCTGTAAGCCTTACTGGTGAACAAGTTGGAAAAGATAAGGCTCATGTTTTAATGAATATGGACTTCACAAACTTAAAAAAAGAAATTGCAAAAGTTTCTAATAGCCAAAAAGAAATCGCTGGCCTTAATAAAGATGTGCCAGACAAGATCAAGATGGACCTTTATGTAAAGGGCAATGAAGTTATCATGTCAAAAGATATCTTTACAATTGGAAATGAATCCTTCAAGAACATCAAGGAAGGCTACATCTCAATTGCAGATGAAAGAAATGGTCTTTCACCAAAAGCTGCACAATACTTTAACTCCGAAGAATTTAAGACAGACCTAATCAAGTTAATGGACCTTGCATCAAAGGGTATTAAACAAGAAATTGACTTCAAAGTTGAAGGCAACACATACACATTAAATGCAAGTAGTGACGCTATAATTGACCAGTTCATCAAGTCAGCTGACGGCGTTATGAAAAATTGGGACGCAGTTTCAACATCTGCCTTAGCAATTGTTGACAAGGCTGGACTTCCAATGAATGATGAAGAAAGAAAAAGCTTCAAAGAACTTAACAAAGAATACAAGGCAGAAGACCTAAAAGAAGCTGCTAAGGGCATAAAAGAAATGATTAAGGGATCAAATATTTCTCAAAAGACAACTTTTGAAGAAAACAAAGTTATCCAAGATCTAGCAATGCAATTTAACTTTGCAGACTTTATAAAAGTTTCTGTTAAGGGAAAAGTTAACACAGTAAAAGATGAAAATGTAAAAATCAACTTCCCAACTTCAGTTAAAAAATTAACTACAGAAGAATACATGAAGTTAATCATGCCAAATGTAACTCTTGTAACAGTAAGAGTAAATGGAGAAGATATCACTTTTGAAGACCCAGAAGCTCTTCCAAAGATTATGAATGACAGAACTATGTTAGCAGCTCGTGCTTTCTATGAAAAAATCGGCGCAAAAGTTGATTGGAATGGAAAAGACAGAAGTGTAACAGTTACAAAGGACAAGAACAAAATCGTCTTAAAGATTGATTCTAACAAGGCTCTTGTAAATGGAAAAGAAGTTGCACTTGACTCTCCAGCAGTTATTGTAAAAGACAAAACTTACATCCCTGTAAGATTCGTATCTGAAGCCTTTGGTTATAAGGTTAAATACGACAAGAACGATGGAATGCCAATAGTTGATATTTACAACATGACAGAAAAAGAATTAGAAGCTAAGCTTGCAGAAATTGAAAAAGAAGAAAACTACAAGATAATCGCTTCAATGAAAACTGACCTTAAAGACGAAGAAGTTGTTAAAAATTTAAAAGAACTTTATGAAGGCGAAGAATTAAATAAATTACTTGCAGCAAAAGCTGACCTTGACAAGAACCCTGAACTTCTAAAGAAATACCAAGAAGAAAATAAAAAAGAAATGGAAGAATTCTTAAAAGAAGATAAGGAAGAAGTTAAGAAAGAAAAAGCTGACAAGAAAGAAACTAAAGAAGTTAAAGAAGAAAAAGTTGCTGAAAAGACAGAAAAATCTGCCGAAAAAGTAGCAAAGGTTCTTTTCTCAGTAGTAAAATAAGATAAAAATTATCCCAGGAGCAATGAACTGACCCCCAAAAGTTGGACTTAAAAACCAACTTAAGGAGGTCAGTTTTTAAATGGCAAAATACAAAACAGAATTTAAGGTTAAAGTAGTAAAAGAATATCTTGAAGGAAATGTAAGTTACAAAGACTTAGCAAAAAAATACTCCATACCAGATAAACATATCGTTAGAACTTGGGTTAATGCTTATGAATCTCAAGGCTATGAAGGACTAAAAGTATCAAGAAAAAATAATAACTACTCTTTAGACTTAAAACTAAATGTAGTAGACTTGTATTTAACAGGAGAAATGTCCTATCAAAGCCTAGCAAATGAACTTAAAATCAGCAATCCATCCATGATAGCTAGATGGGTAAAAGAATTTAGAGACGAAGGCATAGAAGGACTGAAACCAAAAAAGAGAGGAAGACCTTTAAATATGCCAAATACAGATAAAAATAAAGATTTAAAAAACAAACATAATAAAACAAAAAAAGAATTGAGTGAATTAGAAAAACTAAGAAAAGAAAACTACTATCTTCAAATGGAAGTAGAAATTCTAAAAAAAAAGATTCAATTCTCTCAAATGACAGAAACAGAAATAGACGAATATCTAAGGTCATTAGATCATTAAGAGATAAATTCAAACTAAATGATCTTTTAGAATACTTTAACTTTCCAAAATCAAGCTACATGTATTGGCAACAACGCTTAGACATACCAAACAAAGATGAGCAAGTAGAGAAGAAAATACTAGAGATTAGAAAAGATAATCCAAACTATGGATACAGAAGAATAACAGCAATGTTAAAGAAAACAGGGCTTTTGATAAATAAAAAGAAAGTTCAAAGACTAGTACAAAAGCTAAAACTTCAAGTAACAAACTTCTCAAGAAAAACAAGAAAATACTCATCATACAAAGGAACAATAGGTAGAGTAGCAGACAATAAAATAAATAGAAACTTTAAAGTAGAAAAAGCCTACACATATATAACAACAGATACAACAGAATTTAAGTATCTAGAAAAAGATACAAAAGACAACTATCAAGTAAAAAAACTTTATCTAAATCCATATTTAGATATGTATAATGGTGAAATAATATCCTATGAGATATCAAAACAACCAACACTAGAACCAATACTAAAAGCCTTAGACAAAGCAATAGAAATAACAAGCACTAACAAGAATAAGAGGATCTTTCATTCAGACCAAGGATGGGCTTATCAAATAAAACAATATACATCAAGACTTGAAAAAGAAGGGATAACCCAATCGATGTCAAGAAAGGGAAATTGCCTAGATAACTCCCCAATGGAAAACTTCTTCGGGATACTTAAACAAGAAATCTACTATGGCAAGAAATTCTATTCATATGAAGAATTAAAAGAAACAATAGAAGAGTATATAGAATATTACAATAAAGACAGAATAAAAGAAAAATTAGGATATTTAAGTCCAGTGGAATATAGAAAGTTAAACGCAGCATAAAAAATTTTCCACCCCTAGGGGTGGAAAGCAATAAAATAATACCAGAACTAGTAAACTACCAGTCCTGGTATTAGGTCCAACTTTATGGGGTCACCACACAAAGTCTCTTGGGATTTTTTTGGTTTTAAATAACATAAATATTTTATTAGGAAGCCAAGTCATGCTTCTTTTTTTTGAGTCTAGCTTGATGTGAATTTTTTATTCAAGAATTGCAATCTTCCTATTTAATAGTAAAGATAATTCTTATCTCTTATATCCACTCATCCTGTATTGATCGAATTCAAACTGTTTAGCGCCCATTATTTGATAACCACCTAGTGCACTCGAATATTAATATTATTAAAATAAAAAAGTTATAGCCTTATAAGTAAGGAACAAATTACTAAGATTATTTTTTATCTACTTTAAAGCTATTTATTAAATTTTGTTTATGGTACTATATAGTAGTATTTGAAAACTTTTAAATAAAAATTCTACTATATGGGGGATTTATGAAAATATTAAAAAGAGATAAGAGAGAGGTGGACTTCAATCATTTAAAGATAAAGAATGCCATCGAAAAAGCCTTTGACTCTGTTGGAAAAGCCTATGTTGATTCTGTCATCAACGCCTATGCCCTTGACATCAAGGAAAGCTTATTAAAAAACTATGACCCAAAGAAGCCACCTACTGTGGAAGAAATTCAGGATTTGGTTGAGCTAAAGCTAATTGATGAGAAGGAAATCGAAGTTGTAAAGGCCTACATCCTTTACAGGAATAGACATTCTGAAGAAAGACAAATCTTAGACAAGTTCGCCAACTACATCACTGACGGCAAGGTCCTAAAGATTTTGAAGTTTGTGAGAAAGACTTATGACCCAAAGAAGTACGAGCTTGAGAACTTGTACAAGAAGTTTGAATCCTTTGTGAAGAAGGACCAAAGTCAAGATGCCTATCTTTCTGAAATTATCAAGGCAGCAAGTGAACTTACAGACAAGGATGCCCCTAGGTGGGAGTTTATCGCAGCCCTTTTCTTAAACTACGATCTTGAAAAGAAAATCAAGACAAACCTAGAAGACTTTAAGATCAACAATTTCTATGAAAAGATTGTCTTCTTAACTGAGAAGGGTCTTTACGGCAAATACATCCTAGAAAATTATTCTAAGGAAGATATTCTTGAGCTAGAGGAATATATCGACAATTCAAGGAACAGGCTCTTAAATTATTCTGGTCTTGACCTCTTAATCAAGAGGTATGTAATCAGGAGCCACGATGGTAGGTTTGTGGAATCTATCCAAGAGATGTTTATGGGAATTGCCATGCACCTTGCTATCCCTGAAGAAAATAGGATTTACTGGGCTAAGAAGTTCTACGACATTTACTCTAGCCTAAAGGTTACTGTTGCAACACCAACTATGTCTAATGCTAGAAAGCCTTACAACCAACTTTCATCCTGCTTTATTGACACAGTGCCAGATACTTTAAAGGGAATTTATCGTTCCATTGATAACTTTGCCCAAATTTCTAAGCATGGTGGAGGAATGGGACTTTACTTCGGAAAGGTTCGTGCAACGGGATCTGACATCAGGGGCTTCAAGGGAGTTGCTGGTGGCGTTATAAGATGGATAAAGCTTGCCAACGACACTGCTGTTGCCGTTGACCAACTGGGAGTTCGTCAAGGTTCTGTTGCCTGCTATCTTGATGTATGGCACAAGGACATTCCAGAATTTTTACAACTTCGTACAAATAATGGTGACGACAGGATGAAGGCCCACGACATCTTCCCTGCTATTTCCTATCCAAATCTATTCTTTGAACTAGCAGAGAAGGATATAAACGCAACTTGGTATATGTTTGATCCCCACGAAGTTCTTGAAAAGAAGGGCTATTCTCTTGAGGACTTTTACGGCAAGGAATGGGAAAAAAAGTACAGAGAATGTATTGAAGATGAATCTATATCCCGTCGTGAAATGTCTGTCAAAGACCTTGTTAGACTTATTATCAAGTCCCTTACAGAAACTGGAACACCTTTTGCCTTCTACAGGGACAATGTAAATGAGATGAATCCAAACAAGCATATGGGCATGATTTATTCTTCAAACCTATGTACAGAAATTATGCAAAATATGTCTGCCATTGAAACCCTAGATACTACAATAGAAACTGAAGATGGGGACGAAGTAATTGTGACAAAGACTAAGCCTGGTGACTTTGTAGTTTGTAACCTTGCTTCCCTTGTCCTTGGAAATATAAATCTTGAAGATGACAAGGAGTTAAAGGACATTGTTGCAACAACTGTAAGGGCCCTTGACAATGTTATTGACCTTAACTACTACCCAATCCCTTATGCCAAGGTGACAAATAGGAAGTATAGGTCCATAGGCCTTGGAACTTCTGGATACCACCATGCCCTTGTAAAGGCTGGAATGGCATTTTCTGATATAGAAGACCACTTGAAGTGGGCAGACGACCTTTATGAAAGGATAAATTTCCACGCAGTTACTGCTTCTATGGAGATTGCCAAGGAAAAGGGATCTTATGACTTCTTCCAAGGCTCTGATTGGGAAAATGGAAACTACTTCGACCTTCGTGGCTACAAGGATGCCAAGTGGAATAAATTAAGAGAAGATGTGAAGACAAACGGACTTAGAAATGGTTACATTATGGCAATTGCTCCAACAGGTTCAACCTCAATTATCGCTGCAACAAGTGCAGGTGTTGACCCAATTATGAATAGGTACTTCTTGGAAGAAAAGAAGGGTTCAATCCTTCCAAGGGTGGCACCAGATCTTACTCCACAAAGCTTCTGGCTCTATGAAAATGCTCACGAGCTTGACCAAAACTTTGTAATCGAGGCTGCAGCTATTAGGCAAAGGCACATTGACCAGGCTCAGTCCATTAACTTCTATATAACAACTGACTTCACAATGAGAAAGATCCTCAACCTTTATATCAAGGCAGCCAAGGAAAAGTTAAAGTCTGTTTATTATGTGAGAAGTAAGTCTTTAGAGGTTGAAGACTGCGACTACTGTGCATCATAAATTATTGTGAAGCTACAATTTTTTATAAAGTCGTAATTTTTTATGAAGTCGTAAATTTTTATGAAGTCGTAATTTTTTATAAAGTCATAAAAATTTATAAAATCGTTACAAATTATTATTAAGGAGGAAATATGCAACTTTCAAAAAGAGGTCTCTTTAATGAAAAGGGAGACATTGAAACTTCCAAGAGAAGGGTCATCAATGGCAACACAACAAACCTAAATGACTTCAACAACTTGAAGTATAGCTGGACAAGTGATTGGTACCGCCAAGCTATGAACAACTTTTGGATACCAGAGGAAATTAATCTTTCCCAAGATGTGAAGGACTACAGGGAACTTGACAAGGCTGAAAAAACTGCTTATGACAAGATTTTATCTTTTTTGATTTATCTTGACTCACTGCAAACTGCTCAGATACCAAAGTTACAATCCTATGTAACAGCAAATGAAATCAATCTTTGCCTTTCAATCCAAGGTTATCAAGAGTCCATCCACTCTCAATCTTATTCCTACATCTTGGACACAATTTGTTCTCCAGAAGAGAGGGAAGAAATCCTCTACCAATACAAGGATGACGAAGTCCTATTAAAGAGAAACAAATTTATTGGGGACCAATACCAAGACTTCTACGAAGATGAAAACTTGGACAACTTTATGAAGGCCCTAATAGCCAACTACATCTTAGAAGGAATTTACTTCTACTCAGGTTTCTCCTTCTTCTACAATCTTGGAAGAATGGGCAAGATGCCTGGCACAGTTTCTGAAATTAGATACATCAATAGGGACGAGAACACTCACCTTTGGTTATTCAGAAGCATCATCCTTGAAATGAAAAAGGAAGAGCCAGAAATATTTACAGATAAAAATATTGAGGCATACAAAGAAATGCTTAGAAAGGGTGTTGAGGAAGAGATTGCTTGGGGTAAGTATGTCATAGGCGATGAAATTAAGGGTCTCAATGAAAAGATGATTGAAGATTACATCACGTACCTTGGCAACTTGCGTTCCAGAAATCTTGGTTTTGGCAACCTCTTCGATGAAAATATCGAGGAACCAGAATCAATGAAGTGGGTTAGCGAATACTCTGATCCTAACCAAATCAAGACAGACTTCTTTGAAGCAAGACCATCTGCATATTCAAAATCTTCTGTAATTGAAGATGACCTTTAATAAGAAAGATATTTAAGCCGGATTTTTATCCGGTTTTTATTTTTAAAAAATTTCATCCCTAAGGAGGTTTATAATATGGAAGATAAGGACAACAACAAGAGACCCAAGTACAATTTACTTAGATATTATTTGATTTCCATCTTGGCAGTCTTTGCCTTAAACTGGTTAATTTTGCCAATGGTGACACAAAACAGCATAGAAGGTTCTTCTTATTCAGACTTTAGGAGGAACTTGAGTCAAGATAAAATTGCAGAGGTAAACTTTAAACCAGACCAAATCCTCTACAAGCTTAAGGGAGACAAAAAAATCTACAAGACTGGAAGGATGGAAGACCCAGACATAGTTAGGGACCTTGAAGAGAAAAATGTTGATTACTCTTCTGAAATTCCAGAAAAGCCAAGTTTATTTATGAACTTTGTCATGACTTGGGGATTTCCAATCCTATTATTCTTCTTTCTACAAAGGGCAATGACTAAGAGGATGGAAAGTTTTGGCGGCGGCATCTTTGGTGGCGGAAAGAAAATCCAAAAGTACGAACCAAGCGGCGAAACTGTAAACTTCGATGACGTTGCAGGTCAAGAGGAAGCTGAGGAGTCCCTGGTGGAAATCGTGGACTACTTAAAAAATCCAAAAAAATATACAGACATTGGTGCCAAGTGTCCTAAGGGCGCCCTACTTGTTGGTCCTCCAGGAACTGGTAAGACCCTACTTGCCAGGGCAGTAGCCGGGGAAAGTCACGTTCCCTTCTTTTCTATTGCAGGTTCTGAATTCGTGGAAATGTTTGTGGGCCGTGGTGCAGCTAAGGTAAGGGAACTCTTTGAAGAGGCGAAGAAGAATGCCCCATGTATAATTTTTATTGACGAAATTGATACTATAGGTAAGAAGAGAGATTCAGCAGGAATTTCTGGCAACGATGAAAGAGAACAAACCCTCAACCAACTTTTGACTGAGATGGATGGTTTTGATGGCAATATTGGTATTGTTATGCTTGCTGCAACTAACAGGCCAGAGATTCTTGACCCAGCCCTTTTAAGACCAGGAAGGTTTGACAGGCAAATCAGGGTTGAGCTTCCAACTCTAAAGGACAGGATTGAAATCTTAAAGGTTCACGCAAGGTCCTACAAGATGGAAGATGACCTTGATTATTCACTTATTGCAAGGTCAACTGCTGGTGCATCAGGTGCCCAACTTGCAAATATCTTAAACGAGGCTGCCCTTCGTGCAGTTAGGATGGGTCACGACAAGGTCCGTCAAGAGGACATCCAAGAGTCTATTGAAGTTGTAATTGCAGGTGCCCAAAGAAAGCAAGACATACTTTCTCCAGAAGAAAAGAAGAGGGTTGCTTACCACGAAATCGGTCATGCCCTTGTTGCGGCTCTTCAAACTGGGTCTGAACCTGTGGAAAAAATTACAATTATCCCAAGGACTTCAGGAGCTCTAGGTTACACTATGCAGGTGCCTAAGGACGAAAAAAATCTCTACACAAGAGAAGATTTAATCAACCACATCACAACTCTTTGCGGAGGACGTGCAGCGGAAGAAGTTATCTTTAATGAAGTTTCCACTGGTGCTGCCAACGACATTGAGAAGGCAACAGAAACTGCCAGGTCTATGATCACCCAATATGGTATGGCTGACGAGTTTGGCATGGTTAAGTTCCAAGACTCTGGGTCAAGATATATGGGCGACAATGGAAATATGAATTGTTCTGAAGAAACTAGGAAAGAAATAGATGACCTCATGGTTAAGATTGTTAAATCAGCACAAGATAATGCAAGAAAATTAATTGCAGATAACAGGGATGCTATGAAGGAGCTTTCTGAATTCTTGTTAGAAGAAGAAACTATAACTGGCAAACAATTTATGGAAATTTTATCAAAGTATAAGAACTTTGATGAAGAAGAATAAGAATATGAATTATGAAGAAGGTGGCTTGAGCCACCTTCTTTGTTTCCACATTTTTAAATTTTATTAAGCAAGTTACTTATCAAGCTTTGAAATTATTTGTGCTACTTCTGCCCTTGTTAAGTTTGCCTTAGGTGAGAACTTGTTGTTAGATGTTCCGCTTAGGATCCCCTTGTTAACTAGGAATTCAATTTCGCCAAGAGCCCAGTCAGAGATTTCCTTTTGGTCATCAAAGACTACCATCTTAAGAGTTGAAGAGTCGTCGCCCATTAATTTTAGATAAGCTGCCAAAGTGTATGCCATTTCTTCACGAGTTATGTCTTCATTAGCCATTGCTTTTGAAGTCTTTGGAAGAAGTTTCTTTTCCACAGCCCAGTTCATATATTCAGTGTAGAACTTGCCAACTTCAATGCTCTTGTCCTTAACTTCAGCGTATTTCTTTGTGTCAACCTTGCCAAGTCTTCCAAGTATAGTGATAAACTCTCCACGAGTGATTTTTTCATTTGGAGAGAAGGTAAGGTCACTTGTGCCCACCATTAATTTCTTGTTGATGGCATCAATAATAGGTTTTCTTGCCCAGTGATCAATTAAGTCAGCCTTAGAAACTTGTGAAAGTTCTTTTTGTAGTCCCTTTTCTAGGTCAAATACTTCTTTTTCCCATTCCATTGTCTTAGTAGTTGAGAATTCAGCTGCCTTTGCCTTGTCTTTAGAATAAAGTTCAATCCATTCCTTTTCAACTTGAGGAAGGTCCTTCATGATTTTAGCTTCAAAGTCTGTTACAGTTTTTCTAGTTGATTCGCCAAGTGCTTCTCTGTTGCCAGAAACTAAATCATTAACAGATGAGCCAACCCAGTAGTAAGAGTTTGCATCATAAACTGGTGAATCATTTTTTGCTTCAGCTGTGGAGTCATTGATGTCAGGGAAAATTGGAATCCAAGGAATGTTAAGTGGACTTCCTAGAGTCATCCACATAAGACCTGGAGCTTCTTTAGGATAACCTTCCTTGATTTGGAAGATGTGGGCTTGCATTGTGTTAATAGATCCAATTGGTCTCTTGTGAGTCTTAGGGTTTGCCTTTCTTTCAGCCTTGTTGTCTGATGGAATAAATTCAGTTCCATCAAGTCTGTTTCTAAATACATTTAGGGCATGAGTGATGTCTATTTTTTCGCTGCCTTCTGATAGGTCATTTAATAAGTCAAATCTCTTTGCATCGTAAGGAACTTTTGAGTTAGGGTCAAGGTCGTGGATACCAGACCAAACTCTTGAACGAGATGTATCTCTAATTTCCTTAGGACCATAGGATCCAGCCATATCCATTAGACCATCAGCATTTTCCTTATAAGTCTTAGCCTTCTTTGCAACTTCAACTATGTCTTTTGATGCAATTACATTTTCTTTGTCTTTAAGGTCAACGCCACCTAGCCAAAAATCGTTAGGGAAGATACTGAATTTGTCGGCAGGATACTTAATAGCAACATATTGGTGGCCAGTGTAAATTTCCATGTACCAAACTTCATCTTGGTCGCCAAAGGCAACAATGTCACCCATTGAAGCACCTTGCTCATCAATAGTTTTTGCCAAAAGTTCAATTGCGCCCCTAGCTGATTTTGCGTGTGCAAGTAAGAAAGTTGTCATACTAGCTTCGTTAACACCATCTTTTACAAAAGGATCAGCCTTTAAGACTTCGTCTGATGGGCTAGCTGAAACTGTACAGAAGATACCTACACCTGCTTCGTTGTAGCCAGCTGCATCGTAGACACCTTGCTCCATGTCTTTTGGCTTCTTAGAAGAGTCTGGAGTTGAGAAAAACTTCAAAGAGTCTTCCTTGTGTATGTATGTAAATCCGTTGTTGACATCAACCAACTTATCGCCCTTTTTAATTTCTCCACGTGGGTGAGTTACAAGTCTCATAGTCCTATTTCTTTGGTAGTCTTCAGTTCTTCCAAAGATAAAAGAACCATCAGTAGTTAGGTCTTTACCAACGATAATACCTGTGCAGGCAAAAGTTGGAACTGCCATGGATAAGACCATGCTAGATGCAAGACCTGCAATCAATAATCTCTTCTTTCTATTTTTCATAATTACCTCCTTGGCTCCCTTTTATAAAAATGTTTTCTTTATCTAAATAAAGATGATGGAAGCGTTTTTATAAATATAAATTAACACCTCAGAATATAATAAGTCAATGTTTTAATTTTGTACTAAATTTTGTCGATGTAGCACTTAAAACCACAAAAGAAAAATCTGCAAGATAACTTGCAGACTTCACTTAATTCTTGTTTTTTAATTTTGAAATCAAGAGGCATACTAGCATTCCTAGGGAGGCAATAACAACTATTGCTCCACCTGGTTTTAGGTCGAAGTAGTAGGACAGGATAACACCACTTAGGGTGTAAATAAGTCCAAGGACCAAGGTGTTAAGGAAGGTTGCCTTGTAGGATTTACTTATTAATAGTGATGATGCCACGGGCAAAACTATAAGTGATGTCACCATGAGGGCACCAATTATTTTGGCTGAAAGGGCAATTGTAAGGGCAGATAAAAGTGTGAAGATTGAATTAATTCTCGCCACATTAACCCCGCTCATCTTGGCAAGTTGAGGATCAATTGCGATGGAGAGGAGACCAAAATAATAAATTAAAGAAATTGCAACAACAAGTATAAAGGTAATTAGGACGATTACCACGTCAAGCTTTGATACTGATGCAATACTTCCAAAGAGATAGGCATCAAAGCTGCTTCCTCCTGGTGAAAAGTCTGACAAGAGGGCGGCAAGTCCCAGTCCCATAGAGGTTATTATGGCAGTTGCCATATCACCAAATTGGGGGAACTTCTTCCTGATTTTTTCAATGGAGAAGGCTCCAATGACGCAAGCAAAGATGGCACCAATTAGGGGATTGATGGAAAGGATTAGTCCTAAGGCAACCCCAGCTAGTGAAACGTGAGATAGGGCATCCCCCATCATAGAAGTCCCACGATTAACAATAACAATCCCAATGAGGGGAATTATTATGGAAATCATAAAGGAAACTAAGAGGGTCCTAATCATAAAGCTATACTGTAACAAGTTCAAGACCTCCCTTCTTTAGTTCGTAAAACTTATCCATTTGCAAATTGTTTTTCACCCAGTCTAGCTCGTGGGTTATTAAAATTATGGATACGTCAAAATTTTTGTTTAAGTCTTCAAGGGTTTTGGCAAATTGCCTCTTTGAATTTTCATCAACACCTGATGTTGGCTCGTCAAAAATTAAAATTTCTGGATTGTTCATAAGGGCCCTTGTGATAACAACCCTTTGTCTCAAACCACCAGACAAGTCCCTTAGGGGATAGTCTGCGTACTTCTCTAGGTTCATCTTCTTTAAAAGTTCCATAGTTTTGTCGTAGTGGACCTTTCTTGGAATTTTTATCATCCCCATACTTTCGTAGAGCTGTAGGGTTACAAGCTCCTTGACAGAAATTGGGAAGGTATATAAATTTTCCTTTTGTGATTGAGGAACGTAACCAATCTTTTTAAGTGAATCAAGGGTTGGGTCTTCTTCAAGGATTTTTATTTCCCCAGACCTTAGCTTGAGCTCCCCAATAATTATTTTTATTAAAGTTGTCTTACCAACTCCGTTGCCACCGATGATAGTGATTTTCTCCTTGTTCATCAGGGTCAGGTTTAAGTCCTTAAGGACTGTATCCCTATCGTAGGCAAAGTTGGCATTTTTTATTTCAATAGCCTTCATATATCACCTCAATGATTCATATATATTTTTCAAATTGTATTCCATCATATCTATAAAGTCATCTCCAACGTTCCTTTCAATATCCCTGTTAATATACTCCATGGATATTAGGCCTTTTAGGTCAGCACCAATTTCCTCTGCGATTATGTCTGCCCCATTTTCTGGCATCCCATATTCGTAAAAGATTGTATTTATATTTCTGCTTCTTGCATCATCTATGGCCTTGGTGATCTTCTTTATACTTGGAGAATCTGTACTTGTGAGACCTTGGAGAGGATATTGGATGAGGTCAAAGTCCTTGGCAAGGTAGGCAAAGGCAAAGTGACTCACAATAAATTCCTTCCTCTTAGTTTTCTTAAAGAGGTCCCTGTACTTGTAGTCCAAGGCTGTAAGCTCTCTCAAAGTCTTGGAAGCATTCTTCCTGTAGATATTTTTGTTTTCAGGATAGAGCTTGGACATCTTGTATTCAATATCATTTACATATCTCTTGGCATTTCTAATACTCATCCAAGAGTGAGGATCGTAGGTTATCTTGTCCTCGTTAGTAGTTGAAGTATCACGAAGGACATCTAGTTTCATATCATCTCCATGGGCATCAAGCATCTTATAAGAAAGTAGGTCTGTGGAAATTCTGTCGCTAAACATAATCCACCTGCCCTTCTTAGGAAGCTTGTAATAAATTTCTCCATGCTCATGGCCCATCTCAAGCTTATAAGTCTTCCTGTCCTCAACCTTTATTAGGGACTTTTGTGGAACATCTTCGCCAGGGTCCTCCATTATCTTTCGACCCATCTTAATAAGGTCCTTTTCAGAGTAGTCCTTGTCACAATAGAGGAAGGCAATCCTCATATTATCTTCGTGTGTGTGACCAAATTCAAAGGAGTAGGTTTCCTTATCAAAGTCGCCAGCAACCATGTATTGGAAGTCTCCAATAGCAGCAGCCCCCTTGTAGGAAATTAAATTAACCCCACTGGCAAGATTTAGGATATCCAAATTTGGAAGAGTATTGGCAATTGTATCTGCCCAGTGTTCCATATTGGCCCCATTTATAATTAACAAGTCAGAATTTGACAGGTCCTTTATCTTTCTTGGAGTTGGCTCCCAGAGGTGGGGGTCCTGGTTTTTTGGCATCAGGATCCTTAGGTCCACAGTGTCACCAACTACGCTTTTAGTTAAGCTGTAAACTGGATAAAAGGAAGTGTAGACGACAGGTTTTGCGTCTTTACTTTTTTCTGCCTTGCAAGCAACTAGAGAAAAAGCCAAGAGAAATACAGTCATAATTTTTATTATTTTTGACATAAAGTCTCCTTTCTCTTAAAAAAATATCCTCGATGAAGCATCGAGGATGGGATAAATAGAAATATTATTCAGCAACTTCTTCGTAAACTTGATCGATAGTTACTGTTGGACTAACAAATGTTGGGTACCAGTCATCTTTAGCTAACATTTCTTGAGCACTTCCTCCAACTCTTAAGTGGAAGTGTGGCATGTGGTCTTCGCCGTGAACTGGCATCAATAAAATTGTTGGATATTTTCCATTAGAAGTAAACTCGTACCAATAAAGAGTTTTTCCACCGTGTTCGATTGGGTGCTTGTCTACTAGTTTGTAGTCAGCCTTGTCAATTTCTTCCCCTTCAGGTCCTTTTAAGAAAGTTATGCTATTTCCATCAACCTTTATAGCTCCGAAATCAACTGCAACGTGATCAGCAAAGTTCTTTTTAGCTTGATCTTCAGTGATATTATCTCTCTTAGCAACTTCTTCGTAAGCACCCTTTAGGCCAGGATCATCAAGATAGTTGGAAATGTTATTCCATTCGCCGTCCCAGTCAGAAAGAGTAACTTCATCAGCAGACTTATCATCAGCCTTAGTTGCTACATTTTGTTCGACCTTAGCCTTGTTCTCCTTAGGCTCATTCTTAGACTCTTCCTTGTTACAAGCAACAAGAAGAGTTGCAGATAAAGCCAAGACACCTAGCGATAGTCTAAATTTTTTATTCATAATTCCTCCTTATTATAAGTTAGCTAATATTTTGTGAAGAATTTAAAGAAATTAGCAGAAAAATTTCTTATATTAGAGAATAGACAAAATATTAGCAACTTGTAAATGATACGCATTATCATTTTTATAAACCTAGTATAACAAGTTCAAAAATTTTATTTTAAAGAACTTACTCAAATTTACTTAATTAGTATAAAAGATTATTACTTAGAAAATTATTTTGCTTTTAAGATCTAATTGATTTGATTCTTCGCCTTTATAAAAAAATAAAAAGTTATTTAAGCGAGAGTTGAAGCTTAGAAAAAATAATTAATTATGAAGTTGTCCCCTATTAGGAGTTCAGCAATCCCTATATTTATTTGCAAGTTTTGGGTAAAGGTAACCTAGGTGATAATATGAAAAACATAAAAATTATTTATCTTGCAGGTGGATGCTTTTGGGGAACTGAAGGCTACTTCAAAAGAATAAAGGGAATAAAGAAGACCCTAGTTGGTTACGCTAATGGCATTAGCGACGAAACAAATTATGAATCTGTGGCAAGGACAGACCACGCAGAAACAGTAAAAATATATTACGATTTCTCACGCATCTCCCTAACAGAGATCCTCCTCCACTACTTTAGGATCATTGATCCCAAGTCTATTAACAGGCAGTGAAATGACATAGGGCGACAATACAGGACAGGAATATATTGGGAAGAAGGAGACACAAGGTCAGAAGAAATTGTTAAGGACTTCATAGCCTATGAAGAAGAAAAACTTGGCAAGCTTGCAGTGGAAATCTCTCCCATCAAAAATTTTGTAAAGGCAGAGGACTACCACCAAGCTTATCTTGACAAGAATCCCATGGGCTACTGCCACATCAACTTGAGCTTGGCAGATGAACCAATAATTGATGACGAAAGAGAATTTTTAAATAAGTCTAAGCGAGAAGCCCTTGATGATCTTTCCTACGAAGTTATGGCAAACTCTGGAACAGAAAGGCCCTTCACAAGTGACTTAAATGCTGAACATAGGAAGGGAATTTATGTAGACAAGCTTTCGAGAAAACCCCTCTTTGTTTCATCAGACAAGTTTGACGCAGGTTGTGGCTGGCCATCCTTCTCAAGACCAATCCTTTCAACCTATCTCGATGAAGAAGTGGACACTTCTTATGGAATGGTAAGGACAGAAGTGAGGTCTAAGTCATCAAACTCCCACCTTGGTCACGTCTTTCCTGATGGACCAATAGACATGGGCGGACTTAGGTACTGCATCAACGGAGCAGCTCTTGACTTCATCCCCTATGAAGATATGGATAAAGAAGGCTATGCAGACTATAAGATTTTTGTAAAATAAAAAAAGAAAAGAACCTAGGACTTTATGGATTAACCATATTCCCAAGTTCTTCTTTTTGTGTACAAACCTAGTTATTATTTTGACTTAAGCATAAAAATTAGGATAACTTTATTTTATTAGATAATTTAAGCTTTGGTTTTTAAAACACATTTGAATATTAAGAAAGTATGAGTTAGTAAAATTTTATGAGATAGTAAAAAAATATAAGTCAGTAAAAGTTTATAGACTCATAAGAAAATTATGGACTCATAAAATTTTATGAATTTACAAAAATCTAATAAGACTATAAATAAGGGAGCGTGAGGCACGTAAATTATATTAAGCTGTTGTTATTTAATATTTTTGTTAATTTTTATTCCCTAGTAACCCTTATTTGCCAGCTATACCCTCAAGTCCCTTGTCAACAAGAGCTTGTTTTTCTGGGTCAATCTTTGGAGTGTCCATTGTGAAGGAGTTATTAACAACTGTGAAGTCGAAGTATCCAAGTCTTGCAACTGGTTTAATGCTGCAGATATCAATCTTGTCTTCGTCAGTTATGAACTTGTCGTCAATGTGGATTCCAATAACTTCACCGATAATGATATCGATTGTGTTAAGTGTGTCAACACCTGGAAGTCTAATTGTTTGAACGTATTTTATCTCGTATTGGATAGGTGAACCCTTAACTCTTGCAACATCTACAAGCTTGGATTCTTCTTTTTCAAGACCGCAGTGTTCGAATTTGTCCATAAAGTCTTCACTTGCAATTGAAGATTCGTTCATTGCTTGTGCAAGATCTTCAGTTACCATGTTGTAAACAAATTCTCCAGTTCTTTCGATATTTTTAACAGTGTTTTTTCTGTCACCAAATACGTTTTGGTTAGCTGAGAATAAAACTAGTGGTGGGTCAAATGTTAGGTTTGTGAATTGTGAGTATGGTGCAATGTCGTCTGTTCCATCTGGGTTCTTAGTTGAAATCCAGCCAATTACTCTTGGTACTGAACATGATTTAAATGGGTTCTTTTTTAGTCCGTGGTTATTTTTCTTTGGTTCGTAAAACATAATTATCTCCTTTTTTTCTGTAAAAATTTTAAAACAATAAACTTTCTAAATTATTTAATTAACAAAAATGCTATAGGCGTAGTGATTAAGAAACAGAATATAGTTCTTTCAAACCATATTATTACTAGGTCCTTAATGGAAACATCAATCTCAGATGCTACAATTGTAGGGATTGTAGTTGAGAACATAATTACTTGAGCAACACTCATTACAGAGATTATAAATCTTGTAACTAGAGGAGCCTTTGTTACCACCATTACTGGTAGGAACATTTCAGCAAGTCCTAACATGGCAGCCTTTGCTGCTAGTAGTGGCTCAGGTATTCTAAGTAAAAGTGTAAGTGGATATAAAATATATCCGAAGTAGTCGAATACTTGTGTGTAGTTTGCAATTATAAGTGCAACTAGACCGATTGACATAAAGTTTGGCAGAACTTCAAATACTAGGTTAAAGGAATCTAAGACATTCTTAGTGGTTCTTGGAACAACAGGGCCTGCTTCCTTGCAAAGTGTAAGTCCTTCATTAAGTGATGCCATAAATAGATTGCCTTCAAGTTTTTCTTCTGGGTAACCTTCCATGTCCTTGTAGTATCTATCTGATGTTGTTGAAATTGGTGGAATTCTAACTGTTATGGCACTAAGTGCAAAGGTAACAAATAGTGAAACGAAAACATATTCGCCCCAATATTCCATTAGATCAGTTGTGTTCGCAATTACTATTAAAAAGGATATTGCAACTGTAGTAAAGCCTGTTACTACTGCCACAGCTTCTCTTTGTGTATACTTTCTCTCCCTGTATAGGTCGTCAGTCATCATTACCCCAACTGCAGTTGATCCCATAAAGGCTGCTACTGCAATTACTGCTGTCCTACCAGGAGTCTTCCAGATTGCTCTCATTATTGGTCTCAAAAAGTTTCCTATAAAATCAATAAATCCGTAGTCCATTAAGAAAGTTATAAAAATTGCTGAAATTGGAATTAATGTACCTACTTGTATTGCCAGTGAGTTAAACAAGAATGGACCGTGGTCATCTCTTGCAACTGCTTCTGGTGCGTAACCAGAGAATAAATAGAGTGTGAAGAATGCCCCAATTAATTTTGTGAAAGAGAATATTATAGTGACTTTATCAGTCTTCCAAGTTCCCTTCACAAAAGGTCTAAAGGCACCTATCATAATGATGATAAAGGCATAAGCTGTTGCAACTTTTGGTAAGCTGTTAATAAAAAGTGAAATTACATATTCTAATGGGATTGTCGATTTGTCATCCACCTTGATAGGCACGAAAAAGGCAAATATTCCAATTGCACTGAGAATTATAAACTTAGCAAGTAATTTCGGGTCTTTGTAAAGCTTCTCTTCCCTATGTATTATTTTTTCTTTCATTTATTTCCTCCTTTTGATATGATAATAACCTTTTCCTAAACACAAAAATATGGAATATATTGCTTTAGATTTTAAAGTTTTTGCTTTATAATATAATCACGATAAAGTATTTAGACTTTTGAGGTAATAGAATTTTAGAATTTATTTGATTTAAGGATAGAATAAAAAAGAATTTAAGAAAAGAGAGAGGAAAAAATTGGGAGACAAGTTACTTTTATACGACATAATAACAAAGGACTACATACACAACCTAATATATGGAGACTTATCAAGGGCAAGACTCTTTCAGTCCACCTTTAGCCAATACCAACTTGACCTTGACACCAACTACATAATCACTATTATGTATGACGACTTTTGGAAAGTCTGCAAAAATCGTGACAACCACTACAGGTATATTTTAAAGAGAAAACTGCTTGAATACACTAGAGAAATAATTAAGGACTATAAGACCATCTCCACTACCCTAACGGGGACTGACAAGATAATAATTTTTTTGGATTGCCAAGGAAGGACTGAGGAAGAGGCCTTTGACCTAAGCCAGGAGTTAGCAGAAAAAATTATTGATGATCTAAAGAATGAGATGACTCACACAGTGAGCATTGGGATAAGCTCTTACTGCAAATCTAACAAGGACCTAGCTAAGGGATATGAAGAATCCTTTAACTGTCTGGAAAATATTTTTAACAAGGGACGAGGAAAAATTTTAAGACCCAGCCTTATTGATGTAAAAATTGACCAAGACTACAAGTCTAAGATTGATAAAAAAATCTATGAACTCCTAATAAAAATTGGCTTTCAAGATAGGGAAGGCTCCTACGACATAGTTGATGAAATTGTTCAGGATATGGTGGAGAGAAACGTAAGCGAAGAATACATTAAGTCCAACCTCATTAGGCTACTTGTGGAAGTTATAAATTATTTTTCCAGGGGAAGTCTAAAGTCCGACCTGTCACTTATAACTGTAAAGAGCATTGAAACCATTGTTGGCTCTAACAATATTGACGATACCAGGGCAGCAATAAATAGGACCCTTGACCTAATAAGTTCTGGACTTGAAATAGAAGACCAACATGACCTTGCCATGAATAACGCCAGGGCCTATATTGAAAAATATTATACGAGGGACATTAGCCTTGATGAAATATCTATGGTGGCAGGTTACAGTAAGAGTCACTTCTCCAGGACCTTTAAGGAAAGAATGGGGATAAACTTTTCAAAATACCTAATAAGGGTGAGGATAGAAAATGCTGAAAAGTTAATAAGGTCATCTGATCAATCAATTTTCGACATCTCCCTTGAAGTTGGCTTTAACGACTACTCCTATTTTTCCAAGGCCTTTAAGGATGTTTATGGACTTAGTCCCAGGGATTATAGAAATAAAAATAAAAATTAAATTATATAGAAAATGCCAGAGGGGGTTATGTCTCTGGCATCTTTTATTTCAAAATTTTTATAATTTCTTCTTGGGCCTCTTTGCCTTCTGGGAAGATTGACAAGAGTGGATAGCAGTGGCAAAGTCCTTTTCCCACTATTATTTTGTAATTAACCTTGTATTTTTTTAGGGCTTCCTCAAAAAGTGGTGCAAAGGCATAGATCACTTCATAAGACCCATAGTAGAGGTAGGTCATTGGAAAGTTACTAAAGTCTCCCCTGTAGGGATAAAGCATATATTCAGGGACACTTTCTCCCTTAGTCATAATTTCTTTTGCAGTGTCAAAATATTTGTAGTCAACCATTATGTCCTTATTGTTTAATTCCTTCAGCCTATCCATATCGAGATCATTAGATAGACATCCACCAGCAGAAGATGCGATGATTTCTCTTGGCATCTTTAAAGGTAATTTATTTTCATTTATGTAGAGACCAAGTCCAAGGGCAAGTGAGGCTCCAGATGAAAAGCCAAGAAGAGAAAGGGGCTCTTCCCCATAGGTTTTTGTCATCTCTTCATAGACTCCTATAGTGGCATCGTAAGCTTCCACTATGGTCTTGTCAATGCAAAGGGGATAAAAGTAGAACCAGACATCTTTACCAGTGGTGCGACAAATCTTCTTGGCAAAGCTTAAGTCCCTCTTGTCGGGATTTGTTATGTAGCCACCGCCAAAGAGGTATAAGATTGCACCGGGATTTTTATTTTTTGAATGTATTACAATCAATCTTTGGGACAAAAAAGTCCTATCATCATAATAAATGTCGGCTTCATCTTTAAGCTTGAAGCTTGGCTTTTGATTTTGCCTCCTGGCATAATTTAAAATCTTATCCTTTGGCAAGAGAAAAATTTTTTTAATTCTAATTGCCCTTACTAGACCTGCTAAAATCTTATAAGAAATGCTCATAACAAACCTCCTATATCTAATAGCATATTATCACTTTAACAAGAAAAAGATTAAAAATTTTAAGAAAAAGACCCTTTAAAATAAAATTTTTTATAAAAATTAAGGAAAACTCCTCCGCAACCAAAAGTTGCGCCCCATTTGCTTGTTAGACCAGGATATTTTTGTTATCATTTCTTACATAAAATGAAATTATGAGATAATAAAAGGCGAGTGAAAATTATGTACGGAGAAAAAATAAAAGCAAAGAGAAGAGAACTAAATCTCTCCCAAGAAGACCTTGCCGACAAACTTTTTGTAACAAGGCAGGCAATTTCAAAATGGGAAAATGATAAGGCCACACCAACAATGACCAACTTGAGAGAACTCTCTGAAATATTTGGAGTTGATATGGCATACTTTATTGGTAAAGCTGAGGAAGAAAAGAAAGAAGTAACAAAAGAGGGCGTTGAAGAAAGAAGTGAAGATAAAAGAAGTAACAAAAAAATTCTTGGAGATGGACTCTGGGACATCTTCATCTACGCCTGCCTTTGTGGGCTAGGGATTTTCTTTTTCGCAGTTTACTACTTCTTCTTTGTGGAAAGTTATCTGGGCAAGGACCCGAAAGACATGCCCTACCTCATCCTTACAATCTATATGATTGTAGCCCTAATAGCCTTCCCTCAAGCCTACAAAGATATAGGTGACAAACTAGAGGACCTTGAATACAACTTGTTCTCCAAAGTAGTCCTACCCCTTGTCTACCTTCTCTCTCCCTTAATAGTCTTCTATCACATAATAAAAAATAAAAATTAAAAAACAAAAACTAAGCCCACCCTAGCCGGTGGCTTTTTCTTTGGGAAATAAAGATAGTCTAAAAAGTCAATATATGTTAAAATCATTTTATATGGAGGTGTTTACATGGATACCAGTGGACCCTGGAAAAAATGTATGTGCCTACGCGATAAAGGAAGTCTTGTGATTTATAAGTAGAGTCTTAAGTTCATGTATCTTTACCGCTAGGCAGCGAATTTTTATGCAAAAATTTATGATATTTGCAAAAATTAGGAGGTTACATGAACAAATTAGATAGAGGAAGATTAAAAGTCTTGCAAGATGAGATCAACAAGATGGACCCTGTTGATATAGCAGAAAGACTAGAAGACCTATCCAAAGAGGACACAGCGATTTGGATAAAACTTCTAAATAAAGACCTCTTGGCAGATGCCTTTTCACTTTTGCCAAGGGAGAAAAAAATAGAAATGATAGGCTCACTTTCTGAAGAAAGAATAATAAGCCTTATGAAAGAGCTTGAAGAAGACGAGGTAGTAGATACCTTGCAAGAACTTCCTGCCAATATGGTTAGGAAGTTTATGAACCAATACATTGAAGAGGATAGAAGACCAATTATTAATGAACTTCTAGGCTTCCCTAAGGACTCCGTTGGTTCCATTATGTCCGTTGGTTTCATCTTTGTTAAGTCAACAGCTACACCAACACAAGCCTTAGAAAAAATCATTCACTCAGACCTAGATGCAGATAGACTAGAACAAGTTTGGGTTACAAACCAGTCCCTAGTCCTAATAGGCTATGCAAACCTAGCCGACCTTCTTCGTAATAAGAACAAGGACATCGAAGAATTTATGCATCCAATTAACGCCAGCGTTTACGCAACAGATGACCAAGAAGTTGTTGCTAAGTTGGCGGTTAAGTACGACTTATCAGAAATCCCTGTAACAGATTCTGAAGGCAGACTTGTGGGTATTGTCCCAGCAGAATGGGCAATCGACGTTATGCACGAAGAGTACGAAGAAGACTTGGGTAACATCCACGGTATTAGTGAATCCTCACCAGAACACTACTGGGACAAGTCTGTAATTAAACTTGCCAAGGACAGGACAATGTGGCTCATCATTTGTCTTGTGACAGCAACCTTCACAAGCTTTATTATAAAGAGATACGAAACCCTCTTGGCATCATCAGTTGCTCTTGCAGCCTATATCCCTATGCTAATGGACTCAGGTGGAAACGCAGGTACACAGTCATCAACAACTGTTATTCGTGGAATTTACACAGGCGAAATTGAATTTAAAGAATTTGCCCAAGTAATGTTTAAGGAACTTCTCATAGGCATAATAGTAGGAGCCATCCTTGTAATTGTAAATATTATTAGGATGTCAATCCTTGATAGTGTGAGCATTGGTGTTACACTCACAGTATCAATTACACTTCTTACAACAATAGTCCTATCAAAAATTATTGGAGGGATTCTACCCCTAATTGCAGAAAAAACACACGTAGACCCAACAATAATGGCAGGCCCACTTATCACAACAATAGTAGACACCTTGGTACTATTCGTTTATTTCGAAGTAGCAACAATTTTATTAGGTGTTTAAGAAGTCCATAAAGTAAGAAAAAAATAGGGGGGATGGCAATTCTGCCCCTCTTTCAATTTGAGATAAAATATATTAACAAATCAATACGTAATCTATATAAAAAAGTTAACAAATGTAGTACAATAGAAATATAAAAACTTAAATAACCAAAGATAAAACATACAAAATTTTAAGCAAGTGAATTTATAAAGGAGATGGAAGAAGATATGAAAAATTATTTGAAGAGGATGACGACATTTTTCTTAGCATTACTAATGCTAGTGTCAATCCCCCTACAAGCCTTTGCGGAGGTAGGAGAAAAGAAGATTAATTATGACGAAAATCCTATAAGTGATAGTGGCTTTAAAGAAGGCTACATAAACAACAAGGATATAGATGTTAAAGTTGCAAAACCCAAAAATGGAAGTAAAACATTTATAGAAGGACCAGACATACCAGACATCTATACAATGAAGGTAGAATACAAGATTCAACGTGGTGATAGGCAGATAAACAATTATCAACCCTACGAAGTATCAGTTGGACAAAGTATTAAAGAAGAAGATAAGGAAAAAATAAAACAAACAATAAAGCTTCCTGACTTTGATGGTTATACTACACCAACACCAGAATTTGACGTAACACATGATAGCATTGTGAACAAATCAAAGGAAGGAAAAAAAATAGAAAAAATAGAAGGCACAAAAACTTGGACAGAACACAAGGGTTTCTTGCCATATATATATATAGGTAAGAAAAACACTTTAAAAGTTAAACATGTTTTCCAGATTTTAAAAGATAAAGATGAAGATAAAGATGAAGATAAAGATAAATATGAATATGGACCTATGGATGGCCAAACTAAAGAAATAGAAACTATTGAAACAGGACTAACAGGTTCAATAGTTACAATAAGCCCCCTTGAAAGAGATAAAATAAAAGGCTACGAACCAGAAACTAACGTTATAGAAACACAAATGCCAGAACATACTAAGAACTATGTTGTAGAATACAGATATAATAGAAAACACTTTGACGTTCATTATGACACACAAGGTGGCTCACCAATAGCAACTAGAACAATTTACTATGGTCAACGAATCCCTACAATACCTTTACTAGATAAAAAAGGAAAAATAACTACAGATACAAGCGCAGATCCGACATATAAAGTGGGGAGTATTTTCCAAGGATGGAAACCTTCTATTGAATTAAAAACAAAAGATGGAAAAAAATTTGAGAAAGATAAAATAATTAAAGACAAAAGCGGAAATCCAATAAAAACATTAGATGCAAACTTAATTATGCCAGCAGATAATGTGACTTTTACAGCCGTATGGAAGGACAAGGAAAAGGCTGACTACGCTGTACAATTCTGGGCAGAAAAGGCAGACCATGCTGATAATGCAGGACTAGAAAAATACGACTATATAGGCACTCGTGTCTATAAAGACCAAACCACAGGCTCTATACCGGACATAGATAACGTGTCTGTAAAAGACATAGTCTTCCCAGACCTAGACCAAGCTCGTCTAGACAAGATATGGGGTGGCGAAGTTCCTTATCTAAACAAGTTCTATGTCTACAACCAAGAATTAACTCATGACCAAAACAAGGACCCTAAAAATGTAAACCTAGTTAAGTCTGTTGATTCAACAGGTAAGACTGTCTACAACATCTACTACGATAGACAAGTCTACAACCTTTACTTTACAAAATCTAACGTGGCTGGATCCGCTTTTTACCCAGAAATAAGCAAAGACGGTAAAGAAGTAGGTAAAGAGGGTAATCCCTACCACTTTAAGGCACGCTTTAACCAAAGTATGGTTGGTTTGTGGCCAGACGATGTAAAGGAAGTAAGGGGATTTACTGAAGGTAATAATAGTTTAGGATGGTTACCAAATTTAAAAAAACCAAAACATTTTTATAGAGACACACCGCCTTATAGACTCTCCGCCAATCTCTTTATAGATTTTCCTGAATTAAAAGATCAAGATGGCTATGCTAGTGAAATAGACCTAGGCAATGGAGGAAAAAAGCCAGCTAGTATTACAGACCTTTCCTTTGGTATTGATCAAAATGAGAGAACAATGCCCCACCAGATAGACTTTTGGTTGGATGGTTTTGACGGCGAGCCAGTTATAGATTATGACCTCTACACCATAAAATCGGATACCGATAATAGTAATTATCATGATTTTCTTCCACCAGACCTCCAAGGTTTTACACCAAAGAATTCAGGAGGAAGAGGTTCAGAGTTTAAGGAGGATAGTGATTTAGATGACCTTAATGATGAACGTGAGGAAATAACACCTTTTCCTGAGGTATATTATAAAGAATTAGATGAAAATGGAGATCCTAAACAAAAGGGCAAGTTATACTTTATGAGGCATTTTCCTGGTGATGATAAAGAATTTGATCAAAATGGTTACTTGAAATACGAGTATTCTCGTAACAAGTATCCACTAAGATTTAACTACGACCCATCAATAATTAGAGATGACAGTTATTTTAATGATAAAAATCAATTAGACACCTTCTACGAATTTCCACTAAAGGCTCTAAGTCCTGAAGCGGATACGGAAAAAAGCTACAAAACAGGGAATCCGAAAAACATATTGGATAATCCGGAAAAGTTAAAAGAATTAGGCCTTACAGACCTTGTTTTCACAGATCCTAAAGATGGCAAGTTAAAAGTTAAGCGTCCAGAAGGCCTTTCAGAGGACATGGTATTTAAGGGTTGGGCACTAGACCCTGCTGGCACTAAGCTTGTCAGGGATAACGGAAGCGAGAAGATGCCTTCTCACCCAGTAAACTTATACGCTAAGTGGGGCGAACCAGACTCTAAATGGAAGGTAACTATAGACCCTAATGGAGGTTATCTATCTCCAATAAAAGCTGAAGACTTGATAAAGGAAATGAAGACAATTAAAGAGGGCGATATAGGTCAAGAAGAAGAAAAGACTTATCCTGTAGCAGGATATAAAAATCCATCATTATCAAAAGAAGAAAATGAAAAGAGAGAAAAGGCTGAAAAGGCAGCGGGTCACCAAGTCTTCACGTTTGTACAAAGGCAAAAATTAAATAAACTAGAGGAACCTCAACGTTTGGGATATGACTTCATAGGCTGGGAATGGGTTAAGTTCAATGAAGATGGAACAGAAAACAAAACATATTCTAAAGAATATAAGGTTCCAGAACTATACTCCTTTGGAAATGACATTGTATCAAATGTATATCTAAAAGCTATCTGGGTTAAAAATGACCTACAAACAGTAATGGCATACCACCATATACTTGATAAGGACTTAAAGGAAGTACCTGGATCACCTGAGTCCCAAGAATTACCTAAGAGAAGGAAAGGCTACTTTGCAGCTGCACTAGGTAGCAAGCAAGGGTCTGAACTTACCCTAGTTCCAAAGGCTCAATGGGAAGCTTTAAAACAAAGTAATGATACCTTTAAAAATTATTACAATGAAGAAACTGGTAGAACAAACAACTATTTCCAAGTTCACGAGATAAAAGGACCTATTGAAGAAAAACAACAAGATGGACCAGATATAGAGAAAAACAACTCGGAAAATGACTTCCATTTCTTCTATATGCCTTATAGAAAGAGAGAGTACAAGGTTAACTACCTTGATGAGAGATGTAAGGCAGATGTAGAAAAATTCATAGCAGAAGCTAAAGATAAATTTAAAAAGAATTACGAAGCTATAAAAAACGATAGTAATAAGACAGAAGATCAGAAAAAAGAAGCTTATAGAAATTTAATAAAAGTTAATGAAGAATATTTTGAAAGGATTGTTTCCAAATATTCAATTATTGCACCAGAAACAGTTATAAATGGAAAGAGACATTATGATGCTAGAAACTATAGGCACATACCAGGTTGGACTTTGGCAGATAACGAAAGCCCTCAACAACAACTTTTCTTCGATGTAGACGAAAGTACTAATGAATTCTTGGGAATCAACGGAACAGGACTTGGAGAAATTTTCTTCTTCTACCAAGACGCAAGAGTAATAGAAGTTAAAAACCCTGAGGATAAAGTGCCAGAAGGTTATGTAAGAGTAACCTTTAAGGCAGACAAGGGTGGATCTTTTGGAAAGGATGCTGAAGGCAAGGATATCAAAAATCTTTACTATGATGTAATAAAGGGACTTAAGTCAGATTCACTTCCAGTTCCACAAAAATGGGAAGGACTAGATAATCTAAAGGATAAGGATAAAAACTATATCACTCCTGATTATGGTAAAAATTTTGTAAAATGGGATAATAAGCCACTTTTAAACAAGGGAACAATCCTACAAACTGCTGATAATAATTTCTATGTATTCACAGCCTACTTTGATTGGTCAGGACTATCAACAAGTTCAACTGGTCTAGTAAGAACTGAAGCTTTTAAAGATGAAAAGGCAGACTCAACAAAAGATTGGTCAAATAAATTTGCACCTACTATTGATGACTTAAAGAAACAATTAGTATGGAAAGAAAAAGATAAAGTTAAACCTATTCCAGCTGGAACAAAAATTGAATTCGTCTACAAAGATGATGCTGGAAAAGAAACAAAAATAAATACAGATGAAGATGTATTTAATCTTGTAAAAGAAATGGGCAAGGAAGATAAGGACGAAGTAGTTCGTGTAGTTAATATTGTAGCTAAAGTTACTTTTGAAGAAGGAAAGAATGCTCAAGAATTGACTATCCCAATAACAGTTTACAAAAACCGTTACGAAGCCTTGAATAAAGAATGGCAAAAACCTAAATATCTATCCGATGCAGAAGGTAAAGATGCCAAAGATGGTGGATTAAAAGATGTAACCGGAAACTATGTAATGGTAACTGTAAGTCCTAGTGGAGAGATGAAGGCTAAGGACAATAAGGTTTACTATGTAAATCCAAAAGCTTGGGTTGAAATACCAGAAGTTAAAGCCGATGGTTCTTCAACATTTATCAATTGGACAGCAGACCAAGTTGGACAAAATGATGATGGTAAAGAAAAAGGAAAATTCGACTTTGAAAAACGTCACAAATTTACAAAAGACACAGTTATTACACCAGTAGGTGCTGGAGATGTAGTTGAACAAGAAAAAGGTAAAGATAAACCAGACGTACCAAAGTCTTATGTAAAAGTTATCGTAAAGACAACTGATAAGGCTACAGATGATACAGCATTTGAAAAAACATTCTGGGTTAACCCAACTAAGGAAGTAACAATACAAATTACAGAACCAACAGGTAAGGAAAATCAAAAAGTTACAATTGATGGCCTTGGAGAAAAAGATGTAAACTATATCTTTAAAGAATGGCAAAAAGTTAAGACTGGAGAAGCTGATGATAAGCTAACAGATGTAACACCTGCAGTAAAAGTAGACTTAGCTAAGAATAAATTTACTGATAAGGTAACAGTAATTGAAGCAGCTTATAAAAAATCAATTCAAGCAAAACCTATAGTTGAGCCATTAAAGACTAAAAAATTAGATACACCACAAGGCAAGGAAATTACTGATAAAGATTTAATCGACAAAATTACTCCACCAGAGAATAAAGAGATTGAATCAATAACAGTAGTTGAAAAACCAGACCTATCTAACCCAGGCAAAACTGAAGCGAAGGTTATCGTTAAGTACAAAGACGGTACTACACAAGGAACTAATGACAATCCTGTTGTAATTCCTGTAGAAGTTCACAAAAACATAATTCCAGAAGCACCTGGCGGACAAAAACCAAAGGACGCTTTGGATAATTATGTAAAAGTAATCTTCACAGCAGGCACAGGCGGAACAGTATCAGGTGACTTAGTTTACTATGTATCACCAGAAGTTGAAGTCGATATGACAGATACTGCTAAAGCTATTACAAAGACTGCAAATATTGGATACTTTGTAAATGGTGAAAAGTGGACGAACACAGATAATAAAACTTTAAAAGGAACATTCACTGATCCACAAACAGAATTCGTATTTAACTTTGATAAATCTGATGACATAGTAGAAAAAACAGATGACCCTAACCAAGTAATACCAAAGGATTATGTAAAAGTAACATTTAAGACAGAAGATGAAGCTAAGGGTAAACTTGCAGAAAATAAATTAGTAAAAATTTATTATGTAAATCCAAAAGCTGGCATTAAACTTGTTGAATTGGCAGAAGGAACACAAGCTGCAGAAAAACAACTTGCAGTACCAAAAACAGTTCCTGCAGCAAATTATGAATTTGATAAATGGTACGAATCTATTGACAAAGAAAATCCAATTACAAATAACCGAGAATATGTAGCAAGGTTTGTTAAGGGTGGAGTTAATTTAACCTACGATGCTAATGGTGCTACAGGAACAGTGCCATCAAAAGTTATAGTAGCTCAAGGTACTAGCGTAAGGCTAGCATCAGCTGCAGGATTAAGCAAGAAAGATTATACATTTGCTGGTTGGAAATTTGATGGAGATGACAAATTATATCAAGCTGGAGATGAAGTAACATTAGATGTTAGTAAAACAGCAGTTGCTCAATGGAAAAAGGATAAAGATATAATTTCTTATAATCCAGAAGAGCCAAAGGCTAGACCAGATAACACTTATGTAAGAGTAATTTTTAAGGCTGATAAGGGACTAAGCTTAACAGAATCTAAAGCATACTATGTAAAGAAAGGCAAGGGAATAACACTTGCTAATGCTTCTCTAGTAAAGCCAGTGTATAAGGAAGAAACTGGATATAAGTTTGATAAATGGGATAAAGAAGATAGTCTTGTAATTGCAGAAACTGATATTGTAGTAACAGCAAAGGCAACTAAGTTTGACAAGGTTATTCCAGAAAAGAAAGATGATGGAAACAAGAACGACAAGCCAGCAGGCTACAAGGAAGTTACTTTTGTTGTTAAAGCAGGTGATGAAGCTAAAGGCTCAATTACTGGCGTTGCAAAATTCTATGTAAACCCAACAGAATATGTAACAATTAACCCACCAACAACAAAAGCTAACACAGGTTTTAAATTTGGTACTTGGGATAAGGACGCTACTATTCCAACAGTTTACAAGGAAGATGCAACAATTACAGGTAGTTTTAATGGATTGAAAGACGTCATTCCAAAAACTAATCCAGATGGAAGTGAAAACAAACAACCTGCTGGATATAAGAAAGTTGAATTTGTAATTGAACCAGCAAAAGGCGGAAGCATTGTTAAAGACGAAGTTACAGTTTATTATGTAAATCCAGCTAAAGAAGTGACAGTTCCACAACCAAAGACAGCAGCTGAAACAGGCTATGAATTTGAAAAATGGGATCAAGATACAGCTACAGCTAAGAAGTACACTGATAACACAACAGTAAAAGGAAAATTTGCTAAGCTTCCAGATATAGTCCCAGGAACAAATGATAAGGGAGAAAATAATCCTAAACCAGAAGGCTATGTAACGGTAACTTTTGAAAAAGGTGATCATGGAACTATAACAGGACAAACAGTTTACTATGTAAATCCAAATGTTGGCAAAAAACTATCTGATATTAAAAAGCCAGAAGTTAAACCAGAAATTGGCTATAAATTTACTGGCTGGGATACTAAAGATGACTTTGAAATAAAAGACAACAAAACAGTTATTGCACAATATGAATCTATTGATGATGTTATTCCAAAGACAAAAGAGGACGGCTCACCAAATGAAGAACCTAAAAGATATATCACAGTAACATTTGTAAAGGGCGATCATGGAAAAGAATTAACAGGACAAGCAGTTTATTATGTAAATCCTAATAAAGCAGTAGTTCTTAAAGGTAAAGCTCCTACAGCAGTTCCAAACACAGGATATAAATTTGCAAGATGGGACGTATCTATTGACCAAGCAATACAATATAAAGATGGTGCAAAGATTACAGCTCTTTATAATGAACCAGGTAATATTTCTAAAACAGAAGTAGAAGGATATGTAAAGGTTGAATTTAAACCTGAAACTAATGGTGCTTTAGAGGGGACAACTAATTACTGGATTAAGCCAGGAGTTGAAGTTAATATCCCTGCACCAAGTGTTAAGCCAAATGTTGGATACAAATTTGATAAGTGGGACAAACCATTAACAGTAACAGCTAATGCAAATGATCCAACTTATGAAATAACAGCAGATTATACTACACTTGATAATATTATTCCTCAAAAGAATACTGATGGATCAGATAAGCCAGATGGCTATGTAACAGTTAAATTTGATAAAGGCGACCATGGAAAAGAAATAACAGGTGAAACTGTTTACTATGTAAATCCAAATGCGGGTAAAAAATTATCCGATATTACAAAGCCAACAATAAAATCGGAAATTGGTTGGAAGCAAAAATCTGGCGCAGAAGCGTGGGATAAAGCTGATACAACACCAATAACTGGACAAAATGATATTGTAGTAAAAGCAAAATACGAAGAAATACCGGATGTAGTTCCAGAAAAAGACAAAAACGGAACAAATGCTCAACCAGATGGCTATATAAAAGTAACTCTTATTCCAACAGATAAGGCTACAGACCAAACAAAGGCTAATAAAGTCTTCTTTGTAAATCCAAAGAAAGAGGTTACTATTCCAAGTAAGCCTACTGGTAAGACAGAAAAAATAGACAACTTTGATTATCTTTACACTTTTAAAGGTTGGAAAACAACAAAGGGGACTATCGCATCTTGGACTAATGAACAAATAAATGGCACATTTATCCAAGAGACAGAAATCACTGCACAATATTCTACTAGTCGAAAACAAGTAGATTTAATGCCAGCCCCAACTCCAAAGAAGGATGCTGTAACACCAAGTGGCGATACACCAGAAGCTAAAGATTTGATTAAGAACGTTCCAGGAAGTGAAAAAGATCCTCTTCCAAATGGAACGAAAATAACTTATGAAGAAGAACCAAAAGTAGATAAACCTGGCGACTCAAAAGCAAAAGTTAAGATAGAATATCCAAATGGTAAGACTGTTGTTGTTGAAGTTCCAGTAAAAGTTGTTGAAAATGTAGTTCCACAAACAGGAAATGACAAGCCGCTTGTACCAGATTCTTATGTTATGGTAACAGTTGACACTACTGATACTGCGACTGATAATACTAAATTTGAAAAAGTATTCTGGGTTAAACCAAATGCAGAGGTTACAATAGCAGGTTTTCATGATCCAACAGGAAAAGTTGTTAAAGATAACGGAGTTAAAAAGACTAATAAATTTGTTAAGTGGAAATTAGCAGGAAGCAATCCTGAAAAGTTCTATGAAAATGGAATTACAGACAGATTCACACGAGAATCTAAAATAATTGCAACTTATGAACAAGATAAGAATGTAGAACCACATGGAAATATGGATCAATGGATACCGCAAGGATCAAATCCATCAGCAAAAGATTTTATAAAAAATCCTTACAATGATAATGATCCTAATAATAAAGATAACTTGCCACCAGGAACACAGCTCAAATTTGTAGATGGATTTACACCTAATACAAGTGAACAAGCTAAGGATAAGATAACTAAAGTTGAAATAACTTATCCAAATGGTGAGAAAAAAATTGTTGAAGTTAAGTACAATGTAACTGGTGATGTAGTTGAGCAAACAGATCCAAATACAAAACCACAAGTACCAGATGATTTTGTAAAAGTTATAGTTGATAAGACAGATAAGGCACAACTTCTACAAGGAGAACAACAAACTCAAACATTTTGGGTAAATCCAAGAAAAGAAGTAACTATTCCTGCAAGAGATCCAAAAGTTAAAGATAAATTTAAAGAAGAAAATTGGAAATTCTCTAAATGGAATACATCATTGAAAGGAACATTTACAGAGGAAACTACAATAACAGCAATATATGGTAGAGAAGCTGCTCCAATTGTTCCACAACCAAATGTTAAATATGTAATTACAGATGTAGATGTACAACCTACTAAGGATAAGTACCTTAATAGAATTACACCACCTTTTGGAAAAGAAATTGTTGATATTCAAATTGTCAATAAGCCAGATGTTAGCAAAAGAGGAGAAAGTGTTGCGACAATAAAGGTAGATTATAAAGATGGAACAAGTGCAATTGTTAAAATTAATGTAATTGTTTTTGATAAGAATATGCCACCAGATCCAAACTATCCTGGCGGACCTATACCTATATATCCTGAAGTAAGGCGTGAAACTATTATCCAAGAAAAAGTTGTTAAGGTTCCTGTACCTGTTTCCGATAACTACTTCAAGGAAGTAAGATACATGCAAGGCTTTAATGGTTACTTCAGACCTAATGATGGACTTACTCGTGCTGAGGCTGCACAAATTCTTGCCAACGCATTAGTTGAGGACGGCTACAAGTACAATCCTAACTTCAAGATTTCTTACAAGGACGTTGGAGAGGCTTGGTACACTAGGGCTGTTAAGATTGTAACTGGAGCAAATGTATTTGCTGGTTATGATGATGGTAACTTCAAGCCACAAGCTAAGATCACAAGGAATGAATGGATTGCAACTCTAAAGAGGTTCCAAGAACTTGGTGATGCTAGTGGCAACAATATGAAGTTAAGAGATGGCCACTGGGCTAAGGGCGAAATCCAAGCTGCTTTCAATGAAGGCTGGCTAAAGATTTACACTGATGGGCTTGCAACTTACAAGGGGGATGAGTTTATCCCAAGACAAGAAGTTGCAGCTGTATCTAACAAGGCCTTTAAGAGAATGGTCGACAAGACTTACATTGGCAAGAACAACTTGAGTCTTGTGACTTACAAGGATGTTAATACATCTATGTGGGCATACGAAGATATCCTTTGTGCAAGTAACACTTTCTTAGATAGAAAAGATCGTTATATTGCTCACTGGGTTAAGGAAGACAAGAATCAATTTAATATTGACACTAGTGATTTGGTTGTAGTTCAAAAGAACTTCCAAAGAAATCCTAGATAAAGAAAGAGAGAAGGCCGGGTCCTTCTCTTTTTTGAATTTATTATGAAAAATTTTTAATTGCTATAGGTTTAAAAGTTTTGTTGAATAAGATTATTAAAAAAGTATTGATGACAAATAAAAAATTATTAGACATTGAATAGGTTTAGATGAAAAAAGATATACTTAATAAAAAATAAGTAAGTAGATCAAGGTAAAAGAAGCACTAAAAAGAGAAGGCTTTATGTGGTTAGCACAAAGTCTTCTCTTTTATTTATTCCAATTATTTACAAAGTCCTCAAAGCTTTCTCTGTCCTTTGATATTTCTTCTAGGCTTGTGTTTTTTTCTTTTAAGATTTCTTCTATCTCCTTCTTGTAGAAGATGAAGATCTTGTCCTTAGGGTCTTTATTTTTTTCTGCCTCTAAGTCCCTGCCACTTGCTAGATAATAGATCCTGTCGAGGTTACCTATTAGGGCAAAGCTCTCGATGGCATTGATAAAGAGGTCTTCTCGATTGATTTTGTTGGTGTCTTTCACGAAGACCTTAAGTCCATAGGGTGATTTACTTGAAAGTATTTCTATGGTGTCTACTTGGAAGTCCTTGGGGTAGTCTTGGTTTGTAACTATATGTGAAACCTTTGAGTTGTCGCCAACAAAATCTGTCTTGTACTCGTACAAGCTATCAACTTTTTTATTTTGACAGCCACAAAGGATTAGGACTAGGGTCAAAAAAATATATAATTTTTTCAAATTCATCACCTCTTTAGCGTATTATATCAAAAAAAATAAAAAGTCACGAGGACTTTTTAAATTCTTTATTTACAATTTACATGATTGTTCTAAAAAATATTCCAAAGATTAATAGGATTAAAAATAGTAGAGTAAATTTATAATTCACGTTTTTTCCTCTCAGATTCTTACTTTAACATTTGGCTTAACTCTTTTATTAGAGTTAGGTTAGTTACATCGTACAAGAGTGGACTCACTGTTGCGTAGCCTTGACCTAAGTAGTGGATGTCTGAATCTTTTTCGTTGTTGTCCTTTGGGAAGCCCCTTAGTCTCATATTGTAGCCTTCTCCCTCTTCGGAGATGTCATAGATAGACATTACGTCGGCTCCAACCTTGCAAACTTCTATGCCCTTTAAGTCTTCATAATCAAGGTAAGGGACATTTATATTTAGGACTTGGAGTCTTTTTAAGTCGTCTAGCTTGTTGAAGACTTCTACTGCAACTCTTGCTCCTGTGTCAAAATTTGAGTGACCCTTTACCCATTGAGATGATACTGCTATGGCAGGTATATTAAATAGGTTGGCTTCGATGGCTGCTGATACTGTGCCTGAGTAGAGGACATTTGTAGCTGCATTAAAGCCAGAGTTTATTCCTGAGAAGCAGAAGTCGAATTTTTCATCTAGTAGGTGGACTGCTGCCCTTACGCAGTCAGCAGGTGTTCCGTAGACGCAAAGACTTTTTACATCTTCTAGGCCTTCTAGTTTTGTTTCTTGGACCATAAGTGGACTTTTAAAAGTAATGGCGTGTGACTTGCCAGAGTTCTCTACATTTGGTGCTGCGATTGTCACCTTGTGGCCTTCCTTTAGGAGAGCCTTGGCAAGGACTTCTATGCCTTCGGCATTTATTCCGTCATCATTTGTTAGTAGTATGTTCAAAATTTTCCTCCCTTGATTATTAAAGTTCAAAGACTTTTGATGGTTCGTATCTTGGAGCAACATCTATGGTGTAGTCTGTGTTTTCTTTTTTATGTTCGGATTGAAGCAAGTCGTTTATTGTCTTTAGGGCAAGTTCTGGTGAGTTGTTGTCTGTAGACAAGTGGCCTAGGACTACTTGCTCTTGCTTCTTTTTTAAGATCATGGCAAGAACTTCGCCTGCATTTTCATTGGAGAGGTGACCCTTAGTAGAAAGGATCCTCTGTTTTGTAGGATAGGGGTAAGTTCCATTTATTAGCATATCAACATCGTGGTTGGACTCAAGATAAATTAAGCCTGACCCATCCATTTTTTCCATGGCTTCTTGGTTGACCCAGCCTGTATCTGTGAGAAGAGAAAGTTTTTTGTCCCCCTTAATCACAAAGCCGCAGCCACTTGCACAGTCGTGGAAGGTAGAGATGGGCAGGATGTCTAGGTCTTTAAAGGTGAAGCCCTTGCCATTCTCAAAGATAAAGGTATTCTTTGGGTCTAGCTTCTTCACAGTTGGGAGCATGGCATCTAGGGTCATCATATTGGAGAAGACCTTTAAGTTGTGTCTTCTTGATAGGACTCCAACTCCTTTGATGTGGTCTATGTGTTCATGAGTTACAAAGACTGCATCAATATCAGAGGGATTTACGCCTATCTTTTTTAAGTTCTCTTCGATTTTTTTGCCAGAAAGTCCGGCATCTATAATAATTTTTGTATTTTTATATTCAATGTATTGGCAGTTGCCACTGGAGCCACTTGCCAAAGAGCAAAATTTCATAAAAACCTCCAAACTTTATTGTAACACAGGGATGTGAAATTGTTAAGCTTAGAGGCCCTTAGTAGTTGGAGAGAACAGTGTATTCACCATCAGAGAACTTGACCTTCCAGCCTGGTATGGCACGGCCATTTACTGCACGGGTGATGTCTTCAATGTAGCCCTGGTCTTCTGGGTTAAAGTAGAAGCAAGGAGTAATTTTTTCTATGGTCTTGCCATAGTAGTCTGTCTTGTTTAACAAGGAGAGAAGGACCCTTGGGGCAGGTGACAAGTATATCTTTTGGTCGGATTTGTCTAAGACGTTGAGCCAAAGCCTATCCATAGACATAACTCCCCTCTTGTCGATGATAAAGTTGGTGTAAGAGGACTCTACAGGTATGTCTTCAAAGACCTTGGTGTAGTTTAAGATGTACTTGCCGCCATTTTCTTCGTAATAGCTTAGGTAGATGTCTCTTGTGTCGTACTTCTTATCCAACAAAAACTTTTTGGCAATTTTTTGGGCTTCATCTAGGCTCTTGACCTCGTATTTATCTTCCGCTTTCCTGTTTTCGTAGTAGACCCTGCGACCGTTAACGAGGTTTATATATTCATCGCCTAGAGAAATTTCTGCCAAGTCAGTGCTTGGTCTTACCACCCTTCCCTTGCCTCCAAAGTACCTTTCCTTTATGTCTTCTTCTGTCGAGGTTTCAAAGGCAACAAGGACTGAGGGAAGTTTTCTTCTCCTTCTTGGTATCTTTGTGTCAAGGCTAATATTTTTTTCTTTTAAGAGGGCAGTTACTTCTCTTACAAAGTCAGTTCTTGTGGACTCGTTTCTCATTTTAAACTTGTTGTAGTTGGTGTAGCAAAATAATACTACGTTGGCAATCACAAGGGCAATTATTAAAATTTTTTTAATTCTTTTCCAATCCATAATTACCTCACCATCATTAGACTTCCGTTTTCAACATTAAAGTAATAGAAGTTACCCATGTAGGTCATTTCATAGACTAGGGTAGGTTCTTCTGCTTCTTCGCTGCTGAAAATCAAATAAACAAGGTTTAAGTTGTCTATGGAAGATAGGATTTCCATGACTGACTTGTTGTTAAAGTGTCTCCTATTCTTCCTTAAGATCTTGTGGATGCCTTCAATAGAAATTTTGTCCTTTTTATAAATTGGGTCGTCGTCCTTACGGATGTAGAACTCCCTATAATTTTTTACATATTCAGAGTAGACGTCAATTTCAATAAAGCTGTGGTCCTTGGAAGGAAGGACTAGGGGAATCTGACCGTCCTTCAAGTTGAAGAAAAATCTGTAGCCACGACTTTCGTTGTAGTCGCAAGGCTCAATCTTTTCAAGATAGATTCCAGAGCTTATACCAGTCTTTTGGGCAATAAATTCCACTGCCCTATCAAGGGACTTGTTGAGGTCTCTTGACTTGACATCAAAGAGGGACTCAAGGGAGTACTCGATTATGCCGTTGTTGGAAAGGGATAGGTATTCATTTTCATAAACGTAGGTGTATTTTCCATCTACAGACATTTCCCTGATGTAGTCAATGGGGATGCCCAAAAACCTCTCAGCCAAGTTGGCCTTCATACCTTCTTCAAGCTTACCCAAGCCAGAGACATAGGCAACTTTTTGGAGAGACAGATAGTCCTCATCAGGGATGTAGATGTCCTTCTTTATCCCGTAGGCCTCGTAGAAGTTAACTGCACGTATCCCCTTGGTTTTTACTTCTTTTAAAATCTCATCTATATCAAAGTCAACTTTGATGTCGGCAAGCTTGTAAAAACTCTTGCTACCAGAAATATAAATATCGCCAAGTTCTGAGATGTAAATGGAGTCCACGCTTAGGTTGATGTCGTTGGAGTTTCTCTTGTCACCAATTAGGTTCACAAAAACTGAACCTGATAGGGGGGAGTTAAATTTAAAAACTAAGGACTTTTGCTTTTGAAGTTTTAAGTATTCTTCTATGTCAATTAGCTGTAGGTTTTCTGAAGTTGCCTTTTGAAGTTTTTCAGAAATATTTTCTCCAGTCATCTTCCAGTAGGAACTCAAGTCTGTAGTCATATAGTGTTCTCTCTCTCCAAAGTTGGCAATAAGTCTTTGGGGAGTCAAAATCTCTTGCAAGAACTCATCTACCTCGCCAATCTTAACCTTGTCCTCAGGCTTTGTGTCAAAAGATAGCCAGAGGTTCTTTGATTGAAAGACCAAGAGGAGGATTAGACCTATGAGGATATAGGTTGACGTTGCTTTAGGCAATTTCTGTGTCATTGTCATCACCTTCACTTGCCTTAAAGAGGAGGGTAATAGTAGTTCCCTCTCCAAATACAGAATCTACCTTTAGGCTGCCACCAAAAGACTGGATCATTTCATTGGCAATGGAAAGGCCAAGACCTGTTCCACCCATTTGCCTGCTCCTGCCCTTTTCAACCCTGTAAAATCTTTCGGTTATCCTTGGCAGGTCTTCCTTAGGTATTCCAATACCATTGTCAGTAACCTTAATCTCTACAAAGTCACCAACATTTGAGGCATCAATAATGATCTTTCCATTTTCAGGAGTGTACTTGCAGGCATTGGAAATAATATTTGTAAGGATTTGGTCTGCCCCACTTCTCTCGGCGTAAATATCTCTAATATCCATATCAATATTTAATTCGATCTTGTGATTTTTTTGAACAATTAGGATTGATTGAGACTCTATTGCCTCAGCAATAAACTCATAGGTGTCAATATCTGACAAGCTTATGTTGTCCCTGTTGTAGTCAATGTTAGAAAGGCACAAGAGGTCTGTAACAATCCTAGACATCCTAGAGTTTTCCCTATCAATAATCTTTAAGAAGTTTCTTTGTGATTTCTTATCAAGGTCGCTATCAAGTAGGGTTTCTGTGTAGGACTTTATAGTTGTGATAGGAGTCTTTAACTCGTGAGAAACATTAGCAACAAATTCTTTACGCATACTGTCGAGGGTGTGTTCCTTGTCCACGTCTTGCAAAACTATAATTAGACCTGAGTTTATCAAGGCATCGGACTTGTAGGGTGCATACTTAATCTTGTAGAAGGAGTTGGCAATTTTTGTCAGCTCTTCCCCTCTGAGGCTCTCTTCATTTTTGTAGTCAATATTGTTGAGGTTAATAGACTTTAAGTTGATAACCCTCTTAAAGTCTTTTTCTGAAATATTTAAAATCTTCTTGGCGATTGAGTTGGCATGGATAAGCCTGTTGCTCCTGTCAATGGCAATAACCCCTTCTGCCATATAGTTAAAGATGGTGTCGAGTTTTGACCTTTCAAGGTCCATCTTCTCTATGGACTCACGGAGCTCCTTGGTCAAGAAGTTAAACATCATTCCAAGTTCACCAATTTCATCGTTGCTCTTGACCTCAATGCTTTGGTTAAAGTTACCCTTTGCGAGGGCCTTTGCCTTCTTAGTAAGGGTACGGATGGGACCAGTGATGGAGTTGGCAATAAAGTATCCAAGTATAGAAGTTGTCAAAAGGGAAATCAAGGTTGCGTAAGTAATAATTACCTTGGAGTCATCTATTACAGAGTAAATAGAATTTAGGTTTCTCGTCATATAAATAATGGCAAGTATGTCCCCATCGCCAGATAGGATTGGCCTTGCAATATGTTTTTCCACATCGCCTAGGTTTTTGTACTCAACAATTTTCTCACGAGTCTTGCCTGTTGCTGCATCCATAACAAGCTTTGGCTCAATAAATTTTACTGAGTAGGCATCCTCAGCCTCCTTGGGAGAAATATTTTGCGTACTTGCAAGAATCTTTGGAGCCTTATCTGGTGAAATTACATAGGCAGTTTCTTCACTGGAAATACCCCAGTCTTTTAGCGTTGCGTCAAGCTGGGGTAGAGTCTTATAATTATTATCTTTAAAAAATGCCGATGTTGTTGTGGCAAGTGTGTCCATGGTCTTAACCATAGAGGAAGTTGCCGTTTCTATTTGCACGCTTTCCAGCCTATCAATAATAAAAGTAGATGCGATAAACATGGAAATGAGAACTAGGACCACATAAATTAAAATAAATCTAGACTTAATGGAGTGGTTCATTAGGCTTCACCATTTTCTGATGCAAAGAAATAGCCAACTCCTCTTTTAGTCTTGATGTATTTAAAGCCCTTTTTCTCGTCTTCAATTTTTTCACGGAGTCTTCTAACAGTAACATCAACTGTTCTTATGTCGCCATAATATTCATACTCCCATACTTCTTCAAGGAGCTCTTCCCTAGAGAAGACCCTTCCTGGGTAGGAAGCCAAGAACTTTAAGAGTTCAAACTCACGTAGGGTAAGTTCAATTACCTCGTTGCCTCTTAGGACTTGGTACTTCTTTAAATCAATTTCAAGATCCATGACCTTTAGGATAGATGAATCATCCTTCTTGTCAGGGCTATCAAACCTTCTAAGGACAGCCTTAACTCTTGCAAGGAGCTCCCTCATGGAGAAGGGTTTTACAACGTAATCGTCTGCCCCAAGCTCAAGACCCAAGACCTTATCAACTTCTTCTTCTCTTGCTGTTAACATGATGACAGGCACATCAGAAGTTTTTCTTATTTCCCTTAGAGCTTCAAAGCCATTTAGCTTTGGCATCATTATGTCGAGAAGGATTAGGTCATAATTATTTTCTTTTGCAAGGGCAATAGCTTCTTTTCCATTGCAACCCGTCTCAACAAGGTAGCCTTCCTTCTCAAAATTAAACTTTATAATATCAGAAATTGCAGACTCGTCATCTACAACTAGTATTTTTTCTTCCATAAAATCATCCTTTGTTAACTATTCAGTATCAACCCTTGTAAAAATTTCGTCACTTATCTTTTCTGAGTAAAGAATAAGAAGGGTTTTAGTATCAAGTATTCCATCGATTTTTAATATCATATCATAAAACCTTGTTAGGTCTGAAGTATTTATAGTTTTAATCCTAAGCATTATACAGTGTTCACCTGTAACCCTATAACATTCAAATATTTTAAACTTCTCGTCTTGTATCTCCATTATCTTGGCGATAAGATTCTTGAAGTCATTTGTATTGACCTTGCAAAGGACATAGGTATCTACGTTATAACCAATTTTTTGCCAATCAACTAGGACCTTGTAGCCCTTAATGTAACCAGCGTCTTCCATCTTATATATTCTTCTATGGATAGCAGGCCTTGTTAGATTCAATTTTTTTGAAATGTCTTCGTGACTCATACGTCCGTTTTTTCTCAAGAGTTCAAGAATCTCAACATCAATTTCATCTAAATTGTCATTTTTTCTCATAAAAAATCTCTCCTGTTACGAATTGTATAAATTTAATTATTAACCTTACTTTATTTTATCATAAAACATCAAAAATTAAAGAAAATTAAACAATGTAAAAGTAAAAGTTTATCTTTTTGCACAACGAGAACCAATATTATTCATAAATCTGAAAAAGCTTATACTCCTTTATAGACTTGTTAAAATAGTATATAATAATCAAAGGAGGCTCTTTATGGAAAATTATCCAGACCTTAGTTTTAGAAAGATGAATTTAAGAGATGTCTTTACTTTTAGAAATTGGGGACGTCATAAATCACCACTTTTTTTGGAATATAATTTTATTGAAGAGTCTGAAGAAGATATAATAGAGTGGTTTAAGTGGAAGACGAGAAGGCCCCTATCAGAATACTTTGTAATCGAAAGTGATGGAAAGATTATTGGCTACTTGTCTCTTAAAAATATAAATAAAATTTTTAAGAGGGCAGAGCTTGGTATTGTATTAGATCCCAACTACATAGACAGGGGGATTGGCAAAAGAACACTTGGACTTTTTCTCACTTACTTAAAGGAAAGAGGCTTCAAAAAAATAGTTTTATTTGCAGCCCACTACAACAAGAGGGCACAAAGATGTTATGAAGAGCTTGGCTTTAAAAAAAGATACAGCTTTCTCATGAAGTTTCCCAATGGAAGCTATGACGAAAGCCTTCCTGACTTTTATGAAAACAAGTCTTCCTTTAAGATTATTTTAAACAAGACTTTTAATTACGCTATAAAGATGGACTTAGATTTGGAAAGAGATTGGTGAAATATGTTTTTACTTGAAAATAATAAATATGACCTTGGAGAAACTTCCATTGAGAATATTTTTATAAATGATTTTATGCCAGGAGCCAATGGCGAGTTTGTAAAAGTTTATCTCTTGGCTTATAAGTTTGCCAAGGAAAACAGGACTGATATTACTAACGAAAAGCTCGCCGACTATCTTGGGATTCTTGAGTCCGATGTCAATAGGGCCTGGGCATATTGGGAGAAGATGGGCATAGTTGAAATAGAAGAGGACAAGTTTAAGTTTGTAAACCTAAAGGAACTCTACATCAAAAATGTTTACAACTTAAGGGCAGAGGAAAAGAAAAAAGACAAGGGTTATTCAGAAGTTGTGGCAAACCCAACCTATGCCAACCTACTTACTAGGGCAGAATTTCTCATGAGAGAACCTATTGCCCCAATGAAGAAACTGGACATAATAAATTGGATTACAGCCTATAATATGCCTGCTGATTTAATTGAAGAGGCCTTTTTCTACACAACAGAGATCAAGGGAATTTACAATATTTCTTACGTAGAGAAAGTTGTGAGAAATTGGTCAAGAGATAACATTAGGACTATGGAAGATGTTGAGCAGTCCTACATTGAGCATGACGTAAAATATTACAGGTACAAGAAAATTATGAGATACATTGGTGTGGACAAGCAGTTTAGTCAAGTTGACTTTAACATTATCAACTCTTGGTTTGATGAGTTTAACTTTTCTAATGATTTAATCTTGGAGGCCTGCAAGAGGACTTCAAAGATTTCTAAGCCAAATGTAAATTATGTGGATGCCATCCTAATGAAGTGGAAGGACTTGGACATTAAGTCCCCAGAAGATGTTGAGGAGAAGGATCAAAAGAAAAAGAAGAGAAAGCCCACAGCCTTTCACAACTTTAAGCAAATAACAGATAATTATTCAGAAGATGACCTCTTTGATATTGCCATGAGAAAACAAAAAGAGGGTTTTAAAAAGCTAGGTGTTGATTATGGAACTGACAACCAAGATAAGTAATTATTATGAAAATTTGAGGAGAAAAAATTCTGAAATTCATGAGAAGAGGCTAGAGGAAATTTACAAAAAAATTCCTGAAGTTATGCAAATTGATGGACTAATAAGGGATCTTGCCTTTAGGACATCTATGGAGCAGATAAAGAATCCAGATGCTGACAAGTCTCTTGAGGCATCAGAAAAAATTTACAATTTAAAACTGCAGAAGATGGACTATCTTGAAAAAAATGGCTACCCAAGAGACTATCTTGAAGAAATTTATACTTGTAAGGACTGCCACGACACAGGAATAAATGAAGACGATGAGAAGTGCCACTGCCTAAAGAAATTAATTGTATCAGAATTATACGATATGTCCTCAATTTCTTATATGTTGGACAAGGAGAACTTTGACAAGTTTGACTTAAATATCTTTTCTGAAAAAGTTTATGAAAAGTATGAAATGTCGCCAAGAGAAAATATGAAAAATATTTTGGCGATTTCCAAAAGTTACATCAGGGACTTCAAGGAAGAAAATGATTTGAACCTACTTCTTTGGGGACCAACAGGTCAAGGCAAGACTTTTTTGTTAAACTGCATTGCGGCAGAGCTTATAAAGAGCGACGTAATAGTGATTTATCAAACAGCCTATGAAATTTTAAAGACTATAGAAGATAGGAAGTTTAAAAATATAGAAGATGACAAGTACAATCTCTATTTTGAGGCAGACCTCTTAATAGTTGATGACTTAGGGATTGAGTTTGTAAATTCCTTTACAACTTCAGAGATTTTTAACATTATAAACACGAGACTTTTGCGTGGCAAGAAGACGCTAATTTCTACAAACTTATCGCCAAAGGAATTGTCTGAGACCTACACAGACAGGGTCTTTTCAAGAGTTTTCCAAAAATTTGTCCCAATTAAATTTTTTGGGCCAGACCTAAGATGGCAATGAGTTAAAGGGATTTTGGGGAGGAAATATGAAATTATCAAAGAGAATACAAAAAGTAGAATATTCAGCAGTTAGGAAGTTGACACCTTATGCAGATGCAGCAAAGGCAAAGGGGATAAAGATTTACGAATTAAACATTGGGGCACCAGACATTGATGTGCCAGATGTTTATTTTGACACCTTTAAGAATTTAAAAAAGGGACCCCTTCCTTATGCTCATGCCCAAGGACTTTTAGAACTTAGGGAGGCAACTGCCAAGTACTATAAAAAGAGGGGAATAAATTTTGATGCCAAGGACATCTACATCACTAATGGTGCCAGCGAGGGTCTTCTATTTACCTTCCAAATAATTTGCGATGAAGGCGATCAAGTCCTCACAACTGACCCCTTCTACACAAACTATATGACAGTTTTTGAGCAACTTGGGATTGAAGTTGAGGCCTTTAAGACTGATCCAAAGGAAGGTTTTGCCCTTCCAGAAATTGGAGAAATTGAAAGACATATAAATGACAAGACTGTAGCAATCCTACTTTCAAACCCAACTAATCCAACGGGAGCCCTTTATTCAGAAGAAGAAGTTATGAGAATAGTTGAGCTTGCAAAAAAATACGATTTATATATTGTTGCAGACGAAGTTTATAGGGAATTTGTCTACGATGGCAATTCCTACAAGTCCTTTGGAGAAGTGGAAGGAATTGAAGATAACTTAATTTTACTTGACTCTATCTCCAAGAGGTTTGGAGCTTGTGGGGCAAGGATTGGTTCTATTGCAACAAAAAATCCACAAATCAAGGATGCCATAAGTAGACTTTGCAATTGCAGACTTGCTGCACCAAGTCTTGAACAAAGGGCAGCAGCAAAATTATATGGGATAGACAAGTCTTACCTTGAAGAAGTGAACAAGGAATACCAAAAGAGACGTGACGTAATTTACGAAGAACTTATTAAAATTCCTGGAGTTACAGTAGAAAAACCAAAGGGAGCCTTTTATGTTATGCCAAAGCTTCCCGTTGACGATACAGAAAAATTTGCAATTTGGTTAATCGAAAACTTTCAAATTGATGGAGAAACTTTGATGTTTGCACCTGCTGCAGGTTTCTTTAAGAACAAGGAAGAAGGAAGGCAAATGGTAAGACTTGCCTTTGTACTAAATGTCACTGATATAAGAAAGAGTATGAGGATTTTAAGAGAAGGCATGGAAGCCTATGCGAGGGAAAATGAATAAGGACAAAATTTTAAAAATTTTAGAAAAAATAATAATCTTTTTAGTCACCCTAATAATGATTTCTGTCCTTGCCAACAACTATATAAGGGTAAGCGAGGGGGCAATAAATGACGGCCTTAGGATGGCACAAATCGTCCTATCAATAGCTATAGTTGTCCTAACTCTTATTATGGCAGGCCTAAATAAGAACAAGAGTCTTTTCTTTGTATTAATTGGCTTTTATATTTTAACTGGCTTGCTCTTTTATGTTTTTAAATCAGCAAACAGAATTTGAAGAAGGTTGAGATTATTTGACGCTTTAACTAGATAAAAATGTTATAATCACTTTAAATGGGGACAGCCCTTCCTTTTGCAACGAAAGAAGTTGATATGTACGACCCTGATGACACAGTCCTAAGGACCTTTAACGTAATAATCGCCAAGATAGAGAGAGACAAGAAGGGCATAGTCCCAAGGGGCAACACACTTTTAAAGTCTGGGGACAGGGCAATAATCTCTAGGGAGACAAAGGAAATAGAAGACCCAGCCAAGTAAAGATTAAATAAAAAGGAGAATTTTATGTCACAAGAAAAAGAATTAAAAGAAGCGCGTCAAGCATTGGTTGACCTTAAAAATGAAATTGACAAGACCATAAAGATGACAGAGAGTGCATCAAGATGGGGACTTTTTGATCTCTTCGCAGACTCCAGCCTAGTTGGATTTATAAAGAGAGGAAAGATAAAGGACATCAATAGTAACTTAGAGATAGTTAGGGATAAATTAGAACTTGCAAAAAGAGAACTAAATGATATTAGGATTGACCTTGATGTAGAGATCCCAGACTCAACTTACGATTTTTTTGTTGATGTAATCTTTGACAACATCTTTACAGACCTTCGTGTAAACAGGGAAATAAAAGAAATCAGAGAAAAATTAGAAGACCTTGGAGACAGGGTTGATGAACTTTTGAGAAAAATAAATTAAAAATTTTCTTGACAGATAAAATTAATGATGCTAACATAAAATAAAATTTAAACCATTTGAAGAGAAGAGTAATCCATTTTGGAATTTTACAGAGAAGCCCGTTTAGCTGAGAGGGTCAAAGGAAGATTTGGGTGAACATGGCCTCTGATGGGATTAGTCGATATTAGACTTTTCCGGGAGCTCCCGTTATAGAGATAGAGTATGTTGGTACTTGAGAGTGGCATTCCATATGCAAAATAGGTGGTAACGCGGAAATAATTCGTCCTTATTGTTTTTATAAACAGTAAGGACTTTTTTTTATACATTCTCAAGATGGATTTAAGAAAAAGGAGAAAGAAAATGACAAAAATTTTAGCACCAAGTAAGTTTGATGTAGTTGGATCTTTTTTGAGACCAAGAGATTTAAAAATCGCAAGAGAAAAGTTTTCTAAGGGAGAAATTTCAGGAGAAGAACTTAAAAAAGTTGAAGATAGAGAAATAGAAAAACTTGTTAAGAAGCAAAAGGAAGCTGGCTTAAAAATTATTTCTGATGGAGAATTTAGAAGGTCCTGGTGGCACTACGACTTCTTCTGGGGACTTGAAGGAATAGAAAAATATACCCTAAGTCAAGATGAGCTCATCCACTTCCATGGAGAAACCCTAAGACCTGATGGGGTAAAAATTGTGGGAAAGCTTGGGGGTAAAAACCATCCCTTCTTAGACCACTACAAATTTGTAAAAAACTTTGAAGACGAAAACACAGTGGCAAAACAAACAATACCTGCACCAGCCCAACTCCTAAGAGGAGTTTACAATCAAATCAAAGCTGGAAACCCTTACGAAGATGAAGGCAAGTTTGTGGATGACCTTGCAAGAGCTTATGGCGAATTCTTCCAAGAAATTTATGACCTAGGCTGCAGAAATCTTCAACTAGATGATTGCACTTGGGGTGCCCTAGTAGATGAAGATGCCACAAGACTTTATGAAAAAGATGGCAAAAACATTGATGACCTAAAGGAAACTTACCTAGAATTAAACAACAAGGCAATAGCCTACGCACCAGAGGGACTAAATATTACAAGTCACATCTGCAAGGGTAACTACAAGTCCTCCTTCCACTTCAAGGGAGCCTATGACCCAGTGGCAGACTATGTCCTTGCAAGAGAAAAGGTGAATGCCTTCTATCTTGAATACGATGACGAAAGATCTGGTGACTTCAAGGCCCTTGCCAAGATTCCAGCAGGCAAGAAAGTTGTCATTGGCATCGTGACAAGCAAGAGACCAGACCTTGAAGATAAGGAAGAGCTCATCAAGAGAATAAAAGATGCAGCAAACTACATTCCTCTTGAAAATATTTGTATCTCACCTCAATGCGGTTTTTCATCAACAGAAGAAGGCAACGCAGTGACAGAAGAAGACCAATGGAAGAAGATAAAGTTATTGAGAGAAGTAGCTGAAGAAGTTTTAATTTAAAAATAAAAGTCTTAAAGCTTTTAAGTTTTATTTATTAATGATTTAGAAGTAATGATTTATTAAGAAACTTACTAAATTAAATTTATATAATAGATAAATTGAGAAAGGATAGTTCAATGTATAATTTTGATGAAAGAATTGACAGAAAAAATACTAACGCACTAAAGATAGATGGATTTAGAGATTATATATTTCATGCTGATGATAGTATGAAGTTTCCCTACGCTGATGATGAATTTATTCATATGTGGGTAGCTGATATGGAATTCGCAACACCTGATGTTGTAATTGAGGGAATTAAAAAAAGATTAGATAAAAAAATATTGGGTTATACAAGAGTGTTCACAGATGACTTTTATAAAGCCTTATTATCTTGGTGTCAAAGAAGATATGGATGGAGTTTTGCAAGAGAAGAACTTGTTACAAGCAATGGAATTATTCCAGCCTTGTTTGAATTGGTAGACTACATTTTAAAAGAAGATGAAAAAGTACTCTTCCTTACACCTTCCTATGCATATTTTAAATATGCAGCAGATTCTTCTAATAAAGAATCAGTTTGTTCAGATTTAAAGCTTGAAAATGGTTACTATACAATTGATTTTAAAGATCTAGAAGACAAGGCAAGGGATCCAAAAACGAAGTTGTTTATTTTTTGCAATCCTCACAACCCTACAGGAAGAGTTTGGAAAGAAGAAGAGCTAAAAAAAGTAGCAAAAATAATAGAAGAAAATGATTTGTGGGTAATTTCTGATGAAATTCACTGTGATATTTTAAGAGAAGGACAAAAACACATACCCCTAGGTAAGATCTTAGGTGATTATGACAAGCTAGTAACGTGTATGGCTGCAAGTAAATCCTTTAATATAGCTGGTCTAATGTTTTCAAGTATCATAATTAGAAACGAAAATTTGAGAAAAGTTTGGAACAAAAATCATTATAACTTTGACAATCCTCTTAGCATAGCAGCTAGTCAAGCAGCTTATGAAGAAGGTGAAGATTGGCTAAAAGAAATGAGTAAGTATTTGGATGAAAATTTTAAATTTACCAAGGATTACTTAGAAACGAACTTACCAAAGGTTAGAATTATCATTTCTGAAGCAACTTATTTAGCTTGGGCAGACTTTGGAGAATATTTTGATGAAGATGAAGCGATAACAATGTTTTTTGCATATAAATCTGGCGTTTTATTAGAAGCAGGAAATATGTTTGTGCAAAACTCTGGAAGTTTTGTAAGACTTAATTTAGCTTGTCCAAGATCTTATTTAAAAGAAGGATTAGACAGGATTATTTACGCAGTAAAAAATAAGCACAAGGAAAAATATTATGGAGAATAAAATAGACATCATTAAGGAGTATTCAGCATGACAAATAAAAATAAAAAACAACTTGGTATAATTAATATTATTGGACTGGGCATAGGCGGAGCCATTGGATCAGGAATTTTTGTTACATTAGGATCGGCTATGGCTAGGACTGGCAGGTCTATATTACCTATAACAGTTATAAGCGTATTTTATATGCTCTTAGCTTACTGGTATAACATGGCGATGTCGGGAGTATTTGTTATAGAAGGCGGAGATTACAGCATGAAGGGCATGCTTCTTCCTCCTATATTAACAGGATTTGGCGGATGGACTAACATTATCTGGGCATTTGGTTTTACAGGATATGCCTTGGCCCTAAGTCAATATTTAGGAGATTTATGGCCAATATTTACAGATAATTTAAAAATTTCAAGCTCCATAATCCTAACTATTTTCTTTTTATTAACTATAAAAGGCAATCGGTTTGTAACCATATTTCAAAATATAGTTACGGGCTTATTAATTCTGGCTTTAGTTATTTTTGTGTTTTTAGGAATTCCAAAAGTTAATCTTGGTAACTATTTTAACATGAGCTACGATGGTGGATTTTTCCGAAATGGTTTTTCAGGAGTTATAGGAGCCATAGCAGTAATGGGATGGGCTTGCCAAGGAACAACCATGGGGCCAGTAGGAGTAATTCCAATAACAAAAAACCCAAAGAGAAATATACCTGTGGGAATTTTATTGACTTGTATTCTCGTATCTATAATTTATGGATTTATGTCCTTTGTTGCATCAGGTGTACTAAACTTTGATCAATATGCTGGTAATAATTTAAGTGTTACAGCAAAAGCAATTTTGACACCGGGACTTTTTGCTTTCTTTGTGATTGGTGGAGGAATATGTGCAATCATATCTTCTTTTTTATCAGTCCTTGTTATGATACGAAACCCCTTGGCACAAATGGCAGATGATGGATGGTTACCAGAAATTTTTAAAAACAAGTCCAGTGATGGTTATCCCTATTACTGTTATTTGTTGGTCTATGTTATTGCGCTTATACCAATCCTTACAGGTATGAATGTAGACAATGCAATATCAATGCTTATGATTCCAACAATGGTTATTAATGCTTATTTAAATATAAAATGCATGTATATACCAAAAAAATATCCAGACCAATTTAAAAACAGAGGGTTTAGAATTCCAAAATTTCTATTTATTTCATCAAGTGTATTGGGTGGAATATGTGCTGCTGTAATAGCGATAACTTTATTTAAGGATTTAAATCTTAACAACGCAATAATTGCTGCCTGTGTAGTAATTATTCCTATGTTTTTCTCATACCTTGCATTAAGAACTAACTCAGTAAATGAAAACAAATTAGAAAATCAAAAAAAATTGATTGTTGAGCAAGCTCTAGCTAATAATTGAGAAAATAAATTTAAACATCAAATCTATATAAAAGAAAATATAAGAATATTTTCCTGATGAAAAAGCAATCCTAATTTTTTAATAATATATAAAAGATCTCCGATTTTTCGGAGATTTTTTGTTGTTACAATTCTCATAAAGATTTTATAAAATTTCGAATAAAATACAATTTTAAAATCCATTAAAAATTGTATTTTTTAATAGGTTAAGAGGAAATAAAATTTATACAAATAAAAATCCTGTTTCACTTAAAAGGGATATAGATTTGTATTTATTAATAATCAAGACTTTATCAACCAAATCATATAAAGTGGTTGAAGCATTGAGAAAACGGGAAGAAATGATTTTCTATTTTTTAAATATACTAGACGGTCTATTTTTTTAAGGTTATAATTAAAATAATCATGCAATTATTTTTTTGAGAGGAGAGTTAAAATGCAAGATTCACAAAAGAAAATTAAGTGGTATATGCTGGCTTTTATGGCCTTCTCCACTTTATGGAGTTTTGGAAATGTTGTTAACGGTTTCGTATTCTTTAACGGAATCCAAGTAATATTTTCATGGATCCTAATGTTCGCACTTTACTTTATTCCAAACGCACTTATGGTTGGGGAACTTGGTTCTTCCTTCAAGGATGAAGGTGGTGGAGTTACATCATGGATAAGGGCAACTTCTAGTGATAAGTTAGCTTATTACGCTGGTTGGACTTATTGGGCATGTCATATTACCTACATCGCTTCAAAGGGTTCTGGTGGACTAAAGGCTATGTCCTGGATGTTCTTCCAAAACGCAGAATTTTATGACTCCCTACCAACTGTTTATGTACAAATCGCAACTCTAGCAGTATTTTTAATTTTTTGTTGGGTAGCAAGTAGAGGTCTTAACCCACTTAAAAACCTTGCAACTATTGCAGGTTCAAGTATGTTTGTCATGGGTATTCTTTACATCTTAATGATGCTTGCTGCACCAAAGATCAATCCTAATGGTGGTTACCAAGCTATGGACTGGTCACTTGACAACTTGATTCCAACTTTTGATATGAAGTATTTCACTTCTTTATCAATTCTTGTATTTGCTGTTGGTGGTATTGAAAAGATGAGTCCTTATGTAAACCACATGGAGGGTAACTCATCTAAGGAATTTCCTAAGGCAATGATTTTTGCCGCTGTAATGGTAATTATTTCAGCTATCTTTGGTACTATTGCCATGGGTATGATGTTTGATCCTGCCATTATCAACGCAGATCCAGCAACTTTTGACTCTTACGCAGCTAATGGTGCTTATTGGGCCTTCGAAAGAGTTGGAGAATACTATGGCCTTGGAAACAAAATTATGATTATCTACGCTTTATGTAATGTGATTGGTCAATTCTCTACACTTGTTGTAAGTATTGACGCACCACTAAGAATGCTACTTGATGATGACAAGACAAACAAATACATCCCAAGAAAGCTTCTTAAGAAAAATAAATACGGAGCTTACATCAATGGTATTAAACTTATAATTGTTCTTGCAGGTTCAATTATCCTTGTACAAATCCTTGTGCCAGGTGCTGCAACTGTATTGAGACAGTTGACAAAGCTTAACTCAATCACAATGCCACTTCGTTACCTATGGGTATTCTTGGCTTACATCTTCTTGAGAAAGAACAGGGGCGACGTAAAAAGAGACTTCTACTTTACACGTAACCAAGGATTTGCTCTATTCTTTGGCTTCTGGTGCTTCATATTAACAGCAGCTTGCTGTATTCTAGGAATGATCTCAGACGATCCAATGCAAATGGCACTTAATGTAATTACACCACTTGTACTTGTTGCACTTGGAGTAATCCTACCAATGATTAGGGCAAAGGAAGATAAAAAACTTAGCTAAATTCTAAAAGGAGGAAGTATGAATTATTTAGAAACTTCAAAAGAATTGTTAGAATTTATTAGAAAATCTGCAAGTATGTTCCACACAGTAGATATTGTTAAGACATATCTTGACAAGGAAGACTTTATAGAATTAAAGGAAGGCGAAAGCTGGACTATTGAAAAGGGCAAAAACTATTATACTACAAGAAATGACTCAAGTATTATTGCTTTTAAGGTAGGTAGTGACCTTTCAGATTACCACTACCAACTTGTAGCGTCTCACTCTGACTCACCAACTTACAAGGTAAAGAGTATGCCAGAACTTGATGGCCCAGGAGACTATGTAAAATTAAATGTAGAAGTTTATGGTGGACCAATTGATTGGACATGGTTTGACAAGCCTCTTACCCTAGGCGGAAGAGTACTAGTTGAAGAAGATGGCGCAATTGTATCAAAACTTTTATACATTGACAAAGACATCTTAATCATACCTGATGTGGCAATCCACATGAATAGGGAAGTAAATAATGGCTATAAGTTTAACAGACAAGTTGACCTTCTACCACTTTTCACAAGTGGAGCTATGAAAAAGGGCGACTACAACAAGATGATAGCTGAAGAACTTGGTGTTAGAGAAGAACAAATTATTTCGAAGGACCTATTCTTAGTAAATAGACAAGAAGGAAAAATTTGGGGCTACAAGGATGAATTTGTTTCATCACCAAAACTTGACGACCTAGAATGTGCCTTCACTTCATTAAAGGCCTTTATAGCAGGTAAGAATGACAAGGCAGTAAATGTTTATTGCTGCTTTGACAACGAAGAAGTTGGCTCAAATACAAAACAAGGTGCTATGTCAACACTTCTTCATGATACATTAAAAAGACTAAATGCAGGTCTTGGATTTGAAGAAGAAGAATACCATAAGGCTGTTGCAAAATCCTTCCTAGTAAGTGCTGACAATGCTCACGCAGTTCATCCAAATCACAAGGAACTAACTGATGACGAAAACAGAACTTTTATGAATGGAGGCATTGTAGTCAAAGAAGCTGCCAACCAAAAGTACACATCAGATGCCTTTTCACAAGCAGTTTTCAAAAAGATTTGTGCCCTTGCTGAGGTTCCAGTTCAACACTTTGCCAACAGAAGTAATATGCAAGGTGGATCAACTCTTGGAAACTTATCAAACACACAAGTTTCCCTTCACGCAGTTGACATAGGACTACCACAACTAGCAATGCACTCTAGTTATGAAACAGCTGGAGCAAAAGACCCAGCCTATATGATTAAGGCTCTTACAAAATATTACAGCTCAAATGTAAAAATTGAAGGCGCATCAAAAATAACTATTGAATAATATAAGTTTTTATTAGAAAATAGTAATTAATAAATAAAATTTGTGAAAGCAAATAAATAAAATCGCGACAACACATTTAAATAAATACTTTTTTTGAAAAGAGAGTAGGCTTAGGCCTGCTCTTTTTTCTTTAAATGAAAATGATTGGGATTAATAAATTATAAAAAAAATAGTGCCAGTTTTATCTGACACTATTTAAAATGAATTATTTTATTGGCTTTAGTTAGAAGTTGGTTTTTCAATTTGAACCAATTTGTAACTATTATCGCCGTATTTTACGGCTCTTAGATACACATCTTCAAAACCATCTAGTGATATCTTTATAATATCGCCAGCTTTTATTTTGTTAATAGTTATAGATTTATTAGAGGATTTATTATAGATGCTTACATCCCTTTTATTTAAGTCTACATAGGTATTATTTTCTAGTTTCTTAATTATGGCTTTTTCTACTATTTGGCTTAGCCATACCCCGTTGTCTGGGTAATCTTTTTTTAGTCTTATCTTTAAATTGTCAGATTCTGCAAAAATAATTTTTTTAAGTTGAGTGTTTGGCTTATTATTTTCTTTCTTTTCAGGGTTTTCAATTTGAACTAAGTTGTAGCTATAACTATATTTTTCAGCCCTAACAAAGACGTCCTTATAGCCAGGGACTTCCACCTTAACTATATCTCCGATATTTATACCGCTAACTACAAGAGAAGAATTAGTAAATACATAGTATCCAGTTTCTGTAGAATAACGTGGGATAGAGTTTAGTTTTTCTCCACTAGGATATCTAGAAAGGCTAACAGTAGAGCCTTTTAGAAGGTTAAGCCAAGTAATTGTGTCTTCATCAGAAGGGTCAATAACAAGTGCGAAATATTTCTTAGTAGATGATATAAATTTAGGTGTCTTAGCGTCTTCTTGTGAAGGCTTAACTTCATCTTTAAACTCAGCAGAAATTTTAATTTTTCCATCCTTAACCATATCTTGTGTAAGGACTTTTGCATTCAAGGCTTCGCTTGATAAAAGTTCTGGGTTATCATTTATTTTCCATCCAAGGAAGACTTTACCACTCATACTAGGATTTTCAATCTTGTATCTTCCAGAATCACTTGTCAAATCTGCGAAAGTTTTTCCAAGAATTCCCTTTAGATTAACACTTGAAGAACCACCCTTATTAACCAATACTTCTACACTAACTTTAGGTGCAGGCTTTGGTTCAGAGCCTTCTTTCTTTTCAGGGTTTTCAATTTGAACTAAGTTGTAGCTATAACTATATTTTTCAGCCCTAACAAAGACATCCTTATAGCCAGGAACTTCCACCTTAACTATATCTCCGATATTTATACCGCTAACTACAAGAGAAGAATTAGTAAATACATAGTATCCAGTTTCTGTAGAATAACGTGGGATAGAGTTTAGTTTTTCTCCACTTGGATATCTAGAAACATTAACAGTAGAGCCCTTTAGAAGATTAAGCCAGGCAATTGTGTCATCATCAGAAGGGTCAATAACAAGTGCGAAATATTTCTTAGTAGATGATATAAATTTAGGTGTCTTAGCGTCTTCTTGTGAAGGCTTAACTTCATCTTTAAACTCAGCAGAAATTTTAATTTTTCCATCCTTAACCATATCTTGTGTAAGGACTTTTGCATTCAAGGATTCGCTTGATAAAAGTTCTAAGCCATCATTTATTTTCCAACCAAGGAAGACTTTACCACTCATACTTGGATCTTCAATCTTGTAGCTGCCAGAAGGACTTGTCAAGTCTGCGAAAGTTTTTCCAAGAATTCCCTTTAGATTAACACTTGAAGAGCCACCCTTATTAATTAATACTTCTACCATCACTTGGCTTGGTTTTTTTACAAGCTTAGCAATTGCTTCTTCAACTAGCTTTAACTCATGCTTAATATCATCTTCTGTGACATTATCGAAGTTATAACCTGGAAATCTATTTAAGAAGTTATTTAAAGTTTTCCTTGAATCTTCTGTGTAAGATTCATCTTTTGTTAGATTGAAGGCTTCAATTAGCCTTTTCTCTAGAATTGATGAATCGCCAAGTTTTATCAAAGAGTCAAGTGAATTTTGCAAGTCTTTTAATGCCACTTTTAAAGCTTCCTTATCATTAGAATCTTTTAAGGAGTTTGCTTTTTCTATTTCGGTTTTTAAGGCATCAAAGGATTTTTTTGTAAACTTAGTTTCTTCCTTTGCCTTTGCAAGATCAATTTTTTCTTGGAGTTGTTTCTTTAGATTTACAAGTTCCTTATCAACTTTATCCTTTTCGACTATAACAACAAAAGGTGATAGGCTATCTACTTCAAAGCTTACGCTAGCATTTTCGACAGTTGATGTATAAGTTTTTAAACCATCCTTTGAAAGGTGCTTTATAATAGCCCTTCTTCCATTATTTTCTTCACCAAGAGGCAAGCTTATTTTAAGCTTTCCTTGGTAGTCACCAAGTACTTTTATATCAAGGGATTTTACAATTTCATAAGACTTATTTGGTTCAGGCTTTAGAGTTTTATAATCCTTTAAAATAGTTTCAGGAATTGTTATTGTAAGCTTACCATCCTTTGTAGTGGATTTATCTACAACAACAAGCTTTGCATCTTTAGTAAATTTTCCTTCGATATTAACATTAGAAGTTTTATCATCTAATTTACTTTCAATATAATCCTTTTTTGCATTTGAATCTGGTTTATTATTTTGGTTCTTATCTTCAGAAACTTCATTAGAATTTTCAACCCAAACCTTGTCCCAAGATTCTTCATATCCATCCTTATAAGTGTAATAAGTTTCTGTAACTTCATTTATGATAGGGTAGTTTACAGCTGACATAATTTGCAAGTATGCCCAATGAGATTTTTTAACATCAGAAAATTCTTTTATTTTAGAATTATTTTTCTTTAAGTCATCTAATGTCAAATATCTATTAGATAATTTATTAAGCATAGTAACTGTTTCTGCTCTTGTGACTTTTCCATCAGGTTTAAAGCTTCCATCTGGATAGCCCTTTATTATTCCATTGGCACTGGCTCTTAATATTGCGGCTTCAAACTCATGACCTGCAATATCATTAAATCTTGGTCCACCTGACTTATCTGCTAGAAGAGGGTATAACATTCTAACAAATTCTCCCCTAGTCATAGGGACATCAGGCCTAATATTACCATCCTTAGCAAGCAACATTCCCTTAGATCTTGTATAGTTAAGAGCTTGGTTGTACCAAGAGTCTTTTGCGTCCTTAAAATCTGCTTTTAAGTTTGATGCAGTGGCATTTTCTAAGACCCAAAGCATTTGAGCAGCTTCAGCTCTTGTGACAGAACTGTCTGGTTTAAATAATCCATTAGGATAGCCAGCTATAAAAGATTTTTGAGAAGTCTTTTTAGTATGCTTAACTTTTGTTGGCGAATAATTTTTTGTTAGCCTGTATTCATAATGACCTGTGGATTCTGTCTTTGGCTTGGCAATATTTTTATTTGCCTCTTCTTTAATAGGATCTTTTTCTTCTACAATTGAAGTATTGTTATTTTCTGTTGATGGATTTTCACTAGGCTTATCTTCAGTCTTTGTGTCATTTAGAAATACAAAGTCAGAGCTTTTTGCATAAATGCCATTAGCAAGTTCTACAGAGAAAACAATTTTTAAAAGTTCCGTATTTGGGAAGTCTTTTTTTAATTCATTTTCTTTAATACTTATTTCATATTTATTGCTTGTCACAGAAGTCCTATCTTGATTGTTATTTGGAAGCTTCTTAATGTCATAGTATTTTCCATCTAAAATGTGATCTTCAAATTTTGGAACAGTTGCCCCAGAAGTTGCATCTAAATTTTGTCTTGTTTCATAGGAGTTTTTATCAATCCTATAAATTGTAAGCTTAGGATAAGCATCTTTAGAAAGATTTTGCAACTCAGAGGAGTAGCTTACTTTTCCGCCATTTAATTGTGCATGGAGCTTAGTGTTATCATATTTATTAGTTATAACTTTTGAAGATTCTAGATTCATATCTAGCTTAATATTTTTTGTTTGTTCTTCAAACTTATTATTGAAGTAAGAAACAAGTTCCTTCTTTTCTTCATCGTTAAGACTTGTTTTGTTAGCAAGTTCTTTAGCTTTGTTAATTGCTTCTTTGAAAGCACCTATAGTTGAAGAATTTTTATCAATATTTACACCTGGTTGATTTAGGGCAGATTTATTTATTGTAATATCATTAATATAATTTTTTGCAGCATTGACACTTTCATCTGAAATATCAACCTCTTTTTCAGGAAGATAAGGTCTTTCTTCCTTTTCTCCCTTATGGAGAACTAACATATATGCAATGTTAGGATTTGAATTTGCAATTGCATCTAAAATTATTGGAATATAACCAGTGACGTTTATATTAACTGTATCACCAATCTTAATTCCATAAACATAAAGGAAATCACCTTCAACCTTATAGCCTTTTTGTCCAGGGACTTCATCTTTAACAAGGCTTAACTTTTCCTCTCCAAGTTTAACCTCTCCCTCGCCCTTAGCTAATTTATTTATCCATTCCTTTGAGTCGTCGCTTTTTCCATTTATTTGTGTTGATTTGTTGTGGAAAGAATTAGTAACAAGCTCAACTCTTTTAAGGAATTTGCCTGGTTTTTTGTCTTCAAAAACAGGTGGAGTTTCGCCTTCAATTTTATTATCTCCTGATGGATTGATAAGATTACTTCCTATTTTCTTCTCATCTAATATCTTAGGAATAGAACTGTGTCCCCAGAACTCAGGATATTCTTCTGCTACTTTGCCGGTTCCATTTTTACCGTTATTGATACTTCCTATAACATTTTTTGTTATTTTAACACTATTTTCCTTTGCAGGTGTTTCAGTGTTTCCATTTCCACCTCTTAGGTAGGCAGACTTAGTTGAGATTATTCCATCGCCACAAGCAGCGTAGCCACCTTCTCCAGTTTGACCAGTTCCACCCATAAGGGCAAGACCTCCGTCACCTAAAACTTTACCCTTATTTTTAAGAACAAGGGCATTACCACCACGAGATGTAGTTGCAGCGGTTCCACCACCATATACATAAAGATTTGAATCCTTTAAGACAGTAAGAGATCCACCATCAATTTCCATACCAGTTTGACCCCTATAAGGCAATCCATTTGCTTCACTTCCTGTTGGAGATTCATCTCCTTTTACAAAAACATTTCCCTTTATAAAGGCCTTACCCTTAACAAGGACAACAGGTCTTGTATTTTTTATAGCCTTATTGGCATCTGTCAAATTATTTGTATTTGAATAAATATAAGAGCTTTCCAAAACCGCTCCATCCTTTAGGATGATTTGTCCTTGGATAGATGATCCAGAAACAACTTTTGCACCTGAAGATTTTCCAAGTTCACCTTTAAAAGTTCCCTTAGGATCGTAGTTTATCCTAAGTCTACCGCCATCAACGGTTATTCTTCCATAAATTGATGAATCATGAACATTTAAAGTAGCACCTTTTTTTACAATTATATTTACTCCAGAGAAGACCTTCATATTTACAAGTGTAAGATTAGTTCCTTCTTCTAGGATGAAATTTTGAATAGGAATTCTTTCTTCATCAGGTCTATATTGGAATTTCTCTCTATTTGGATTTTCACTTATTGGCAAAATCAATCCTAATTGTCCATAGGTTCCACTTTCATGAGATCCTAGCCATAGATTTATGTTCTTGGGAACAGTAAAAGATTGATTAGCTCCCTTATTATTTTCATTGAAATAACCAATATACCAAGGTTCTTGATTGAATAAGACCTTGTTATTTTGAGTTGTTTTAAGTTTTGTATTTACATCCTTCATTACCTTATCTAGGTAAGTTGATTTTATATCAGAAACAGAGAACCAAGCAGCATTACTAGTAGCTCTTCTTCCATATATATCAACTAGTTCTACCTTTACAGGATAGTCACCAACATTTTTTGGTTCACCTGCTAGGGTAATTGAAGAGTCCGAAGCGTTAAAGTTAGCTTTCATTCCAGACTTAGGGTCTAAAGTTATTTTTGTTAAGCCCTTATCAACTTCTATATCAGATTTGGAAAGTTCTTTCCAAGCTTTTGGATCAGGAGCTTGGTTTTCTTCGGTTATTTGACCATAGACTTTTATGTCGGAGTTCTTGTTGTCACTTGCAGCTCCAGTTGATGCACTTACTGCATCATACTTTCTTTGTCCCACAAGAGCACCCTCAAAATAACCCTCTAACTTTAAGTGAATTTTTCCCTTTGGTGGATGTGCTAGGTCTATGCTTTTGCACTTGCCATCCTTTAGGATAAAATGAAGCTTTCTTCCATCATTTAGCTCAAGAGTTATAGTATGTTTGTTCTTAATAGGTGGTATGTAAAGTTTTTCTCCTTCAATGGAGTATCCTTTTTTCCCACTAACCCATCCAAAGCTGGCCTTATTCATTTTTTCATGAATAAACACCGTGTCGGTCTTTACTCCTTTAATTTCTTTAATAAGACTTTTTGGCTCTATGGAGAATTCCATGTAGTCATTATTCTGATGTTCTAGTTTTAAACTTACTTTTTTGTCATTTGTAGCTTGTGCAAATACACTTATTGAATTGAATAAAAGCGTTAAGCACAAGATAAAAATCACAGATGTTTTTTTAATCATTGTGTCCTCCCTAAATTGATAAATATTATCGGTAGATATTTTAGCAAAATTATTTTTTGTAAGCAATAAATATAAAAGCATCTTAAAAAATTTTTAGACATTTATAATTTGATTCCGTATGACTAATAGAATATAAGCTTCTTTTAAGAAAAAATAAGAAAATAGTGGTACAATAGGTCAAGTAGAGAGGGACGAGTGAGGTGATGGTATGGAAAAATTTATTAGAGTTCGCGACGGTGCAAGGATTTTTGTAAAAATTCTTGGAGAGGGCGAGGACCTTCTTCTCCTTCATGGCAACGGCGACGATTCCAATTTTTTTGAAAAGCAAATAAAGGAATTTAAAAAAATTTACAGAGTAATCGCCATGGATACAAGAGGTCACGGGAAGAGTGACAGGTCTAAGGACTTAAATATGGAGGACCTATCTCTTGATGTCCTAGATGTCTTGGACTTTTTAAAAATTAATAAGATAAACCTTCTTGGCTTTTCTGATGGAGCAAATCTTGCCCTAACCTTTGCCAAGAATTTTCCAAATAGGGTTAAAAGACTTATTTTAAATTCTCCCAACAAAGAATTTTCTCAAGTCAAGTTGATACCAAGGATTTTATCTTATATTTTTTACTACAACTTATTGTTTTTATCCAAGATCTTCACAAGTCTTGAATATTATTTCTCTGTCTACTCATTGATTTTCTCTAAGCTAAAGATAAAGGACTCGGACTACGAGAAGTTTGACTTCCCAGTTTTGATTTTGGCTGGAGAAAGGGACTTAATTTATCTTGAGAATTTTTATAAAATTGCTAAAAAAATAAAAAAATCTAAATTATACATTATAAAAAATCACGGTCACAAGGTTGCCAGGTCAAACCCCAAGGAGTACAACAAGGTGGTCCTTGATTTTTTAAAAAAAGAGGTGAAGAAATGAAGAATTTAAAAAAAATATTATCTTGGATAAGACCCATCTTCCTTGGCGGGGTCATATTACTTGTTGTCCTTGAATTTACAAAACTAAGAAGGGAGATTTCCTTAGAAGAAATTTCAGCAATCTTTCATCAACTTTCCTTGGTAAAAGTTTTTGCTATGGGAGTCTTGGGTTTTCTTGCCGTATCCCCAATGATATTTTATGATATCTTGTTAAGTGACTTTTTGAAACTCGACAGGAAAAAGTCTTACATAATCAAAAGGTCTATTACAGTTAACTCCTTTAACAACTTAATAGGCTTTGGCGGAGTTATAAATCTTGGTCTTAGGATAAGATACTATGGACAGGGCAAGGAGGACAAAAATCTTTTAAAGTTTTTAGTTAAGTCCCTCTTGTTTGACATAGCTGGTCTATCAATCTGGGCATTCTTGTCCCTAATTTATATACTCATATCAAGAGAGGAAGTTCTCCTTCACTATAGCCCTTGGCTTTTTGGAGCAATCCTCTACTATCCAGTTTTGTTTTTTGTTTCAAAATTTAAAAATGATGGAGATTTTTCCATTTCCAAAAAATATGCAAGAGACGTGTCCTTGGTTTCTCTTGTTGAATGGACCTGTGCAAGTCTTTTCTTCTACACAATAGGACTTTTTCTTGGTGTAAGACTCAGTGTATTTAAGGTCATTGGAGTTTTTGTAATTGGATGCATCCTTGGTCTTGCTTCCTTTATACCAGGTGGTTTGGGATCCTTTGAACTTGTTATCTTGGGTGCCTTAAAGTCCTTTGGTATTGAAACAGATTTAATTTTATCTTGGCTTCTCTTGTACAGACTCTTTTACTACATCTTTCCCTTTATGCTTGGTGCAGTATTTTTTGTTCATGATTTGGGATCTATCTTTGATGAGAAGAATGACAAAATTCCCTCTAGAATAATAAAGTCTTTGGGTCTTGATCTCTTTTCTCTCATGCTCTACCTTGGCGGGGCCTTTATGATTTTTTCATCCACAATTCCCGACGAGTTGTCAAAGTTTCATTGGCTTAGAAACTTTTCTCCCATAAATGCCAACTTGCTCTACCAATTTCCAAGCATAATCTTTGGGCTTGCCTTTATTATTTTGGGACGAGCCAAGAGGGAAAGAGTGAAGAGGGCAGGAATACTAAGTATAATAATTTTGAGCCTAGCCTTAATTTATTCAATCTTTTCAGGCTTTGGCTTAATTGAAATTTTATACATCTTAATATTAATTTACCTTGGTGTAAAAACTAAAGACGTGGCAACAAGAGAGCAATTTGTTTACTCACCAGAGACCCTTACCCTGGACCTACTTGTCCTTGCATCAATCTCTCTTGTGACAATTTATTTTGTGGCTTTAAATTATAGGCTCACTCCCCTAAACTACAAGGATTTTCTCTTGATTCCCTTTGAAAGGTCCTTCCTCAACTTTTTCTTCTTCTTCTTGATTTTAATTTTTATAATGAAGACCTTGATAGGATATTTAAAGGGCGAAAGAGTTAAGCTAGGTGAAGAGCTAGACATAGATAAGGTCATGAAGATTTTATCAGACTACGAGTCTGGACCAGAAGCTCCCCTTGCCCTAGTTGGTGATAAGAAAATTTATTACTATGAAGAAGAGGGTCAGGCAACTTGTGGTATATCCCTTTACACCTACTGGGATAGGGTTATTGTCATGGGGTCACCCTTTGGCAAGAAGGAGGACTACAAGAAGCTACTTGAAAAATTTGTAAGTGATGCAGACCTATATGGTTACAAGGCAATTTTTTATGAAGTTGGAGAAGAAGAAACTATTAAGCTTCATGACTTTGGCTTCTCCTTTATAAAGTTTGGTGAAACTGCATCCATTGACCTAGAAGAATTTAGTTTGGAGGGTCGTGACCACAAGTCACAAAGAAATGTAATGTCAAAATTTGAAAAGAACTCTTACAGTTTTGAAGTAGTAAGTGGTCCCTTTGACAAGGACTTCTTAGATACTCTTGAAGAGATTTCAAATGACTGGCTTGGAGGAAGAAGGGAAAAGGGATTTTCTCTTGGCTACTTTGACAGGGACTATCTAGGCCTTTGTGACATGGCAATAGTAAAAGATGCAGATGGAAAGATCCTTGCCTTTGCAAATATTATGCCCCACCCTGGAGATACCTGGGCAACAATTGACCTCATGAGGTATTATAGAGAGGGAACTCCCAACAGTATTATGGAATATTTATTTTTAAATCTCTTCCTCTACTTTAAGGACAAGGGTAAAAAATATTTTGAAATGGGTATGGCACCACTCTCCAATGTTGGAATCAATAGCAACAGTTTTGTGGAAGAAAAGATTGCTTACTTGGTCTATAAGTTTGGCTACAAGTTCTATTCCTTTGAAGGTCTACGAGCTTACAAGGAGAAGTTCAAGCCTATCTGGGAACCAATTTATCTTTCCTATCCACAGAAGTCTTGGCTTCTTTACACAATGTTTGCCATCTTTATGGTGGATAGCTTGGCGGCAAAGAAGAAGGAAGAATAAAATTATTTTTAGAAGCTTATAAGAAAAAACTTGTTAAGACCTAGATAATAATTAATCAAGAAAAATTTAAAATTCAAATGTATTTTCACAATATAAAAAAATTTATGATATAATTAATTCATTACATTATGGAGGTTATTAGCTATGTTGTCATATCCTATGAATTCAAAATTATTTAGGGATAAATTTCACAGCCTTATAGACTCTATATTTGCGACTAATTTTTTAATATGTATTTTTGGCTCATCTTTTTGATGAGCTTTTTTAATTGGAGGAAGAATGGAAGATTTTTATTTTAGGAAGGACGAGGTGGAAGAATAATGTGTGGCGTTATTGGGATATACTCACAAAATGATGTGAGTAAGAAATTATTTTACGGACTCAACTCCCTTCAACACAGGGGACAAGAAGCATCAGGTATTTGCGTTTTTAATGGCAAGGACATGATATTAGACAAGGATATGGGACTTGTCTATGACAACTTTGATGAGGAAAGTTTTTTAAAGCTAAAGGGAAATGTTGGTATAGGTCATGTTCGTTATGCAACAGCAGGTGGATCCTATAAGTACAACTCACAACCCCTACTTGCCTTTTCAAAGAACAGGGAGTTTGCCCTAGCTCACAATGGAAATCTTGTGAACCATCAATCTATTAGGGATGAACTTGAAGATGAAGGTATGCTTTTTCAAACTGCTATTGACACGGAAGTTATCCTTTCATTAGTTGCAAAATATTACAAGGGCGACATAGTGGAAGCAGTTAAGAAAACTATGGCAAGGATAAAGGGTGCCTACAGTGTTGTAATGCTTTTTGAAGACAAGTTAATTGCCTTTAGGGACCCAAATGGTTTTAGACCACTTCTTATTGGAAGGGCAAAAAATGGAGAAGTAATAATTGCTTCTGAAAATGCTCCTCTTGAAATTATTGGAACTGATGCCATAAGAAATGTTGAACCTTCAGAAATTATTGTTGTGGATAAGGATGGAATTCACTCAGACTATTTTGAAAAAGATGAAAAGAAGCACTGCATCTTTGAGTATGTTTACTTTGCAAGAACTGACGCTACCTTAGATGGGGTTAACTCCTACAACTTTAGGAGAAGGTGTGGGGAAATTTTATCAAGAGAAGCTCCTATTGAGGCAGACCTTGTAATTGCAGTTCCCGACTCTGGTACTCCAGCAGCCATGGGTTATGCCCAAGAATCTGGGATTCCTTTTGCCGAAGGTCTTGTAAAGAACAGGTATATGGGAAGGACCTTTATAAAACCAACTGCTGAAGAAAGAGAGCTTTCTGTAAAATTAAAACTCAACCCTCTTGAAACTGTTTTAAAGGGAAAGAAAATTATCCTAGTTGATGACTCCATTGTAAGAGGAACAACTTCCAAAAATCTTATCAAGAGAATGAAAAAGGCTGGAGCCAAGGAAGTCCACATGAGAATAGTTTCTCCTCCAGTAAAGTTCCCTTGCTACTATGGAATTGACACACCTTCCAGACAAAAACTTATTGCTGCAAATTATTCTGTGGAAGAAATGAGGAAGAAGATTGGAGCAGATTCCCTTGCCTTTATATCTATGGAGGGAATGTTAAATGCTACTTTGATGAAAGAAAATAAATTCTGCGAAGCTTGCTTTAATGGAACTTACGCAGTGGAGCCAAAGGAGTTAGTTCAAGATGAAAAATAATGTTAAGAGAATTTATATCTGCAAGAAAAATGAATTTGACCACCAATCAAAGGACCTAAGAGAAGAAATTAAAAGCTCTCTTGGAATTGAAACTACTTATATAAAAACCTACAGGAGATATGACGTCGATATAAAAGATGAAAGTTTAGAAAAAACTTTAGCCAGCGTTTTTTATGAAGCTCCAGTAGAAGAAGTTTACTATGAAGACTACAAAAAATTAGAAGCTTCCTTTGAAAATCCTATTGGGATCCAATACCAAGCAGGACAATTTGACAACAGAGAAGAGGGACTTATCCAAACTCTTGCCCTTTTCACTGATGAAAAGCTAAGAGCCAAGGTCACAGAAGTTTATGACATTGGAGGAGTAAGTCAAGCTGACCTTGAAAAGATAAAAGCATTCTTAATTAACCCAGTTGACTCTCAAGAAGTTGATGTATATAAGGAAACTGAACTTAGGGAAGATGCAAAGGAAAATCACGAAAACCTAGTTTATGATGGTTTCAATAAACTTGACAAGGACGGACTTATTAAATTTGTTGAAGAAAAGTCCCTTGCTATGAGTCCAGAAGACTTAGAGGTATTGCAAGACTACTTCAAGTCAGAAAACAGGGACCCAAATGAAACTGAAGTGGCAATAATTGATACTTATTGGTCTGACCACTGTAGGCACACAACTTTTAACACAGAGCTTGATGTTGACTTTAATGTTGTTACTGAACTTGATAGGGAAATCAAAAGAGTTTTTGATGACTATTTAAAGATGAGAGAAGAGCTTGGAGTTAAAAAGCCAGTTACCCTAATGGGACTTGGCACAATTTTATCCAAGGAACTTAGAAAAAATGGAAAGCTAGAAGACCTAGAAGTTTCATCTGAAATCAATGCTTGCTCTGTAAAAATCAAGGCAAAGGTAGAAGTTGAGGGCAAGCTAGAAGACCGTGACTACCTACTTATGTTTAAGAACGAAACCCACAACCATCCAACAGAAATTGAACCTGTTGGCGGTGCATCAACTTGTCTTGGTGGTGCTATAAGAGACCCACTTTCTGGTAGGTCCTATGTTTACCAAGCCATGAGGGTAACTGGAGCAGGAGATCCTTTTACTCCAATTGAAAAAACTCTTAAGGGAAAATTGCCACAAAAGAAAATTGTCACAGAAGCAGCACTTGGCTACTCTTCTTACGGCAATCAAGTTGGAGTTGCAACTGGACTTGTTGACGAATTATACCACCCAGGTTATGTGGCAAAGAGGATGGAAACTGGTGCAGTTATAGCAGCTTGTCCTCTTGAAAATGTAAAGAGAATCGAACCTACTGAAGGAGATGTAGTTATCCTTCTTGGTGGAAGGACTGGTAGAGATGGCATTGGTGGAGCAACTGGCTCATCAAAGTCTCACAAGGTTTCTTCTATTGAAACAGAATCTGCCCAAGTGCAAAAGGGTAACGCTCCAGAAGAAAGAAAAATCCAAAGACTATTTAGAAATCCTGAAGCAGCAAAGCTAATCAAAAAGTGTAACGACTTCGGTGCAGGTGGAGTTTCAGTTGCTATTGGCGAGCTTGCTGACTCCATCGAAGTAAAACTTGATAAGGTTCCCCTAAAGTACATGGGACTAAAGCCAAGAGAAATTGCAATTTCAGAATCTCAAGAGAGAATGGCAGTTGTTATAGACAAAGACGACGTAGACAAGTTTATGGAACTTGCTGAAAGGGAAAATCTTGAAGCTACCTTAGTTGCTAGGGTAACTGGCGACAAGAGATTAAAGATGTACTACAAGGATGAACTTATCTGCGATATGAGTTACGACTTTGTAAACCAAACTGGAGCAAAGAGGTTTGAAGAAGTTGAAGTTGTAAGTGAAGACCTTCCAAAATTCTTAAATAAGAAGGATGGACTAGAAGACCTTGAAAAATATTTACAAGACTTAAATATAACTTCTAAGAGGAATATGATTGAGCTTTTTGACTCATCAGTAGGTGCATCAACAGTCTTACAACCTCTTGGAGGTAAAAAACAAAATACACCAGCCCAAGTTATGGCAGCCCTTATCCCAACAGATGATGGCGAATCAAAAACAGCTTCAGTTATGTCCTATGGATTTAATCCAGAATTATCTTTTGAATCACAATTCCTTGGTGGCTATTACGCAGTAGTTGAATCTATTGCAAAACTTGTGGCAGCAGGAGCACCCCTTGAAGGCATTAGACTTTCTTTCCAAGAATTTTATGAAAAGATGGACAACAAGAAGGCATGGTCAAAACCACTTAAGTCACTTCTTGGAGCCCTAAAGGCATCAAGATTCTTTGATGCACCACCAATTGGGGGCAAGGACTCCATGAGTGGAAGCTTCGAAGACATAAATGTTCCACCAACTCTAATTTCCTTTGCAGTTAATACTGTGGATGTGAAAAATATCATCAGTCCAGAATTTAAGGGCAAGGGCAAGCTTGGTCTTATAAGAACTAAGAGAGATGACATTGGGGCACTTGACCTTGACATGGCGAAAGAAAATTTCTTAAATCTTCAAAAAGAAATAGAAGGAGGAAATATAATTTCTGCCGCAGCTATAACTCACAAGGGCAGCCTTCCACAAATTTTTGAAATGGCAATAGACAATGTGGGCTTTGACATAAAATTAGATGACCTTTACTCACCACTTTACGGATCCTTTATAGTTGAGTACCTAGAAGACAGGGACTTCATAGAAAAGCTTGGTGACTTTAAAGAAGATGAAATGATTGTCAACGGAGAAAAGCTAGATATAGAAAAATTATCTAAGGCATATCTCACAAGAATGGATAAAATCTTCAAGCCACTTGACTCACATAAGCTAGAAAAGATTGACCAAGCTAAGGCTCCAAAGAGAAGGATGAAGTCTAAGAAGCCAGTTGATGAGGTTAAGGTTGTTATACCAGCCTTCCCTGGCACAAACTCAGAATACGATACAGCGAGAGCCTTTGAAAGAGCTGGAGCAAAAGCAGAAGTCGTAATCTTTAGGAACAAGGACGACAAGGCCCTTCAAGAATCTATAGAGGAATTGGCAGAAAAAATTTCCAAGGCACAAATCCTTGCAATACCTGGAGGCTTCTCACTAGGAGATGAGCCAGGTGGATCTGGTAAATTTATAGCCAATGTAATTAGGTCAGAAAAAGTTAAGAAGGCAATTGAAACTCTATTAGAAGTTAACGACGGACTAATCCTTGGAATTTGTAACGGCTTCCAAGCCCTAGTTAAGACAGGACTTCTTCCTTACGGCAAGATCAAGGACCTTGAAGAAGATGACCCAACTTTAACATACAACACTTGCTCAAGACACATAGCAAGAGTTGTGGACACAGTTGTCATGTCTAACAATTCACCATGGCTTGCTAAACTAGAAGAAGGCAAAACTTATAAGGTTCCAATTTCTCATGGAGAAGGAAGATTTATTGCAAGTGAAGAAGCAATCAAGGAAATCTTAGACAAGGAACAAGTTGCTCTTTGCTACGCAGATGCACCAAATGGTTCAGCATTAAACGTAGAAGCACTAATGTCAGAAGACGGAAAAATCCTCGGCAAGATGGGACACAGCGAAAGATTTGTAGAAAACACATTTAAGAACATTAGGGACATGGAACTTGAAGACATCTTCACAGGAGGAGTAGAGTTCTTTAAGAAAGACTAAGTTTAAAAATTTATAAAATTAAGTGGGGCTAGTTTTCTAGTCCCTTTTAAATGCAAATTTTTAGGAGTATAATTTAGTCAAATAAAAATTAAAGAGGGGGAGAATATGTTACTTAAAGAAATTTTTGACGAGATAGATAAGAGACAAGATGAGATGGTAAAACACCGTCGCCACATTCATGAGAACCCAGAGCTTTCCTTTGAAGAAGTTGAAACTGCAAAATACATCGCTGACTACTACAAGGGCAAGGATGTGGAAGTCACAAAAAATATGGGAGGCAATGGACTTAGGGTTGTCATTGACACAGGTAAGCCTGGCAAGACTATTGGACTTAGGGCAGACTTTGACGCCCTTCCAATTCAAGAAGAGACAGGACTTCCCTTTGCATCAAAAAATGAAGGAGTAATGCACGCTTGTGGTCACGATGCCCACACAGCCTACCTAATGGTTTTGGCAGACATCTTGCGAGAAAAGAAAGACCAACTAAGGGGTAAGATTGTAATTATCCACCAACACGCAGAAGAGACACCTCCAGGAGGAGCAAAGCAAATGATTGAAGCTGGGGTCCTTGACGGGGTGGATAATGTATTTGGTATTCACGTAATGTCAGCAATGGACTACGGAGAAGTCCAATACCACAAGGGCAATACCCAAACAGGTAGGTCAAAGTTTTCTATTAAGTTCCAAGGGGTAGGCGGTCATGGATCTATGCCTCACCTAGCAAATGATTCTATAGTTGCAGCTTCACACTTTGTCACAGCAGTTCAAACTATTGTATCAAGAAGGGTGTCTCCCTTTGAAAATGGAGTTGTCACAATTGGTTCCTTTGAGGGAGAAGGAAGCTTTAATATAATAAAGGACTCTGTGAGATTAACAGGAGACATAAGGTCTATGTCAGATGAAACAAGAGAAAAAATTGAAAGAGAAATAGAAAGAATTGCCAAGGGAATTGGCGAAACTTTTGGGATGGAAGTCCAAGTAGAATGCAAAAGCGACTATCCAGTCCTCTACAATGACCCAGCCATGACAGACCTTGTAGTAGATGCAATCAAAGAAGCAGATATAAAAGAAGTCAAAAAAATTTACGATGGAGGACCTCAAACAGCATCAGAAGATTTTGCCTACTACGCAAAGGAAAGGCCATCTTGTTTTTACTTTGTAGGGGCAAAAAAAGAAGACGCACCCTATGCAAACCACAATCCTAAATTTGACATCAGAGAAGATGCTATGATAGTATGTGCCAAGACCATGGCAGCAGTAACAGTGAAGTATTTAATGGAAGACTAATAAAATAAATTTTTGTAGCTGACACCTTTAGGAGTCAGCTATTTTTGTTGTACGCTTTAGCATGAATAAACCACCAGCTATGCTGGTGGTAGGAAAATAAGCTTTAGCTTCAAGCAAAAAACCTCCCGTGATAAACTATTAATGTTACTGGCAGTAGCATAAATAGAAAAGGGAGGTATCCTAAAATGGATAAAAATAGTTTATCACATACATCCTGGAATTGTAAGTATCACGTAGTATTTGCTCCAAAATACAGAAGACAAGTAATTTATGGAAGATTAAAACAAGATATAGGAAAAATATTAAGAGATTTATGTGATAGAAAAGGAATAAATATAATAGAAGCAGAATGCTGTCCAGATCATATCCATATGTTGTTAGAAATCCCACCAAAATACAGTATATCTCAAACGATGGGATATTTAAAAGGGAAAAGTAGCCTAATAATATTTGATAGGCACGCGAATTTAAAATACAAATATGGAAATAGACACTTTTGGTGTAGAGGATATTATGTAGACACAGCAGGAAAGAATGCGAAAAAGATACAAGAATATATAAAAAATCAATTAAAAGAAGATTACATGGCAGATCAAATAAGCATTAAAGAATTTGTAGACCCGTTTACGGGTGAGCAAGTAAACAAAAGCAAAAAATAAGGTGCTTTAGCACCAGCTGTGAAAATTGGTGCACGAGAAAGAAAGTTCAAAGCATGGAATGCTGCCGGTAACAGCCCCTTATAGGGGCAAAACAAACCACCGGCTTAGCCGGTGGTTATGATTAAGTTTAGGTTAAATTTATAGAAATTCCCTCCCAGACAAAAGTTTTATATTATAATCGTAAATGCAAAAGAGTTTTTCTTATTTAATAAAGGAGGATGTTATGGATCCTGTTAAGAGAATTAGCGAGATGGAAAATATTTTAAATGATCACAATGCTTTGATTGAAGACCTAAGGGTTGCAATTGAAAAGTTTGCTGACCACCAAGATGAATATATGAAGCTTAGCAATTATTACAGCTCTCAAGAATATTTTGACGACCTAGAGAGGTATGACAAGGGCGAGTTACCAGAAGACCTTCCATGTGGAGTCCTTTCTGAAGATGCTGTCTTTAATCTCTTTGGCGAAAACTTTAACCTTGCCATTGAAATGCTTGAGCTTGCAACTGATGTAATTAAAAACCGTTAAACAAAGAAGCCGCAGGATTTTTTCTCCTACGGCTTCTTTTAAAATTTTTAGTTAAAGTTATTGCTTATAAATTCTCTTATAGCACTGTTTATAAAACTTAGGACTATTGATGCCCAGAAGGCTGTCCCAAAGCTTCCAATGTGGGCTGTGGGCACAAGGCTAAAGGCAAGGTTAAGGACCACTGCGTTAACAACAAGTGAGAATAGACCCAGACTTAAAAGTGTAATTGGGAAGGACAAAACCTTTAGGATTGGTTTTATTGTAAGGTTAACCAGTGAAAAGATTATTGCCATTGCCACAAAGGCACTCGCTTTGTCAAAGTATATATTATTAAAAATTAGGTCTAGCAGGTAGAATGACAAGGCATTAGCCACTAGAGAGCCAAGTATTTTTTTCATCTCTTCCTCCTTTATGTATCTCTAATTCTTATTATACACTAGACTGGGATTTTGTAATATCATTTTATTGTAATGGCTTCTTATATATAAAAATACCCTCATTACTGGCTTACCAAGTAAAGAGGGTACACACTACAATTTATGATTTTTATTTTTTATTTTTTATTCCATGCAGTGATTTTATCCATGTAAGGTTTAAGTTCTTTTACATCGCCTGGGTTAAATACAGGATCTTTTCCTTCTTTAAGTTGTTTCATATAGTCATTGTAAACACCAACAGAGATTTTTCCTAAGAATATTAATACAACTAAGTTGATTACTGCCATAATACCCATGAATACGTCTCCTGTGTTCCAAACAATTGAGAAGTCCCCAACGCAACCAAGAATTACAGCTATAAGGACAATTACCCTGTAGATATTAAGGGCATTTTTACCAAAGTTTAGCTTTAAGATGTTATTTTCTCCGTAGTAATAGTTACCAACAATTGAAGAGAAGGCAAACATCAATACACAGAATGTTAGGAAGTAATTTGACCAAGAGCCAACTTCATTTGCAAGGGCTGCTTGTGTTATTTCTAATCCTTTTAGGTCTGATGCATAAATTCCTTCGCCAGATAAGATTACAACGAAAGCTGTTGCTGAACAAACAAGGATTGTGTCTAGATAAACTCCAAGTGCTTGGATAAGACCTTGTTTTGCAGGGTGAGAAACATCTGCTACTGCTGATGCGTTTGGTACTGCACCCATTCCAGCTTCATTTGAGAAAAGTCCACGTCTAATACCATTTAGGATTGCTGTTCCAAATAAGCCGCCAAAGCCTGCTTTAAGGGAGAAAGCTCCTTTGAAGATTAGACCAAACATGTGTGGTATAAGAGCAATGTTTTTTATTACTATGAAAAGTACAACTGCCATATAGATAATTGCCATGAAAGGTACAAGTAAACTTGTTACATCAGCGATTCTTCTTAGTCCACCAAAGATAATTAATCCAGCTAGAATTATTAGTACAAGAGCTACTATTTTTTTGTCAAGACCAAAAGAAGAGTTAAATCCAGCTGCAATTGTATTAGCTTGCATTGCGTTAAAGTTAATACCATAAACTACTGCGATTACAACGGAGAATAAGGCTGCAAGCTTTGGTTTACCAAGAGCCTTTTCCATGTAAAAAGCAGGGCCACCCTTGAAAGTTCCATCAGGGTTTCTTTCTTTAAATACTTGACCAAGAGTATTTTCTACAAAGGATGATGCGCCTCCAATAAGAGCTGTTACCCACATCCAAAATACTGCACCAGGTCCACCAATAGATACAGCTGCGGCAACACCAACGATATTACCAGTACCAATATGTGATGCGGCTGAAATTGTGAAAGCCTTAAAAGGGGAAATTGAGTTTTTATCCTCAGCTGGTTTAGAAATCAGCTTTATTGCATGTCCGATATTTGTTATTTGACCACCCTTGATTTTGAAAGTGTAGAAAAGTCCAATTCCAAGTAGTAGTGGTATAAGCAAGTATGTATAAATAGTGTCACTCAAAAGACCAGTGGTCATTGAGAAGGCATCAGCATACATTTTTTGCCCAAGTAAATTTCCTATGTCATGAATAGTTTGAATTATAGTTCCCATAATTACTCCTTATAAAAATATGTTTAAATTTAGATCGTTTGACAAGATTTTCAAAAGGTTCTTGCCACGTATTGAGTTTCCTGACGCATCAAGTCTTGGAGAATAAGTGCAGATTCCACATTTGCCAGGTACTATGCCAAGTATTGCTCCGCTGACCCCACTTTTTGATGGAATTCCTACGTTTAGAAGAAATTCTCCACTTTCTTCATACATACCGCAGGATGCCATTTGTGCAAGGACAATTTTAACTGCTTCTTTTGAAACCATTTCGTCGCCTGTTACAAGATCAGAACCACCATTAGCTAGAACTGCTCCAAGATGAGCAAGTTCACTTGCATTAATTCCTATGGAACAATTTCTTATATATAGGTCTAGAACTTCATCGGCATTTAAAGAAAAGATTTTTTTGCTTCGTAGGTAATAGGCAATAGATTTGTTGACATCAGTAGTTTCCATTTCAGATGAGTAAACTTCTTTTAAGAAACTAATCTTTTCGCTGTCTGATAATTTCTTTACTAAATTAAGAACTCTTTGGAACTTTTCGTCCACGTCTTTACCAACTATTAAAGATGCTGTTGTAATGGCACCAGCGTTTATTAATGGATTAGATGGTTTGTCATCTATTGGTATTAGAGAGTTAAACTTGTATTTAGTTGGTTCAGTCCCAACTTTTTCAAATACATCTTGTATAGTGTTATCTTTTAAAGCCATTATAAGAGAGATAACTTTTGAAATAGATTGCATAGAGAAAACAGTGTCTATATCACCGAAGTTGTAAACATCTCCTGTTGTAGTTACAATAGATAAGGCAAATCCATTTGGATCAACGTTGGCAAGTTCTGGTATGTAAGTTGCTAGCTCACCCTCTCCAATAAATCTTTCACTTTTCTTTATGGATTTTTCAATTTTTTTCACTATTTCTTCTCTTTTTAAAAACATAATTCACCTCCTATTGTTGAACTTGGAAAAACATTATAGCATAAAAAAGAAACCGATTGCAATATTTTTTTATTTAACGATATATAATGATTAAAAGCCAACAAATTAAAATAATTTGTGATAAAATGGGCTCATAAAATATATAAGGAGATGATTTCATGAGAAAATACAATCACGGAGCTATTCTATTAATACTCATAGTCAATGCAATTCTTGTTGGTATCTTGAAAAGTATTGTTGACGGGAAGTTGTCAATTCTTGCAAGCTTTGTCACTTTTATTTCAGACTACATAATTTGCAGGGGACTCCTTTATAATAGGGAGGGAAGTTTTTCTGACTACTTTAGGGGAATAAAAACTATGACAGGCAAGGTCTTTTTGATGAATATCTTGATAGTAGCCATTTCTATCATCCTAATTTTGTTAGCAACACTTGTATCAGGAGCAGGGGTCGCAGTATTTTATGGTTCTACAATTAAAAGCAACAGGGCTCTTATTAACTTAGTAGTTTTATATGCCCTAGTAACAATTTTTTTATCTCTTCTTTTTGCCTACATGAATTTCTTTATGGCAGACGAGAGATACAGGGATCTCCCATTTTTTAAAAGCCTTAAGCTTATTGTTAAGGCAGGTATAAAGTTATTTTCTGAAAGCTTTATGGCAGGCGTTAAGGCTTTTAAGATTTCTTTAATATCTACAGCCATTGTACTTGTTATATTATTATTTACTCCCTTAGCAGGTCAAATTGCACTAATATTTGGAGTGATCGCTGTTATTGCTCTCTTCTTTTGTACACCAACATTCCGTGCAAGCCTATCTGACATCTACCTTGATAGGTCAGAAGAAATTTACAATGAAGTCATAGGACGTGAAGATTAAAAAAAGAAGTCACTTCAAAAGGCTTATTGAATTAGGGATTTTAGAAAACTGATTTAGGGAGTCTTTAAGTAGAAAAAGCCTATGAGTTTAAATTCATAGGTTTTTTTATTTGGGACTATTGTTGATATTGGGAATATTATTAAGTGATAGATAGGCACAGCTTGGTCTAATTGTGAATGCCCAAGAGAGACCTTAAATGTCTTCTATGGAAGGACGAAATTACAGAAGACTACGAAAATATAAAGGGCAAAAGATAAAAATAATTAAAGACCTGTTTTGTTATTGGGGAACTTGTAAAAGGGGATAGATGCAAGTATTTAGGCTTGTATCTATCCCCTTTAATTTAAAATAGAAGTTTAAATAAGGCTTAATCTACTTCCTTTTAGTCCTAAATTAGCACCTATCTAACTTTTCCCCCTTCCCTCACAGATTATAGCTTATATAAGTCTTCTTATAATTAAGCTATAATTTTTAATGTTTCAATAAGTTTGTCCACGTCCTCAAAGCTGTTGAAGGTGGAGAGGGACACTCGCACCATGCCTCTTTTATCTGTGCCTATGGCCTTGTGGAAGAGAGGGGCACAGTGAAGTTTTGCCCTCGTGGCGATCTCTTTCTTTTGCCAAAGTAGGTCAGCCACTTCTTCTGAATCATAGTTCTTGTAGTTAAAGGACACAATTGGTCCGTGGGGATAGTCGTGGTCTCCATAAAGCCTTATGCCTTCCAAGGACTTCAAGGACTTGTAAAGGTAGGATGAAAGTTCAAAGAGGTCCTTTGAAATTTTATCAATGCCTAGTGACTTTACATACTTTACTCCAGCCAAAAGTCCTAAGTTGGAATGGACATTTATGGTGCCGTATTCAAATATGTCAGGCATAAATGGGCTTTGGTGTTCTTCATTTGAATTTCCACCGCCGCCTGAGAAGACTTCTTCAAATTTTATATCTCCTTTTAGGGCAAGGCCTCCTGTTCCCTCTGGTCCGTAAAGGGACTTGTGTCCAGTGAAGCAAAGGACGGTGCGGTCAAAGTCTTTTAAATTTAAGTCCATGCTGCCTGCAGCTTGTGCTCCGTCTATGATCAAAATAAGTCCCTGTTTTTTACAAAAGTCTGCCGCAGCTTTTAAGTTTGTGATTTGTCCCGACACATTTGACATTGCTGTAAGACACACTGCCTTTGTGTTTTTTTGGAGGAGTTTATTTAGGTAGCTTAAGTCGATTTTATCTCCTACTAAAGGAAGGTAGGACACTTCTACTCCTTTAAGTTTTAAGTGATTTAAAGGACGAAGGACGGAGTTGTGTTCCGCCATTGAAGTTATTATGTGATCTTTTTCATGTAAAAGTGAATTTAAAACTAAGTTGAGGGCAGTAGTGACATTTGCGCATAGGGACACGTTAAGTGCCTCCACGCCAAAAAGTTCTCCCAAGTCTTCTCGCAAATCGTAAAGGGATCTTAAAGAATTTAAAGACATTTCATAGGAGCCTCTGTTGGGGTTTGCGAAATGACGAGAGTTAATCCCTTCCATAACAGCTATGCCTACTGACTCAGGCTTTATTAAAGTTGTTGATGCATTGTCCAAGTAAATCATTTAAGATCGTAAATCCCTTCTATATTTTCTCTACCTAAAATTTTCAAAACGTCCTCCAAGTTTTCTCCCACTTTAAGACCGAAGCCACAGTCTGATGTGACCCAAGATGGGAGAGTGATAAGGCGGGTCCTTAAGTCCTTAGTCTTTTTCTCTGCTTCCATGGCATAGTTTACCGACTTAAAGGTTAAAAGTTTGTAAGTCAACAAGGTTTCACTGTCCTGTAATGTATTTGCAAATCCACAATCTTGTCCATATTTGTAACTTGTCCCACTTTAAGTTCTTCCTTTAAGTTGTAATTGCTTAAGCAAAGGCCGCAGGAGAGGACACTTGTACCCTTTGATTCCAATTTTTTAAGGTCGGCTACGGTGTTTTCATTTATTGTGGAAAGCCTTACGCCGTGATTGTAAAGGACTACATATGTGGGGACTTGGTCTTTTTCTGAAAGGGAGTAGACAAATCCTTCCAAAAGTTTTTTGGAAAATTCTTCATCGCCTATGCCAAGTTCATCTGATGAAAAGACTACAATAAATTCATCCTTGCTGTAGTCTTGTTCAAGCTTTTTGTCCCTATCTTTTTTAAATTTTACCTTGTAGATCTTGTCTTCCTTTTCCACTTCTGTGTCGTAACCCAATTGGTCCGCCATCTTGGATAGATTTTCAGTTGCGATTTCATTGTCTACAAGGACTGCAAATTCCTTAGGGTTTTCTTCTTTAATTAACTTTTTCGCAAGTATTACAGGTCTTGGGCAAAGAAGTCCAAGTGCATCGATTTCTTTCATTTTTACCTCACTATTATTTTTTTATCTTGAGTGGGAATTATTTCTCCCACAATTGCTGCGGGAATTCCTGCAGCTTTTAACTCTTCCAAAGCTTTTTCTCCGTCTTCTGCAAGTGATGCCAAAAGTCCACCTGATGTTTGGGGGTCGAAAAGGACTTCTTCCAAGGCGAAGTCCTGGATTTCAAAGTCCACCAAGTCGGCGTAAGACTTTCTGTTGCGCTGACCTCCTGCAGTAAAGAGAAATTCTTCTGCAGCCTCCTTGGCACCGGGAAGTATTTTTAAATTATTTGAATAAATTACAGCAGTGTCTGAGACCATTTCACTTAAGTGACCTATAAGACCGAAGCCTGTCACATCAGTCATGGCATTCACTTTATACTTTTTAAGTATTTCGCAGGCATACTTGTTTAAAGTCCTCATGGATTCCACTGCAGCTTTAAAGTACTTATCCTCACATTCACCCACAGTCCTTGCAGATGAGAGTAGGGAAACGCCCAAGGGCTTTGTAAGTATTAATTTGTCGCCCACTCTTGAAGAGTTGTTGCTGTAAATTTTTTGGGGATTTAAAATTCCCATGACACAAAGTCCATATTTTATTCGTGGGTCGTGAATGGAATGGCCGCCCACCAAGCTACACTGGGCCTCTTTTAGTTTTGCAGCTCCGCCCTTTAATATTTCTTCCAAAATACTTCTGTCTTCCTCTTCTGGAAAGCAGACTAAGTTAAGTGCTGCCACAGGCTCGCCACCCATGGCATAAATATCTGACAGGGCATTTGCTGCCGCAATTTCTCCAAAGGCAAAGGGGTCTTCTACCATTGGAGGAAAGAAGTCACAGGTAAGTGCCACTGCTATATCGTCACTTAATTTTATAATGGCGGCATCGTCATTTTTTGCAAAGCCTTCTAAGACTTCCTTTCTCTTAAATACTTCCAAAATGTCTAAAGTTGCTTTTAAAGAGGAGGCTGAAATTTTTGCGTTACAACCTCCGCATACTTGAAGCTTCATCGTTTCACCTCTACATTCACTATAACACTTTAAAAAATTTTTTAAAACAACTATAATAAAGCTATGTTTAAAGCAACAGATTATGAAGAAATTTTAAAATTTAAAAATCCTCTCTTTATTGACTTGCGAAGTGAAGGAGAGTTTGAAGACGGGACAATTTTAGGTGCAATATCCATGCCTCTACTCTCAAATGAGGAGAGAAAAATTGTAGGTACTCTTTATGTGTCAGGAGATATAAAGGGAGCAAAGGAAAAAGGTGTGGAGTTTTTTGCACCTAAGCTTGCGGATTATTATAGGCGCATTTCCCAAATGGAAGAAGAGCATGAAGTTGTCCTTTTTTGTTCTAGGGGAGGTTTTCGTTCTACTGCACTTTTTAATCTTTTGAAGACCTTGGGACACAAGGTCTACAAGTTAAATCACGGATACAAGTCATATAGAAAATATGTCCTTAACTTTATGAACACCCTTGAGGATTACAAGTATGTGGTTCTTAAAGGCTACACTGGCTGTGGCAAGACGGAAATTTTAAAAGAGCTAAGGAAGCGAGGAGAGAATGTCCTTGACCTTGAAGGACTTGCAAGACACAGGGGCTCCCTCTTTGGGGGAATAGGCATGGGTTTACAACCTTCTCAAAAGACCTTTGAGTCGGAGCTTATGGAAAGCTTTAAAAGTTTTAAACGAGGTCCAGTCTTTGTAGAAGGAGAGTCCTCACGCATAGGAAGCATAAATCTTCCTGGGGAACTTATAAAGGCTATGGGGCAGACTGATAAAGTTTTTTTAATTGAGGACACAATTGAAAGAAGAACAGAGCGAATTAAGTCCGACTATTTAAGTGACTATGGATTGGAGAAAAAAGAAGAGATAATCTCTGCATTTGAAAATTTAAGGAGATATATAAGTGCAAAGAGATACGAAAATTATTTGAAGTTGGTGGATGAAGAAAACTTTGATCTTATTATTAAAGACTTGATAATAAAATACTATGACGCCAATTACTCTATAAATAAGGAGAAAATTTTTTATAAAGTTTTTAATGAAGATATTGAAAAATCCTGTGACACAATACTTAATATCATAAAATAAAAGCCCCTAAAGGAACGTTCGGTTAGGGATTTATGGAAATTAAGTTTAACTGATAGCCTTTAAGCGATACAAAAGAAGAAAGTCTACAAAGTGTAAACAAACACACTAAGTAGGCTTTCTTTACTTTTATTATGTACTTAACATTTTATTTAAAACGATGGTTTTTGTAGTAAGATTTTTGAATCAAATGTATAATGTAATATTAATTATAAGGGTGGTGTTGAATTTGAATGAATTAAAAGCTGAATTTATTTTAGATTATATAAAAAGGATACAGGATTGGAAAAATAGTGAACTATTAGAAGATGATATTTTTGATTTAATCGTTGAGATTGCTAATGTTCTTCAGAATGAAATACCTGAAATTCAAAATAGTGTTTTATTGAGATCGGGTACTGAAATTAGGGATGCAAATACGACTATTTCATTACTTAGGTTGTATTTAATTAATAACGGAATAAAGATTCCAGAAGAGGGAAGTGATGAAAATAGAAATATCAAAAGATTTTGGGCTTCTTTTTTGTTATGGTTTGAAAATGAGTTACCCTCTAAAGATCTACTAAAAGATCAATATATAAGATGGGATAACTGGAATGGTGGAACATATTATCTTAACTTAGATTATAATTATGAATTCAAATTATATAGAGGAATAGAATATCCAAATTCACTCAAGGCAAACTTGGGAGATATAGAGGATATAAAAACTTTTTTAGAAATAGCGTATAAATATTGGATAATAAATGAAGGTAAACACCATTACCAATTTACAATAGAAGTTAATGAAAGGTTAAAAATATTTAAATTACCTTATAGATTGCAATATGGAATTCTGTTAAAACAAGGTTATAAGACATCTTTTGAAGTTGATAAAATTGTTGACTATAAAATGTTTGAAAGGAAAATACAGTTTTCTGAACAAATGATAAACAGCAAGGATCGCATGGAAAAGAAAAGTGGATTAGATTTTATAATAGATTCCTTGCAGTATTTGATATCAAAGCAGGAAGGTAATAGAAATTTGCAATATGCATCACTTGCAAAATCTGTAAACCAAGACGAGAATTCTAAGGTTTATTCTGTAATAAAATCTGAGCTAAACGAATTGATGAAATTGTCAAATGAGTATTTTGATATAAGACATAATGACTATTTAAACGCCGCCAAAGAACATAGAGAAGCTTTAAATGATCCACAGTTTATAGAATACTTGTATAACAGGGCATATTCTTTACTGTATATTCTTAGATTAAAAATCAATTCAGATAATAATAAAGGTTAATTCCTGTGTGTTTTGTAAATCGAGAGTGTGTGATAGTAGTAAAGACTACTAAATGTGGAATGGATGCTAGGAATTCGTTTAGTATAAGAACCCATCTCCACGTAAAAGGAGTGTTCAGTTTAGAGATTTATGAAAAATATATTAAATTTATAACCTTTAAGCGACAAAAAAACACACAGATATAAAAAACTGTGTGCTTTTTTGTACGCTTTAGCATGAATAAACCACCAGCTATGCTGGTTGTAGGAATACTAGCTTTAGCTTCAAGCAAAAAACCTCCCGTGATAAACTAGATATGTTACTGGCAGTAGCATAAATAGAAAAGGGAGGTATCCTAAAATGGATAAAAATAGTTTATCACATACATCCTGGAATTGTAAGTATCACGTAGTATTTGCTCCAAAATATAGGAGACAAGTAATTTATGGAAGATTAAAACAAGATATAGGAAAATATTAAGAGATTTATGTGATAGAAAAGGAATAAATATAATAGAAGCGGAATGCTGCCCAGACCACATTCATATTTTGTTGGAAATCCCACCAAAATATAGCATATCTCAAACAATAGGATATTTAAAAGGTAAAAGTAGTCTAATAATATTTGATAGGCATGCGAATTTAAAATATAAATAGGGGAATAGACACTTTTGGTGTAGAGGATATTATGTAGACACAGCAGGAAAGAATGCGAAAAAGATACAAGAATATATAAGAAATCAATTAAAAGAAGATTACATGGCAGATCAAATAAGTATAAAAGAATTTATAGACCCATTTACGGGTGAGCAAGTGAACAAAAGCAAAAAATAAGGTGCTTTAGCACCAGCTGTGAAAAATGGTGCACGAGATAGAAAGTTCAAAGCATGGAATGCTGCCGGTAACAGCCCCTTATAGGGGCAAAACAAACCACCGGCTTAGCCGGTGGTTATGATTCTGTTAGTAAATGTGTATAACAGAGCTGCTATATATCTTTTTTATTTACATATTGTTTGTAGTTTAAATTTGCCTTTAATTAGTGTGTTTCTATTAGGAGAAAATCTATCTCCTACACAGCTTTATTAATTATGAAAAAATTTCTAATTCAAAATTATCTAAAGCCTCTTGTCTGCATTGTTTTGCTTTTTTGTAGTAAATATTCGCTCCATCCCTTGCATCAAAGAACTTTTTTATTATTTGTTCTTGAATAGGTATTGAAGGAATTGGAATTCGGATAGCTCCAATTTCATCACTATTTAAATTATATTGACCGCCGCCTTGCCTGCGCATAACTGCAATTTGTTCTCTAACCAAAGGTGTCATAAATAATATATTTACAAATTCAGGTAATACTAAATTTGTATCAAAACGATATCTTATAAGGTATGATGCATATGTGTATGTTTCATCACTATTAAATATTGCGGATTTCCCTACCAGATCCTTACTACCATTTGTCCTTGTTATTAGAAAATCACCTTTGCGTAAAATCCATTTATTAGGTTCTTTTGTATTTGTTGCACAATCTGCAGGCAAATATTTTAACTCTGAAAAGTCAATTTCCCCTTTAACTACATTTGATATCCTCAGCACCGGAATCATTCCCTTTTTTTTATCCAAAGATGCCTTCACAGAAAGACCAAAAAGTGATTCTTTTTTCAAATCGTTAATTTTATATTCTGGATATTTGAAACTGTTATATATAGTTCCTAATCTACCTTCTTTTTGAATATATCCAACTTCCCATCTTCTAGTAGATGAAAAAGGTATTATTTGTAAAATTGATGAGTAAGGTTTTTCATTTTTTATTTCATTCTTCAAGCTTGATACATCCGACTGTACACTTAGTAATATGCCATTACTATAATTATCACCCTTATTAATATTTTCTTCTGCCTCATAAAGTTTTGAATGATACGAATCAAGAATTTTCTGCTGTTCAGTTACAGAAGGTATAGGGGCTTTAATAGATGCGAATTTGTCAAAGTGCAAAGTTTGTCTGACAGAACCAGTTGTTGAATCTTTGATAAGCTTATTAAAAAAATTACACTTCATCATTAACCAAAGAAATTCTGGTAGAATTGTATCTTTACAACTAAAAACAACATATGCTGGACTAATGTACCCACCTTTTAATTCCTGTGTTTTTATACCAATCGAACCAACATTAATTCGATACGGATTATATGCTAACCAGTTATCTTCAACTTTATGATATTTTTGTTTTATCTTATGTCCTTTTTCAACTGAAGCATCAAACATACCTATTTTGTTTGAAACACCAAGTATGGTAAATTCTTTATCAGGTTCATCAGACAACTGAACCTTTTTAGTTTGATGAACTAAGTGTTTTCCTAACTCTTCTACAGGATATTTCGAAAGAATCTTTTCAAAAAAGAATTGCTTTACATCCCATTGGGTAAACGATGAGAACAATACGGTAGAAAGTAGTGCCGACTTATTGCTCATTCAACACCACCTCCTGACCAAGAATACTTCTACAGTACAAATTATTACTATTTAGAACATAAGAAATGTTGTTGTTTACAAGCGCCCATAAATCGTTCTGCATTCTATAGGTAAAATATTCACTTACTAACTGTGGTAGCTGGTTCCCTTCAGATGCAGTACCGGTTGTTGTAATACCTGCATCATCAATCTTAGCAATTGGAATCTCGTAATCAAATTTCTTCTTTACCAAGGGTTTAGTTTCTTCTTCGATTAACTTATAGAGGCCTTTTAATTCTTTTTCATTAGTTTTCTTATTCAGCCTATTTTCAATTTGTTCTTTTTTAATAGCTGCTATTTCTGTATCAATCAAATGTGTATTTTTATTATTTTTTTTAGTTTGTCTAAGTCTTGCCTGTGATTTCTTTAAGTCAGCCTTTAGAGATTCTGTAAGGCTAATTGTGTTATCGATAGCATCTTTTATTGCATCAATCTCAGCTTGGTGTATAGAAGTAATCTCCGCTAAGGCATCAACTTTACACTTATTGTATTCCAATTCTTCATCAGATGTAAATCTACGCATAAAAACCAAGCTTGGTTTTACTGTTGCGCCTGCTGCGATAAATACATCCTGTGGAATTGAGCAAATAAGAATAATTTTAGCTTTTCCCTCAAAATATTCTCTGACAGCCTGCAGATTTTTATTATTAAGCACGCCTTCTGGAAGTACCATTCCCATACGTCCGCCTTTTTTTAGAAGGCGTAGGCATCTTTCCATAAAAAGTACTTCTGTCAGGGTAGATGTGCTACCAAGGTCATAAAGAGACAATAGGGTTTTTCCAATATTGTTATCTACTTGCTTTAAAGCCTCATCATATGCCACACCATACTTCTTTTTATACTTTTTCTTAATTTCTTCATCGGTAAACTTGTCTGCGTCAGAAATTAGCTGGTTTTTATCAACATTTTGACCAAATGGAGGATTAGTCAAGATCACATCAAATCTCTCTTCAAAAATACCATTAACATTAAGTAAACCATCATGATGATGAACACCACCATGACCATCACCATGCATAATCATATTCATTTTAGAAGTTCTTGCCATTCTAGGATTTGCATCTGTACCGTAGATACAATTGCGTGAAAGATTATACATACGACTGTTTTCAACACTTGTGTCAAGTTCGGTATTTAATGCAGCCTGCATAACATCAATTTTCTCACTAATTTCAGCCTGTTCCTGCTCAGATTTAGTATCAAAATTATCACCTTCTAAAGATTTACGAAGTACATCTTTCTTTTCTTTAATATCATGTTCTATTTTTTCACGAACATATTCAAAGGCTTTAATAAGAAATCCTCCTGACCCACAAGTTGGGTCACATATAATTTCACCTTCTTGTGGATCAAGAATTTCTGTCATAAAATCAACAATGGTACGAGGTGTAAAAAATTGACCTAATTCGCCTCTGAAAGTTGTGCCAAGGAAATGTTCAAAAGCTATGCCTTTAACATCATCTTGTGTATCAGAAAGATTAAAATTCTGTAGTTTTTCTAAAATCTGAACAAAACTATTTTCCCTAATTTTTATCTCATCACTTTCCTCGAAAAGGTGATCGTCCTTAAACTCTATTTTTGTTGTATTAAATAGATTCTGCATATAGGGCAAGTCTATACCTGCAGCTTTCAATCCCGGTCGTACATTCTTTTCATAATTGTCTGCCTGTGCAATATATTCTTCTCTAGTAAATACCTTTGTTCCTTTTTGCTGACGTTCATATCTAATCTTCATAAATAAAAGTTTACTTATTTCATCAAATGCAGCTTCAGGAGAAAGTTTATCATTATTTCTAATTATGTTATGGCAAGCCTGAAGTATTTTGGTAAATTCATCACGAGTAAAGGTTTTAGTCTGATTTTTTATTTGTTCAATCTTTTTTGCATTGTCAACATCTTTTGCGGTAGGAATAGCAACTACTTCTTCAAGCTTTTGTGGAAGATATGCAGGATCAACATTGAAGTATTTGGTTTCTTTTTCATTCGTAGTAACAAAAAATTCGGCATGAGCCCATGCAGCATAGTTAAACCCTTGATAGTAATCTTCAACATGAATTTTCACATTTTCTGCTTTGCATTCTATCACGATAAATGCAGATTTTTTTGCATCTTTATCTGCTTTGTTTTTCCAAATTACAATGTCTGCACGAGCCTTACCTTGACCACGATGCGAATTGCTAACTTTCAATTCTTGTGCCATCTGTTCTAATGAATAACCATAATCATTTATAAGTGATGCTATATAGTTTTGTCTTACTCTCTCTTCGGGTTTTGTAATTAACCATTTATCTATTAATGGGCAATAAATTTTACCTTCCTTTTCTTCGACTTGATATTTATTAGCCATTATTCTTATCCTCCTCCGGTATAAATTCCAATATATCATTAGGTGTACAGTCTAAAGCCAAACAGATACTTTCTACTTTATCCAAAGCCATATACTGTCCATTTCGTATTTTTGTAATTATATTTGCAGAAATCTTGGCGTCTCTTATTAAGTCCTGATTTGAAATATCTTTTTCAATCATCATATGTAGTAATCTTTTGTAACTTACAGCCATAATTTTCCTCCATCAATATTTTTATCTATTATATCACATTTCTATGATTATCTTCATACTATCATTTTATGGGTTGTTCCTAAAACATAAGCATCAAATATTTACATCTCCAAAAACTCACTTACAGAATTGTTGGAGATTTTTTATTTTAGGGGTTCGATTATGCTCCTTTCTAAATCTAGTAAAGAAATACACGGATATTAAAGAACTTGATCAAGAAATAATTAGAACTTTTGTAGATAAGATTTATGTAGAACAATCAGAAAAAGTTCCAGGTACAAATTTAAAGAAACAGACCATTTGGATTTATTGGAATTTTATTGGGAAAATTGACATTTAAAAATCGGCACAAAGGTTAATACCTTCATGCCGATTAAATTTTAAGGAAATAATCCCTAATTAAGAGCCCCTAAGGGGGCTTTTTTCATATCATCAATATTGGCTTATGTCCTCCACTGTTTCCAAGGTGCCCATATAAGTGCCAGCTTCATCATAAACTGCAAGGTACTTAACTAGGATCTTCTTTCCCTTAATATCTCTACACACAACTAGACGATCCCTCTTTTTGTTTTTGAAATCATCAAGCAAGGACTTTACCATTGGGACAACTTTTGGAGGATGACAAGAAGCTACGTCTCTATTTAAACAGGACTTAGGTCTAGGAAAAATTTTGTCCTTACCCTCAGAATAATATCTAACAAAGTCATCCTTATCTATAAAGGTTAGCTCGGCATCAAGGGTCCTAAAAATTTGAAGGGCTTCCTTTATCTTTAAGCTTCCAGTTTCGAATTCAAGACTTCCACAAGAAACTTCTTCTTCTTCTTCTTCAGGTAGGATTTCTTTAGGTCTATAGTCCTTCCAAAGTGGGACATCATCAACTAAGTCTAGTCCATATTCTTCAAGGTCGCCATAAATTTTATTCCACTCTTCCTCTGTGAAGTTTTCTTTTAAAAGGGGGAAGAGGATATTTTCTTCTTTATATATCATTTCATAGACCCTATCTAAAATTTTATTTAAGCTTTCCTCATCATAAGAATTTGTCTTTACAATGTTAGATAGGTCACTTCTTATTTCATCATCAACAGCCCACATAACATCGCTAGGACCACTGATATTGTATTTAGTTTTCAAGAGGGGATAAATAAGTCCAGCCTTTTTCCCATAGTGCGAATTTATTTTTAAAAGCTCTATTATCTTAGCTAACTTGTCCTTACTATTTTTAACTTCGTCAGCCAAAAATTTAATTTTTTTATTTTCTGCACTCAAAATATTTAGGGGATGACCTGGGATTTTTTCCAAATCCTTTTGACTCTCATCTACAATATTACTTTCGTGGAAAAGTGCAGAGTGGATGTCGCATAGTTTTTGGACTTTTTCTAGGGGAAGGCCACTCATAATTAGTTCTTGTTCAGCATCGACAATTTCCTTTGAAGATACATCCTTGAAATTTTTTACAAAATCACTTCTAACAGCTTCCAAGTCTTCGCCCTCGGAAAGTCTTTCGATATAGGATTTTAATAGCTTAAGTCTTTCATTATCTTCCCTGGCATCATCATTAACAATTTCTTCATCAACTAGATTGAAGCCTTCTTCTTTTAACTTCTCCTTGATTAAATCCAAGTCTATATTTTTTATCTTGGCTCCTTTTTTTATCGAAACCATTTTTCCCACAGTAGAAAGGGCTAGGGGATTTGTAATTTCAGTAAAACCCAAATCCTTTAAGATATATTTTAAATTTGGAAATTTTTCAATGAGACTTGCTACGGGTTCGTCTAAGTTTATATTCTTCATACTTCCTCCTAAAATTTTATTAAGGATATTATATTCCTTATTAGTAAAGATTTGTTAAATTTAATCAAATAAAAAGAGACTCTGTCGAGCCTCTAGACTTTATTTAGTTTCTAAAACCAAAGCTCCTATTAACTTGTAGACAGCTAAGAGGCAGATTAGGATAAAGATGCTTAAGAAGGGATCCTTAGTGTAAGTAACAAGTACAATGCCAAGAAGTATGCTAACTAAACTTTCCAAAAATTTTTTGTTTTTCATGTTTATCCTCCTTATAAAGTTTTTATGTGATGAATTGCAAATAATATTGCGACACCTAAATTAAACTAAGTTCATGTAAAAATAATTCAAATGGAGTTTGATAATTTAGACATTTCCTAGGTCTGCTGTTAAGCTCCATTAAATTTTTAATAAGATCTTCTTCAGATATCTCTGCTAAATCTGTCTTTTTAGGATAATATTCTCTCAATAGACCATTTGAATTTTCATTACTTCCTCTTTGCCATGCTGAATATGGGTCAGCAAAGTAAAAGTCTATCCCAAGCTTTTCAACTTCATCATAGCAAGCAAATTCTTTTCCTCTATCTGATGTAAAACTTTTTAAGGCTTCTTTTGGAAGTGATTTAACAAGTTTATTGATTGCTTCAAACATTGAATCTTTGCTTCTATCTTTCATTGGTAATGCTATATAAAACCTTGTTTTTCTTTCAACAAATGTTGCTAAACACCCCTTGCTTTTTCCTCTAGAAGACACAACTGTATCAAGTTCCCAGTGTCCGAAGGAAACCCTATACTTTATGTTTTTTGGTCTTTTTCTTATAGATGTACCTATGTTAAATTTTCCTCTTGTTTCTTTGCTTTTTCTAGACTTACCTTTTCTTCTTAATCTTGAAATATCAAAATCTATTACTCCAGAATAAATCCAGTTATATATTGTTTTAAAGCTTAATATTCCTTTATAAAGGCAACCTACAATTTGCTCAGGTGACCATTTAGAATTAAGCTTTTCTTTGATATTTTCTAATATTTCATAAGTTACTTTAGTTTTTCTTCCTTTTAATGATGATTTAGATTCTTTATCTCTTTCTGCTAGGCCAGCTTCGTATTCAGTATCACATCTTTTAAGCTCTCTAGCTATTGTGGAATGATGACATCCTAAAATTTTCGCTATTCTTCTAGAAGAATAGCCCTCTTTGTTTAATACCTCTATCTTATTTCTTTCGTTTAGTGTAAGATGTTTATAGCTCATATTAACCTCCGTGTGTGTTTTTGTCGTTATTAACATTTTACACGAAGTTAGTATGAGTTTTTATTTTTTATTTGTGTCGCATTTAATTTTACAACTTATTATGTACTTAATAAAATATTTCTTATCAATTATTATATACCACAAAAAAAGGGTTTTAAAGGATAAACCTTTAATTAGATAAAGAATATTAAAAATTTGTAAAATTTCCTACTTTAAAAATAATTTTTACAATTAAATGTTATCATAGGAAAATGGAGGATTTATGTTAATTAATTTTTTTCACGGGATGGTCATGGCAATAGCAGACTCTGTGTCAGGAGTAAGTGGGGGAACTCTTGCCTTCATATTAGGGTTTTATGATAAATTTATAGACAGCTTGCATGAATTTTTTGGGAGCCAAGGAGAAAAGAGGAAAGAAGCCTTTAAGTATCTCTTTAAGCTTGGACTAGGTTGGCTCTTTCGGTTTTATAGTAAGCTCAGGAAAATATGAGTTAATAGAAATTTTTAAGCAGGAGGAGGGAAAGTTTTAGGTAAAACTTCTTTAGAGGATATGAAAAAACTTCTTTAAGACACCTCGAATTAAGATTCTTGGAAAAGCAATTAAGATTTACTATAATAAAATACAAGTGGTGAATTATGAAGAAATTATTTATTATAAGTTCCAAGTCAGGCAGGGGTCGTGACAAAAATTTTGAGAGGGAACTTTTAAAATATTTTAAAGAAGATGAAATAAAAATTACAGAGAAGGCAGGGGACACAATTCTCTTTGCAGAGGACTTCAGGGACCAGGCTGGCGACATCCTCTTTATAAAAGGCGGAGATGGTGCCCTATCAGAAGTTGCCAACGTCCTAAGAGGAAGCAACACAGCCTTAGGACTTGTGCCAGGAGGAACGGGCAACGACTTTTCCAAAAACTTTAGACCCTTCGACCTTTCAAAAATTTTTAATTATGAAATTTCTCCCATTGACTTAGTGGAAGTAAATGGAAAAACTTGCATAAATGTAACGAGCCTTGGCTTCGACACCAATGTTCTGAAGTACGCCTATGACATCATGGATAGGAAGAAGCTTTCAGGCAAGCTTGCCTACCTCTACGGGGTTGTAAAAAGTGTGGCGAATTTAGAAAATGTAAATTTAAAAATTTCTTATTACGACGAAGAAGATAATGAAAGAGAAATCAATGGGAGATTTTTGGTATCTGCCCTTTGCAACGGATCCTATTATGGCAATGGATTTAATCCATCACCAAGGGGAAGGCTTGACGATGGACTCTTGAATTTAATCCTGGCAGATGAGATGGGACCTCTTGGAATTATAAAATTATTTTCTTCCTATCGCAAAGGCACCCACCTAGGCAAGCCTGGAGTGAGAGAAATTATAACAAGGTCTGGGGTGATTTCATCAGACCAAGAATTTTTATACAACATTGACGGAGAAATTTATAGGGCAAGGGACATAAGCTACAAGGTCTTGCCCCAAGCATTAAAGTGGATTTATTTTAAGGAGTGAGAAGATGAAAGTTGGAGTATTCGCAGGGACTCATGAAGACACAAGGATGGGAGTAGACCTCTTGGAGGGAAGAGGTTTTGAAACTTTGTCCTATCCCATTTCCAAGAACCCCAAGGACCAATCCCTTCTTCAATATTATTCAAGAGAAGAGTTGACAAGGCTCGTTGAAGAAAAAATTGTAGATGCAAAGGCTAAGGGGGCAGAGAAAATTTTTATCTACTGCAATTCACTTTCAGCTTCCATTGACATCGACGACCTATCACGTCGCCAGGAAATACAAATTATCACTCCCTTGGACTTTTATAAGGAACTTGACTCATCATATAAGAAGTTAATCATCCTGGCAGCAAACTCAAAATCAGCCTATGGTGTTGATGCCCTTGTCTGTGCAAAAAACTTTAGGGACACAATTTCTCTTGGCATCCTAAGTCTTGTGGAAGAAATTGAAAAGAAGACACCGCCAGAAGAAATCGTAAAGAAGCTGGGACTGAGAGACCTCTTTAACTTTTTTAACAAGATGGAAGATGGGCAAGATGGAATCATCCTCGCCTGTACCCACTTCCCCTACATGAAAGAGGAATTTAAAAAATTAACAGACATAGAGATCCTAGACCCAGCAGAGGACATGATAGATAGACTGTAAAGTTAAGTGATCCACATAACTAAAAATTGCACGAAAAAAAGAGCTTTTTCTTAGCTCTTTTATTTTTTTACCCACAAAAGTGGATAAATTTTATGAAATTGTGGATAAGATTGTATAAATCTTATAAAGTTTCCTTAAATTTCTTGTAAAATTACAAACTTTTCTTGTTTTATGATAAGATTTTCAAAATGTGCATGAATTGTGCAGAACTTTTCAAGACAAATGTTTAAATTCTTGTGGATAATGTGGATAAATCTGGGGATAAAGTCTTTATCACAAGTAGGCTTGTGGAGAAAAATTTTATTAATTTTTTATCAATCCTCAAGTTCCATCCATTTTTCATAGAGGTCTTCTAAAGTATTTGCAAGGCTTTCACGCTCTATTGATAAATCGCTTGCTAGTTGATAATCGCTGTAAGTGTTAGAGTCTGCAAGTTTAGAGTCGATTGTGGATAACTTTTCTTCGATTGTTGAAATCTCTTTTTCAACTTTTTCTTTTTCCTTGCGAAGGACCTTATTTTTTTTGCGTTCTTCTCTCTCTTCACGCTTTTCCTTTTCAATTTCTGTTCTTGACTTGTAGTCATGGTCAAGACCTTCAACCTCTGTGGTCTTTTCAAGATAGTAATCGTAGTTGCCAAGGAAGCTGTTGATGCCCGACTTTGTCATTTCAAAAATTTTATCAACAGTCTTATTTAAAAAGTACCTGTCGTGGGATATGGATAGGACTGTTCCATCGTACTTTAAGAGGGCATCTTCAAGGATTTCCTTTGAGTCGATATCCAAGTGATTGGTAGGCTCGTCAAGGACAAGAAAGTTTGCCCCCTTTAGCATAATTTTTAAAAGTGAAAGTCTTCCACGTTCTCCACCAGATAGTTCGTCAACGGTCTTAAAGATGTCGTCGCCCACAAAGAGAAACTCTGCTAAGTATTTTCGAATTTGGAAGTGTTCAAGCTTTGGAAACTCGTCCCAAATTTCATCCATGACAGTCTTGTCTAAGTTTAAGTTGTCCAGCTCTTGGTAGAAAAATGCAACCTCAACATTAGACCCAAGTTTAACTTCTCCAGAGCTTGGAGAAAGTTCTCCAGCAATTATCTTAAAGAGGGTGGACTTGCCCACACCGTTGGGACCAATGAGGCCAATCTTGTCGTTTTTGTAAACAAAGGCACTTAAGTCATGAAAGACTTGGTGGTCGCCAAAGGACTTTGAAAGGTCCTTGATTTCCAAGACATCCTTGCCTGAAGTTTTATTTGGCGTGAAGTGGAGATTGGTCTTCTTATTTGATGCCGGCATCTCAATCCTCTGCATCTTATCAAGCATCTTCTTACGGCTCTTGCCCTGCTTGATGAACCTGTCACGGCCAAGATTCATATACCTCTTTATGATCTCTTCCTGCCTCTTGATTTCCTTTTGTTGGTCCTCATACTGTCTCTTTAAGACTTCAAAATCCTTCTTCCTCTGCCTCATGTAGGTGTCGTAGTTGCCCTTGTAGGATTTGGTTTCTCCATTTTCCAAGAGGACGATCTTGGAGACAATGTTGTTTAAGAAGTACCTATCGTGACTGATTATGATAACAGCCTTGTCAATGTCCTTTAGATATTTTTCAAGCCAAGAGATTGCTCCAATGTCCAAGTGGTTGGTAGGCTCGTCAAGTAAGAGCAGGTCTGCCTCTTCAAGGAGGAGCATGGCTAGTGCCACACGAGACTTTTGCCCGCCAGATAGGGTGGAGATGTCCTTGTCAAAGTCCTCTTCTGTGAAGCCAAGACCAATTAGGGTTCCCCTTATCTTTGAATTATAAGAATAGCCATCCCTCTTGTGGAACTCGTCTTGGAGCCTTTGGTACTTCATGAGTTCTTCGTCGAGATTGTCGGGGTTAGCGGCAATTATGTGTTCTTGATTTCTCAAGTTTTTTTCAAGTTCTATTAGGTCAGCAAAGATTGAAAGGCAGTTGTCGTAAATAGACCCCTCAGTGTGAAGGCTAAGTTGTTGCTCTAGGTAACCAACCTTTAAATCCTTCTTCCTAAAAATTTCCCCATCATCATAGGAAAGATTTTCTGTAATTATATTAAAAAGAGTGGACTTGCCACTTCCGTTGATTCCAATGAGGCCAATTTTATCCTTGTCCTCAACTATTAGGTTTCCAGCCCTAATAGTTTCTTCATCAATATAGGATTTTTTTATATTCGTTAAACTAAGTATTGGCATAATGACCTCCCAGATACATTTTAACAAATTAGGAGGACCTTTAAAAGAAGCTAGGCTTGTGAAGTAGCTTGGAAAGCATTGAATAATAAAATAGGGTAAGCCTATAGGATCTTGTGACTTAATAAGAATTTATGACTTTATATAAGTTTATGACTTTATAAATTTTTGTGACTTAGTAAGAATTTGTAAGTTAAGTTAAATTAAATCTATAAAAATTATAAAAAAAGTCAATAAAAAAACTCTACCTTTAAAAGTAGAGTTGATAATTAATCTGAGTATCCTAAATTCTTTGAAAATTCAATTCCAGCATTTTTCACTGCTTCAATGTATTCTTTTTTAGAAGCCTCGTTGATCCTTTCCTTTGGTATGACAACGCCAATAGCTCCCACAAGTTGGTCCTTGTAGTTAAAGACTGGGGCGCCAATCCCAATAACTGAATCAATGTATTCTGAATCGGAAACAGAAAATTTGTTGTTCCTTATTTGCATTAAATCATGCCTCAGCGCTTCCTTGTCAACAGGTACATCAAGGTATTCGGAAAGGTCCTTCTTTAAGTAGTAGTTTATATAGTCATCAGATTGAAAGGCCAAGATAGTCTTTCTTATTGCTCCCTTGTGGAGGTCAATTTCTATGCCAAAATTTTCCACAATCTTTAGGGAGTGTTTGCCTTCAGCCTTGGAAAGCATAAGACCCTTGTCGCCAGACTTTATGACAAAATAAGAGTCCTCATTGGTCATATCAGACAAATTTTCAAGGACTGCCTTGCCAACAGCTTGTGGATCAAGCTTTGAGGATGCCTTAATGCCAAGGGGAATTAGGGCAGGTCCCAGACCATAGAGGTGGGTCCTTTCGTCCTTTGATACAAATCCAACCCCTATTAGGGTGGAGAGAATCCTGTGGGCTGTGCTTGGGGGTATATTTAAAAATTCAGAAATTTCTGCAATTGTAAGCTCTCTATTTTCACTCTTTAAGATGTCTAAAACATTAGCTGCCTTGACTAAACTTTGAATCATAATTTCACCTTCCAACTTTAATTATACCACATACTGGAAACTATTTCATTCTTAGAAATTAATACGCCATAAGTTAATCTAATCGTAAGGAAAGAAAAGAGTCTTTTTATTATTTTAAGTTAAATTTTTATTTTTTGATGAAAAAGTTAATTAAAGTTAATATTTTGATTTTTTTATTTTTTTTGTGGGAGAGAATATTTTTTATTATGCAAGAAGATATTTTTGATTTATAAATTCTAAAATTTTAGAAGTTAGTAAGTTTTAAAAATTGAAAGTAAGTAATTCAAAAAAAATTAAATTCTCAGAAAAGAGAAAGATGCGAAAAACAAAAATAAAAACTATTTAGATAAATTTCAAAATAGTCTTGACAGAGAGAAAAAATTTTATATAATTAAATTAACCATTTAGATAATTATCGAAATAGAATTAAAGGAAGGGAAGTGATCCAGTGTTTTCTGATACCTTTAAGGCCTTGTCAGACCCCGTTAGGCTAGAGATTTTAAACATGCTTAGGTCGGGCAGGATGAACGCAGGAGAAATTGCTGACAAGTTCGACCTCTCCAAGGCGACAATCTCCCACCACCTAAAAATTTTAAAAGACCAAGACCTAATTTACGAAGAAAAGGAAAAGAATTTTATTTACTACGAACTCAACACTTCAGTTTTCGAAGAAATACTTACATGGATTGTGAAATTCAAAGGAGGTCCAGATGAAAAATAAATTTAAACTAAGGAAAGATTCAATAATTTCCATAATCGCATCAATTTTACTTGTAGTAATTTTTAATATCTTATTTTATGACAAGATGCCTGCAGAACTTCCAACTCATTGGAACTTCCAAGGGCAAGCCGATGACTATAGTTCAAAGTTTCATGCTATGGTAGTAATTCAAGGCTTTCTTGTACTTATGAATGCCTTCCTCTGCTTTATGCTAGACAGTGACCCAAAAAATAAGCAACAATTTAACCTTGTAATGACTATAAGCAAGCTTTCCATGCCCGCAATAATGCTTTTGATTTATATAATAACAGTTATGGCAGGATTTGGAAGAGAGGTAAAGGTGTCAACGATACTTCCAATTTTCATTGGTCTTTTATTTATCGCCATTGGAAACTACTTTCCAAAGATAAAGAGGAACTACACTATGGGGATAAAGCTACCATGGACTCTTAACAGCGACGAGAACTGGAGAAGGACTCACAGGCTTGGCGGAATTTGCTTTATAATAATTGGACTTTCCCTAATCCTTTCAGTATTTTTAAAAAGTGAAATTGTATTTTTAGTTCCACTTATACTTGGTGGAATAATTCCAGCAATTTACTCTTACTATCTTTACACTAAGGGAATTTAAAAAAATAAAAAAAGTCTTGGTTGACTTCCAAGGCATAAAAAAGCTCTTGCAGATATTTTTGCAAGAGTTTATTTTTTGTAAATTATTATTTGCCAACTTATAATTTTCTATTTCTTCTTGATACTTCAAGGGGAAGTTTTTCTCTTTCCCTCTTCACCTTATGATTTTCTAATTTTAAGACTGCGTAATTTTTGTCTTCGCCAAGGTCCACTTCTATCTTGCCACTCGGGTCAACTATAAGTGAGTGGGCGTAGGCATTCTTTGACAAGTCATCATCTCTTGCTATGGCAGGTGAGACCAAATAACATTGGGTGTCAACTGCACGAGCCCTGTTGAGAAGGTGGAAGTGAACTTCGCCAGTCTTCTTCATAAAGGTTGATGGGACAAAGATGACTTCTGCTCCATAGTCCCTAAAAGTTTGGAAGAGTTCTGGAAATCTCAAGTCAAAACAAATTGCAAGGCCAAAGGTTCCGTATTCTGTTTCAAAAACTCCAAGGGACTTGCCACCAGAGATTGTAGCTGACTCCTTATAGCCTTCGATGTCGAAGAGGTTGATCTTGGAGTATCTGTATATTTCTTTTCCAGACTTGTCAAAGACATAAGACCTGTTGTAGATCTTGTCGCCTGACTTAATTGGAATAGACCCACCAATTAGGTAGACCTCATTATCTTTTGCCACCTGGCTCATCTTCTCATAAGTTTCGCCAAAGTCCTCTTCAGCAAATTTTGTGAAGTAGGCGTTTTGGTAGGGGCAGTTCCACATCTCAGGTAGACAAACTACATCTGCTCCTTCTTTCTTAACAAGGGCTATAGATTCTTCCATTGTCTTTAAGTTTTCTTCCTTGTCGCCCTTAGCAGGCAGCTGAATTATTCCAACCTTAAAATCTTTCATAGACACCTCATATTAAATTTAAAAAGCCAAGGCATAGGACCACTAAGCCGAGGGCAATCCTGTAGTATCCAAAGGGAATGAAGTCGTGTTCACGAACGTAGCCCAAGAATTTTTTGATAACAACAAGGGCAACGATGTAGGAGATTATACCTCCAAGAAGGATCAAGAACCATTGCCATAGGCTGAAGGAGAAACCAATTTTTAAAATCTTTAGGGCAGTTGCACCAAGCATGGTTGGGACTGCAAGATAAAAGGAAAACTTGGCAGCACTTGTTCTTGAACAACCAAGTAGCATGGCTCCAATAATTGTCGCTGCTGAACGAGATGTGCCTGGCACCATGGCAAGGCATTGGAAGAAACCAATGAAGAGGGCAGTCTTTAGTCCAATGTCATTTAGGCTTTCGTACTTAAAGCCCTTGTTCTTATTATTTTTTTCCATAAAAATAATTACTATCCCGTAAAAGATAAGTGCTATAGCAACTGTAATGGGATTAAAAAGATGAGCATCGATGAAGTCATCTAAGAGGAAGCCAAAGAAAGCTGCTGGCAAGAAGCCAACAATGATCTTTGCAATTAGTCTCATTGTCTCAAGGTCCCTGTACTTGAATTTTTCTTTTAAGCTTAGGCCATTGTATTTTTCTTCTCCAAGAAGAGGAAGTAATTTTCCCTTGGCAATGGGGTTGATGTCATAGAAGTAGAGATAAACTACTGCTAAGATAGCACCAAGTTGGATGATTACACTAAAGGCATTGGAAAAGGACTTGGGTTCAAGTTTTATAAAGCTGTCAGCTATTATAAGGTGGCCTGTTGATGACACAGGCAAAAACTCTGTAAGTCCCTCGATGATACCGAGGAAGATTACTTTTATTAAATCTAAAATCATATTAACCTCCAATATTTTTTCAAAGCTTATTATAACATTTGTCGCAAAAAAAATAAAAGACTCTGGCTTTCACAAGAGTCTCTAAAAATTTTATTTATTTATCAATCGTTTCTCTAATCGTTTCTCTGCAAGTTCAAGAATTTTGTAAATTCCTTCTTGAACATCAACTCAACAGTTCCCGTTGGACCATTCCTGTGCTTGGCGATAATAACTTCACCAACATTTGGTTTTTCTGATTCTTCCTTAGTGTAATACTCGTCTCTGTAGAGGAACATTACAATGTCGGCGTCTTGCTCTATGGCACCTGACTCACGAAGGTCAGATAGGATTGGTCTGTGATCAGTCCTAAGTTCTGGAGCACGAGAAAGTTGTGAAAGGGCGATGACAGGGACTTCTAATTCCTTGGCAATAGCCTTGAGGTTTCTCGATATTGCAGAAATTTCTTGTTGCCTTGACTCAGATCTTGATGACATCTGCATAAGTTGTAGGTAGTCAATTACAATTAGGTCAAGTCCCTTTTCAACCTTCATCCTTCGGCACTTGGCTTTGAGCTCTAGTGGAGAGATACCAGCTGTGTCATCAATTTCCATTTTTAAGTTAGACACAATGGGCATGGTGTTAATTATTTTTGTCCACTCCTCTTCATTTAAGTTTCCACTAATGACCTTTTGGAGGTCAACGTGGGAAGTGGATGAGATAATTCTTTGGAAGAGTTGGTTCTTACTCATTTCAAGAGAAAAGACTGCAACTGATGCACTACCTCTTAGGGCAGCGTTAGTTGCAATATTTACCATGAGGGCAGTCTTACCCATAGAAGGTCTTGCTGCCAACAAAATCAAATCAGACTTTTGAAGTCCAGAAATTTTTCTATCTAGGTCCACAAAACCAGTTGTAAGTCCCGTAAGGGCATTGGGGTTTTGTGCCTTTTTTTCCATTTCAGCGAAGGAGTCCAGAGCAATGTTTTTTATATTTACAAGGCCATTCTTTGTGGAGTCTTGAGTTATGTCAAAGACAGATTTTTCTGCAAGCTCAATGATGAGGTCTGCCTGGGCATCAGGAGAATAGGCAGCAGAAATTACCTTGTCTGATGAACCAATTAGCTCTCTTAAGATTCCCTTCTCCTTGATGATCTTGCAGTAGTATTTGATATTTGAAACTGCAGTTACATTAGACGAAAGATCTGCAAGGTAGGGGATGCCGCCAACCACTTCAAGGTCGTCAGTCTTTTTAAGTTCCTCTGCAATTGTAATTACATCGGCGGCTTCATTCCTGTTGTAAATATTTAAGATGGCACTGTAAATTTTTCTGTGGGCTTCTTGGTAGAAGTCCTTGATATTTAATAACTCAATGGATGTAGTGATGGCTTCCTTGGAAAGCATCATAGATCCAAGGGCTGACTCCTCTGCCTCCAAATTGTGGGGAGGCATCTTTAAATTTGAAACAGAATTAAAATTTAATTCTCCCTTTGCATCCATATCCATCAAGATTCCGGTCTAACATTTACTTTTAGTGTAGCAACAACGTCTGGGTAAAGCTTGATGTCAATGTTTTTCATGCCAGCTTCCTTGATGTTTTCGCCAAGTTCGATTTTTTTCTTATCAACATCAATCTTGTGGTCTTGTTTTAATTTTTTTGCAATATCAGCAGAAGTGATAGCACCAAAAAGTCTTCCACCTTCTCCAGCCTTAGCCTTAATAGTTAAAGTGATTTCGCTAATTTTTTTCTTAATTTCATTAGCTTTAGCGCGATTTTCTTTTTCTAATTTTTCTTCTTCAAGCTTGTTCTTCTTCCATGTTTCCATATTTTCTGGAGTAGCTTCAACGGCAATACCCCTTGGTAACAAGAAGTTTCTAGCATAGCCAGTCTTTGCGTTAACAATTTCGCCTTTTTTGCCTAGAGTTTTGTCGTCCTTAATTAAAATTACTTTCATGTTATTCCTCGCTTTTATTTTCAATTAAATATTCGTCAATTGCATTTATTAAAATCTTTTCTGCTTCATCTAAGTCAGTTGTGTCAAGTTGGGCACCAGCCATATTCAAGTGGCCGCCTCCGCCAATTTTTTCCAATATAAGTTGGACTGATACAACTTCTCCACGAGATCTGCCTGATATGTGGACCTTGCCATCATTTATTGTTAAGACAAAGGATGCATCTATTCCGTTGATATCAAGTAGGGCATCGGCAGCTTGGGCTGCAACAAGTACAGAGTTGTTGGCTTCCTTGTCGAATCTTGAAACAGCAATATTGTCGTGGATTATCTTAGTGTTGTGAATTACTTCTGCCCTATAAACCATAGTATCTAAATCGTCTTGGAAGAGGGCCTTTACCTTTAGCATATTTGCCCCAGCTCTCTTTAAGATGGAAGCGGCTTCAAAGGTCCTTACACCAGTTTGGAAGGAGAAGTTCTTAGTGTCAACCACTATACCACTCATTATGGCATCAGCCTCAAAGTGAGTTAGGTTTAAGTCGTTAGACATATAAGTTAGCATCTCAGTTATAAGCTCACAAGTCGAAGATGCATAGGGTTCCACGTATTGGAGAACAGGATTGTCAACAAATTCCTTGCCTCTCCTGTGGTGGTCTATAACCACAATTTGATTAGTCCTATCCAAGAGTTCTGGGCACTCTGTAAAGGATGGCTTGTGGTTGTCCACTATAACTAAAAGGGAAGAGTGCTTAATATTATTTAGTGCAGTTTCCCTAGAAATAAGTTTTTCATAAGTTTCTGTCTCTTCTTCCTTCATCCTATCAATTAAATTGTCAATTGATGGGTTGGATTTTTCAAGGACAATAAAGCCTTCCTTGTTTCGATTTAAGGTTGCACGAAGACAACCAATAGCTGCACCAATGGCATCCATGTCAGGGTTTTTGTGACCCATGATGTAGACATTTTCAGACCTATCGATCAATTGCTTTAGGGCTTCACCAATTACCCTTGCCTTAACCTTATTTCTCTTTTCCATGGCCTTGGATTTTCCACCAAAGAACTCGTAGTTGTCATCAACTTTTACAACAGCTTGGTCGCCACCACGACCTAGTGCCAAGTCAAGAGAAGAGTCAGACTCAACATAGGCATCCTTGAAGTTAAGTCCAAAGGAAGAAACTCCAATGGAAAGTGTAATTGGGATTGAATTCCCCTTATTGAGGTCTCTTAGGTCATCTAGGATGTCAAATCTCTTTTCCTTAATTGCCTTTAGGGACTTAAAGTTCATAACCACAAGATATAGGTCCTCGTCAGATTTTTTTACAAGGGCATCGTACTCTTCAAAGTATTGAGAAATTGTTGAGTCAATTTCTGCAATTAGAAGGGGCCTGATTTCTGATGGGGCAGAAGATATAGCCTCATCAAAGTTATCCACTTCAACCTTTGCCACGATGGCAAATTCATCCGTGTACTTGTTTTTTAAATTTTGATAGGCAGTGTTGTCCACTAGATAAAATAGGGCAGACTTGCCTTCTCCCTTTTCAGACTTGCTTTCCACAATGTTGGTATAGATGTTAAAAAATCTTTTATTTACTTCAACAGGTATAGTCCTTTGACCCTCAGAGTTTAAGATATTTGCTATATCAATATCTCCAATTAGGTTTTCAAGATCACCCTCCAAGACGCTATTTTCATTAAAGAGATTGATGAAGGGAGTATTGTACCAAAGGATTTTTGCCTTTTCATCTGTAACAACAAGGGGAAAGGGCATGTCGAAGATTGCCTGCTTAGTCAGGGAATCAAATCTTTCATTTAAGCTTTCAAGGTTTTTTAAATTTTCTTCATTTTTAATATTTATTTTGTTATAGGCCAAGAAGGCTACATAGGCAAGTGCCAAAATTCCCAAAATACCAAGTAGGGGTCTTGTGAAAATTAATGCCACAACAAGGGCTATTCCAAAAATAAAAAAGGGAAGAAAATCTTTAAATTTATATTCGTTTTTCATAGCATTCTCACTTATTTAATTTTTCTAAAGTTAACAATTTGATCAAGTCCACCAAGGATTATTAAAAAAATCTGTAGGCTTGATATAGTAAAGCTTAGACCTATTAAGAGAAATTGTAAAAATCTCTTAACTCCAAATCTCGTCATATAAAATTTGGTAAGGGCAAGGCCAGAAGCATAGAGCATAAAGAAGACTAAGTTCATTAGGTTGATCGTAAAGACTTGACCTGTGGGTCCAAAGTAGTCGCCAGTAAGTGAAAAGAGGGCGAGACTCACAAGTGACAAGGCTATGATTTCCCTTGGGAACTTCAAGAATTCAAGAGAGGATGGTTGAATAATAAAAATCCCCCTCGTAAGAAGACTTCTTCCAGCCCATGTATAAGTAACATAGGAAGTCACAATAGATGTGATAATTAGGACAGATGGAAGAATTTGTAAAAATTTCTTGTAGTAGAGCTCTACATTTTCTGTGAAAATCGCCATAGTCCCTGAAGACAAAATATCTTCGCCTGCTAGGTTTTTGTAAAATTCTGTAATGGCATTTATAGTTTCCCTTGAATTTAGGACTTGGCTATTGATCCCAAAGGCAAAGAATAAAACCATTATTGATGTAAAAAATATTAAAGATGTCGCCAAGATAGTCATGGAGACAGACCTTTTTGTTGTAATCATGTAGTGAAAAATTAAGATGAAGGGACCAAAGATTGTAAAGACAACTATGGCTTGGACTGGTCCCATGAAACCAGCAATTAAAAGTACAACGGCAAGAAGTGTCGCCATTACTTTTATAATTCCCTCCTTCACAGATTCAGCTACATACATAGAAGGAAACAAAATATATAAAAAGGGAAAAATCATTCCAATCATGGAAATGAAAATAGACCTTGTGAAGAGTCTAATGAGTCCCTTATAGTCAGTTTCTTTTTCCAATAAATCAACTCCTATCTCCCCTATTTTACCATAGAATTATAATTAGATAAAGAATTCTAACTTTCACGAATCTATTGATGACAAATAAAAAAGTCCCTAAAGATTAGGAACTTAATTTTAAAAATTAATAATTTGTTTGTAGCAAATCAAAAAAGAAATTTAATTTATTATTGTCCTTGCAATTCATTTATAGCTTGAACAATTTTATTTAAACCTTCTTCTAGGATGTCCCTTTGACAGGCAATGCTAATTCTAAAGTAACCATCTCCTGGCTCACCAAAGACAATTCCATCTTCAATTAATAAGTCGTACTTTGTAATTAAGATGTCCATTAGGTCTTTGTGATTTACATAAGCGCCAAAGTTGATCCAGGCTAAGAAAGTTCCTTCAGGTTTTTTGTATTTTGTTTGTGGAAGTTTTTCTCCTAAGAACTTGACAATAAAATCAAAATTGTCTTCCACATAATCCATTACTTGATCAACCCAATAGGTGCAGTGAGAGTAAGCTGTCTCGCATAAAATCATATCAAGTGGTGGTGCAAACCTAATGAAGTGTCTTCCATAAGTTTCTTTGTTCCACTTGTCTTTTAAGTCATGGTCATCAATTATAATTTGAGCGATAGGAAGTCCACCAACATTAAAAGTTTTACTTGGAGCAACTGCAGCAGCAATTTTATTATAAGCACCGAGACTCATAAGAGGATAGTGTCTTACATTTTTTCTGGTTAAGTCACAATGGATTTCATCGGAGAAAATAGTTAAGTCATATTTTTTGCAAATCTCAATAATTTTTAAAAGCTCTTCTTTTTTCCAAACACGACCGACAGGATTGTGAGGAGAGCAGAGAAGGAGCATTGTGTTATTTGGGTCTTTAGCCTTATCTTCAAGATCATTGAAGTCAATATAGTAGTAACCATCATCATTGATTAAATTATTATTGACAACTTTTCTTCCGTTTTCTGCTATTAATTGTGCAAAGGGATAGAAAACTGGTGGTTGAATAATTATTCCATCGCCTTCTTTTGTAAAAGAATTTATGGCAAAGCCAATAGCTGGCAAGACACCAGGGGAATAGAATATTGAATCCCTTTCTATTTTCCAAGAAAACTTATCATAATACCAACTTTGAATAGATGAAAAATATTTTTCACCAGGCATTGACTGACCAAAGAAACCATGGTCTACTCTCTTGGAAAGAGCATCTATAACTTCATCTGCTACCCTAAACTCCATATCAGATAACCAAAGGGGAAGAGCCTTATCACTTGCCCTTGAATCGATAAAATCCTTGTGATCCCATTTTACGCTATTACTTCCACGTCTATCATATTTAATTTCTAAATTTAACTTTTTCATTTTTCACCTCGCAAGACAAGTATAGCAAGTAGAAAAAAATTTTTTATTGAGTTGAATTTTATCCTAAAGAAACTTTTTTACTATAAGTTTCTCCAAAGTGGAAAAGACCAAGGCATTATGATAAAATTCTAAACAAATAAATTATTTACAAAAAATAAGCAGCAAAAGAATATTTATAGGAAATTTGGTGAGTAAAAGTGGATGAATATTTAAAAGAAGTTGGCAAAAAAATAAAGAAAATAAGAAAGTTAAAAAATATGACCTTAGATGACTTGGCAAAAAAGATTAATAAGAGTAAGTCAGCAGTGTCAAAATATGAAAATGGAGAAATTAATATTGATCTAGTCACCTTAAAGGAGATTAGTGATGTCTTTGAAATAGAAACAGCTAGGCTCATACCTCAAAATATATTGAAGCCCAAGAAAAAGTCCATAGACTTAGACAAAGTCCCTAGGTTCTTTAAAGAGGATTCAAAAATATATTCCTACTATTATGATGGGAGAAATTCAAAAATTCTTAAGTCACTTATTGAGATAAGTGGAGGAGAGGATAAGGACCACAGGGTCTCTATGTATATGAATATTTCAGATTACGACTTTCCTTATATTTGCGAGAACACCTATTATGGAAACATTGAGCATTTTGACAGTATAACTAGAATAAACTTGTACAACAAGTACACAGATCTTGAAAAACCAAACATATCTATCTTGTCGCCCTTTGTTGATTCTGAAATAAGATGGGGACTTTGGAGTGGCATTTCAATTAGGCCTATAATGCCAGCTGCCATAAAGATGCTTTTTTCAACAAGGATTTTAGATGAAGATAAAGAGCTGCAGAAGAAACTTATTTTAAATCGTGAAGATATGGCATACATAAAGAAGTTTAATATGTTTTCAGTTTTTTAATTTGAAGTTAAATTTGATTAAAAAAATTTAGGACAAATAAAAAAGTCCCTAAAGACTAGGAACCTTATAAGTTAAAATTATTTGCTAAAGTAGGACAAGAAGAGGGCGCCAGGACCTGTGTGTGTCCCAACAACACTTCCAATTTGGATGAACTCTGGTGAAGAAATCTTATCTTCCCAAAGGCTCTTTGTCTCTCTTAGGTATTTTTCGATTTTGCTGCCGTCACGACCTGTGTAGCCAAGTTTAATTGGCATATCAAAGTCAATGGATCCAGTCTTTTCTATTTCACTAATGAAAAGATTGTTGGCATTTTTTATTCCCTTGGCCTTACCCACAGATGCAATTGCTCCATCCTTCATAGATAGGAGGACCTTAACAGAGAAGAGGTTGCCGAGAAGAGCTGAAGTCTTTGAAATTCTTCCGCCTCTTTCAAGGTATTCTAGGGTGTCGACTAAGACCACTAATCTTAACTTCTTCTTAGCCTCATCAAGGATTTCCTTTATTTCTCTTGCAGACTTACCTTCTTTTACAAGTCTTGTGGCATATTCCACAAGAGCACCTTCTGCGTTAGAAACATTTAAACTGTCTACTATGAATATTTTATCTTCAAGACCTTCGCTGGCAAGCTTGGCACTTTGGTAAGTTCCCGATAACTTTGAAGATAGGACAATAACAACTGCCTCGTCTCCCTTATCTATTACTTCCTTGTATACATCCATAAAGGCCACAGGAGTTGGTTGACTTGTCATAGGAAACTCTTCCTTTTTTTCAAGTCTTTCATAAAATTCGTCCTTAGTAATATCAACTGAATCTAGGAAGTCTTCATCTCCAAAGGTAACGTGGAGGGGAACTACGATTAATTCCTTTTTAATATTTTCTTCCACATCACAAGTTGATCCCACAATTATTTTTACTGCCATATATTTCCTCACATTTATTATTAAGAATTTATTTATTTTTGCTATCTTATGTAAACCTTAGTATAAATAAAAGAAAGTAAGGTGTCAATATAGACCAAAGGACATCAATAAAGTTTTTGTGGTAAAATATTTAAGAAAGCTATATTAATTTTAAGGAGATGATTTTATCAATAGGTATTCAAAAATTACTAACAAGACAAAAAGAGAAATTGTCCTCTTAAAGGCAAGACCTTGTAAGTGGGGCAGGTGTACTTTTTGTGATTATATAGATGACAATGAAATAGATAAGAAGAAGATAGACGAGATAAATCTTGAAGTTTTAAAAAATGTCACAGGAGAGTTTGGAGTCCTAGAAGTCATTGACTCTGCATCAGTTTTTGATTTGACAGACAAAACTCTTGAGGCAATAAAAAAAGTTGTTGAAGAAAAAAATATTAAGAGATTATTTTTTGAAGCTCATTGGATTTATAGAAATAGGCTTGACGAGATAAGAGACTTTTTTAAAGTCCCCATAACTTTTAAAACGGGTATAGAAAGCTTTGACAATGACTTTAGGGAAAGAGTTCTAAAAAAGGGTGCAGACTTTAAAGACTACAGAGAAGTGAAAAAATATTTTGACTCTCCCTGCGTCATGGTGGGCATAAAGGGTCAAACGAGAGAAATGATAGACCGTGACATGGAAATTATAAGAAATTTTTCCCACGCAACAGTAAATATTTTTATGAACAACTCAACTGAGATAAAGAGAGACGAAGAACTCGTTAAGTGGTTCGTAGAAAAATATAGGTACCTTGAAGATGACCCACGAGTTGATATTTTATTCGAGATAACAGATTTTGGTGTGGGCTGATAGGATTAGAAAAGTTTTTTCTTTCTTAATAACAAATTAAATGAATATAGATGGACTCCCAGGAAGGAGTCTTTTTTAGCTTTGCAGATAAAGAAATAAAAACATGTCAATAGAATGAAAACACCCGATGGAAATTTCCACCGGGTTTATTATTTGAGAATATTTTATTTTAGATAAATAAGATTGAAATCATGTCTTGTACGCGAAGTGGTGCTTCAGGTCCAACAGGGATTCCAATTAGATACCAAACTATCATTAGGGCTGTCCATCCAACTAGGAAGAACATAGAGTATGGAAGCATCATTGAAGTAAGAGTTCCAAGCCCAGATTCTTCGTCATACTTTTGCATGAATACAACGATTATTGCGAAGTAAGACATAAGTGGTGTGATGATGTTTGTTGAAGAGTCACCAATTCTATATGCAACTTGTGTAAGTGCAGGTGAAAGTCCAAGGTTGTACATCATTGGTACAAAGATTGGAGCCATAATTGCCCATTTTGCTGAAGCTGATCCCATAAATAGGTTAAGGAAGGCTGATAGCAAGATGAACATTATTAGAAGTGGCAGTCCCTTTAGTCCAATTGATTCTAAGAAGTCTGCTCCGTTTTTTGCAAGGATAAGACCAAGGTTTGTTTGGTTAAAATATTTTACAAATTGCGCTGCAAAGAATGCAAGAACAAGGTATCCGCCCATGCCCTTCATTGCCTTTGTCATTGCGTCAACAAGGTCGTGTGAATTTTTAATAGTTCCAACAGTTTTACCATAAGCAATACCAGGAATCATAAATAATAGTAGCATTGCAGGGATAAGTCCGTGACCTAAGAAAAATTTAAGAGTCTTAATATCTTTTCCATCTTCTAGAGCTCTAAATGGAGCATTTGCTGGGAACATTAAGAATGCCATAACTACAACAAATATTATTACAGCTATAAGAGCATTTCTAAGACCCTTCTTTTCCACATCGGTTAGTGGACTTTCGTCAGCCTTATAAGATCCATGATATTCTCCTAAGTTTTTTTCAACTATTCTATTAGTTACAAGAGTACCAATTGTTGTGATTAAGAAAGTTGATACAAATAGGAAGTACCAGTTACAAGTAGCGGCAAGGGTCATATCAATACCACCAGCTTTTAATGCTTCGTTTGTGATATTTGTAAGTAGTGGGTCAGTTGTACCAAGTAGTAAGTTTGCAGAGAAACCACCACTAACTCCTGCAAAGGCAGCTGCTATACCAGCAAGTGGATGACGACCTGCGTTTGCGAAGATAAGTGCTCCTAGTGGAACTACAACTAGGTATCCTGCATCAGATGCAATATTTGACATTACACCAGCGAAAACAACTGTAGCTGATAGAAGTGTAGGGTTTACATTAGATAGAAGTCTTTTTAAAGTTGCATTAAAAAGTCCACTGTTTTCAGCAACGCCAACACCAAGCATAGCTACAAGTACTGTTCCTAAGGGAGCAAAACCTGTGAAGTTTTCTGTTGCAGAGTTAAAGATGTAAGCTAGGCCTTCCCAGTTAAGTAGAGAAACAGCTTCCTTAGTAACTTCTTCTCCAGCCTTGGCATCGAAGTATGTTACACTTAGTCCTGCTTTTGCAGCAAAGTAAGATACGATGATTACGATTGCACTAAGTATAGCAAAAATCATTGCAGGGTGTGGTAATCCATTACCAATTCTTTCTACGCCTTTCAGAAATCCGCCAACGTCATTCTGGTCTTTAAATTTTTTGTTTTGTTCTTTCATAAATTCCTCCTCTGTAATGAAATAATATCCTCATAATTTAATACTATATTATCTATTATATACTTGCAAGCAATATTTGGCATTATCGCAAAGTCTTATATTACGTTAATAGATTGAAGTAAATGTTTAATTTTGTTAAAGTATAAATAATGAGAAATTGGATAATTATCCTGTCTGCAAGTGTAATTTCATTTCACAAATTCAATTTATTATGCTAAAATAAGGTCTAAGAAATAAGGAGGAGTCCAATGAAAGAGTACAGTTCATTTGAAATTCTTGGACCAATAATGGTTGGTCCATCATCATCACATACTGCAGGCGCTTGTAAAATCGCTGGATTGGCAGCCAAAATTTGCCCAGCTGATTACGAGAGCGTTGAGTTTTATCTTCATGGTTCCTTTGCTTTTACATATAAGGGTCACGGAACAGACAGGGCACTTCTAGGTGGCATAATGGGTTTTAAAACCTATGACAGTTCTATAAGAGATGCTTATAAAATTGCAGATGAAAGGGGAATAAAGTATTCCTTCATACCAACTAATCTTGGTGAAAACTATCATCCAAACACAGTTAAGATTAAATTTAATTATAAAGACAGAGACAGTGAATATGTAATTGGATCTTCAATTGGTGGGGGAAATATGAAAATTGTTGACATCAATGGAATCGAAGTTGATTATGATGGCAAGTTCCCTACACTCTTATTCCAATATCCTGAACAAAAGGGAGTAATAGCAGATGTCTCGACTATACTTGCTGATGAGTCCTACAATATTGAATCTATAAATACAATTAAGGACGAGCTTACAAATATAGTAACTCTTACAATTGAACTTGATGAAGGTGCAAATAAGAGTCTACTAGATAAATTGTTAAATAATTCCAGATATATTACATCTAAATATGTGGAGGTTTAAATGTTAAATACAGCTAAAGAAGTTATTGAAGCATGTAAGAAGGATAATCTTCACATATATGATTTAGTTCTAAGTGGAGAAACTTCTGCTCTTAAAATGACTGAAAAAGAGATGAAGAATAAGATCAGGGAAATCTTGGAGGTTATGAAGAGATCTTCCCAAGAAACATTAGACAAATCCTATGAAACTGAATATAAAATGATAGACGGATTCGCAAAAAGAATGAATGACTATCAAAAAGAAAAAGACCCTTTAACTGGAAAGTTTCTAGTTAGGGCAATGGCTATGGCCTTTTCCACATCTGAGACCAATGCAAATATGGGAACTATAGCAGCAGCACCTACTGCTGGAAGTTCTGGTATTATGCCAGCAGCCTTAATGGCAGCTAAGGAAAAATATAACTTGGATGATGAGGTTTTGATAAATGGACTATTGACATCAATAGGAATAGGGCAAATTATTGGTAAATATGCAACGTTCGCAGGTGCTGAAGGTGGATGTCAAGCAGAATGTGGATCTGCCAGTGCAATGGCAGCTGCTGCATTAGTTGAAATGCTTGGCGGAAGTCCAGAAGAAGCACTACACGCAGCCAGTATTACACTTATCAATGTAATGGGGCTAGCCTGTGACCCAATAGCAGGACTAGTAGAGTATCCATGTACCTTTAGGAACGCATCAGGAGTTATGAATTCTTTCATATCAGCTGATATGGCACTTGCAGGTATTAAATCAATTGTTCCCTTTGACGAAGTTTGTCAAGCAATGGGAGAAGTTGGTCACTTGCTACATGAATCTATTAGGGAGACTGGTCTTGGAGGACTTGCAGGTACAAAAACTGGCCAAGAAATTAGGGCTAAGTTTTTAAAAATTAAGGAGGATTAAAGAAAATGAAGGAAAAGAAAAAAATAGGTCTAATTCCTAGACTTATTCTTGCAATTGCACTTGGTATTCTTGTTGGACAATTTTTACCAGAAGTAGTAACTCAAGTAGCAATTACAATATCAGGATTATTTGGTAAATTTTTGAACTTTATAATTCCACTAATGATTGTTGCCTTTGTATCTAAGGGTATTGCAGACTTGTCAGAAGGTGCTGGAAAACTTTTAGGAGCAACAGTTGCATTAGCTTATGGTTCTACACTAATTGCAGGATCATTATCTTATACAATGGCAAGAAACATATTTCCAAGCTTTATTAAACCAGAGCTAGCAGAAGAAATTCAAAAAGCAACAGCACATGAAGTTGCACCATTATTTGAAATTCCACTTGGACCTTTCATTGACGTAACAGCAGCGCTTGTTCTTGCATTTATGATTGGACTTACAGTTTCTGCTCTTAGAGCTAAAGGATCTGGAGAAGTATTTTACAAGGCTATTAACGAATTTAACGAAATCATAAATCTAGTTTTATCAAAATTTGTAATTCCACTACTTCCATTCTTTATCTTTGGTAACTTCTGTAACCTATCATATTCAGGTTCAGTATTTGCAATTCTTGGAATATTCTGGAAGATCTTCATCTGCATCATCGCACTACACATAATTTATATAGTAGTACAATTTTCAGTTGCAAGTGCATACACAGGAAGAAATCCTTTCAAATGTTTAAAGGATGCACTTCCAGCTTACCTAACAGCAGCAGGTACACAATCATCTGCAGCAACTATTCCAGTTAACGTTGCTTGTAACAGAAAAATGGGTGTTACAGCTCAAATTAGAGAATTCTGTATCCCACTTTGTGCAACAGTTCACTTAGCAGGATCAATGATCACTCTTACATCTTGCGTATTCACATTACTCACAATGTTTGATATGCCACACTCTTTCCCACTACTACTTAAGTTTATCGCAGTTCTTGGAGTTGCCATGGTTGCAGCACCAGGTGCGCCAGGTGGAGCAGTAATGAGTGCCCTTCCATTCTTACCAGTAGTAGGAATCGAATCATCAGGAACACTTGCTACGATTTTAATTTCACTTTACCTAACTCAAGACTCTTTTGGTACAGCTTGTAACGTAACAGGCGACAACGCTATTTCAATGGCAGTTGAAAAAATTTATTACAAACACATTGTAAAGAAACCTATCCCAGAAGAAGACTTCGAAGACGGTAGAATTAACCTATAATTTAAAAGCATATTTACCGGAGAATGCTATGTCATAGACATAGCTTTTTCTTTTGCAAAATTCTTATTATAAATTTGGTATAATGAAGGAAAGGTTGGTGGAAGACACAAGATGAAGACTGTACTTATAACTGGTGCCTCACGAGGAATTGGAAGAGACATTGCAAGAAGACTTGCAAGAGAAGACTATAGAATAATTATTAACTACAACAAGTCAGAAAAAGAAGCTAAAGAATTGGAGAAAGAAATTAGAGACATGGGTAAAGATGCCCTTGCCTTAAGAGCTGATGTGAGAAAATTTTCTGAAGTTGAAGAAATGTTTAAGGAAGTTGAGAGAAGATTTAAGGGAGTTGACATCCTAATCAACAACGCAGGCATATCTTCCTACGCCCTCTTCCAAGATATTGACGAAGAAACTTGGGACGAGATTTTCGATGTCAACGTCAAGGGAGTTTACAATGCAATTCACGCAGCCCTTCCTTACATGTTAAAGAAGCACTCAGGAAAAATTTTGAATATGACATCAATTTGGGGAATAGTTGGGGGGTCTATGGAGAGTCACTACTCAGCAAGCAAGGGAGCAATCAATGCACTTACAAAGGCCCTTGCTCAAGAACTTGGCTATTCGGGCATAACAGTTAACGCAGTTGCCCCAGGTGCAGTTGACACACCAATGACAAGAGAGATAGGGACAGACAACCTCTGCATTTTGTCAGAGGATATACCCATGGGTCGACTTGCAACTACAGAAGAGATAGCAGAACTCGTCGCCTTTATGGTTTCTGACAAGAATTCCTACATGACGGGACAAATAATTTCTCCCAATGGTGGCATGATTATCTACTAAGTAAAAATTTTATGTGCAATAAATTTTGATAAATAAATTAAAAAAAGAAAGAAAATAAAAAATATAAGCTCGTACAAGAGGAGGTAATATGACAAAGATTTTATACGCCAAGGACTATGTTGAAAAGAAGACTAGGGACCTAGTTGAAAAAGTTGAAGGCTTAAAGGACAAGCCAATAATTTCTATTATTAGAGTGGGGGATGACTATGGTTCACTTGCCTACTTGAAGGGAATAAAAAAGTCTGCAGAAAATCTAGGAGTTAGTGTTGATGTTAATGAATTTAAAGAAGATGTAAGTCAGGAAGAAATTTTAGACTGCTTAAAGAACTTAAACCAAAACAAAAAGGTTGGGGGCATACTTGTCTTTAGACCTCTCCCAGAGTCCATTGATGAAGACGCAATCTCACTTGCTATTGATCCAGAAAAAGACATCGACTGTATGAACCCCATTAACAGGGCCAAGGTTTATAGTGGCCACCTTGATGGATTCATCCCTCTTGCATCAAAGGCAGCTCATGAGCTCTTAGGATTTTATGGCTACGAACTAAAGGGCAAGGACGTGGTAGTTATTAACCACTCCAATGTTGTTGGCAAACCCCTTGCTATGATTTTGTTAAGTGAACTCGCAACTGTAACAGTTTGTCACGTGGGCACTAAGGACCTCAGGAAGCACACTAAGTCTGCTGACATAATATTCACTGCCATGGGAAGGGCAGAGACTCTTGATGAAACTTACTTCAAGGAAGACGCAGTTGTTATTGACATTGGGACTTCAAAGAACAAGGAAGGCAAGTATCGTGGCGACCTTGATGAAGAAGCTGTCATAGGTAAGATTGGAGCCTTCTCCCCAGTGCCTGGTGGAATAGGAAATATTACAAACCTCCTTCTTCTTGAGAACGTAATAAACTATTACTTGTGAGAAAAAGTTCATAAATGAAAAATTTATCCCTCCTTGCTGGAGGGTTTTTTATTGGAAATTTGTTATAATTGACTTAGTTGATGTAAAGGAGAGAGTTATGATAACAAGTAAAGTGATTTTAGTTAGACCTTATGCCTTTAATTTTAATACAGAGACAGCAGTGGATAATGTCTACCAAGTTAACCCAGAGAAAACTTCTAAAGAAGAAATTCAAGAGAGGGCTTTAAAAGAATTTGATAGAGCTGTGGAAGCTTTGCGAGAAAAAAATATTCACGTTGATGTCATCGAAGACTTTGATGAGAGGACACCAGATTCAATTTTTCCCAACAATGTCTTTGTGACCTTTCCTGGCAAAATTTTCATTTGTGAAATGTACACAGACAATAGGAATGAAGAGTATGACAAAATCCTTCCACAACTTAAGAAGATTCTCGACTACGACAAGGCAGAGATTGTAGACTTCAGGAATAATGAAGGTAGAGTCCTTGAAGGCACTGGCGCTGTAGTAATAGACAGGTGGAATAATATTTGCTACGGAAGTCTTTCAAAGCGTTGTGACAAGGGCGAGTTTTTAAAATTCTGCAAGGTCTTTGACTTAAAACCTGTCTACTTCAAGTCCAAGGACAGGGAAACTTACATCTACCACACTAACGTCTTGATGATGGTGGGAGAAAAGTTTGCAATGATTGCAGATGAGTTAATCGTAGAAAATAAAGAGGAAGTTCTGAAGTCCTTAAGAGAGTCAGGCAAGGAAATAATTTCTCTCAGCCAAGAAGAGTTTGATAACTTTGCAGGTAACTCTATTGAACTTAAGGGCCATGACAAAAACATTCTTCTTATAGCTCAGTCAGCCTATGACCACCTTAGGAAAGAAAATATAGAAAAAATTGAAAAATACGATGAGATCCTTCCAATTGATGTTGAGACAATTTCAAAATATGGTGGCGGATCAATTAGGTGCATGATAGCAGAAAATTTTTTTGACATAAAGGAGCTTTGATATGAAACTATTAAAGTTCTTGCTCTTTGTATATTTTGCAATCTTTTGGGCAAAAGAAATCCCAGAAATTTTTAGAAATTATAATGAAGACAAGTCTTCGAAAAATTTATTGCCACTCTTAGGAAGACTTATAATGGTAGTGGCTTCTATAATTTTGGCAGTAGGAGTTTATCTTTAAAATTTAAAAACCGAAAGGGAGATAAATGAAGAAAAAAATAATAAGTATAATATAAATTCTTCTTGTGATGATCTTGCTCACAAGTCTTTACAGGATTTACAACTACAACAAGGAGGACAAGGCCTTTAAGTCTGCCACAAGAGAAATTCAAGAAAAATTTGGAAAAGAAGAAGTAAAAGTAGCTCCTAACGAAGAAGTTAATACAGCTCCTAAAGAAGAGGTGAAAGCTAATCCAAAAGAAGAAATGAAAACTGCTCCAAAGGAAGAAGTTATAGCTAAGCCTAAAGAAGTAGCAAAAGTTTATTCAAAAATTTATGAGAAAGAAAAAATAGGTCAGGGATCCACAAAAAAACTTGAAGGGCAAAATCTCTTGGACTACATCAAGCAGAGAAATATTGTAAGTGGAGAGATGCCAGATAAGATAAATCATATTATAACTTTGTAAACTTGTACGCCAGGAGATACAAGGCTTGTGGTTCAAGGAGTTTTAGTTGAAGATTAAAAGTCGCCTCAGGGCGATTTTTTTGTAGGAATTTTTATCAGTTAGTAATTAAATAGGAGTTAGTAACAAAATATGAGTTTATAGAAAGATAGGACTTAATAAAAAACTACAAGTTTACAAATAAGTACAAGCTCATAAAAAAAGTACAAGCTCATAAAAAAATACGAAGTCATAGTAAAATACAAAGGCATAGTAAAACACAAAACAAAATAAAAATATGAGTTTCCTTTAATTTACAAAACTTGTGAAGATTGTTATAATATAAACAATTAGGAGGTGTTAATTTGCCGAAGAATGCAAGGGCTATTTCCGAGACCGTAATAAGGAGAATGCCAGTTTATCATAGATACTTAAAAGAACTTATAGAAGATGGAGTTGAGAGAGTTTCTTCAAAGGAACTTAGTGGACTCACAGGTTTCTCAGCCTCGCAAATTAGACAGGACTTAAATAATTTTGGAGGCTTTGGTCAACAGGGTTATGGTTACAACACCAAGGACCTTAAAGATCAAATTGATAAAATTCTTGGAATAGACAAGTCTTACAAGAGCATAGTTATTGGTGCTGGTAGACTAGGACAGGCCATTGCCAGATACAATGGATTTAGAGATTCTGGTTTTAATGTGATTTCACTTTTTGACATCAAGGACAACATAGGTGACATAAGTGGGATTAAGGTTCGCGAGATGGAGGACTTGGAAAAATACATAAGAGATGAAGGAATAGATGTTGCAATCATCACTGTGCCTAGGGAAGTCTGCCAAGACGTGGCAAACAAAGTGATTGATGCAGGTGTAAGAGGAATTTGGAACTTCGCACCCTATGACTTAAAGGGACCTGAAGGCGTTGTAGTTGAAAACATAAGACTTAACGATTCGCTTCTAACCCTATCTTATTTTATGAAAGAAATTATCTGACCTATTATTTTATAATAGGTTTTTTATTTATAGGAGCTTTATTTTTAATGAAGATAAATTTTGACGAAGGTCTTTGTAAGATCACTGACCTAGAAGAGTTTGATCCCAAAGATATTTTCACTTGTGGTCAGGCCTTTAGGTGGTATGAAGAAGAGGACGGGTCCTTTACCTTTGTAACTCATGGTATAGTTGCCAACGCAAAAAAAATTGGAGATGAAATAATTTTAAAGGGAGTAGATGAAAAGTCCTTTGAAGAAATTTTTTATGACTATTTTGACCTTTCTCGTGATTACAAACTTGTAATGGAAGAGCTTGCCCAAGACGAGGTCATGAAAGATGCCACAGATTATGGCAGAGGGATAAGGATCCTTAACCAAGACAAGTTTGAGACAATTATTTCCTTTATAATTTCTGCCAACAATCAAATACCTAGGATTCAAAAGGCAATTGAAAAAATTTCAGAGATGTATGGGGACTATCTTGGAGAAGATAAAAATAGAAAATACTATGCCTTCCCAAGTCCTGAGCAACTTTCTCTTGCCAAGCCAGAGGACCTTCGTGAGTTCGCAAGAGTTGGCTTTCGCGACAAGAGGATAGTTGAAGCCTCAAAGCTAATTGCATCAGGTCAAGTTGACATATCAAAAATTTCTGAAATGGACCTAGAAGATGCGAGAAAGGAACTTCAAAGCCTTCCAGGAGTGGGACCAAAGGTTGCCGACTGCATCCTCCTCTTTGCCTTTGACAGGAAGGAGTCCTTCCCAGTTGACGTTTGGATAAAGAGGGTTATGGAAGAATTATATTTAAAGGAAGTTACACCAAAGTCCAAGATAGCCACACGTGGCAGGGAGGTCTTTGGCAAGAATGCAGGCTTCGCCAACCAATACCTCTTTTATTATGGAAGAGAGAACAAGTTGGGCAAATAATTTTATAAATTTATAAGAAATTAAGAAAGGTGATGTTGCAGAATAGATGATTCTACTCTGCGACATCATTTTTTTATCAAATATTTAAGTTTAGCCATTATGTTTTTTGCTTTTAAGTTATTTTCTGGATAGATTTATCTTGTTTCATATAAAAATGGGTGCACTTAATAAAGCTGGCTTTAATGAATATTTTTTTCTTAAGCAGCTTTGTATTTTATGATTTCTAGGTTATTATTTTCTATTTTTGATGTCAGTTTATTTAAGTTTAGTGCTATTGATATGAGGCATATCTCACTTTTTATATTTTCTTTTCCTCTGTGGTGGAATCTGTTGTAGTTTAAGCCTGATTTTATTTTGGAGAATGCTCCTTCGGCTTGTATTGATCTATTTATTCTTTCTTCTATTCCTTGGTCGGATTTTATGTTTTTTAAGGATTCTTCTCTATATTTTTGAAATGTTTCTGATATGTAGATTCCTTTGGTTTTTTGTCCTTCTTTGTTCCAATCGAAGCATCTGTAGACTTTTGTTGTTGTTACGTATCCACTTTTTCTTTTTCTGTATCTGTCACTGCATCTTATGAATTCTTTGCCTTCTTGTGATGTGTATTTGTCTTGTCTTTCATCGTATTTTAAGCTTTTCTTAAATTCTTGCTCTTTTTTATATTTTCGTGTTTTTGACTTTTCATAGTTTGATGGTTTTATGTAGGATGTTAAATTATTTTCTGCTAGATATACATAGTTTTCTTCGCTTTCGTATCCTGCATCTGCTACTATCTTGTTTAGCTTGTTTGGATTTTTTTCTAGAAGGTCTTTTAAGAATGGTTTTAGGGTGTACATATCAGATGGATGGTGGGATATGTTTTCTCCTATGATGAAGCCTGATGCACTTGCTAATTGGATATTGTAGGCTGGTTTTAGTTGACCATTTTTCATGTGGTCTTCTTTCATTCTCATGAAGGTTGCATCATGGTCTGTTTTTGAGTAGGAGTTTCTGTTGTCTCCCATTATTTCTAGATGTTTCTTGTAGCTTTCTAGTTTTTCTTTCCATTCTTTTAAATGTTCATAGTCTCTTTGTTCTTTTGTTTTTCTTTTTCCTTTTCCATAAACGAATTTTATTTTTTTCTCTTTGCAGTATTTTCTCAATTGCTTAAAGATTGTTGTTACTGCTTGAAGTACTTGGCCTGGAATTAGACTTTTACTTAGTCCTAGTTCTTCTTTTATTTTTTCTATTAATTTTTCTTGCCATTTTTCTATACTTCCTCTCCATACAAAACTATATCTGTTGGCATAGGCTTCTATCTTTGTTCCATCTATATAGATGCTTGATAGGTCTATCTGTTTTTCTTCTATCAGTATTTGTACCATTTGATTTAGTAGTTCTGGTGTTAGTTCTTGTATTTTCTGTCTAAATCTATTTATTGTGCTATGGTCTGGTGGTTGTTCTGTATCGAGTAGGTACTTAATTCTTAAATCATATTTGCATGATTTTTCTATTTCTCTTGATGAAAATATTCCTTCTGAATAGCAGAATATTATTATTTGAAGCATTGTTACTGGATTTACAGTAGGTTTTCTTCCAAGTGATGAGTAGACTTTTTTTAGTTCTGATAGATTCATCCTTTCAATTATATTTTTTACAAGCCTTAGTTTAACATCATCTTTTATATATATTTCTGTATTAAAGTTTAATCTTAGTTGAATTGTATCATTAACTAGTGTATAGTTAGTTAATGATGATGTATTTTTAGCGGTTTTCATAAATACATTGTATCAAAAAAGACGAGGATTTTTATGTTTCCTCGTCTTTTTTCTATGATGGGACTTTTGCAACAGCCCCTTTCTTTGCGTGAATACTAATTTATGATTTTTAATTTGTTTTTGAAAGCAAATTACTTTTGAAAAATTTCTAATTTTTCTATCCTATCAAAGGCTTCGTTAATCTTGTCCTTGTTAACTGTTACGGCAATTCTTATGAAGCCGTCGCCAGCAGCACCAAAGGCCTTGCCATCAATTAGGTTTACGTGAGCCTTTTCCAAAATTTCTTTCACAACTTCATCAGTTGTCATGCCTGGGACAGAAATTTTTGGGAAGATGTAAAAAGTCCCCTTGGGTCTCATAACTTCTACGTGCTTTAATTTTTTTAGCCTGTCGTAGGCAAGGTACATCCTCTCCTTGTACTCTTCTGCAAGAGGTGGGCATATTCTCTTCCTTTGATTTATTCCAGCTACACCTGCGTACTGACAAAGTGTTGGCACTGAATAAACTGTGTTTGAGTGAATTGATGTCATGGATTTGATAAGGTCCTTGTGGGCAACTATGGCGCCAAGTCTCCAACCAGTCATTACATAGTCCTTGGACATAGAGGAGATGGAGATCACTCTCTCAAAGTTCTTGTCCCACTTGATCATTGGGGTGAAGTGAGACTCGTAGGAGTAAATTGTGTAGATGTCATCACAAATAACTAAGATGTCGTGCTTAACTGCAAGGTCATAAATTGCCTTTAGGGTCTCGTCACTATAGACTGCTCCTGTTGGATTGTTGGGAGTGTTTATGATAATTGCCTTAGTTTTTTTATTTATTAACTTTTCAAGTTCTTCTGGAATTATGTCAAAATCATTTTCGAATTTTGTATCGTAGAAGACAGTCTTTCCTCCAGCCATGTCGATTTGGTCTGGGTAGACGCTGAAGTAGGGTGAAGGAACTATTACTTCGTCGCCTTCTTCTAAGAGGGCTTGAAGGATTAAAAACATTCCTTCAGTCCCTGACATTGTAATCACAACTTCATCAGGGTCGCAAAAAACTCCAAAGTCTTCTTTATAAAAATTTGCTACAGCTTCTCTTAGACCGATGTAGCCTTGTGGATCTTCGTAGTGAGTGTGACCTGCAATTTGTGAATCGTAGGCTTCTTTTATTATTACCTCGTCAGTCATAAGGTCGGGGTCACCAACACCAAAGTTGATAAAGTCTGGATAGATGCTTGAGTAGTCTACAGCATAAATAGATTCTTCTACATTTCTATATTTTTCACGGATGAATTTCTTCATGAGAACCTCCTTTTAATTTCTAACAATTTATTCTAACACAAAGGGGTATTTTATTAATAGTATTCTTTTAATTCCTTAATTTAATAGAATCTCTATGATATAATTAACATAATATAAATAAAATTTTATAGGAGGAATCCTTTTGGATAAAATATTAGTAAAATCAAAGGGCCCACTAAAGGGTAATGTTAGAATTTCAGGTGCAAAAAACGCAGCTCTTCCAATTTTAGCTGCAACAATTCTTGGGACAGAAGAAATTGTTTTAGAGGACGTGCCTGAGCTAAAGGATGTTGAAATCATTACAGAAGTTCTTAGAGGGCTTGGACTTAAAATAGAAAAAGATGGCAACAAACTTGTAATTGATCCAAGTGGTCTTAACTCTTACGAAACTGACTACGAACTTATGAGCAAGATGAGAGCATCCTTCCTTGTTATGGGACCACTTCTTGCTAAGCTAAACAAGGCCTACAACTCCCTACCTGGTGGCTGCAACATTGGATCAAGACCAATTGACCTCCACCTAAAGGGTTTTAAGGCCTTAGGTGCAAAGATAGAAATGACTCACGGAGAAATTAAGGCTGAGTGTGACAAGCTCGTGGGCACAAGAATCTATCTTGACTTCCCATCAGTCGGGGCAACAGAAAATATTATGACAGCTGCAGTCCTTGCTGAAGGCGAAACTATTATGGAAAACTGTGCCATGGAACCAGAAATTGTTGACCTTGCAAACTTCCTTAACAAAATGGGTGCCAAGGTTATGGGCGCAGGAACTTCTACAATAAAAATCAAGGGCGTAGAAAAGCTAAGAGGATGTAGTCACCAAATTATACCAGACAGGATTGAAGCAGGAACCTTTATGGTGGCTGCAGCAATTACTGGTGGAGACATCACTATTGAAAATATAATAACATCTCACCTAAAGCCAGTTATAGCAAAGTTAGAAGAAACTGGTGCCAAGGTAATAGAAAATGGAGACACTGTTAGGGTTGTTGGGACAGATGATATTAAACCAATCGAAATAAAAACTCTACCTCATCCAGGTTTCCCAACAGACTTGCAGGCACAATTTATGGCCCTTCTAACTCAAGCTGAAGGACAATCTTCCGTTATAGAAACAGTTTTTGAAAATCGCTTCATGCACGCAGAAGAACTTAAGAAGATGGGTGCAAAAATCAAAGTAGTAGATAGAGAAGCTATACTATTGGGTAAGAACAAACTATACGGATCCAAGGTTGCTGCAACAGACTTAAGAGCAGGAGCTGCCCTTATACTTGCAGGATTAGTTTCTGAAGGCGAAACTGAAATTTCTGAAATTCACCACATAGACAGGGGTTATGAAAAAATCGAAGAAAAATTTAGAAATCTTGGAGCAGATATAAAAAGAGTCTAAGAAAGGAAGATGATAATGAGGAAGAGAATAATTATTGGGATGCTTTTAGTGCTTTCACTATTTTTGACGGCTTGCTCCTCTAAGGACAAGAAGAAAGAAGAAGGAAAGATATTAAAAGTTGCAGTTTCTGAAGACACTACTACACTTGAACCTAATGCGTTAAACGATGACTACGCAGAAAATATTTTAATTCAAGTTTACGATACTTTGGTAAAGAGAAACGCTAAGGGTGAACTCGTTAACTCACTTGCAGAATCAATTGAAAACCCAGATCCACAAACTTTTAAGATTAAATTAAGAGATGGAGTTAAGTTTTCTGATGGAAGCCCACTTACTGCTGATGATGTAATTTTTACACTTCAAAGAGCAGCAGCAAGTGAAAAGTTCAAATCTTTTTATGGCAAGATAGATCCAAATTCCTACCAAAAGGAAGATGATTTAACCTTCTCCTTTAAGTTAAGTGAACCAGATGCTGCCTTTTTAAACTCACTTTCACACCCAGCTGTATCCATTGTGTCTAAGGCCTATGTAGAAGGTGGAGCAGACCTTGCTACTGCACCAATGGGAACTGGACCTTTCGTATTAGACGAATGGGTTCAAAATGACCATGCGACTTTCTCAGTAAATGAAAACTACTGGGGAGACAAGCCAAGCATTGCTGGAATCGAAATGAAGGTAATACCAGAAGCCTCACAAAGAATTATTGAACTTGAATCAGGTGGAGTTGACCTTGCATATAAAATCGACCCATCAGAAATTCCTAATATAGAAGAAAACAATGATTTAACTCTTTACAGAAAATTAGATAACTCAGTTCACTTCATTGGCTTTAACATGGCCAAGCCTCCTTTTGACAAGAAGGAAGCAAGAGAAGCTATGGTAAATGCCATTGATATGAATTCAATTTTTGAAACTGTTTATATGAATAGTGGGAAGCTTGCAACAAGTCCAGTTAACCCTAACTTCAAATATTCTATAGCAGATTCTCTTGAAGCAAACAAGGTTAACAAGGAAAGGGCAAAGGAACTTTTTGCCGCTGCCGGAGTAGGTGAAGGTACAAATATTTCCATCTACACATCTGACAACACTCAAAGAGTTAATGTTGCAACTATGATGCAAGCCCAATTAAAGGAATATGGAATTGGTCTTAACATAGAAAGACTTGAGTGGGGAGCTTTTATGGATGCCCTAAAGAGAAAAGAACATAATATGTTTATCATGAGCTGGAACCCATCAATTGTGGATGCCCACTATGAACTTTTCCAACCCTTCCATTCATCAAACAAGGGTGAGGGACCAAACTTTATGTACTTTGGAAATGAAGAACTTGATAATTTAATAAAAGAAGGTCTTTCAACAGTTGATGATGCAAAGAGAGCAGAAATATACAAGAAGGCTCAAGAGCTTATAAACCAAGAATATCCATGGCTATACATTTGCTATGGCGAAACACTTGTGGCAGCTAACAGTAAAGTAGAAGGACTTGAACTACTTCCAAAATATCCACAAGAACTTAAAGATGTAACTTTATTAGAAAAATAATTTTTTGAAATTCACCAAGTTCTTATTTGGTGAATTTCGTCTTTTCTAGGAAAGAAAGGATTAGATATGACAAAATATATTTTAAAGAGACTCTTAATTTTAATACCTACTCTCTTGGGAGTAAGTTTTATTGTCTTCTTGCTTCTCTACCTTTCTCCAGGTGATGCTGCCCTTGCTGCAGCTGGACCCAATGCACCTAAGGAAACAGTAGAGGCAATAAGAGAGAGCCTGGGACTAAAGGAACCCTTCCTGGTTCAATATGGAAATTATTTAAAGGGCTTGGTCCTCCACTTTGACTTGGGAACAAGTTATCAATCGGGGAGGTCTGTCACAGAAGCTCTTTTAAGAGTCTTTCCAACAACAATTAAGCTTGCAGGTGGCGCCCTTATAATTGCAATTGTAATGGGGATATCCTTTGGGGTTCTTGCAGCCATAAAGAAAAACACCTTTATAGATTCTATAATCACAGCCTTTGGAATGGTGGGTCTTGCCATGCCAATCTTTTGGTCAGGTCTTCTACTTATAATAATTTTTTCTACTAAGTTAAAGATCTTGCCTGCTTCAGGATTTTCATCTATTAAGCAGATGATCCTTCCATGGTTTGCCCTGGGCTTCCAATCCTCTGCAGTTATTATGAGGATGACAAGGTCGGCAATGTTAGATGTCTTGGACAAGGACTACATTAGGACAGCTTATGCCAAGGGACTTTCAAAGTCCAAAATTATTTTTGTTCACGCCTTAAAGAATGCAATGATTCCAGTTATAACTACTATTGGACTCCAAGCTGGTGGACTTCTTGGTGGAAGTATTTTGACAGAGACAATTTTTTCTATTCCTGGCATTGGCAGACTAATGGTTGACTCCATAAAGACTCGTGACTACCCAATAATCCTCGGAGCTATTATGCTTATAGCCATAGTTTATTCAGTGATTTCCATTGTGGTTGACATCCTCTATGGATTTATAAATCCTAGAATTAAGTCAGAGTACAAGTAGGTGGACTATGTTAAAGAGATTTAAAACATTTTTTAAATATTATAGCAGGAACAAGCTTGCAGTCTTTGCCCTTGGAATTTTAATTTTAATAATTCTTGCGGCAATTTTTGCTGACCTCATAGCGCCCTACGACTACACAGAGCAGTTTCCAAAAGATAACTTCTTGAGGCCAAGCTCAGACCACTTAATGGGGACAGACAACTTTGGTCGTGATATATTTTCAAGAGTCCTAAAGGGAGGACAAATTTCTCTTAGGATTGGATTTTCTTCTGTAATTATATCTACCTTCATTGGAGTAATAATTGGTGCCTTCGCAGGTTATTATGAAGGCGTCTTTGATGCCATAATCATGAGGGTCATGGACACAATCTTATCCATCCCACAACTTGTTCTTGCAATTGCACTTGCAGCAGCTCTTGGTGGTGGAATGAAAAATTTAATTTTAGCAGTTTCCCTTTCATCAATACCATCTTATGCAAGGATTGTCAGGAGTCAGGTTATGGCTGTGAAGAACTTAGAATATATTGAATCAGCAAGACTTGCTGGAGTCAAAACCTTTAAACTAATTTTTGCAGAAATTCTACCAAATTGTTTTGCGCCAATAATTGTTCAAGTAACAATTGGAGTGGGAACTGCAATCCTATCAGCAGCTTCACTTTCCTTTATTGGGATGGGAATTATGCCACCAGAAGCAGAGTGGGGTCAAATGCTTTCTGAGGGAAGGGCATATATAAGGAACTATCCTCACATCACTCTCTTCCCAGGACTTGCCATTGCCCTAACTATTTTAGTTTTAAATATTGTAGGCGATGCCCTAAGAGATGCCTTTGATCCAAAGTTCAGGAGGTAGTATGTTATTAGAAATAAAAGACCTTGAAGTTTTTTTCAAAAGCTCACAAGGTATTGTCAAAGCAGTAAACAAGGTCAATATAAATACTCGTGACGGCAAGACAACTGCCATAGTAGGAGAGAGTGGTTCAGGTAAGTCTGTAACTTCTCTTGCTATTATGGGTCTTCTTGACAAGTCATCTCTTGAAAAAATTTCTGGAGCAATAAATTTTGAAGGCAAGAACTTACTTAAGTCTTCTCCTGAAGAACTTAGACATATTAGGGGGAATGAAATTTCAATGATCTTTCAAGAGCCTATGACTTCACTTAACCCAGCATTAAAGGTTGGCTACCAAATGTCAGAAGTCTTTAGGACTCACTTTGATATGGATAAGAAGACTGCAAAAGAAAAATCCATAGAGATGATAAAAAAAGTTGAAATCCCAAGAGCAGAAGAAGTTTACAACTCATATCCCCACGAGCTTTCTGGTGGTATGAGGCAGAGGATTATGATTGCAATGGCATTGTCATCTTCTCCCAAACTCTTAATAGCTGACGAACCAACAACGGCTCTTGACGTTACTATCCAAAAGGAAGTCCTAGAACTCATGAAGAAATTAAAGGAAGATATGAAGGCCTCCATTATTTTTATAAGTCACGACTTGGGAGTTGTCTCTGATATCGCAGACTATGTCAACGTAATGTATGCAGGTAAGGTTGTGGAAAGGGCCAAGGCTGAAGATATTTTCAAAAGGCCTCTTCATCCCTACACAAGGGGACTTATTAAGGCCATACCAAGTGCCCACAAGAAGAGGAATGAGCTTTACACAATAAGGGGATCAGTTCCCAATCCAATAGGTCTTCCTGACTGCTGCAACTTTTGCGACAGGTGCGACGAGAAAATGAAAATTTGTGAAGAGAAGGCTCCTGAAGAAGTTGATGTTGATGGACAAAAGGTAAGCTGTTTCTTGTACAGGTGATGCTATGGAAGATAAAATAATTTTACAAGTTAAGAACTTAAACAAGGAATTCAATCTTGGCAAAAAAAATACTTTAAAGGCAGTTAAGGATATTTCCTTTAACCTTAGGACTTCACACACCCTTGGTGTAGTTGGAGAAAGTGGGTCTGGCAAGTCAACTCTTGCTAGGTGCATTATGGGACTCTATCCAGATGCCACAGGTCAGATAATTTACAAGGGAAAAAATATTTTGGAAGAGAACCAAAGGGAGCTAAAAGAATATAGGAAAGACGTCCAAATGATTTTTCAAGATCCCTACTCATCACTTAACCCTAGAAAAAAATGTAAGGACATAATTGCATCGGGCATAAAAAATCTTTTGGGAGAGAGGGACAAGGACAAGATCCACAAAAAGGTTTTAGAGACTATGGAGATATGTGGTCTTTCAGAATACCACATGGAGAGGTACCCTCACGAGTTCTCAGGAGGACAAAGGCAGAGAATTTCTATTGCGAGAGCCCTTGCTGTTGATCCAAAAATAATTATTGCCGACGAACCAACTTCAGCCCTTGACGTTTCCATTCAAGCACAAATAATTAATTTGCTAGAGGACCTTCAAAGAGACCTAGGACTAAGTATGATTTTCATCTCCCACGACCTCTCAGTTGTTAGACACGTGGCAGAAGAAGTCCTCGTAATGTATCATGGCGACTGCGTGGAATACGACGAGTCAGAAGAAATTTTTGAAAACCCAAAGATGGACTACACAAAAAAACTTTTGTCATCAGTGCCAGGCAAAAAACTTGCCGCCCTTGATGAGATATAAGATGTGTGGAAAATTTTGAGTTGGGGTATTATAATTAAATAAATTAGATAAAACTGTAGACTTCTACAGTTTTTTATTTTATAGGTGAAAAGATGCAGGACTTTGATGAGAAAAAAATTTTTTATAGTGATGAAGATAACAATTTTGATCTTCCTCTTGATTTAATACAAGATACTTATGATAAAAGAGAAGATGAAGATAAAGATGAAGACCAAGATGATCAAATAGAAGAAATAGATTTAGAAAATGAAGATGATGAGGACTCCTACTACCTTGAGAGGATTGATGAGGTCCAAGAAATCTTAGAAGAAATTTGCGAGTCCATACCAGCCTATGCCTTTGACCATTTAAATGGTGGCATAATCCTATCAGAGGATAAGAAGTACCACGCTGAGTCCCGTGACGATGACTTAATAATAATGGGAGAGTATCAAAGGTCAATCCTTGGCAACATGATAACAATTTACTACGGGTCCTTTATGGATATGTACAGATTTTCATCGAGAGATAGACTTAAGGATAAGCTTGAAGAAGTTCTCCTTCACGAGTTCACCCATCACTTAGAATTTTTGGCAAATGAGTGGGGACTTGTTATTGAAGACGAAAAGTTTTTAGAAGAATATAGAAAAGAGAAAGATAATGAATAAAATTTTAGGATATTTTTATAAGGGCTTGGGGAAATTTTTAGACCTCCTCTTGACCTTCTTAATTGTAATAGTAAATATTGCTGTTGATCTCTTCTCGGCAGTGAGAAGATTTTTCTTGTACATAATTTCTATGGGAGGCTGCTTAATAATATTTTTGCTTTTAAATCCCCTTGCTTGGAGGGGCTTGGCGAGAAATGAGTGGCTCTCAACCCTAATAGTCTTGGCAATATTTGTGCCAATACTAGGGAACGTCTCAGAATCCTTCTTGAAGTACGCCCACTACGTTGTGACAGAATTTTTCTACGACAGGGCAGACCACTATCTCCTTGGCAAGGAAAATGAATTTGAAAATATTTCTGGCTACGGAAGAGCCTACTGGGAAAAGAAGGAAAGAGAGAGAATTAAAGAGGAAGAAGAGAGGAGAAGACAGAGAGAAGAAGAGTATCGACAAAGCTTTAAGGACTTCGGTGGCTTCACTTGGACAACTTTTGATGACTTCTCACAATTTGAAGAATTCTTTAGACAAGCAGGCTATGGTGGCTTCTACGAAAATCAAGGTGGATCCTACGGCAACAATTACGGTGGGTCTTATAGTGGCTCTTCATCATCTGGAGGCTATGGCTTCAAGGACCAATATGAATCTGCCTGCGACACTCTTGGCGTAAACTACACAGCAGACAAGTATGAAATCAAACTTGCCTACAGGAAGATGGCAAAAAAATATCACCCTGACCTTAATAAGGAAGAGGGTGCGAAAGAAAAATTCCAAAAAATAAATGCAGCCTACGAATTTTTAAACGACACAAATGTGGAAATGTATAAGAAGATGACTGGGGCAAATTAAATTTACAAAAAGAAAGGACCGCGAGGGTCCTTTTTTGGTGCTTAGATTTTTAAATTTACAACTATTTAAAATATAAGAAAAATGTTTTAACTAACTTCGAAAAAATTATTTTATAATTTCTTCTGCCATCTTATAAAATTCATTTACGTCCATATCATCTCCAGCCATTAATGCATATTGGACTCCCTTGTAGTCAAAGAGTAGGTGCTTTGAAGCATCTTTTTCTCTTTTATCTGAACCAATAGCTAGGTTAAAGAAAGGATCCTTCTTTGATCTTTCAAGTTCTTCTTTTGTTGCATCTTTTTCATCTGGTAAAAATACACTTTCTAATCTCCAATAATAAACTGGCACGCCCTTAATTTCTCTCATTTCTTGATAAGCTTGTTCGTCTATAGCTTTTGAACTTTCTGGATTCTTGTCAATTGAGAGCATTACTTTGTCGTCTGCATCGTTTTTGTAGTCAACATCAATTGCCTTCCTCTTATTTAACTTTGCTCCAGTGTCATCAATATCTGCCATGTTGACCATTCTAATTCCATCAAACTTATAATCTCCTAAATTTTCTGGTGCATAGGCATCGAAACCAGCCTTCTTTTCTGCCTTAGCCAAGTCAGTATATTTTGTGTAGTTATAAAATGATGTTGAAGATGCTAATGTTCCTGTAATTTTTCCTGCTGCAAAGACACCTACTGAAAGGACAAGGGCAGCAGCTGCTACTAATACAAATCTTTTTTTCATTTTAAATTCTCCTTTTTCTCCTTGTGAATTGATCTCTAAATCAATTTTATTTTTAAGATAATCAGAAGGAGAAGAATCTTCAACAGACTTATTGAGTTCATTTTTTATATACTTATCAAAATCTTTCATAATAACTCTCCTTCATATTCTTCTTGTGTTTTTAAAAGTTCTTTCTTCAAATTCTTGCGAGCCCTATGGAGTCTTGACTTCACTGTACCCTGGAAGGTCTTGCAGATGCTGGCGATTTCTTCTATGGTAAAGTCGTTGTAGTAATAGAGGACCAGGACTTCTCTTTCCTTTTCCTTTAAGTTCATGAGGGCATCTTGAATTTCTGATTTTTCTGCAAAGTCATCTTCTCCAAGATCGGTGGGACTTTCTTCAGCCTTATCAAGGATAAACTCATCTGGGAACTCTCTCTTCCTCTTCTTATATCGTGTGTAGGAAGTGTTCTTTAAGATTGAGAAAATCCAAGATTTTAATTTATCAAAATCAGAAAGAGATTTTACATTCTTGTAAATGGAAACGAAAGTGTCTTGGAGGACGTCTTCTGCATCTTCCTTATTGCCCAAGATTAAGAGGACAGTCCTAAATAAGACTAAGTAGTATTCCTGGTAAAGAAGGTTAAAGGAATCTCTGTCGCCAGCTTTTAATTTGTCAAAATCTTCTTCAGTAAATTTTCTTTCACGATTCATTTTATCCTCCTCTCTTAGATGCATCTACTTATAAGACTATTTAAGACATAAAAAGGTTCATTTATTTTAAAAGATTATAAAAAAATCTCCATGCCTAGGTGGAGATTATTAGTTTAAGGTTTTGTTTGAGACCCAACCCTTAATTGTGTCTTGTGAAATTGCATTTTTAACTTCAACATGGCACCAAATTCTTTGCCCTTGTTCGATTTTTGTATCAAGGATGTAGAGGTCGGTTCCCTTTTCGAGGATCCTCACAATGGATGAGTCGACGCTTGGTTCGGCTCGCAGGTTGGCCTTTTCTGTTACAACGGTTTTGTAAGTGTGAAGGAGGTCAGAAGCTTTTTTAGCAGTTTCTGCTGCATCCTTATCGCTTTCTTCCTTTTCAAAGTTTTCTTTTTGGTTTCCGTCTTCTTGCAAGCTGTTTGCGCTTTCTATTTCCTTTTTTAACTTCGCTGCCTTAGCTGATTCAGGTACCACATTCAAGTAGGAATTCAAAAGTTGAAGTGCATCAGTCCTATTAGTTTTATAGGATGATTTAACTTCATTTAAGACTGTATCTTCTATGGATGTAAGCTTGTCTTGTGCAGACTTATAATTTTTCTCGTCCTCTTGGATTACCTTTTTGTAATTGTAGGCAGCGTCGATGTAGTCGCCATCTTCTAAGTGGCTAGAAGCCCTTTGGAAAGATTCGTCTGATGCCACAAGCTTTTTAAGTTTTTCCATTTCGTTTAAGATTTCTGGGCTAGTTTTATCCTTTGTCGCAGAATTATACATTTCAAGAGCCTGGTGGTAGTTGCCACTTAGGGCAAGACTCCTTGCATCTTCAATCTTGCTCTCGTTTCTAAATTTTTTAACTATGTTCAACGTAAAGATTGAAAGAATTGACAAGATGATTATGAAAGTAAGGGTAAAAAATATTTTCTTCCAAGGTATTGACCTTGGTTTTTTTGGAGCCTCTTCATTGGTCCTGTCGACTTTTAAACTTTCTGTTGAGGGAGCAATCTTGGAAAGATTGGTTTGAGTCAAGTGGGTTTCAAGAGTTTTTAAATTTATCCCATCAGTGGACCTGGTGTTTTCTATAACGTTTAAAATTTTAGAATTTATCAAGGCCTCTGTGAGGTTGTTTAAGACGAAGCTCTTGTTTCTACCACAAAACTCACACTCGCTAGTCTCGTTTTCATTGATAAAGCCACAGGCACATCGCCAAAAATCCATTTGGTTTTCCCCGTAGGTCTTTATGCCATCACCAAGAGTCTCTTTTATTTGAGCCCTCTTCCTTTCAGGAATAACTGGGAGATTAATTTCAAATTCTTTGTCCCCACAAGTAATATTTTTTCCGTTAGTTGTGTATTTTGAAATGTAAATGTCAATGGCCCTTGCCTCGTGGAACCTCTCGTCCAAGATAAAGGGATCTAAGAAGTAACGAGTGAAGGGTGCAATATTAACAGCTTGTTGAAAATAAAATTCACGACCATTAAAGAGGTAGGACCTTTCAATGGACTTGAACTTAACAGCAAATTCAATATTAGTGATAAAAGAGTCTTGGGCATTTAACACGTCAATTGCTAGGGCAAAGTCACCAGATGTGAGCTCTGCATTTGCTATTTGAATTTTTTCACTTATATTAAAGCTAAGCTTTGTGGGTAGGGTTCTAAAAAAACTCATAAAGACTCCTTTCAATTTTTCAAATAAATTATATTATATTTAAAAAACTTTTACAATAAGCCGGCTATTTACTAAAATTCTAGCTTGCCCTATAATTTATTTAGAATACGAATTAGCACAATAAAGAATTTTTATAAATGGAGGTAAAAATGAAAGTTTTAATGGGTCATGGCTTGGCTAGAAAATACGGAGATAGAATAGAAAAACTAGGCTACCAAGTCATAAAAGCCTTGAAAAACGACGGCGACTTCAAAAACATAGTGGACTTCGACAAGGGTTATTAAAATTTAATTCATAATAAAGTTATAAAAATTTTTGAGGTGGTTTTATGTTAGATAAATTGTACGCACACATTGATAGGGACAAGAGAGAAAAGAAGCAAACTCTTTACACTCATCTTTTAAAAACTGGACTTGAAGCAAAGAAAATTGGCGAAAAAGTTGATGTTGGTAATATTAGCTTCTTAACAGGACTTCTCCACGATATAGGCAAGGCTAGCCTTGATTTCCAAGATAAAATCATAAAAAATTCAAACAAAAAAGTAGACCACTCAAGTCTTGGTGGTCTATTTGTTGTGAAAATTTACAAGTCAGTTTTTGATGAAATTTATGATAGCAAAGACCAATCTATTTTAGATTTGAGAAGTGTTTTGGAAAAAGATAGATTGACAATCTTAGACTTAAGCGACTATATAAACATTTTGATTTACACAATTATGTCCCACCACGGTCAATACGATATGGTGAGGAAGAACGAAGAAATGACCTATGTTTTGACAAGTCTTGATAGACTTAAAAAAATTGATAAGTCATCTTATAGGTTTGGCGAAACTTCAAAAGAAAGTCTTGATGTTGATGAATTTTTTGAAGAAGTAGATAAGTTTTTTAAATCAAACGAAATTTATATAAAAGATTTATTTTGTCAGGGATTTTTAGAATATATAGAAATTTTAAAGAAATTAAAAAAATCTTCTAGAGAATACTCAGAGAATAAAGAGTATGAAGCTCTGTGCTTTTACAAGTCTATGTTTATTAGGCTCTTGGTTTCTATTTTAAAATCTGCAGACATTAAGGACACAATAAATGCTTATGAGGATATAATTGTTGACGAAAATCTAGAAAAATTAAGACAAGTAGAAAAAAGATTCGAAGAAAACATTAATAAGAAGTACGAATCTTTTGGAAAACCTGAAGGTAAGTTAAATATTTTGAGGAATGAAATTTCAGGGGACATTCTCAAGAGATCTAAGGAAGATGGGCTTGGAATTTATAAACTAGATCTGCCAACAGGTGCAGGCAAGACTCTTTTGTCCCTTCGCTATGGAATAAATCAAATGAACTATCAAGGTAAGGATAGGTTCTTTTACGTTACATCTTTTCTTTCAGTTCTTGAACAAAACGCATCTGAGATGAGGGGAATTTTAAATAATGATGACTTTGTCTTGGAACACCATTCCAACGTTGTTGACGATGAAGATGAAATTGAAAATGATGATAGGGACGATGAACTAGATGTTGTAAATAAAAAATTTTTTCTTGATGATTGGACTTCGCCAGTAGTTTTGACAACTATGGTCCAATTTTACAATTCTTTATTCAAGGGGAAGTCAGCAAATCTGACAAGGTTTAAGTCTCTTATAAATTCTGTAATTATTTTGGATGAGTGGCAGTCAATACCAACAGAATTTTTATATATGACTAACCTTGCCCTTAACTTTATGAAAATAGTAATGAAGACGAACATCCTTCTATCAACAGCAACTCAACCTACAAACGCATCAGTAGCTCTTGACCATAAACTATTTTATGGAGATTTAGATGGAGAAAATGAAGACATTATAGATAATAAAAATTATGACTTCTCAGCCTTTGAGAGGGTCAAGTTAAAAGTTTATGGTGACATAAATAAGATGTATGGGCTTGAAGACATAAGGAACCTAGTCTTGGAAAATTTGGATAAGTCTAATTTAATTATTTTAAACACAAAGAAAACTGTAAGAAAGTTATTTGACTTGCTTCAAAGTGATTATGAAGATAAGGATCTTTTTTATCTAACAACTAATTTGACAGCAAGCCATAGGTTAAAGAAGATTGACGAAATAAAAAAGAGGTTACTAGAGGGAGATAAAATTTGTGTTGTCTCAACTCAACTTATTGAAGCAGGAGTGGATGTAGACTTTGACCTTGTCATAAGGTCGCTCTCTGGTATGGACTCAGTGGTCCAAGCCATGGGTAGGTGCAATAGGGAAGGTCATCGTCAGTCTGCCTTCACTTACCTAATAAATTTAGACAAAAATGAAGAAAAAACTTCTATGTTAAAGGGAGTTGATGAGAGAAAGGCTGCCTGCAAGGCTGCCCTCAATGCATCAACAGAAGACTTAGACATTAAGAAGTTAACGGAAGAATATTTTGAAAAGCTATATGCCAACTTAAAGGGAGACCAATACTCAGATGTATTAAAATTATTGGCTGAGAATAAAGAAGTTGCTGGTGATTTTCAAAAATTAAACAAGGTAAAGAAAGAACTAAAAGAAGTCGCTGGATATTTATATGATGAAAAGAGAAAAATCTACTTTGATTTATTTCAATCTTTTAAGGAAGCCTACAAAGAATTTGAATTGATTGAAGATAATAAGGGCACTGCAATTGTCGATTATGAAGAAACTAAAGAAGATTTAAATAAAGTGAGAGACCTTTCTTTAAAATTATATGGACCAGATTATCTAAATAATTTGAGAGAGTTAAAGAAAATAGTAAAGAAACTTTCAAGGCACACTGTAGCTATTAGTAAAAAAGATTTGAGTTCTTGCGACAATGTTCTAGATGGAAAAATTTATATCCTTCCAAATTCTTATTACAATGAAAAATTTGGTGTTAACTTTGAAGAACCGGATAGCTTTATATTATAAAAGAAAAAAGACCCTTACTAATAATAGGGTCTATCTTCCGTATAAATATCTTTCAATCCACAGCTTTCGCTGATGAAACAATTATATCAAAAAATTATAAAAAATAAAATCGAATAGATACTTGACAAAGAGACTGCTTTCGTATTAATATAAAGACAACGAAGATGATATCGTTTTCGCGAAATTAAAAATCAAAGGAGGTGTTTATTAATGAATAAGTCAAAATACTTTTACGCAAAAGTATATGGTGACAGGGCACTGTTCACTTCACCAGAAAGTAAGTCAGGGGGAGAAAAGATCTCTTACAACGTCCCTACTAGAGAAAATTTGAAGGGAATAATCGACGCAAATTATTTTAAACCCACAATTACAAATGTGATTGATGAAGTTAGGATAATGAATAAAATCGAATCCTACACCCAAGGTATGAGACTTCTATTAAGAGACTATAGTGCTGATTTATCAGCATATACCTATTTAAGTGATCCTTGCTACTATGTAAAATTTCACTTTGAGTGGAATGAAGACAGAGAGGATTTAAAGAATGACAGAAACTTTTTGAAGCACGAAGCCATAACAGAAAGATCTCTTAAAAGAGGAGGAAGAAGACCAATCTTCTTAGGAGTTTCTGAGTGCCAAGGCTTCATCGAATGCTTGACAGAAGAAGAGTATGAAAATGACGAGGGATATTACGATGATACTAATTTAGGTTTTGGACTTATGTTAGTTGGACTAATTTATCCAAAGAAGTATGGCGAGATGTTAAGGTCAGCCTATGGGCCAATAAATATGAAAAATGGAAGAATTACTTTTCCAAGGCCTGAAGACTGTACAATAATAAATGAAGTTTCAAATTATTCCTTTAAGGAGCCTGGCCTCACAAGGACAGTAGACCAAGAATTAGAAGACTATTAATTGGAGGTGATACATTGAGTTTTTTAACTGCCTTATACAATTCATATAACTTTGGACTCGAAAATAATTTAATTGGAGATCTAAATGATAAGTCAAATTTAATACTACCAATTTATCACAACTCCATGAAGTCCAATGGCAAGAATATTGTAGAAATTTTAATAAACAAGAGAAGTGAATTAGTTGATGCAAATTTTTTAGATGATGGCGACATTGTAATTTTTCCAGTAACAGAAGATTCTGTTGCAAGGTCTAGTGGCATTGCACCTCATCCCCTCTTCGACAACTTTGATTATGTAATCCAGGACGATACAAAGAAGTCTCTCGCCTATATTAATCAACAGGAATCCTGGCTTAAGTCCGATAAAGATGACTTTGTAGAGATTGTTCACGACTATATAACAAAAGCAAAAGTTTTCGAAGATATACTTTCAAAACTTTATAAAGATTATAAAATTACAAAAGATAAAGTTGTTGAATATGTAGATAATTCAGAAAAAAAACCAAAGACTGTGACTGCAGATTTTTCAAAAGTATTTTTAACTTTTGCAGTAGAAAATTATGATGGCAAGAAAAACCTAAGCCTATCAGAAAATAAAAACTTGCAAGAAAAATTTATAAGATACACAGAAGAAAGTTTTGCAAGAGACAAGGACTCTGAAAAAATAATTTGTAACATATCAGGGAAAGAAGACTTCTTGTGTCTAAAGCACAAACCTCTCATCGGTTCAGCAAGACTTATATCTCAAATAACTGCTAACAGTGAAAACTTCCTTGGCAGATTTGATAAGCCTGACGAAACTATAAAAATTGGAAAGGACTCAAGCCAAAAAATTATACAAATGGCAAAGGCCCTCTTAAGTGGTGAAAATACTTCCAGGTGGCTTGGAGAATTTACTTATGTTTTGAGCTGGTTCTCTGATGATATTCAAAATAAAACGGAGATGGATGTAACCAAGAAGCTAGAAAAAAGTATTGAAGAGCCAGATAAAGAAAGTTCCCAAAATTTTCAATTATTTATGCTTTCAGAAGATGATTTAAAAGGAATAAGTAAAGAAACTTCTATGACTATAGCAGATAAAACATCTGAAGATATTGTTAGGTCCTTTACCAGTGGAAGGATAAGATTTAGCGAAGACTCTAAGTACTACATTGCAATAATTGATAAAGTCAGCAATGGAAGGGTAGCCCTTAAATACTTTAAGGAAATGGATTCTTCAATACTCAAGGAGAACTTGGTTAAGTGGCAAGGTAAATACAATTGGCCTAGGTATACTAAGGAAATAGGAAGACACTTATACACTCCAAGTCCTTTTGCTCTAATCCAAACAGCCTATGGAGTTGAAAGAGATAAAGGCTTAGAAGTATCAAAGAAGAGTTTCTCCACTGATCAATATAAGAATATCATTATGGCAATAGTTGAAGGCAGAGATATGCCTCAAAATATTATTAGAGCCTTGGAACTAAATATAAGAAATAGATTAAGTTACGATAAATCTTGGCAACAAGTTAAGTTGTGTGCCTTGGCAGTCCTAAAAGATAAGGAGGGAATTAAGAGCAATATGTTGGATAGAAAAGAAACTGATAGGTCCTACTTATTTGGTAGGTTATTGGCCCTTTACGAAAGATTAGAAAAGTTGACCTACGACATGGATACAGAAAGAGTTACGAATGCAGAAAAACTTTGGACTAGCTATGTAAATAAACCAGTCACTATGAACTTGAGACTTAGAAATTTAATTAGACCTTATGAAGATAAGCTACTTAATAATGAATCTAAGAGAGGAATATATTTCAAGATAAAAAGAGATATAAGAGAAGTTACTAATTCAATAAGTGAAAACTACGATTATAAATTAAAAGAAACTAATAAACCTTTGGGGTCAGGTTTTATATTTGGCTATGAAGCACAAATGGCAGATTTATTTACTAAAAAAGAAGATAATGAAAATATAGAAAGTGAGGAAGAAAATGATTAACAATAAGGTAGATTTTATTTTTACAATTGAAGTTTCTGGAGCCAACCCAAACGGAGATCCTCTAACAGGTAATATGCCAAGAATTGATAACAGAGGATTTGGAGAAATTTCAGATGTTTGCTTAAAGAGAAAAATAAGAAACAGGATGCAAGACATGGGTCATGACGTCTTTGTAAAATCACTTGATAGGAGCGATGATGGTTTTAGGTCTCTTCAAAAGAGATTTGAAGATGTATTTAACAAAGAATCTGATGAAGAAGTTGAAAAGATAGCTAACGAAAAATGGATTGACATTAGATCCTTTGGTCAAGTATTCACTTACCAAAAAAGAGCCTTAGGTATAAGAGGACCAGTTTCTATATCCATTGCAAAATCTATTGAGCCAATAGAAATCACTACAATGCAAATAACTAAATCCATAAGTGGTATGGAACCGGCAGCTGGAAAAACTAGATCTGCAGATACAATGGGTACAAAACACTTTGTTGACCATGGTGTTTATGTAGTTAATGGAAGTATAAATTCCTACTTTGCAGAAAAAACTGGATTTGACCAAGAAGATGTTGAGACAGTAAAGGAATGTATAAAAACTTTATTCATAAACGATGTATCATCAGCAAGACCAGACGGATCCATGGAAGTTAAAGACATCTTTTGGTTTAACCACTCATCAAAGGTTGGAGATGTGTCAAGTGGAAAGATAAAGGACCTATTAGAATACGACCTACCTAACGCAGAGGACTTAAAAGTAAAATATGAAGACTACAATATTAGACTAGATCAAGAAAAATTAAAAGAATATGAAGAAAAGGGCTTGAGAGTAGAACACATTCAAGGAATTTAAAATGTATGCTGAAGATGACTATTTAATGTTAAATGGAATACAACATTTTTTATTTTGCAAGAGGCAGTGGGCACTTATCCATGTTGAAAATATTTGGACAGAAAACTCCTTTACAGCAGAAGGTCAAGTCATCCATACAAAAGTAGATCAACCTTTCATAAAAGAAAAGAGAAAAGATCTAATAATATCAAGAGCCATGTCATTGAGTTCCAAATCTTTGGGACTCTCTGGCAGGCTAGATGTAATTGAATTTCACAAGTCAGATGAAGGAGTAGAATTAAAAAACAGGAAGGGAAAGTGGCTGCCAGTAATCGTAGAATATAAACGAGGTAAGAAGAAAAAGTACAACTACGACAATGCACAACTAATGGCACAGGCAATTTGTATAGAGGAAAACTTCAATATCAAATTAGACTATGGATATCTTTATTACAATGAAACAGACACAAGAGATAAAGTTGACTTTACTGATGAGCTTAGAAATTTAACTATAAAAGCAGCCCAAGATATGCACTATTATTACAAGAATAAAATTATTCCTAAGGCAGAAAATTATAAAAATTGCAGGATGTGTTCCTTGTATGATGAGTGCAATCCAAGATTAACAAAAAAGATAAAAAATGTTGCTAACTATATCTATGGGGCAGAATTATGAAAAAATTACTGAACACCTTATATGTAATAAATCCTGATTATTATCTGAGAAAAGAAGGAAGAAATATTTCCATAACAGAGGATTCAAATAGAATTGCAAGATACCCCATCCACATATTAAAGCAAATAGTTTGCTTCAACTACATGGGTGTCAGCCCAGACCTTATGAAGATGTGCATGGAAGAAAATGTAGCGATAACATTCTTCACACCCTACGGAAAGTATTGTGGAAGAGTAATAGGAGCATCTTATGGAAATATTTATACGAGAAAGAAACAATACAAAATGCAAGAATCAGAGGAGTCATTAGATTTTGTAAAAAATATAATTTATGCTAAGGCCTACAACTCTAGGAAGGTTTTAATAAGAGGGAAGTTAGATAATAAAGACAAGGTAGACGTCAAAAGGTTAGAAGAAGTAATAGAAGCAATAAAGCTACTTATGCTAGAAATAAAAAATTGTAAAAACAAAGATAGTGTAAGAGGCATTGAGGGAATAATTGCAAAAGGCTACTTCTCTGTCCTAGATGAATTAATAATTAAGCAAAGAGAAGACTTTTTCTTTATTGATAGGAGCAAGAGACCACCAATGGACAGATTTAATGCCTTAATATCTTTTCTCTACTCCCTACTCACCAATAACATTGCCGCAGCTCTTGAAGGAGTGGGAATAGATTCTTATGCAGGATTCTTTCACACAGATAGACCAGGTAGAGTTAGTATGGCACTAGACATAATTGAGGAGATGCGAGCCTTTCTAGTTGATAAGTTCACACTATCAATGATAAACTTAAATAGAATAAACAAGAACCATTTTGAAGTTAAAGAAAATGGAGCCACACTCCTAAACGAAAAGGGAAGACAGGTAGTTTTAGAAAACTGGAACAAGAGAGAACAAGAAGAAATCTACCATCCATTTTTTGAGGAAAACATAAAAATTGGACTGCTCCCTCACGCACAAGCCCTCTTATTAAATTCTTATCTTAGAGGAGACATAGAGGCCTATCCACCCTTTATGATAGGAGGCTAAAATGCAAGTATTAATTACTTACGATGTAGAAACAGTAACGCCAGCTGGCAAAAAAAGATTAAGACAGGTAGCAAAAGTCTGTCTTGATTATGGACAAAGAGTACAGAACTCAGTCTTTGAACTAAATATTTATCCAGCCGACTTGGTAGAAATAAAAAACAAATTAGAAAAAATAATTGATTCCAAAAAAGATTCCATAAGAATTTATAATTTAGGGAAAAATTGGGAGAGAAGAGTTGAAAGCCTGGGAAGAGACGATACTTATAACCCAGAAAAAGATTTATTGATCTTGTAGGACTTGTGAGATTTGGACCTGGACATAAAAAGCCTAGACCTAACTCATAAAAAACAAGGAAAAAAGAGACAAAACTCTTTAAAAAATGATTAGCTGTATTTTTTAGCAGGAGATAATGGCTAAAAAATACGGTCGCACCCCTCGCGGGTGCGTGGATTGAAATCTATAATCACATTTCCAAAAATTACATCATTTAGAAGTCGCACCCCTCGCGGGTGCGTGGATTGAAATCCCCCGGTTGATAGGTTGACACTTTCGGCGGCTCCGTCGCACCCCTCGCGGGTGCGTGGATTGAAATAGCGATAGAAATGAAGCTAGAAATTATGGAAGAGAGTCGCACCCCTCGCGGGTGCGTGGATTGAAATAATTCTATCTACATTACCACGAGCTATGCCTGCCAAGTCGCACCCCTCGCGGGTGCGTGGATTGAAATTTCTTGGACACTGTTTCGGACCGCAGATTGTCGGAGTCGCACCCCTCGCGGGTGCGTGGATTGAAATCTAAAAGTGCATGGTAAGGGGGCAAAAGAAAGAATTGTCGCACCCCTCGCGGGTGCGTGGATTGAAATTATTGTCCTCTGACTTGGCTCACTATATAGGCTTAGTCGCACCCCTCGCGGGTGCGTGGATTGAAATGTCTAAAAAATTTCTTTGTAAAAATTCTAGGTATGTCGCACCCCTCGCGGGTGCGTGGATTGAAATTTAAGAGAATCAACAATAGATAACGAAGAACAATCATAAAAGTCGCACCCCTCGCGGGTGCGTGGATTGAAATATTTATTTTGGTTATTCTGTTGTTTTAAGATGGGGTCGCACCCCTCGCGGGTGCGTGGATTGAAATGATTTTCTCAATCTTATATACATATCCCTAGCACAAGTCGCACCCCTCGCGGGTGCGTGGATTGAAATCTTATAATAATCAACTACAATTTTAGGCAAAGTAGTCGCACCCCTCGCGGGTGCGTGGATTGAAATAATTAACCTACTCTAACAAGACCACCACCAAAATTGTCGCACCCCTCGCGGGTGCGTGGATTGAAATATTAAATAAAAAGAAACTCATTACGTGGACTTCTGCGTCGCACCCCTCGCGGGTGCGTGGATTGAAATTATTTTTAAGTTATTTATTATTTACAAGAAAGAAAGTCGCACCCCTCGCGGGTGCGTGGATTGAAATAACCTTTGCAACTCCTGCAAAATCGCCATAGATTAGTCGCACCCCTCGCGGGTGCGTGGATTGAAATCTCAAATGACTTATCTTTACGCTCCATATAGTTATGTCGCACCCCTCGCGGGTGCGTGGATTGAAATATGATGCTCTTGATAATCTATTATTGACTGTTGATAGTCGCACCCCTCGCGGGTGCGTGGATTGAAATTCCATTTCTTAGTGCTGCGATTTGGTCTCTTGCCTGTCGCACCCCTCGCGGGTGCGTGGATTGAAATTACTCCTACCATTTCATACACCTGTACCTGCTGCGTCGCACCCCTCGCGGGTGCGTGGATTGAAATCGTCGTCGATTGAAGTCACGTAGTCAAAATCTACAGGTCGCACCCCTCGCGGGTGCGTGGATTGAAATCCTGTGCAAAGTTAGGATCATCTTGCGTTAATATAAGTCGCACCCCTCGCGGGTGCGTGGATTGAAATATGGTCAAAGTGGGAAGTGCGACAAGTTATATATGTCGCACCCCTCGCGGGTGCGTGGATTGAAATAAGTAATGCCTTAAAAGTTCCAATCCTTAACTCGAGTCGCACCCCTCGCGGGTGCGTGGATTGAAATATTTCCTCTAGGTTGTACCTGTCCTTGTCGTCAGAAAGTCGCACCCCTCGCGGGTGCGTGGATTGAAATTAATTTAAAAGTATCTCAAAGGAAACGGAAAGGGGGTCGCACCCCTCGCGGGTGCGTGGATTGAAATAATTGCAGAATTAGACAAAAAATCATTTTTAGATGTCGCACCCCTCGCGGGTGCGTGGATTGAAATGTATTCTGGTACTCCTGGTAGTGGTAAATCCTTGCATGTCGCACCCCTCGCGGGTGCGTGGATTGAAATGCTATGTTGCTCACGATATACTTACTTGTTAAGTTGTCGCACCCCTCGCGGGTGCGTGGATTGAAATATCAAATGGCGTGTATGGATCCATCAACCTCACACGTCGCACCCCTCGCGGGTGCGTGGATTGAAATTAATCAAATAAAATTTTAGTGAGGTTTTTATGTTAGTCGCACCCCTCGCGGGTGCGTGGATTGAAATTTAAAAGATAATGATGTAGGTTTACTTTTATCAGGTCGCACCCCTCGCGGGTGCGTGGATTGAAATTTAAAAGATAATGATGTAGGTTTACTTTTATCAGGTCGCACCCCTCGCGGGTGCGTGGATTGAAATATGATTTGCCGCCTGAATTATATGCTTGATCCCCGTCGCACCCCTCGCGGGTGCGTGGATTGAAATAGAAAAATCAGGATTAGCAGGAAAATGGCTAAAAAGTCGCACCCCTCGCGGGTGCGTGGATTGAAATGTCATTATAACCAATCCAGGATATTACAAAATTATGTCGCACCCCTCGCGGGTGCGTGGATTGAAATAGCATTCTAGTGATAGCAGTAGCCGCAATGTATTTGTCGCACCCCTCGCGGGTGCGTGGATTGAAATACGGATTTATCGATGGTATGGAATTTGAAATTACATGTCGCACCCCTCGCGGGTGCGTGGATTGAAATGTCAATCTTTTCGTTTTGTCCTTGTAGGGATAATTGTCGCACCCCTCGCGGGTGCGTGGATTGAAATAACATACATAGTGTCCGTGATAAAAAGTAACCTCTCATGTCGCACCCCTCGCGGGTGCGTGGATTGAAATCCAGATTTTAAACAAGTAAGGGAAATGGCAATTAAGTCGCACCCCTCGCGGGTGCGTGGATTGAAATGTGATTGATAATTGTACTTTCAATCAAATTTTCTTGTCGCACCCCTCGCGGGTGCGTGGATTGAAATTATAAAAATGTTAAAAATAGAGAGACGGCAGCTGCAGGTCGCACCCCTCGCGGGTGCGTGGATTGAAATTATTGATTTCGCACCCTGCTTCTGCTCCTGCTACCCGTCGCACCCCTCGCGGGTGCGTGGATTGAAATATCAAGGTTTTCTAGTGGGTTTGCTGTTGCTTCTGTCGCACCCCTCGCGGGTGCGTGGATTGAAATTCTTGAGAAGATAACTTTTCAAAATGACGACCTAGTCGCACCCCTCGCGGGTGCGTGGATTGAAATATTTAGAAAAATGAGAAGATTAAAAAATGGAATGGTCGCACCCCTCGCGGGTGCGTGGATTGAAATAACTCTTGCATCAGTTTATAGGTCAAATTTATTGTAGTCGCACCCCTCGCGGGTGCGTGGATTGAAATACCATCTACAGATGGTATTGAAAATGATATCAAGAGGTCGCACCCCTCGCGGGTGCGTGGATTGAAATATAAGAAGATACCAGATTTTTTGAATTAAAACTTCGTCGCACCCCTCGCGGGTGCGTGGATTGAAATAAGGCAATACCAGGACAATTTGGAACTGTCAAAACGTCGCACCCCTCGCGGGTGCGTGGATTGAAATGCTCTCCATACTGCACAACACTTACTGCTGCATTTGTCGCACCCCTCGCGGGTGCGTGGATTGAAATCTGTTCCTTCAGCGGCAAAAACAGAAGAGTTAAGGTCGCACCCCTCGCGGGTGCGTGGATTGAAATAAGTTGCTCCACATAGTTATATAGGTTTATGTAAGTCGCACCCCTCGCGGGTGCGTGGATTGAAATACATATTAGTTGCCCTTTTCTAACACTATCATCAGTCGCACCCCTCGCGGGTGCGTGGATTGAAATCTGTTCCTTCAGCGGCAAAAACAGAAGAGTTAAGGTCGCACCCCTCGCGGGTGCGTGGATTGAAATAAGTTGCTCCACATAGTTATATAGGTTTATGTAAGTCGCACCCCTCGCGGGTGCGTGGATTGAAATACATATTAGTTGCCCTTTTCTAACACTATCATCAGTCGCACCCCTCGCGGGTGCGTGGATTGAAATGTCTAATGTCTATGTTTAATATTAATTATTTATTTGTCGCACCCCTCGCGGGTGCGTGGATTGAAATGAGTACGCTAAAGGTGACACAGTAGAGCAATTAATGTCGCACCCCTCGCGGGTGCGTGGATTGAAATTTTAATATAATAAGGTGATTTACTATATGAAAAATAATTTTTTAAATTTATTTACTTTAATAACTTATCTTATAGGTTTTGTTTTAATTATATTGTCTAATATATATAAAAACATATATTTAGCGAAAGTAGCTATGGGGTTTTATGTTTTATTTGGTTTGATTTTAATTTTTGCCTTTTGGTTAAAAAAATAATATATTCTTCAAATGAATAAATATAAAAACGATTCAGTCGCACTCCTCGCTGGTGCGTGGATTGTAATCATTAAGAAAGGTAAGGTTAGCAAAGGTTGGAAAAAAATTTAAAAGAAAAACTGTTATTTTTAAAAGAAAATTGTAACCCTTATGAAATCAATGAGTATTTTGCTTTCGAGTTTGCAGATGATTATGACGTATTTGCTCAAGATAAAAGCAACATTGAAGTTTTAGATTATCTCAATGATGAATTTATTGTCATCGATGTCGATTATAGTCACACAGATGAATTTGATAGCAAGGTAAGAGGGACAATTGATGAAGCTATTAATATGTTAAGTTGTATGCCTTCCGAGTTGGTGGGTTGAAAATTTTTACTCGCCCAGCGAGTGAAAAATTTAGTAGCAATATTCATAAGTGTGTGGATGGAAATTGAAGTATAAGGTTATTTTTATGAAAGTAAAGTTTATTGGTGAGTCTGATCCTGTTTATATGATTAATGGAAAGGCCTATGATGTTATTAGCATTGAAAAGGGTTGGTACAGGATTGTTGATGAAGAGGGGGAGGATTATTTATATCCGCCCGAGCTTTTTGAAGTTGTTGATGTGAAGGATTAATTTAATAAGTTTTTATTTACGATTTTTTTATAGTGTAAATGGGATGCCTTGTTAAGGAAATTAGTTTTCTTAGAGGGGCATCTTTTTTATTTTTAAAGGGATTTATACGACTTGTAAAGTGATGCTAAAAATGAAATTTGAAATTTAAGAACTTATTAAAAGTTGTGAAGTAAAAAATTTTTACGAGCTTACTTGAAAATATAAAGCAATAGGATATTGTAAAGTTGTTAAAGCTTATGAAGTTATAAAATTTTATAAAGTTATAAATTTTTATAAAGTTATAAATTTTTATAAAGTCGTTAAACAATACAAGGCAAAAATTATTTGTTTATTATATAGTAGAAAACTTGCAAAGTCTTCTAATTAAATCTAACAATTTTGTGAAGTATTGGGGTCTTTATAGTATAATAAAAATAGCGTGCTATGAGATTTTACCTAAAAACTTGTAGAATATTATTTTATTTATTATAATACCATTATTATGGAGGTAATATGAGATTATCAAAACTGTATATGCCAACTCTTAGGGAGGATCCACAAGATGCTGAGATTGCATCTCACAAGTTTCTTCTAAGGGCAGGTATGATTAGAAAATCTGCTAGTGGTGTCTATACATACTTGCCACTTGGCTATAGATCTATTAGAAAAATTGAAAATATTGTTCGTGATGAGATGGATAAGGCTGGTGCTATGGAGATTTTAATGTCTGCCATCCAACCTGCTGAAATCTGGAAAGAGTCTGGTAGATGGGAAAAGTTCGGTCCCGAAATGTTTAAGCTAAAAGACAGAAATGATAGGGAGTTCTGCCTTGGACCTACTGCTGAGGAATATTTCACTACTCTTGTTAGGGATGAGGTTAAGTCTTACAAGGACCTTCCTCTTAATCTTTACCAAATCCAAACTAAGTATAGAGACGAAAAGAGACCAAGGTTTGGTATTAATAGGGCGAGAGAATTCTCTATGAAGGATGCTTACACTTTTGACACTTCACCTGAGACTCTTGATGTGGCTTACATGAATATGTACGATGCTTACGAAAAGATTTTTGACAGACTTGAACTTGATTATAAGATTGTTGAGGGTGACAATGGTGCCATGGGTGGTACTGGTTCTCACGAGTTTATTGCTCTTTCAGAAACTGGTGAAGGTGTAATTGTTTATTCTGAGTCTGGCAAGTTTGGTGCTACTGAAGAGAAGGCGCCTGTTGAGTATATTCTTCCTCAAGCTGAAGACAAGAAGGACTTAGAAAAAGTTCACACTCCAAATGCCAGCACTATTGAAGAAGTTGCCAACTTCTTAAAGGTGGACCAAAAGAAGTGTGCCAAGGCAATTGATTTAATGTTAGGTGATGAACCTGCTCTTGTATTTATTCCTGGAGATAGGGAACTTAATCTTGCTAAGCTTGTTGCTTATACTGGAACTGCTGAACACGACATTAGGATGATGGAGGATAGCGAAATCGAAGCTATTAAGTCTAAGTCAGGCTACACTGGTCCTCTTGGTCTTGATGTTAGGATGATTTTTGACAAGAGACTTACTGAAATAGATAACCTTGTTGTTGGTGCTAATGAAAGTGAATACCACTACATCAATGCCAACTACGGACGTGATTTTGAAGGCGAAGTTGTTGATGACCTTCTTCTTGTTGCTGAAGGCGACAAGGTTCCTGGAACGAATGAAGACTATAAGTTTGCAAGAGGTATTGAAGTTGGTAACATCTTTAAATTGGGTACTAAGTATTCAAAGGCTCTAAATGCAACTTATCTTGATGAAAATGGCAAGGCAAATTATTTTTACATGGGTTCTTATGGCGTTGGTGTAACAAGATCTGTTACAGCTGTTATTGAACAAAACCACGATGATAATGGAATCATCTGGCCAATGTCTGTGGCACCTTATGAAGCAATTGTTACTATAGTAAACACTAAGGACGAAGAACAAGTTGCTCTTGGAGAAAAAATTTACAAGGAACTTGAAGCTAAGGGTGTCGAAGTCCTACTTGATGACAGGAAGGAAAGACCTGGAGTTAAGTTTAAGGACAGGGACCTTATTGGTATTCCTCTAAGAATTACTTGTGGCAAGAAGTCAGGAGAATCTATTGTTGAATATTCTACAAGAAGAGAAATGGAAAATTCTGAAATCTCTGCTGATGAAGCAATCAAAAATATTTTAAGTGAAGTAGAAAAGGTTAGATAAGATGAGCGATTTTAAATTTGAAATTACTGAACACTTGGGAACTCTATCTGAAAGTGCTAAGGGTTGGACTAAGGAACTCAACAAGGTTTCTTTTAACGATAGGCCAGCTAAGTATGATTTAAGAGAATGGGACCCAGACCACCAAAAGATGTCCAAGGGTGTAACTCTTAATGATGAAGAGATGGAAATTCTCTCAAAGATACTAAAGGACAGAGGTATTTAATAGGTTTTTAAAATAACTTATGTTATAATATAGAGATGTGAAAAACGCGAGAAGCGAGGAGGCTATTGAAATGGAAATTAATAAGAAAGAAAATAACACTGTCTTTTTTGACATTGTATTAAAGAGAGAAGATATAAAGAAAGCTGAAAACGAAGTGTACAAGAAAAACAAAAAACACTTCCAAATTCCTGGATTCAGAAAGGGTCATGTTCCTAAGCAAATGATTGAAAATATGTACGGCAAGGACGTATTCTTTGAAGATGCTATTAACGAACTTCTTCCACAAGAATATGAAAATGCTGTTAAGGAATTAGACCTTAAGGTAGTTGATCAACCAAACATTGACATCGACGAAGAAAGCATTAAAAAGGCTGAAGACCTTGTTATAAAAGTTTCTGTTGATGTTAGACCAGAAGTTGAATTAAAGGACTACGAAGGAATTGAAATTGAAGACCCAACTATTGAAGTAACTGACGAACTTATTGACTCTGAAGTTGAAAACCAAAGAGCAATGAACGCAAGAATCATCAATGTTGACGACAGGCCTGTAGAAGATGGTGACACTGTAAACATCGACTTCAAGGGTTCTGTTGATGGAAAATACTTTGAAGGCGGAGAAGCTGAAAGCCAAGACTTAAAGATTGGTTCAAACACATTCATCCCAGGATTTGAAGAACAATTAATTGGACACAAGATTGGCGAAGAATTTGACATCACTGTTAAGTTCCCAGAAGACTACCACCAAAAAGATCTTGCTGGTAAAGACGCTAAATTCGAAATCAAATTAAATGGAATTTCTTATGAAGAACTTCCAGAACTTGATGATGAATTCGTAAAAGATATTTCTGAATTCGACACTCTTGATGAATTTAAGGCTGATTTAAGAAAGAAAAAAGAAGAAGAATTCAAAACAACTTCTGAAATGGAAAAACAAAGAAGAGCTATTGATAAAATTGGCGAAATGATTGAAGCTGATATCCCTGAAGGAATGATCAACTCTCAAATCGACGATATGATTAGAAACTATGATCAAAGTCTAAGAGCCCAAGGCATTAGCTTTGAAGACTACATCAAGATGATTGGTCAAAGCCTTGACGACTTTAAGAAGACTATGAGACCTGAAGCAGAAAAAAATGTTAAAAATGACCTTGCCCTAGAAGCTCTTGTTAAAGCAATGAAGATTGAAATCACTGATGCTGAAATCGAAGAAGAAGTAAACAAGGTTGTTGAAGATTACTTCAAGGACGACAAGGAACACATGGAAAAAATGAGAGAATATATGCTTAACGAAAACAAGGATGTTGTAAGAGACGACCTTGAAAAGAGAAAGGCTATTGATGCTCTTGTTGAAAAGGCAAAATTTGTAGAGCCAAAGAAAATTACTAAAGAAGATATAGAAGAAGTAAAAGAAGATAAATAATCAAGGATGTGATTAAATGGCACTAGTGCCAATGGTAGTAGAACAAACTAATAGGGGCGAAAGATCTTACGACATTTACTCAAGACTATTAAAGGATAGGATTATCTTTCTTAGCGGTGAAGTAAATGACACAATGGCAGATTTAATTGTTGCCCAACTTTTGTTCTTAGAAGCTGAAGACCCAAACAAGGACATTCAACTTTATATTAATTCCCCGGGTGGTTCTGTAAGTTCAGGCTTTGCAATTTACGATACTATGAACTATATAAAGCCAGACGTGTCAACAATCTGTATTGGGATGGCAGCATCAATGGGTGCATTTTTACTTGCATCTGGTGCTAAGGGTAAGAGATTTGCTCTTCCAAACTCTGACATTATGATTCACCAACCATCTGGTGGAGCACAAGGTCAGGCAAGTGACATCCAAATTAATGCAGAAAAGATTTTAAAAATTAGACATAAGTTAAATGAAATTCTTGCAGAAAGAACTGGTCAAGATCTAGAAAAAATCGAAAGAGATACTGACAGGGACTACTGGTTAAATTCTCAAGAAGCAAAAGATTATGGTTTAATAGATAAAGTTATTGAAAAAAGGGTTTGAGGTGAGATATGTCTAATACAGATGAAATTTTAAGATGTTCATTCTGTGGAAAAACGCAAAACCAAGTGAATAGATTAATTGCCGGACCTAATGTCAATATCTGTGACGAGTGCATAGAGAGATGCCACACAATTCTAGAAAATGAAGTGCCTAATGAAATCAGCAAGGACTTTGACCTTAAAAAGCCTGCTGAGATTAAGGAAATCTTGGACCAATATGTTATAAAGCAAGAAGACGCTAAACGTGCTCTTGCTGTTGCAGTATATAATCACTACAAGAGAATTTCATCAACTAGGAAGGTGAGCAGTGACATTGAACTTCAAAAGTCCAACATCCTTATGATTGGACCAACAGGTTCTGGTAAGACCCTACTTGCGCAAACTCTTGCTAGACTTTTAAATGTTCCCTTTGCCATTGCCGATGCCACAACTCTAACTGAGGCTGGCTATGTAGGTGAAGATGTTGAAAATATTATTTTGAAACTTATTCAAAATGCTGACTACGACATTGAGAGGGCAGAAAAAGGGATTATATACATTGATGAGATAGATAAGATTGCTAGAAAATCTGAAAATGTATCTATAACAAGAGACGTAAGTGGAGAAGGTGTTCAACAAGCCCTCTTAAAGATTATCGAGGGAACTGTTGCTAATGTTCCTCCGCAAGGTGGAAGGAAGCATCCTTCACAAGAATTTATTCAAGTTGATACCTCTAACATCCTATTCATTGTTGGTGGTGCCTTTGACGGAATTGACAAAATTATAGAGAACAGGACTGCCAAGTCTTCTATGGGCTTTGGATCAGAAATTGTAGATAAGAAAGCCAAGCAAGAAAATATTTTACAAAAGGTTGAAACAGAAGACTTATTGAAGTTTGGTTTGATACCAGAACTTATTGGTAGACTCCCTGTTACTATTACTCTTGAAGAGTTAGATGAAGAGGCTCTAGTTGAAATTTTAACTAAGCCAAAGAATGCCCTTGTAAAACAATACAAGGAGCTTCTAAAGTTTGATGACGTTGACTTAATCTTTGATGACGATGCCTTAAATTATATTGCTAGAAAGGCAATAGAAAAGAAGGCTGGAGCAAGAGGACTAAGGGGCGTTATTGAAAACACAATTATGAATGTCATGTATGAAATCCCTTCAAGAGATGACATCAAAGCAGTTAAAATAACAAAAGAATCAGTAGAAGGAACTGCACCTGCTGAATTAATAAAAAAATAAATAAATAATTAGCCGTGCTTGCCACGGCTTTTTTAGAAGGTGAAAAATGGATAAAATTAAATTACCACTTATCCCACTTCGAGATCTAGTTATCTTTCCCCACATGGTGATGCACTTTGATTGTGGGAGAAAAATTTCTCTAAATGCAATTGATGCCGCAGAGATGAAGGATTCAAAAATATTTTTGGTTGCTCAAAGAGAACTTGAAATCGAAGACCCAAAGAGGAAAGACCTCTTTGACATTGGGACTGTGGCTACTATAAAACAAATTTTAAAACTGCCTGGTGGAATTGTCAGAGTCCTTGTTGAAGGTGAAGAGAGGGCAAAAATTTCTAAGCTTGATATCACAGAAGAGATGATTGAAGCAAAAATTGAAATCCTTGAGGACAAGGAAAGTGACTTCACAGAAGAGGAAGAGATTGAAGCAGCCCTTAGGCTTGCCCTTAGCGATTTGGAAGCCTACTCATCTCTTGATGACAAATTCTTCCCAGGACTTATTTCAAATATTGCAGACACAGATGACCCATCAAGATTTATTGACACAGTTGTGGGATATTTGAATTTTAAATTACAGGACTATCAGACACTTTTAGAAACAACAGATATCTACGATAGACTTGTGGTCTTCCACGAGATTATGAAAAAGGAAATTGAAATTCTCTCTATAGAAAAGAATATCAACGACCAGGTTAAAAAGAAAATGGATGATGTCCAAAGGGAATACTATCTCAAGGAGCAGTTGAGGGTAATCCACAAGGAGCTTGGCGATGGAGAAGACGAAGCTGAGATAACAGAGTCCTACAGAAAAAAAATTGAAGAGAAGGCCCTTCCTGATGAAGTTAAGGAAAAGGCCCTTAAGGAAGTCAAGAAGCTTGGCAACTTGAACTCACAGTCACCAGATTATTCTCTCTTAATAAATTATCTTGACTGGGTTCTCGACCTACCTTGGCTTGAATCTGGAGATGAAAAGAGGAATATCTCTGATGCAAGAAAAATTTTAAATGACGAGCACTATGGACTAAAAAAAGTTAAGGAGAGGATCCTAGAATTTATTGCCGTTAGGATTTTATCTGGCGACAAGGGTAGGGGACCAATCCTCTGCCTAGTGGGACCTCCTGGAGTTGGAAAGACTTCCATCGCTCAGTCAATTGCAAATTCTCTTAACAAGGAATTCGTCCGTATGAGCCTTGGCGGAGTAACTGACGAAGCAGAGATAAGGGGCCATAGGAGGACTTATATTGGAGCTCTTCCTGGAAGGATTATTTCTCTCTTGAAGAAGGCTGGCAAGAATGATCCAGTATTTTTATTTGACGAGATAGATAAGGTGGGCAATGACTTCAAGGGCGACCCTGCATCAGCTTTACTAGAAGTTCTTGACCCAGAACAAAACAATTCCTTTACAGACAGGTACTTGGAACTTCCCTTTGACCTATCAAAGGTATTTTTCATTGCCACAGCCAACACAACAGCGACTATACCAAGACCCCTACTCGATAGGATGGAAGTGATTCAACTTGAAGGCTACACTCCTAACGAAAAATTCAATATTGCAAAAAAATATTTAATTTCAAAGCAAATTGAAGAAAATGGACTTAAGAAAGAAAATATAAGTATTTCCGATAGGGCAATCAAGGACATAATAGATTACTACACTCGTGAGTCTGGAGTAAGGGGACTTGAAAAACGAATTTCAAAAATTGTGAGGAAGGCTGCCCTAAAAATTGTGGAAGAAGACTTAGACAAGGTTGCTGTTTCTACGAGAAATATTGAGGACTTCCTTGGAGAAAAAATTTACAGGATTTCTGAAGCAGAAAAAACTCCTGAAGTTGGTTCAGTAAATGGACTCGCTTGGACAGAGGTTGGTGGAACAAGTCTAGTCATAGAAACTACAGTTATGCCAGGCAAGGGCAAGCTCACCCTAACAGGATCCCTTGGAGATGTGATGAAGGAGTCAGCCATAGCTGCCATCTCTCACATTGCATCTAATGCAGACAAGTTTAAGCTTGATCCAAACTTTAGAAGCACAACAGACATCCACATCCACGTGCCTGAAGGAGCAGTGCCAAAGGATGGTCCATCAGCAGGGATTACAATAGCCACATCAGTCCTATCTGCCCTAACAAAGAGGCCAGTTAAGAATGACGTAGCTATGACTGGAGAGATAACTCTTCGTGGCAAGGTCCTTCCAATTGGTGGCTTAAAGGAAAAACTTTTGGCAGCAGAAAGATATGGAGTTAAGACTGTAATCATTCCAGAAGATAACAGGAGAGACTTAAAGGAAATTGAAGAAGAAGCAATAAAGAGATTAGACGTTAGACCAGTTTTCAAGTTTGAAGAAGTTGCAGAGATTGCCATAGGTGATTTTAATGAAGATAAATAAGGCAGAACTAGAAAAAGTTGCAGTAGAAGAAAAGCAATATCCAGACACAAGCATCAAGGAGTTTGCCTTTGCAGGCAGGTCCAATGTTGGCAAGTCATCTTTTATAAATGCAATGTTAAACAGAAAAAATCTTGCGAGAACTTCATCAACACCAGGCAAGACTAGGACCATTAACTTTTACAGGGTTAATGATGACCTAAGGCTTGTTGACTTGCCAGGCTATGGCTACGCAAGGGTTGCCAAGACTGAAAAAGAAAAGTGGGCAGGCATCATAAACGGGTATCTTGAACATAGGGACAACTTAGTTGAAACAATCCTACTTGTTGACATAAGACACGAGCCAACAGCCCTTGACAAGCAAATGTATGACTACATCATTGAGTCGGGTTTCTCGGGAATAGTCATCGCAACAAAAAAAGACAAGATAAAAAAATCTCAAGTAGATAAACACATTTCAGTAATTGCCAATAAGCTTGGCGTTAAGCACAGGGAGAATATAATTCCCTTCTCATCATCAAAGAAGGATGAAGTAAAGGATATGTGGTTTATCTTCGAAGATATGTTGAGATTTCATGAAGAATAAAAACTAAGAGCTGGGTGACTGGCTCTTATTTTCTTGAAAAAATTTAAAAAATATAAGACAAGACTGATTAAAATTTGTGAGCTCACAAGATTTTAAAAAATTCTTAATGAGTGATGGATAAATTTCACATATTTTTTAAGTATTAATCATATATAAATGTTATCATAATAAAAAATGGAGGATGTTATGAAGATAAAAAATAAAATTTTAGTGGCATCACTTTCTCTTGCCCTCTTGCCAGGCTTTGTTTTTGCCAAAGAAGGGGACGAGATTGTAACACTTGGTGCCGACTTAAAGGAAAGTCAAAAAAGTGAAATGCTTCATGAGATGAAGGCAAGCGAAGATGCAAAAGTAATCGAAGTTACTAATGCAGAAGAGTACAAGTATCTTGGAGATGTTTTGTCATCAAAGGAAATTGGCAACAAGGCAATCTCCTCTGCCATTGTGAGATATGAAAAGGCAGGCAAGGGACTTACTGTCGAGCTATCAGACAACATAAGAGTTGTAAAGGAAGATGCTTTTATCAATGCCCTTAACACTGTAGGGATTGAAGATGCTGATATTTATGTAACTGCACCAGGAAAGGTAAGCGGGACAGCAGCCTTGACTGGAATCCTAAAGGCTTATGAAGCTAACACAGGCAAGGAACTTCCAGAAAACCTAAAGAAGGTTGCCAACGAAGAGCTTGTTGTTCAAACCAAATTATCTGAAGAACTTGGCGACCAAAAGACTAACGATATAATTTATGAAATCAAGGACGCCATGGCAAAGAATATGCCAAAGAACGATAAAGAAGTCAGACTTATCATCGAAAGTGTTGCTAAAAGTGGTGATATAAATCTTACAAAGGCACAAGAGGACAAGCTTGTTGGACTCTTTAACAATATGAAAAATGCCAATGTTGATTGGGACAGGTTGGCTGATACTGCCGTTAAGTACAAGGACAAGGCTGCAAAATTTTTAAACTCTCCTGAAGGAGAAAAAGCCGTTAAAAACACAAAGAGCTTTTTGGAAAAATTAATAGACTTTATTGTCAGCTTATTTAAATAAAAAGGTGATGTTGCAGAGTAGAATCATCTATTCTGCAACACCGCCTTTTTGTTTTATTTAAAAGTTGTTGTAGTGTACCTTTGAAGATACGTCAAATTCTTCGTGGTCTTTTGTGCCAGATTTTTTGTAGCCAATTGGGATTAGGCATTGGGCCCTGTAAGGTTTTTTCACACCAAAGTTTTCTGCGAAGTATTCTTCATAAGAAATCTTGCCGGCAGTGTTTCCTTCTCTAACGTTGATCCAAGAAGATGAAAGTCCTTCGTCTTCAAGTAGGAGTTGGAGGTAGGCTGCTGTAAGTGAAGCTTCTTCTACCCAAGTCTTGCAAATATCTGTGTTGGCTATGACAATTACAACTACTGGAGCTTCTTTAAGGTAAAGGGTTGCGAAGGAGTCCATGTTGGAAAGCTCTTCAATCTTTTCCTTGTCGTCAACTACTATAAATTCTACTGGATGGGAGTTGCCGTTGCTTGGTCCCATGGATGCGTACATTAAAAGTTCTTCTAACTTTTCTCTGTCAACTTCTTTGTCTTTATATTTTCTAACGCTTCTTCTTTTCAAAATTATATCTTTTAACAAAATATCACCTCTCTTATCATTCTACCATAAAAAGACCTCTAGGCAAGTATATGAAAATATATTCATAATATTCTTAATAGGCAGGCTTAAAGACTTGTGTAGTATTGAAAATAAGCTAATATAATTAAAATAAAATTCCTTGAAAATATTTTCATAAAAGCGTTGACAAAAATAATTATCTAAAGTACAATATACATGAAGTGAAAACTTCATCATCTTTTTTCTTCCCTTAGAGAACAGTTATTGAATACATAATCTGTTCTCTTTTTATTTGCCCAATTTTAAGAGATAAGTTAAGTGGCATAAGTTTATAAAAGGAAAGAGCCTTATAACGAATTTAAAGTTTATAAATTTTATCTTATGGAGGAGTTATAATATAAACTCTTCTTTTTTTTAATTGCAAATTAATTAAAGTTAGTAAAAGGAGATTCATTTTTAATTTATTATAAAGTCATAATTATTTACAAAGTCATAATTATTTACAGAGCAATAAGATTTTACAAGGTTGTAGATTTTTATAAAGTTATAAATTATCACAAGTTTTTTCTATCTTACAAGTTAAATGCAAGGACAAAGTGGTAATTTATTATATTTATGATAATAAATGAAGCAATATTGCATGAGTGTTACACCAAAAAATCCTTTGTAACAGAAACTTAAAATAGAAAACCTGTTAATTAGCGGGCTATGATATATAATAAAAGTGAAGGTGATTAAGATGAAGATTTTTAAAAAGACTTCATTGATTATTATCTCCTCAGCATTGATTTTGACAAGCACTGTATCTGCAAGAACTTTTAGAGACACAAGAGGTCATTGGGCAGAAGCTTCAGTCGATTTTATAACTGACAAGAAGATTATGTCTGGTTACCAAGATGGAACTTTTAAACCTAATGAAAATATGTCAAGAGCAGAGTTTTATGCCACTGTAAATTCTCTAGTGGGATATGATAAGACTTATACTGTGACTTTTTCTGATGTAAGTACATCTGATTGGTTTTACACTGATGTAGCTAAGGGAATAAAGGCGGGTTACATTACACCAACTACAGGTAGGCTAAATCCAAATAGGGAAATTACACGAGAAGAAGTTGCAGAAATTCTTGGGTATGTATATTCGCTACCACCGAAGGAAGCTTCAACAAATGAGTTTGGCGACAGGGCAAGGATAAGCCCTTCGGCAAGGGGTTATGTAGGCGCCCTTGTGGATGCAGGGATTCTAAGAGGTTACTCTGATGGTAACTTTCATCCCTCAAGATCAATTAGGAGGTCAGAAGCTGCTACGCTTTTTAGGTCGATGATTTCTAATTACAACTATCCACAAAAGAAGGCTCTAAATAATAGCAAGATTAAATTTGGAGGCAGAAATCTTTATGAATAAGACAGGCGACTGTCTTATTTTTTTGTCTCAATTTATTGTAATCTTTTTAAATCATAAGCTGTAAATCAATAGCAAAAAAATAAAGAGACCGAAGTCTCTTTTGTAATGTATGTTTTTATAATTTTCTAAAATAATCTAGCAAGATCTCTGATGTTTCCTTGTCGTAATTTTTTATTACTTTAAGGTCCTTATACATATCGAAGCCACCAGCTCCTGTTGCCCTGTAGTTGTTCATAACAAGGGAGAACTTGTCTGTGTCTTTAACCGCCTTGCCCTTAAAGAAGATTTTGCCAATTCTCTCGCCAACTTTTTTTGTTAGGTCCTTTTCAAAGTCTATGCCATAGAAGTAGTCAAAGTTGTAGTGCTCTTTCTTTGGCTCCAAAAACTTCTTTGAAATCTTATAGGCCCCATCATACTCGATGTAGGAAAAGTTTTGTTCTAGGGCAGCTCTAAGAGCTTTGCCGTCGATTTCAAGTACCACTGTTGTGTTAGGGAACCTGTAAGTGTTTAGGACGTCTCTTGTGGTCAAGTTCTTCTTTAGACCTGAGATAACATTGGCAAAGGAAGTGATTGAAATATCTGCTCCTGTGTAGTCCAACTGGATCTTGTTTATTAGGTCTGCAAGGTCTGATCCCTTAAGAGCCATTTTTATCCTGTCCTCTGGCAAGTAGTCACGGCTAAGTTTTGCTATTGGGACATCGAGATAGTCTTGGACTTTTTCTTCTACGTCCCTATATTTTTCTATTAGCTTGTTTTCTCCAAGCTTTGGCTCTATGAAGGAAGCCTTCATTTCTTTTGTGGCAAGGTCAACTTCAACTAGGGCAGCCTTTGCTCCATTAGCTGGAGTTTCAATAGCAAGGGTCTTACCAATGTAAGCAGAAATCTCCATGTGTTGGTGACCTGCCAAGATTAGATTGAAGTCCAATTCTCTTGCAAGCCTTCCACCAATATTTTCTGTGGTCTCTGAAAGTTTCTTGCCGCTTTCTAGGTCAATTTCGTAGCCACCATGGTAGATTAAAATATTAAAATCTGTATTTGCTTTTTTAAGTCCATCAAGGGCCCTCTTGGCTCCTTCAAAGGCATCTGTGATTTCAAAGTTCACGAGATTTTCTTTTCTCTCCCAGAGGTTGACCCAGTCTGTAACCACGCCTGCAATTCCAATTTTGTAGCCAGCAATTTCTTTTATGGCAAAGGGCTCAAACTTAATTTGACCAGTCTTATCTTTGACGTTGGCACAAAGCAACTTGCCCCTCATATTTTCCACATAAGTCTTTAGGTAGTGGTAGCCATAGTTGAAGTCGTGGTTGCCAAGTGTGTAGTAGTCTACATTTTGCATTATGTCTGCCACCACATCTGAGTTTAAATTTTCTTTTACATAATAGGCGAAGGAAGACCCCTGAAGGATGTCTCCTCCGTCAGTTAGGATGGTCTTATCATCTTTTTTTATCTTATTTAAAAGGGATAAGTATCCTGTGTTTTTTTCTTCTCTATCAAGATAGTCTGTTGGGAAAAAATATCCATGCAAGTCTGATGTGTGAATTATTTTTAAAATCATTTTTCACCTACTAATTTTGCCCTTATTTTTGTTGAGAAGTACTCAATAAATAAAACAAGAACAATTAGTCCCAAGAGGATGGCACCAACTTCACGCCACTTGTAGGAGTTTATAGCGAACATAAGTGGTGAACCAATACCACCTGCTCCAACAAGCCCAAGGACTGAAGCATCTCTTAAATTTATGTCGAAACGATAAATTGTTGTTGATGCGAAGTTGGCAAAAAGTTGTGGAATTATACCAAAGCGAATCTTTTGGAAGGTTGTGGCCCCAATTGATGAGAAGGACTCTAGTATTGCCTTGTTAAGGTTCATTATGTTATCTGAAAATAATTTTGTAAGCATACCAATAGATGTAAAGGACATAGTCATAAGGCCTGCAAAGGGACCAGGTCCAGTAACTCTAATAAACATTAGACCGTAAACAATTGATGGAATTGTTCTTATTAAGATAATAAGAAGTCTAACTAGATAAGCTAGGGGAGCTGGAACAATATTTGATGATGCCAAAAAGCTAAGTGGCATAGCAATTATTGCTCCCACAAGTGTACCCAAGAAGGCTATACAAATAGTTTCAAGTAGGAGGTAAGGAACTCCCTTGGTAGTTAGGTTAAAGAGCATGTCCCTATTGGGGTTAAAAATCCCCTTAATAATATTTTTGGCTACTTCCATCCCATCTTTTGTTGCAGAATCAAAATTAATTACAGAAGATGACCAGATTATCATAAATAAAACCACTGCCACAATCATCAAGATGTAGACATGATTTTTTGGTTCTGATTTTAGTTTTTCTATTGCTTTTTCTGACATATTAATTCAACTTTCTTCTAAAGTAGGAGCTGATATTCTCGATGACAAATACTGTTATAAGTAGCATCAAGAGTATCATGCCCACACGGTTGTAGTCTCTCCAGTTAATATTTTCGTTAATAAGAAGTCCTAGTCCACCGGCACCAACATAACCAAGGATGGCAGCATATCTTACGTTACCTTCAAAGTTATAAAGGGCAGTTGATAAATAAAAGGGAAGAATCTCTGGCACAATAGATTTGAAAAATGCCATAGTCCTAGTGAAGCCCATGGAGATCATTGCCTCAAAGGCTCCCATATTTACTGTTTCAATTTGCTCAAAAGTTAACTTTCCAACATAGGAGAAGGAAAATAAAAATATGGCAACTGTACCAGCAAAGGCACCAAGTCCAAAAATATAAGTTGCTATAAGTGCAGATACAAGGGTTGGAATGGTACGAAGGATTGAGAAAAGTAATTTTACAATCCAGTTTATGACCTTGTTATTTACCATGTTGTTTGATGCCAAGAAGGCAAAGGGCATTGCCAAAACTGCACCCAAGAAGGATCCCAAGAAGGACATCTTTATTGTGTCGAAAAGTGGTCCCACAACTGAAGGGAAGTAGGAGAAGTTTGGCTTAAACATTGGAGATAAAATGGCAGAAAGCTTGTGAATATTTTTCACAAGACTTGTAAGTGAAAAATTTGTAACCTTTACTGAAAGGATGGTAAATAGAAGCAAGAGTATAAGTATAGGTAGTGTCAAAGTTGGCTTCTCATAGACTTCTTTACCAGACTTTAAGGTATGTTTTTTTGGTTTAAAAATTTTGTAGTAGAGGCTCATACTTCCTCCATTTTTATTTCTTCAAAGGAATCTCCGTAAATAGATTTTAAAACCTTATCGTCCACATCCTTGGCTGGACCATAATAAATTATCTCTCCATCACGAACACCAAGAACTGTTGAAGCATATTCAAGGGCAAGCTCAACGTGGTGGATATTTAGTAGGATAGTGATTCCAAGATTTTCGTTGATTTTTTTGAAATAATCCATAACCTGTCTTGCAGTGACAGGGTCAAGGCTTGCAACAGGTTCATCAGCTAGGATAATACTTGGGTTTTGGACAAGAGTCCTAGCAAGGGCAACCCTTTGTTGTTGACCACCAGATAGGTTGTCGGCCCTTTCGAAGGCCTTGTCAAGTATGTCAACTTGTTCAAGGGCTTCAAGAGCCTTTAGCTTACATTCCCTTGGATAAACTCCTAGAAGGGATTGGATGGGATTTAAATCAGGAACAAAGGAAGACATTACGTTTTTAATAACAGAAATTCTCTCAACAAGGTTAAAGGATTGGAAAATCATCCCAATATTTCTCCTAAACTTGCGAAGGTCCTTTCCCTTTAGAGATTTCACATCAACTCCATCAACAGTAAGAGTCCCTGCATTAATGTCGTGCATCTTATTTATAGTTCTAATTAGGGTAGACTTACCAGCACCAGACCTTCCTATTATGGCAACGAACTCGCCGTCATTAATAGTCAAGTTAATATCTTTAAGGGCCTTAAATCCACCAGGATAAACTTTATCTACATTCTTAAATTCAATCATAATTCTCCTCATAAAAAAGAGCTTCTAATGAAGCCCTTTCTTAATTTTTAAGTTCTTTTAATAATTTTTGTGCTTCTCTTTCACCGTCATAGTTCTTGTCATCAGCAACCTTGTAACCTTCATGGCTGTAGATAGCAATTATATCTTTTCCTTCTTTACTTTCACCGATTTCAATGAAAGAATCTTGAAGAGCTTTTTTGAAGTCATCTGTCATAATTTCTGAGTTCTTAGAAACTGAAATTGTATCGTTGTAAATTTTATCAGATGCACCAATTACATTTGTTTCATCCCAAATAGACTTAGTTCTACCAAATTCTTTTTGCCATTTTTCAGCGTTGTCCATTCTCACATCAGAGAAACCTACCATAACATCAACTTGGCCAGAAGCAAGTCTTGCCACTGAAGATGGGTAAGAGTCAGCTTGAACAACTGAAGGAAGATCTGTTAGGCCCTTTTGATAATTCTTTTGTAACCATAGGTATGGGTAGATGTAACCAGCAGATGAAGATGATCCCATTACAGACCATTTAGCACTTGCAAGGTCTTCCCAAGTTAACTTTTCGCCCTTATTTACTTTTGCAGCAAGTTCTTGACCCTTTGCAGATGGACCAGCGATTATAAGTGATCTATAAAAATCAACTTGGTCGTCAATCTTTTCTGTAGGCTTCTTGTCGTTCCATTCCTTTGGATCTTCAGAATCAATAGATAGTCCCTTTCTTGTTGCAGTAAGAAGAACTTCAGCGCCATCATCGTAGATAGCATAAGTTCCACCAGGGATAAATCCAACATCAACTGAGCCAGCACTTAGGGCTTCACCAGTTGATTCGTAGTTAGTACCAACTGTGATGTCAATATTTTTGACATCGTAACCTTTTTCAGCAAGCTTAGCCTTTAAGATTTCCTTAAGTGGTTCAGTCTTAGTTACAATTTCGTCAGGTTCTCTTGAAGGAACAAATTGAATTTTTAAATTTTCAATTACATTACCTTCGCCATCAGCTTTAGCCTCTTTCTTGTTACCACCACAAGCAGTAAGAGTCATTAGCATTGCAAGTAGCAATACCAACCATGTTTTTTTCATAAAATACCTCCAAAAAATTTTCGTGGGACTACCCACCAACAAAGTTTTGTCAAATGTATTATACCAAATAAAAGAAAAAATAAATTAAAGACTATAAAAAAATTAAAAATTGTAGCCAATTTTTCTTAAGCTATTAAATTGAGGCGACATATTTAATTTGATATAATTTCTCTAAAGGAGTGAAGAAATGAGTACCATAGTTAAAATAGATAAATCAAGATTTCCCAACCTATCAAGAGGAAGCTTTGAAGATAGAGAATACCACTTCAAGGGTGGCATAGTTGGTCAAAGAGTTGAGATAAAAGTAAGAGGCAAGAAGTCAAAGAAGGCAAAGCTTCTTAACGTAATAGAAAGATCAGACATAGAAATAGAAAGTCAGTGCCCTCACTCTGAAAAGTGTGGCGGATGTACTTATCAAACTCTAAGATATGAAGATGAACTTAAATACAAAAAAGAATTAATAAAAAATTTATTTAAAGAAAATGGAATTGAAAGAGAAATGGAAATTATTCCATCGCCAGTCCACAAGAACTACAGAAACAAAATGGAATACACCTTTGGTGACGAGTACAAGGGTGGACCCCTATCACTTGGACTTCACGTGAAGAATAGATTTCACGAAATAATAAACACCACTGACTGCAAGATTGTTGACGAGGACTTCAACACGATAAGAGCAGGAGTGAGAAATTACTTTGAAGAACTTGGAGAAGGTCAATACAACAGGAAGAGACACGAAGGCTTCCTCCGTCATCTCCTAATAAGAAAGGCAACAAAGACAGGAGAGATAATGGTTTTACTTTCAACATCAAGCCAAAGCAAGCTTGATGAAGAAGCCTTTATAAAATTTTTACGTAACCTAGACCTCAAGGGACAAATCATATCAATCTATCACGTAATAAATGATGCACTCTCAGATGCCATAGTGCCAGAAGAAATGAAATTAATTTATGGCAAGGAACACATAGAAGAAGAAGTCCTTGGACTAAGATTTAAAATAAGTCCCTTCTCCTTCTTCCAAACAAATACAAAATCAGCAGAAGTCCTCTACAAGATGGCAAGAGAAAAAATTGACGCCAAGGATAAGTTGGTCTTTGATTTATACTCAGGAACAGGAACCATAACCCAAGTCCTAGCAGAGTCAGCAAAAAAAGTTATAGGAGTAGAGATAGTAGAAGAAGCAGTAGAAGCCGCGAGAGAAAATGCAAAACTCAATGGAATCGGCAACGTCGAGTTCATAGCAGCAGACGTCTTAAAAGTATTAGACGACCTAGACAAGAACCCAGACCTAATAGTTCTTGACCCACCAAGAGAAGGAATAAACCCAAAAGCCATAGACAAGATAATAGACTTCGACCCAGAAAAGTTTTTATATATATCCTGCAACCCAGTAACCCTAGTCCGTGACCTCGGAGTCTTTAAAGAAAGAGGCTATGAAATAGAAGAACTAGAAATAGTAGACCAGTTCCCCAAAACCTCTCACGCAGAATGTATTACATTAATTTCTAGGATAGATTAACCAACTACAACAATTTTTATTTAATAGGGAGTGAATATGGAAGGCAATTTTTTAGAAAATGTATGGATAGATTCAAAGATTATTGAAGATTGTATGAATTGGTAGGGTTATGAATGTTGGTAAAATTTATGGGCTAAATAGTGCTTATGAAATATGGAATGAAGCAAATAATACTATATTAAATTGCAATGAAAATAAAGAAAAGCTAAACCAAGGATTCTTATCTCTTAAAAGAGCTTTTAATGTAACATCTGTGGAGTTAAGAAAAAATTTAGGGATTGATAATATAAAGTATAGTTCTAAACAGAAAACTAAAGATTTTTTAGGAGATTTAGAGTATTTTGAAATTATAAAAACCTTAACATTAAGTAAGTATCTTAAGCTTAGAAATCTAATAGAACATGAGAATCATTCTCCACCTTCAGTTGAAGATTGTTTATCTTTATCAGAATATATATGGAACTATATTAGAAACACGGTCAATATTCTTAGCCAATTTACAGAGGAAATTAGCATTACTAGCGATAATAATAACAAAATTTTATTTGAATATATTGTAGAAGAAAAAAATAATATGTATTTTCCTCATTTATATGTAACAGCATTTGTAGAATCAAAATTTGTCTCCTATCTTTATAAAGAAAACTCAATAAATGTAGAAAGAATAAAGTTATTGAACAAGTTTGATCTACAGAAAGAGTTAGAGTTTGAAGAAGAAGCCGAATATATTGATGATTTAAGACATATTGCTATTAAAGGAGAAATTCTTGATCAAGATATCATTGCTGAGTACATTAAAGTATTGATTTTACCAGAATATGGAGGTTTAGATGACATATCAATCCAATCAATTTTCTCAAAAGTATAAGATAATTGATTTTGAAATTTTTTTAACGTCTGATTGTGAATATGATGATATTATGCTGGGAAGAATAGATTTTTTCGAATATTTATGGCAAGACGAGGTAGAAGCTAAAAAGTTTATAGCTAGTATAACCTTTTATATCTTTAATATTTATAATATTGAAGATATGTTATTATTAGCCGATAGTATTTCTGGTGATTTAGAATATGTGGCAAGTGCTTATAACGTTTATTGCAATGAAGTTGGAGGAATAGGCTCCGTTGCTATAATAGATGATTTTAATCTAATAGATGAGCCGAAAGATTTTTATGAGAAAACACAAATCATTAAATACTTTTTAGCAAAAACAATAGAGAAATTACAAATAATAGGTACAGGGACATTGCTTTTTATGTCCAAGGCTTTGATTTTAGATATTAACAAATCAGATAGAATATACTTAATAAATGAATTACTAGATATTAATTGCATACCAATATATCAAGATAAAAGTGATATTGTTTTAGCTAGGAATTTAGTTTAGACATTATAAGCTAAACAAATATTGATTAATGCTAGATATAGGACTAAAATAAAATTCATCATATAAAATTATCATATGAAGTGGAAAAAAGACTTAAATACGAAAATATTTCTAGAAGATTAATCTGGAATATGATTGTAAATTTAAAGTAACATGTAAATAATTGGGAGAAAAGATGACTAAAGAAATTAAAACAACGAAAGAAGAAATATGTGATTATTGGTTTTCTAGAATTGATGAAAGCAACTTAAGTGTTGATGCATCGGAAGCATTAGAAAGATGTTGGAGATGTGGATCAAAAAGAAGGCTAGAGAGATGTCATATAATTCCAAGATCTTTGGGTGGTGAAGATATTCCTTCGAATTATGTGTTACTTTGTAAAAGATGCCATTTAGAAAACCCTAATGTTAATGACCCTGAAATTATGTGGGATTGGTTAAAGGCATATAAGGAACCCTACTATGATACATTTTGGATAAACCGAGGCTTGGAAGAATATGAGAGAATCTATAAAAGTAAGTTTAAGGATGACATTGCCATATTTAATGAATTTATAACCGAGAAGGAAGCTAAAGAAATTTTAGGGGAAGATATAGGTAGCTATGCCACTCATCATTTTGGGCAAGCGTATTTAAATTCTTCAACTATAGCTGGATTAATGAGAATTTTAATTAAAAAGTTAAGAACAAAATATGAAACTGATTAAAAACAAACCTGAAATTTGTTTATAGACGCAGTATTATAAATAATAAAAAACGATTAAAATAAATTCTAGATATGAGTTTAAGTTGAGGTTGATTAGCAGCTAAGATATAGTTAACCTTTAGATAGTAATATTTGTTAAAAATTGACAAATAAGAGCCAATGGTATATTATAATAGCTAACAGTACCCGACACGCCTCTTAACAATGCGGACCAAGTCGGGTCTTTTGATTATAAGGAGAAACAAATTGAAGAAAACTCATCAAACTCCCATAGATGTAAGCAAACAAATAGAAAATTTAATATCTTTAGGTTTACAAATTAAAAATAAAAACTATGCGGAAAGCGCACTTAATAGAGTTTCGTACTATAGACTTATTAAAGCGTATAGTATAACTTTAAAAGAAAATGGAGAATACATAGAGGGTACTACTTTTGAGAATATAGTTGATTTATATTTATTTGATATGGAGTTTCGTCATATTTTATTTTCTCTGATAGAACACATAGAAGTTTATTTAAGAGCCGTAATTACAAATTACTTTTCCTTAAAATATGGAAATTTTGGATATAAGGATCTAAATAATTACAAGAAAAAGAATTTCCAGATGAATACTTTAAAGGAATTAGAAAGAGAGATAAATAGGAATGAGAAGTCACCATTTATACATAACTTTAAAGAAAACTATGAAGGAGGAGAGATTCCCTTCTATGCTGTAATAGAAGTAGCAAGTTTTGGCACACTTTCCAAAATGTATAAAAATATGAAAAATGAGGATAAAAGAGAAATTGCAAAAGTATTTGATGTCAACTATAATTATTTAGAATCTTGGATTGAAAATTTGTCTTATGTTAGGAATATTTGTGCTCACTATGGAAGACTTTATGGTGCAAAATTAACTAAGACACCAAAGTTGTATAGAGAATTTTCAAGACTTGGTATTTCAAACAACACTATTTTTGCCAGTATAATTAATCTCAAAATATTAGCTGAAGGTGATTACTACGATAAATTTCATACTGACTTGTTAGAATTAATTAATAAATATCCATCAGTAGAATTAAAGTACTTAGGGTTTATAGGAAAATGGGTAAACATTATTTAATGATTGCATAATAAGCTAAAAGAACAATTACTAAAATGCAGCTCCAAGTGAGCTGTTTTTTATATTATATAGGATGGTATAATAAAATCAGAAAAAGCAACGATGTAGGTGATATTTTGATATGTATGCATAAAATTATAGATTTAATTGACTTAAAACAAGAAGGTAGCTACTGGGATTTTAAGAAAGAATGGTATAAATCTGATAGTAAAGGAAAGCAAAATTTGCTTCATGATATTATTTGCATGTCTAATAATTTAGATAGTAGAGACGCTTTTATAATAATAGGTGTCGACGAAGAAGATAATTATAATGTTAGAGATATAAGTGAAGACGATGGAAGGAAAAACACTCAAAACATAGTTGATTTTCTAAAAGGCAAAAAATTTGCGGGTGGTTTAAGACCAACGGTATATGTAAAAAGCTATCAAATATTAGGTAAAACAATTGATGTAATGGTGATATTGAATGACAATAACACACCATATTATTTGACAGATAACTTTCAGGGAATTAGGGCAAATTATATTTACACGAGAATTCAAGATACTAACACACCTGTAGATAGATCAGCAGATTTAGATAAAGTTGAATATTTGTGTAAAAAACGATTTGGACTAACTCAAACAGTTTTAGAAAGATTTGAGATTTATCTTGAGGATTATGAAAATTGGAATGATGGTCCATATGGTGAAATGCAAAAGTACTACAAGTATTTTCCAGAGTTCACTATTGAATATGAGAGTGCTAGAGACGAAGGAGATGGATACAGATATTATTTTTTTTCTCAAGTAGATTCAAGGTCGCATTGGTATGATATAAAATTTAGATATCATCAGACACTATTGAAAGAATTAGGTGGGGTTGCTTTAGATGGAGGCAGGTATTTTACGCCTTGCCCTGAAATAGATGGAATTACATTAGACAAAAACAATAGCTTTAGTTGGGATTTTTCATATAGGTATTTTACGAAAGGAACTTTTCTTTATAAGTTAAATCAGTTTTTCTATTTTCAGGAAAGCTTTAGTGATAAGTTTTCTAGAGACAGATTATTTGAAGTTGTACTATTATTTGAATCAGAAGAAGAACGCATAGAATTTAAAGAATTTATTAGGAATAATTGGTATAAGAGAAATGAATATTTAAAAAATGTATATGTACCAAATATTCCGAATTTTTCTCAGTACAAAGAGGGAGCATTTGTTGAAGAATATGAAAATGCGTTGGTTTTAAATAAAATGTTAAAAGAATTTAGAAATAGTTTAGAATAAATATGTTTCCACATACGAGGCTTTTGAAAAATCTCAAATTTTATCCAGACTGACCACTCAAGCCACGCTGAATGTATTACTTTAATCTCAAGAGAATAGAGGTATTTAAAATAAAAATCGGGTGACGCATAAATGCATCACCCGCAAAACCTTCGTTTTCAACTCATGCTTGTATTATATTAATTTTTTTTAAAACTTGTCTAGGATATCGTGATGTCCAACATCTAAAAGAAATATCAACTCATTATTTTCATAGAACCAAATAATTTTAATACCCATATTAACAGAAGACTCCCATATTCCATCTGCACCTTGTATTTTCTTGGTTCTTAAAGATGGATGAGTAGGATTTTCTACGAAAAACTTGAGTTTGTTTTTAGTTTGGTTCTTTTCATCATCAGATAGTTTTTTGTAATGCTTTTTAAAGGCTTTAGAATAAGTAATTTTATAGGACATTATTTGTCCAACTCTTCAAATAGAGAGTCAATTGAATCAAAGATTGGTTGATTTCCATTTTTTATAGATTCTTTAATTTCTTTCACTTCAGCTTTTAAACTTTTTATGACATGCTCTGGATAAACTGCAACTGGAACAAGTATGATTTTTCCATTGTCTTCAGTTACCTCAAATTGGTCGCCTTGATTTAATTCCATGGAGTTTACTATATCTTTTGGGATAGTGACTTGTGATTTAGCTTTTAGTTCAACTAACATAACAAAACCTCCTTAGTTAGAAATTCGTACTTTCTAACTAAATTATAATTTTTACCAAGAAAAAAGTCAATAGAAGCAGTGGAATTCATTGTAGTATAATTTTTACAAAATACTTGTCCACCCAATAAGTTTTAAGAGAGGTGTTCTATGACTTTATTGAAAATAATACTTATCCTAGTAGGTCTAGTTTTTATTATTTTCGGTTATTTAATTTATTTTAAAGAAAAATATAATTTGATTAATGGATTTGAGTCAGATTTTAAATATGGAAGAAAAACAGAATCCTATGCTAAGAAGGTGGGGTTAACAGAGTTTATTATTGGAATTGTTGTGACTGTCATAAAATAATTACTACAAGTTTGTTCTTCTATGGACCTATGAATAGGAAAGTTTACTTGTTATACTTAGTGGTAAGTCAATCTATGAAGTATGTATTATTCTTCTAAGTTGTATAGAATATTTTTATCTTTATAGCAATTAAATACGTTAAACAAATTTCTACAAAGTAGATAAGTCGAAATTATAAAATTATATTATTCATTAATAAGTATAAAATTTATGTAAGGAGGGAGAGAATGGATATATTTTTAGTGACTGTTAGAATCTTATTAGCAGCCCTTCTAGGAGCTATTATCGGTCTAGAAAGGGAAACCAAGAAGAGGGCAGCTGGTTTTAGAACTCATATTATTGTCAGCGTTGGAGCTTGCTTAATTATGCTTATAGGGATAGATGGATTTGGGAAAATATCTGACAATGCAGGACAAGATACTGCACGTCTTGCAGCTCAAGTTGTAAGTGGGATTGGTTTCTTGGGTGCAGGCACTATACTTCAAACAAAAAACAGAGTGTCAGGTCTTACCACAGCTGCAACCCTATGGCTATCTGCAGCAATTGGACTTGCAGTGGGGATTGGATTTTATGAAGGAGCAGTAATAGCAACTGTAATTTGCCTCGTGACCTTGATATCCTTAATGGGGGTTAGTGATTTCATAAATGAGAGAACAAGAAAGTCTTACATAATGTTATTTGATACTAATAATTATGATGAAGAGAGCCTTCTAAACTTTGCTTCGAAAGAGGGCGTTGAAGTTAGAAAATTTGATATAATTGATGAGGACATAGATGATAAATTAATGATTAAAGTAACCTTATCTTTCCACAGGAATTACAATATAGATAAATTTTTTAAAAAATTAGAATCAGACCATTATTTGAAGTCAGTAAAGTTGAGTAAGCAAAGAAGTTAAGATAAATACAATCTGGATAGAAAGTTGATAGTGCAAATTTTTTATTATTTTAATTATTTGGTTTGATATAATAAAGGAAAAAGGAGGATTTTTATATTGGAAGGAATACTTTTTAATTTAGAGGGTGTTAATGGGCAATTAGAGGTATACGAAAACAGGATAGTAATTAAAAGAAAAGGAGCAATCTCTAAGTTAACTCAAGGCTTTTTCAAGGGAGATAAAGAAATTTTAATATCTAGGATATCTGCCATACAATTAAAACTTGGGACAAAGTGGACTAATGGATATATACAATTGACCTTATCTGGCGGAAATGAAAACACAAAAGGACTTTTTGATGCTACTAAAGATGAGAACACTGTAATGTTTGATAAGAAATATAATGATGAAGTCATTAAGATAAAAGAAAGTATTTATGAACTAATTGAAAGAAATACAAATTCAAATAATACAATGAACATTAGCTCTGTAGCGGATGAACTAATGAAATTAAAGAAGTTACTTGATGAAGGTATTTTGAATGAAGATGAGTTTCAAATTGAAAAAAATAAAATCCTAAATAAATAAGAAGTAAGGCAAAGCATCCACTTATGTGGGTGTTATTTTTATATTTAAAATTTACATTTAAAACATCTTAGCCTTCCTCTTCAATCAAAAATAAATAGCTTGGGAGTGAATAGAGTAGTTAAAAAATTTTTACACAATGCGATCTCAAATATAAAGAAAAAAGAAAGGGGAGCCTAATTTTATTCTCGTAGCTTTCTAATAGATTTTAATTTTTTCAAGTTGTATAATTAAGGCGAAAATAAGTAGCATTTAAAGTTACAAAGGAGTTTTATATGAACTTACACACTTGCATCTTAATAGGTCTTTTGGGATCTATCGCAATGTTTATGGGGGACATGTTCCTCTACTACGACCGCAAAGATTACGATAAGAAGGACAAGATAAATAGTATCGTTGAAATAATGAAAAATCTCGGCACAAAGAGATTATATCTGGGTGGCATTTTAGGACCTCTAGGATCATTTTTATATTTGCTTGGATTCTATCACATGGTCTTAGCCAGCCAAGAAAAATTTTTAAATCTTGCTTGGATTTTATTTTTAATAAATTCTTTTGGAATTATTTTTGGAGGAGCCTATCATCTTCAATTTGCCTACTTAGGTCTCTTGTCAAGGCACGAGGGCAAGGAAGCCTTTGATGAGTTTTTAAAATTTTTAAAATTTCAAGCCAAGTTAGTTTTTGGATTTATGGGCCTTGGCAACTTGGGTCTTGCGATAATGATTCTTTTTGGATTGACAATCTTTCCAAGCTGGCAAGTCTTACTCACTCCCTTAGTTCTTATTACCCTAACGCCACTTCTTGGTAAATTGCCGAGAGGTCTACACATGATTATATGCGGTGGCTGGTTCAATTTAATTTATTTTATTTACTACTTATCTTTATTTATAAACCATACTAATATGAATTTATAAGATTATAAAGTAAAGGGTTAGAATCATTATTTTAGTTGATAAAGGGGAATTTTATAAAATTTATTATTTAAAGGAGGAATGTTTATGAAACAATCAAATTTTATTGATAACAAGAAAACAAAGCCTGACTATAGAAACTGGGTTCCTGTAAGTTTACTTAGGAATTTCATCGGAGGGACTATAATTACTTTTATTCTCTTTATAATTTTCGCAGGGACAGACCTTGTTTTCAGTGGAAGTCTTAGGATTATCTGTGGAATTATTTTAGGAATTGGAGTATTAATACTTCTATTTTTTTCAATTATGCTTTCCTTTATGTATCGAAGCTTTGACTATAGGGGTAAGAGGAAACTCGCCAAAACTATTATAGAAGGTGTGGCTCAATATGTTGAGATACCAGATGGTGGAGTTGGACTAGATGTAGGATGTGGCAGCGGTGCACTTACCATAGCTTGTGCAAAAAGAAATCCAAAAGCGACCATGGTGGGCTGCGATATTTGGAGCGGTTCATACAAAGTGGAGTTTTCTAAAAAGATTTGTGAAGACAATGCAAAGGCTGAAGGTGTTTCCAATGTGAGATTTGAAGAGGGCAATGCAGTGAAACTTCCCTTTGAAGATGAAAGCTTCGATGTGGTGACAAGCAACTACGTTTATCACAATATAATGGGACATAATAAGCAGAAACTACTATTGGAAACTTTGCGTGTTCTTAAAAAAGGTGGTGTTTTTGCCATACATGATTTGATTAAGAAATCAAATTACGGAGATATAAAAAAATTTATCGAAGAACTTAAAAAAGAAGGATACAAAGATATAAAACTAATAGACACAACAAGGGGAATATTTATTGACCCCAAGGAAGCTAAGTGGTTAGGCCTTTCTGGTTCAAAAATTTTTATTGGAAGGAAATAGAAACTTAAAAGTAATTATTATTAGGCTAGAAGACTTTTATAAGCTTAAAGCTTATGTCGAATAAGAAGCTTAAGGATAGCGGCAATTAACCATGGACTTATTAAAACAAGAAGTCATATAAGGATAAGGGGCTGTTGCAAAAGTCCCATCATAGAAAAAAGACGAGGAAACATAAAAATCCTCGTCTTTTTTGATACAATGTATTTATGAAAACCGCTAAAAATACATCATCATTAACTAACTATACACTAGTTAATGATACAATTCAACTAAGATTAAACTTTAATACAGAAATATATATAAAAGATGATGTTAAACTAAGGCTTGTAAAAAATATAATTGAAAGGATGAATCTATCAGAACTAAAAAAAGTCTACTCATCACTTGGAAGAAAACCTACTGTAAATCCAGTAACAATGCTTCAAATAATAATATTCTGCTATTCAGAAGGAATATTTTCATCAAGAGAAATAGAAAAATCATGCAAATATGATTTAAGAATTAAGTACCTACTCGATACAGAACAACCACCAGACCATAGCACAATAAATAGATTTAGACAGAAAATACAAGAACTAACACCAGAACTACTAAATCAAATGGTACAAATACTGATAGAAGAAAAACAGATAGACCTATCAAGCATCTATATAGATGGAACAAAGATAGAAGCCTATGCCAACAGATATAGTTTTGTATGGAGAGGAAGTATAGAAAAATGGCAAGAAAAATTAATAGAAAAAATAAAAGAAGAACTAGGACTAAGTAAAAGTCTAATTCCAGGCCAAGTACTTCAAGCAGTAACAACAATCTTTAAGCAATTGAGAAAATACTGCAAAGAGAAAAAAATAAAATTCGTTTATGGAAAAGGAAAAAGAAAAACAAAAGAACAAAGAGACTATGAACATTTAAAAGAATGGAAAGAAAAACTAGAAAGCTACAAGAAACATCTAGAAATAATGGGAGACAACAGAAACTCCTACTCAAAAACAGACCATGATGCAACCTTCATGAGAATGAAAGAAGACCACATGAAAAATGGTCAACTAAAACCAGCCTACAATATCCAATTAGCAAGTGCATCAGGCTTCATCATAGGAGAAAACATATCCCACCATCCATCTGATATGTACACCCTAAAACCATTCTTAAAAGACCTTCTAGAAAAAAATCCAAACAAGCTAAACAAGATAGTAGCAGATGCAGGATACGAAAGCGAAGAAAACTATGTATATCTAGCAGAAAATAATTTAACATCCTACATAAAACCATCAAACTATGAAAAGTCAAAAACACGAAAATATAAAAAAGAGCAAGAATTTAAGAAAAGCTTAAAATACGATGAAAGACAAGACAAATACACATCACAAGAAGGCAAAGAATTCATAAGATGCAGTGACAGATACAGAAAAAGAAAAAGTGGATACGTAACAACAACAAAAGTCTACAGATGCTTCGATTGGAACAAAGAAGGACAAAAAACCAAAGGAATCTACATATCAGAAACATTTCAAAAATATAGAGAAGAATCCTTAAAAAACATAAAATCCGACCAAGGAATAGAAGAAAGAATAAATAGATCAATACAAGCCGAAGGAGCATTCTCCAAAATAAAATCAGGCTTAAACTACAACAGATTCCACCACAGAGGAAAAGAAAATATAAAAAGTGAGATATGCCTCATATCAATAGCACTAAACTTAAATAAACTGACATCAAAAATAGAAAATAATAACCTAGAAATCATAAAATACAAAGCTGCTTAAGAAAAAAATATTCATTAAAGCCAGCTTTATTAAGTGCACCCATTTTTATATGAAACAAGATAAATCTATCCAGAAAATAACTTAAAAGCAAAAAACATAATGGCTAAACTTAAATATTTGATAAAAAAATGATGTCGCAGAGTAGAATCATCTATTCTGCAACATCACCTTGTTTTTTACAAAAATTATTTTTACAGAATTTTGATAAAGATGAGGAAAAATCTCTAAAAAATTTTAAATTTATTGACATCTATCGAGTATCGATATATAATTCAATTATCGACAGTCGATACTAAAGGAGGAAATAAAATGTTAAAGTCAAGATACTTAACTTATACAAACTTTGGACTTGTTGAAAAGTGGTACGAAGACATGGCAAAGAAGGGTTGGCAAATTGAAAAAATAATTTTGCCCTTCATCCACAAGTTTAAAAAAGTTGAACCAGAAGATGTGCGATACAAAATTTCGATTGCTCCCAATGAAGGATCTTTTTCTGCCTTCTCAAAAGATGAATTAAGGGACTTTGATGAGATGGCAGGAGATTTTGGTTGGCATCTTGTAGACAGGACCTTCAACATAAACATCTATAAGCTTGATGAAGGAAGCCGAGACTCCCTTTATAATGATGGAAAAGACGAAATTGAAATTTTAAAGAAGGGCGTGAGGGGCGAAACAATTTCTTTTATCATTAATTTTATAGTTTTAGGATTCTTAGCTTTTTTTGTTTTTTCTCAGTTTTTTTCTAAAGAAATATTTTATTCAAATTACCTAATATTTATGGGGCCGGCTGCCATTTTACTTTTTCTTTTTGATGCTTTGGCTTTGGGAGATTGTATATTTTTTAAAAAGAGAAATAAGGATGTAAAAAGCATAAGTGAAATAAAATTTTCAAGATTTACTTTTTCTAAGGGCTTTGTCTTAATATTTTATATTCCACTTATTTTAATAATACTTGCCTTTGGATCAGAATTTTTGATTCCTAGTGGGGATTCAAATTCTTTTGGAATGCTAATAAGTTTGCTGCCAACGCTTATTATGGTTTCTTTTATTTATTTCTATCGCAAAAAAATTAAAGCCATGAACATAAAAAGAGGCAATAAAAAAATTATCTTAATCTCAATGATAATTTTAATTGTTATATTTACAAATGTCTTTACCTCTACATTAATCGATAAATTCTCTACTTCTAATGAGATTGAAAGCCAAGTGATGGGAGATTTTACAAAGACTAGGGAAAGAAGAAGTTTCTTGACAGAAAGCTGCGATTACTACTCATCAGAAAAAAATAAGCTTGGCATAAAAAAGACTGTTGTGAAGTCACAAGACCTTGCAGAAAATTTATTTGAAAGGATATTAAAAAATGCAAAAAATCACCCTTATAGGGCTGACTATGTAAAAGACATTTCTCAAAAATATCCTTATGACAGGACTTATATCTTATCTGGCGAAGAAGACTATTTGATTTTATACAAGAATGTGGTCTTAGAAGTAAATGGAAACTTCAAAGATGAAAAGGTCCAAGAAGAGATTGCAAGAATCTTGGAGGTGTAATCATGGCAAGAGACCAATTCCAAACCCTAACAGAGCCTATGTACTTCACCCTCTTGGCACTAGGTCAAGTTAGAAATGGGGCAGAGATAACAGCCTGGGTAAGTGAAATCACAAGGGGAAGAATAAATTTAGGGCCAGGAACACTCTACGTCCTCTTGGCACAGTTTTTAGAAAATGATTTGATTACAAGAGTTGAAGTGGATAAGAAGGGAAAATATTACAAGATAACCGATGAGGGACGAAAGCTTCTTGAAGAAGAAGTGGATAGACTTAGACTCTTAATAGATAACTACGAAAATTATTTTGACAAGTGAAGTTAGAAAAGTAAATTAATATAAAAAATTATCCTGTAATTTGTTACAATGGTATTATAGTAAAGCAAATAAAGGAGGTTATTATGAGATTTGAAAATAAAGTTCTTGTTATTACTGGTGCTTCATCTGGTGTAGGTAGATCTACTAGCCTTATGGCAGCAGAGGAAGGGGCAAAAGTTTATTCCTTTGCAAGAAGGAAGGAAAAGTTGGAAGCCCTAGCTGAAGAAGCAAAGTCCTTGGGCTACAAGGGAGAAATAATTCCAGTGGCAGGTGACGTGTCTAAGCAAGAAGATGTTGATAGACTTTTCGAAAAGGTTAAAAACGAAAATGACAAGCTTGATGTTTTAATTGCCAACGCTGGTATAATGGATAAGTTTGAACCTGTAACTCACTGTCAAGAAGAAACTTTCGACAGGATCTTTGAAGTAAATGTAAAGGGATCCTTTAGACTCTTTAAGTCAGCTATACCTCTAATGACAGCTGGTGGTTCAATAGTTGCAACAACTTCAATAGCTGGCATAAGAGGTGGCAAGGCTGGAGTTGCTTACACTATGTCAAAGAGTGCCATCCATGGTCTTGTGAGAAACACTGCTGCCATGTATGCCAATGACAAAATTCGCTGCAACGCTGTAGCACCTGGTGGAATTCAAACAGAAATATTAGAAAACTTAAATGACGTCGATGAAAAGGGAATAGAAGTTGTAATGAGGGGACCAAAGCTTGACAAGATGGTTGCAAGCCCAGAAGAAATTGCCGCAAATCTTCTCTTCCTTGCATCAGACCAATCATCCAACATCAACGGACAAATTTTGGTTTCAGACGGCGGACTTACTAATATGTAATTTAATTTTAAATTTTAAAGGTTCATGCAAGCTTTGATATGTACCCTCTTTACTGGACAAACCAGTAAGGAGGGTATTTTTTATGAAATATAGTTATGAATTCAAAAAAGAATGTGTACAGTTGTATAGAGAAGGTAAATGGCCCAATACACCTGAAGGAACAAAAGAAAAAATCTTTCATAATTCAATTAGAATATGGTTTAAGTTAGAAGAACTTCATGGACCAGAAATTTTAAAACATGGAAATAATATCAATTGGACACCTGATGAGAAATTAGAAATGGTATCTAAAGTGTTAGCTGGAAATTCAATAAAGTCCATAGCAATTGAATATGGAATTAATGATGGACAACTCTATTCATGGGTTAACAAGTATAAAAATTATGGATATAATGGTCTTGTTAATAAAAAGAAAGGTCGTAAATCCAAAAATCCAAGCATGAAAAGTAAAAATAACCATAAAGCAAAAGAACTTAATGAATCTGAAAGAGAAGAGCTAATAAAACTTAGAGCAGAAAATGAATATATAAAGGCAGAAAATGAAATAATAAAAAAAGAGATCGCCTTGAGAGAAGAACGCTACGCTGCGCAACTCAAGGCGAAAAAGCAGCGATTGTCAAAGAACTCAAAGAAAAAGGATACAGACTAAAATATCTTTTAATAGCTATTGATATGCCAAGGTCAACATACTATTTTGAAATAAATAAAATTGATAAAATAAAAATTAAGAATAGTCATGTGGCAGATAAAATAACTCAAATATTTAACTTACACAAAGGAAGATATGGAGTAAGAAGAGTATATATGGAGTTGCTAAGTCAAGGTTATGTCATAAATCATAAAAGAGTTCAAAGGATAATGCATGAGTTAAAACTATTCGGAAAAAGATCTAAGGAAAAATATCACTCATATAAGGGTAAGATAGGGAAAGTAGCTGATAATATAATAAATAGAGATTTCAAGGCAGATAGACCTCTGCAAAAATGGACCACTGATGTATCAGAGTTTAAATTTTCTTGGGGTAAATGCTACATATCTCCAATACTTGATATGTATACAAATGAGATAATCTCTTATGACTTATCCTTACACCCTAATTTAAAACAAATATCCAATATGCTAGAAAAAGCATTTAACAAATTTCCAAAACTAAATAATCTAATACTGCATTCAGATCAAGGATGGCAATACCAACATAAATATTATGTGAATGAGCTTAAAAAACATGGTATAAGACAATCAATGTCAAGGAAGGGAAATTGTTATGATAACTCCATTATGGAGACATTCTTTGGAAGATTAAAAAATGAAATTTATTATGGTTATGAAAAGAGCTATAGCTCTTTTGAAGAATTTTCGAGAGCAATAGAGGAATATATTGATTATTACAATAATGAAAGAATTCAATCCAAAACAAAATGGATGCCACCTACAAAGTATAGGTTAGCATCCACTACAATTAGTTAATTGAATATTGTGTCCAGTTTTATGGGTACACATCACTTTTTGCATGAATCTTTTTTTATATAAAGACAAACTTAGTATGGTCTTAATTATCTAACTATAGAAAGGCAAAGGAACAAGTATAGATTAACTTTCAAAAAACAAAGCTACTTTGATAAGTCTAATTTTTGGCAACAAGATAGAGGCGCCAAGCAAATACACAAGATTGAAAATATTTTTCATTTAACATATAATCTCCTTAGAACTTTAGCAATAATTTGAAGCAAGTCTTTCTAATTAAGAAGAGACACAAAAATTACTTTAGCAAGGGTTAGGTAAATGGATTTTATAGAAGTAAACAAAGATAATAAAAAGACAATATTACTTATACATCCTCTTGGATTTACTGCAGAGGCAATGAAAAATTTAATAGCTGATAAGCTGCCAAGTGATTATAGGTATATAATTCCAGAACTAGCAGGTCATGGCAAGTCGAAGGAAGTATTTAAATCAAGTGAGATTGAAGCGAAAAAAATTGAAAGCTATTTGTTAGAAAAAGGCATAAGAGAAATAGACTTAGCCTTCGGGGCCTCCTTGGGTGGAGTGGTTCTCTTAGACTTATTAAATTCTAAAAAAATAAAATTTAACAAGTGCATCTTTGAAGCTTGTTCCCTGTCAGAAGGATCTAAAATAAAGGAAATTTTTGCTAGAAAGTTTGTAATGGATAAGCAAAAAAAGGCACTTAAAGATAGGAAGTTTGCCCTAGATGAAATTGAAAAATTTTATGGCAAGCAATGGAGCAATATTATTGCAGAATCTCTTATTGGCATGGATAAAAAAAGCGTGGCCAACCTTGTTAAGAGTTTTGTTTATGTAAAAGTCCCTAAGCTATCCAAGGCAGACCAAGAAAAATGTATTTTTTGTTACGGGTCAGAAGAATTTAATTTAAAAGATTCGAAGAAGATCATTGAGAAAAAACTTCCAAATGTAAAAGTAAAAATTTGGAAGGGCTTTAACCACTGCGAAATCTTAGCAAGGAATAACTCATACTATTGTAGATTTTTAGAGGGCGAGTTAGGTTAAAAAAGCCAAAAGAAAATACATAGAAAATTATAGGTAGAAAAAATTGCTGCAAATCTTCTCTTCCTTGAATCAGATCAAGCATCTAATATCAAGGGATAAATTTTGCTTTCAAACGGTGGACTTACGAATATGTAATTTAATTTTAAATTTTAAAGGTTCATGCAAGCTTTTTGCATGAATTTTTTTGTATTAAGGCTTTTGACTTTAAAGCAAAGGAATAGGAGTATGAAAAGAAGAAATTGCGAAGCAGTTGTGATAAAATAAAATTATAAATGAGATTATGAGGGGGATATTATGTCAGAGAATAAAAGAATTGCCATTCAAGAAACTTACGGCGAAAGATTTCAATACTGCTGGGGTTGTGGACCAAAGAATCACGAAGGAATGCATCTAAGATCTTACCCATCTGAAGATGGAAGTGAATGCATCGCAAGGGTTACTCCTGATTCAGTTTACACTGGTGGAGTTCCTGCTAACCTATTTGGTGGAATGATTGCCATGATCTTCGACTGCCACGGTACTGCTTCCGCTGCTTGGTTCAAGCACAGAGACCTTGGACTTGAACTTAATGAGGACACAGTTATTGGCAGATTTATTACAGCAAGACTTGAAGTTGATTTTAAGAAGCCAACTCCAATGGACAAGGAAGTTACAGTTACTGCTACTGCTGAAGAAATTGGCGAGAGAAAGGTAATTGTTAACATGGTGATGGAAGCTGATGGCGAAGTTCGTGCTAAGGCAAGGATGGTTGCTGTTGGTGTAAAAGATAATATGTAAAATTATTAGGAGATGAGTTCTCCTAATTTTTTTGTATAAATTTTTTGAAAATTATTTATAATGTAAGAAAAGATTATTAGGAGGAGCCTATGACTTTAAAAAATAAAAAACTTTTATATATTTTTCTTTACTTGCTTTCCTTTGGGCAAGTCGTTGGGACCTTGATTCTAATTAATAAAATTGAATTTATTCCAATGATTAACAACGTCATACTTGGTCTTAGCTATTTAGTTTTCTTTGCCCTACAAATTTTTTCTATTTATAAGATTTTAAATTTTAAGTTTAACAGGTACTTAAAGGTTCTTGTGGGTCTAATCTTAATAGGACTTTGCCTCATCTCAATGGCTTGCATACTTATGGTCTTTGCTTTTGCTGGCAAGGACAACCGACAAGTTACCTATGATGATGAAAAGTTTTACATCTTAGATGTGGGTTGGCTGGATCCAGTTTATGAAGTCTACAGAAAAAACTTCATCACCATGGACAAGCTAAGTGAAGATGAAATAAAAGATACCTTTGCTGATTTAAATAAGATTGAGAATGAGGACACAAGAGAAATTTTAAAAACTTTGATTTATGGAAGAGAAGGTCTTGATGGTCCTAAAGCTGAAGAAGAAAATAAAAATCAGGATTTAGAGGAAGCAAAAGAGAATGAGGGAGTAGTAAAAGAAAACAAGGAAGAAGTTTTAAAAAATTTTGAAGTTTCTGATGCCATAAAGATAGAAAATTCTGATTATGGACTCCTTGAAGTTGACAGGGCAGGGGCAAGGTCTCGCTGGTTCCTTGTAAAAATTTCTGGCGACGATATGGAATTTATATCTGAACTTGAAGAGACGAGTCCAGAAGCTTCTGGAAGGATGGATGAAGATGGGACCATCCACTTGGACTTCAAAGACATAAATAACAACAAGACCACTTACATTTCAAAAGACAAGGGAAGGACCTTTGAAAAAATAAAATAAATTTATAAGTCAGTGATGGAAGTCACTGATTTTTTCTTGCAAAAAATTTATTGAAGTTAAGAACAAATTTTGGTACTATAAATGTAACCAAAAACACCAGGTGATTTAATGGAAATAGAAAATGTAGTAATAGAAAATAAAATTGCTCAGTACAGGAAGGAACTTGGACTCTCTCAACATAAGCTAGCCAAGGCTGTGGGACTAAAGAGGAGGTCAATCATGGCTTACGAGAACAACACCATTAGCCCAACCCTTGAGACAGCCTACAAGATTTGCAAGGTCTTGGGCAAGGATATCAAAGAAGTTTTTATATTTAAGTGAGGTTTTTATGGGATTATTATTTAACGACAAGAAGGAATTTAGTGACAAGGTGGAAAAAATTTTTGGCGATAGGGACAATTACCTTGTAGCCTTTAAGGCTAACGACCTAAAGACAGGACTGGCTAAGTTTATGATAATAGGTGGGCTCTTCTACACTATGGATTCATCTAGGACTTTTATTCTCTACTTTAGCCCTAAGGGTCTTTATGAAAGTGAAATTTCAAATTCAACAAAGAGGGACTTCTACCTCATGCCTTGGAATGAAATAGAAGAATTTGAAGTAGATGAGAAAAATAACAAAGCCATCATAAGCCTAAGGCACTTGGGCAAGAAGGTCATGTATGAAGTTGACTTTAAGGGTAAAATTTTTGAAGGCAATGAAGAGAGATATGAAGAATTAAAATCAAAGGATTGGAATAGGATATAAGAAAGACAAGAGGGATTTTGTTTGTCTGCACCCTTGGGTCAATATTAATCAATAGTGTGACAGTTTAAAAAAAATAATTTTTGACGGCTCAGCCGTCTTTTTTCTTTTAGCAATTTATTTACAAAATCTTTACTTTGCCTTTAAAAATTAAGAATTATATTGTAAGATGAAATTGAAAAAAGATTTGGGAGGACTTATGTCAATTAATTATTTTATTGAACTATTAGGAGGACTTGCTCTTTTCCTTTATGGAATGGAAATGATGAGCTCGGGTCTCGAATTAGTCGCAGGTGATAGACTTAGAGTTGTCATTGAAAAGATGACATCGAACTTCTTTAAGTCGATTTTTGTCGGTGCTCTTGTCACTGCAATAATTCAATCATCTTCAGCTACTACAGTAATGGTTGTGGGTTTTGTAAATGCAGGCCTCATGACTATCTATCAATCTGTTGGAATTATTATGGGGGCCAATATTGGTACAACAATCACTGGTCAATTAGTAGCCCTAAACATTTCAACTATAGCACCTATAATTGCCTTTGTAGGTTTTTTATTGAACACCTTCTCCAAGAGTAAGAAGAAAAAATATGTAGGCCAAGCAGTTATAGGCCTTGGATTTTTATTCATGGGTATGCAATTTATGAGTGACTCTATGGAACCCCTAAGGGACTACCCTGGATTTGCAACTTTGATGACGAAGTTTGACAACCCAATCCTGGGAGTCTTGGCAGGTACAGGTGTAACAGCCCTATTACAATCATCATCAGCATCCCTTGGTATCTTGCAAGCCGTTGCCAACCAAGGTGTAATATCACTCCACTCTGCCATGTATATAATCCTAGGATTTAACATTGGTACTTGTGTGACTTCAGTTTTATCTTCAGTTGGATCTTCTAAAAACGCAAGAAGGACTGCCCTAGTTCACGTTCTATTTAACATCATTGGTACAATAATTTTCGTATGTGCATCCTTTGTCATTCCAATAGACAAGATAGTTATAAGTTTCTCAAGGAACTTGCCGGCAGCAGAAATTGCCAACCTACACACCCTCTTTAACGTTGTGACAACAATTTTATTAATTCCTTTCTCCAAGAAACTTGCAGACCTAGCCTTCAAGATTATTCCTGGAATTGACAAGGAACAAGAAGAGATGTCTTTACAATACATCAACTTAAATGTAGTAAAGGATGCTCCAGCAACTTTTACTGACGTTAAAGCAGAAGTCAATAGACTTCTCAATGTAGTAGATAAAAACTATGAGGCATCTGTTGGGCTTTTAAGTAAGTTCGATGAACAAGTTCATGAAGAAATCTTTAGAAGAGAAAAAGTTATTAACTACCTCAACAAACAAATTTCTGCCTTTATAATTGATTCTCTAGGTCTATCTATGAACGAGCAAACTTCTGCCAACTTCGCAGCCTATCTAAGAATATCTAGGGACATGGAAAGAATTGGGGACCACTCCAAAAACATTGCCGAAGTTGCCAAGTTAAAAAATGACGAAGGTCTATTGTTTACAGATGTTACCTTTGACGAATTGAGAGAAATTAACGCAATCATCGACAAGATGTTCCATTCCTTTGATGAAGATATGGAAAAAGAAGATAGGGTTCTCTTGATGCGTCAATCTAACGAGCTTGTTCAAAAAGAGGCATCAGCCTTTAGAAACAACCACATGATGAGGATGAGGGAAAAAATTTGTAATCCTGAATCAGGACTTCTATATGAAAAAACTCTTGCAGCTATGGAAAGAATTTCAGCTTATATATCCAATGCTGGCAAGCTTTCAATATGATAAATTAATTGAACTTCATAATGAAAATTAATCTGCCTTAGGGCAGATTTTTTTGTGAACTTAATTAGTTCGCAAGGGGTGATTAGGTTATAAGAACTTGTGAAGTCAGAGATTCTTATAGACTTGTAAAAGTTTATAAAGTCGTGAATACTTATAAAGTTGTGAACAATTATAAAGCCATAGAAATTTATAAAGTTGTAGAATTTTATAAAGTTGTGAATACTTTTTAAGTCCCAGAAGTTTATAAAGTCATCAAGGTCTACAAGAACATAAAAAAACATAAAGAAGCCAATAAAAGAAAATTTGTTTACAAACAGAAGTTTCAATGTTAGAATGACCTTGTAGAAAGATATAAGATTTGACTCCAAACAAGTCTTATTTTTAATTTATAAAGAGAGGAGAGCAGGACTTAATATGATTTACTTATACGATGGAACAATAGAGGGGCTCTTCACAGTGATCTTTAATGCCTACAAGGTCTTAGAAGAGGTTGATTCAATTTCAAAAAGAGTCAGCCAAGTTAATTCGAACAAAGAAAGGATCAAGTGCCCCACAGAAGAAGACAAGGCCCTAAGGGTTAAGAAGTCTATAATAAAAAACTTCTCCTACTCCTTTTATGAGTCAGTCCTAAGGGTTTTTGCAGTGCCCAGTGAGAAGAAGGAGCTTGCCATAGCCAGGACCCTAAAGAAGCTTTACCTTCATGGCTTTTATTATCTTGAAAGTGATGATAAGGATGTAAAGGACTTTAAGAACTTATTAGATAGGGTCTCAGGAGAAATTAACTCCTACAAGAGTCTTCGCTTTGAAGAAAAGAAGGGACTTCTCTTTGCCAAGTTCCAACCGCAAAATGACATCTTATTTTTTGTTTACAGGCACTTTAAGAATAAGCTTGCCAACAAGAGCTTTGTCATTGCAGACTTTAGGAGGAATAAGGCAGTGATCTATAATGGACAAGAGGGAAAGTTCTTTGAATTTGAAATGTCAGAGGATATGAAGTCCACTGATGCCTTCTTTGACCTCTGGCTTTCCTTTTATGATGAAGTTGCCCCTGACAAGAGAAAGTTTGATAGGGAAGGAATGGGAGATATGCAAAGAAGTTATTGGAGTCATATGGCAAATATGCCTGGGGCAAGGAGAAGGGAAGTCAAATAAAAAATTCCTTCAGGGGTATAATTAAGTTGGGAGGAAAAAATGGAAAAAAATAGAATTGCAAACTTAGATACTTATGTGGAAAAGACTTATCCTGGGGCAAGACTTATTGAGTCCAGCGACTTGGAACTGCCAGACTTCTTGCAAAGGGATTTTCAAGATAGCCACAACAACTGCACCATAGCAAGCCTCACTAGGCTTATAAATTATTACTTCAAAGACAAGGACAAATTTGAAATTTACGATGAAGTATTTGGCATTGCCAAGAGAAATGGTTACTTCAAAAGCATTGGCACCCTTCCTATAATGATCTCTCACATTGCCAACTCCTACTTCAAGAAAAATAAAATTGCCATAAGGGCAAGGGGGATTTACCTTGGCAACTTTTACTCCCATGTAAAGGATGAGATTGATAACTTTAGGCCCCTTCTCATGAACTTGGGATCAGGCTATTACAAGAACCACTCCCTAGTTGTTTCAGGCTACTCAATTTATAGGTTCAGGGGAATGAAGCTAAAGTTCTTACACGTTTACGATGGTTGGAACAAGAGTAAGTCCTACATTGACTACAACGACCTTAGGGGATTTATGAAGTTGCCAATTTTTTCTTACAATGTCTTTAGCGTTGACATATTAGAAGACTTGTAATAAAGTTTAAGACCAGATAGGTGATTAAATGGAAAAAAATTATTTGAAATTTTTGGTGTCGGAACTTATCTTTGTGAGGGAAGACACACTTATAAACCTGATCCCCAAGACTGAAAAGAAGTACAGGGAAATCTTTGGGGACTTAGAAAATTATGTAGATACCTTAAACTTAAATATTAGAAAGCTTAGAAGAAATTTAAAACTCTTGGATAAACTTTCTCCTGACCTTGCAAAGAAGAAGGCAGAGGAAGAATTTGAAAGAGATTTTGAAGAGCTTAGGGAAGATGAGAACTTTGACAGTCAGTCAAGGGACTTAGATGAGGATAAGCTGAGGGAAGTTGAGGACCTTTTTAGGCAGGCAATCTTCTATTACAGTCCCAAGCTTAATGACTTTTCTATAGAAGAGTTTGACCAAGCAAGAGAGGCCTTTAAAAAGGCTGACAAGGAAGGGCTTGAAGAATTTTTAAAGAAGGACAAGCCAAGGGAACTTGAGATGACCAATGGACAACTTGAAATAATGAGGGAGGACCTAGAGATAGAAACTTCTATTTTGTTTGAAAGATTTCCCCTCAACCAGTTGGACATGCTTGAGGACAAGGAAGCTATAGACTTCAACTTAAACAGACTTAAAAATGTCTACGAAGAATACCAAGAAATTTATGGAAGTCTTGGCGAAGAATTAAATATTAAAATTGCAAAAAAAGAAACTACCTCTTAAAAAATTTTTATGAGGTAGTTTTTTTATACTTGTTGTTTATTATTTTTGTAGCCACTAGACTTGAGAGACCTCCCAGGACAAGACCTGCAAGGACATCTGTGGGATAGTGGACTGATAAATACATACGTGAAAATCCTATTAAGGCAGCCAAGACAAGGGCAAGAAGGCCTTGCTTTTTATTGTAATAATAAATTGTAAAGGCTGCTGCAAAGGATGAGCCTGTGTGACCTGATGGGAAAGAATAACCCATAGGTGGCTTAATCAAAAGATTAAAGGCTTCAACCATAAAGGGTCTTGGTCTTCCAATGAGGGGCTTCAAAGTCACAAGTCCCACAAGAGAAAAAATAATTAAACTAAGGAATAGGTTAAGAGCCTTCCTCTTTGAGTCCTTATTTTTTTGGAAGAGAAGAATAAGACCAAGGGCAATCCAAAAGAGTCCCCCATTGCCAAGACCTGTTATGAAAATCATAAGCTTGTCTAGGATGGGGGAGTGAATGGATTCTAAAAATTTTAAGAAGTGTAATTCCATCTTAATGTTTTTCTTTGAACTTATTCTTGATGAACTGAACAAAGTCCTTTAGGTTTTTCTTTAGATAAGTTTCCTTGTGATAAACTATGTTATAAGGTCTAGTAGCATCTAAATCCCTAAGCTCGTGCAAGATGACATCTTCATCGTTGAAGGAGGACTTAGTTTCAAAGGATAAGGCATCAGAAGACTTAACTATATTAATTGCCATATCCTTGTTCTTGCAGATGTATTTAATATCAATTGGGATGTTAGTCTCTCTCAAATAAGAATGAAAAGCTTTCATTGATTGTTCCCCTAGGTATCCCAAGGCAAACTTTCTATTCTTTAGATCATCGTGGTCTAGGACAGGCTTGTCTTTTAAATCAGAATACTTAGATGAAATAACAAAAATATCATCCTTATAGAAAGGAACAGAAACAACCTTATCAGTATCTACGTTTCCGTCAATAATCGCTAGGTTAATTGTACCTGCATCTAATTTTTTAAGCAACTCTTCACGTACGTCGACATAAACTCTAATATTTACATCGTCGTGTAATTTTTCATATTCATTTATAATTTCTAAGAGAAATTTTGAGCTAAAGTATGAACTAACTCCAAGGGTAATACTGTGACCAGTAGAAGAACCTTGTAAGAAAATAACAGTATTTTGAAATTGTTCCAAAATATTCTTGGCATTATCCAATAGTCTTAAGCCAACATCTGTTATGTATAATTTTTTTGAAATCCTATCGAAGAGTTTTACATTATATTCAGTTTCAATTTGTGAAATTGCATGAGAAACAGTTGGCTGAGAAATTTTTAAATTTTCGGCAGCCTTGGACATATTTTTTGTCTTGCAAACTTCGATGAATATTTCTAAATCTCTAATTGTCATAAAAACCTCCTTTAAACATATTCTATTATCATATTTAATAAAAATCAAGCATTTATAGAGTAAAGCTTATAATTTTATTTTCGTATTTATTTTAAAAAGCCTATAAGCACGAAGATTACTATGTTAACTTTGGTTAAACAAAAAGATAGACCAAGTTTTAAGGACTTAGTCTATCAAGATTTATTTATATTATATTTTTTAAAATTCTCTAGCCATGACTTATCCTTGGCAAGCCTATCTTTAAAGACTCCCTCCTTCTTCATGTAGTCAATGAAGAAGTCGTTAAACTTTTCTGCACCAGAGACGTTAAGGTGATGGGGATCATAGAAGTTCTTCTTAGAGAGTCCCATCTCATGATAAAAGTCGTTAAAGTCGATAAACTTTGCTCCACGATCTTCTAAGTATTTACTAAAGACCTTAATGTTATCTTTATAGTAAGAGTAAGAATAAATTGGTGTCTTAACAAAGTAGACCTGGACTCCATTTTTCTTACAAGTTTCTATTATCTCATCAATGGCCCTTAAGTTTCCCTTTAAATAAGTTTCCTCGTCAAAATTTTTTATGGACTCCATAAGTTGTTCCTTATCCTTAATGACATCTTTTTTAAAGTCCTGACTTTGATCCTTTAAGAGGACGTAGCCCTTGAGGTAGTCATTGTAAGTTGACTTGTCAAACTTGTAGTCCTCATCCTTTAGCTCATCCCACCTGGAGTGGTAGGCAACAAGGGGGAAGAGGGCAGGAGCCTTAAAGCCTCTTGGCACTTTTGTCCCTATCATTATGAGTTTATTGATTGACAAGGGAAGGTAGTCGGAGTAAGAATTTACAACTCCCAGGTCTTCGGTGATATTGAAGATACCTCCATAGATGTCAACAAAGATGACCTTAGGATTTTTTCTCTTAAAGGCTTCTTTTACATAAGTTGCTGTAATCTTTAGGGGTTGCTTCTGAGAGCTTAAGACATAGGACTTTAGACCAGTCTTTTCATAGATATAAAGGGGTTCAAAGGAGCAGTAGGCATGACTTGTCCCAAAGAACATTACATCATAGTCTTCCACTTCGTTAAAAAAGCCGCCAATTTTATTACCCATGTCCCAAGGCCCTGAAAGGGACTTTCTCATAAATAAATTATTAAGTTGTAGGCAGGCAAAAATTAAGATGCCAAGAAAAATTATAGATTTTGAAATTCTCAAAAATTTTTTCATTAAACCACCTAAAACTGAAAATAAATAAAGGCTGACTCAGAAAACTCTGGACCATAAATTCCATAAATTATTATTCCTAGGAGAAAGGCAAGGTAAACTACCCACCTTATTGGAAGGAAGAGTTTTAAAATTTTTTCTGAAATATCTATCTTATTGTACTTTATGATGTCAAAGACAAGTAAGATAAAAAGACCCACTCCAAGAGGATAGAGATTAGCAAGACCAAACTTTGAATTTGTAATTTCTCCTAGGAGATTGTGACTTGATGGGTTCTTAAGAATTCCCAAGATGTAAGCATTAGCCTGGTGGATGTTCTCTGCCCTAAAGTAGATAAAGGCAAAGACAACAATGACTAGGGTCACGATCCTCCTGAAGAAGTCCAATAGAAAATTTGATTTTTTATTTTTATTTATTCCAAGTATGCTTTCAATTACATTAAAGACTCCGTGGATAAGACCCCAGAGGACAAAGGAAAGTTCTGCTCCATGCCAAAGTCCTGACACAAGAAAAACTATTAAGAGGTTTATGCACTTTCTAAAAGTCCCCTTCCTGTTACCACCAAGAGGGATGTAGAGGTAGTCCTTAAACCAAGTGGAAAGGGATATGTGCCAGCGTCTCCAAAATTCTGTAATGGATTTTGAGAGGAGGGGTTCCTTAAAGTTATCCATGAGGTCAATGCCAAGAATTTTTGCAGACCCCTTTGCCATAATTGAATAGGAATAAAAGTCGCAATAAATTTGTAGGGTAAACAAGAAGGCACCAAGTAATAAAAATTCCTTCGAATGAGTTTGGTAATTAGCGAAGGCATCGTTGACAAAAATTGCAACCCTGTCGGCAAGGACCAACTTCAAAAACATTCCGTAAGTAAAAAGTTCTAGTCCCCTAAGAAGATTATCATAAGAGAACTTCTTGGGATTTTTTATTTGTGGAAGAAGGTGGGTACTTCTTTCAATGGGACCTGCCACAAGTTGGGGGAAGAAGGAGACGAAGAGGGCATAGTCAATGAGTGACTTCTCAGCTTCAAGGTCCTTCCTGTAGACGTCAATTGTGTAGCCAAGAGCCTGGAAGGTATAAAAGGAAATCCCAACGGGAAGGAGAAGGTCAAGGGCAATGTTAAAGTTGCCTCCCGAGATCTTACTTGCCAAGTCCATGAAAAAGTTAAAGTACTTAAAGATAAATAGGATGCTAAGATTTATAAAAAAGCACAAAAAGACAGCAAGCTTCATCTTAGCCTTGGAGTCACGATTGTTTTCAATAAAGACACCTGTCAAGTAGGTGATGAGAATTGAAAGTATCATGAGGAAGGTGTACTTCACATTCCAAAAGCTATAAAATGTAAGGCTTGCCAAGAGCAAAAATATATTTTTAAATTTTCCCCTGAGTAAGTTGTAAAAAATTACAACTAGGGGGAGAAAGATTAGATATTCAAAAGAATTAAAAAGCATAAAATCCTCCAATTACTACATAATATAGTAAAAATTGGAGGATTTCAATAAATTATTATCCAGCTAATAGGCTCATCTTGTACTCCTTAGGAGTCTTGCCTGTGTACTTTTTAAATGTCATTGTGAAATGAGGTTGAGAAGAAAATCCACACTCATAAGAGATGTACTCAAGAGTCTTCTTGTCTTCCAAAAGAAGTTTCTTTGCCTTGTTAGTCTTTAAAGTGTTTAGATATTGGCAGAAAGTAAAGCCAGTTTCTTCTTTAAAAAGTGAACAAAGATAATTTTTTGAAAGATGAAGTTTGTTTGCAAGGTCTTCAAGTCCAAGCCCCTTGCTAAATTCTTCGTTAATAATTTTTAAAGCCTTGTCGATGATTTCGTTCTTAGAAAAACTTAGGGCATCGAGAAGGGAGTTTGAATAAGCTTCAATTAAGTCGTGACCAATGAGTTTAACATCTGCCTCAGTAAGTGAACCTTCAAGCCTATTTGAAAATTCTGTATGTAGGTAAGTAAGGTCCTTGTTGTATGTAATTAAAAAGTATGTATACAGAAAAGTGTTTAAGTTTTCTACTTGCCTTTTAATCTCGTCAAGAGAAGATGTTTTACCGCAACAAGAAATTTTTTCGAAGATTTCTGTGGCACATCCAAGTAACTCGGGTCTTGTCATTTGTGCAAGATCAAGATAATTTGTCATAATATCCTCCTATGTGATTTGTAAATTTTATTTATTAAATTTTCTTAATTTCTTAACTTAGGTTAATTATAAGTCAAATGATATCTAATATCAATAGGGAAATATAATTATTTTTAAAATTTGTCAATGAGAGATAGGACCTTGGTCATCAAGTTAGGATGATTTTTAAATTTTAAAGACCATTAAAAACATTAATGAATTTTGTTTAATTTTAAAAAATTTGCTTTATGTTAGAAGAAATAAGGCTTAGAAGGTTTTAATTTTTATCAAATAGAATATAATAGGATTGAGGAGGTATTACTGTGACAATTTCAAAGGATAAAATGAAAGAACTAGAAAAGAGAACCATAGATGAATACAAAATTGATTCTCTTATTTTAATGGAAAACGCAGGGATGGGAATTTATCGTGAAATTAATCAGTATAATTCCTACACAATAGTATGCGGTAAGGGAAACAATGGTGGCGATGGACTTGTCATTGCAAGGCACTTGATCTTAAATGGCAAGCTCGTTGAAGTCTTTGTTGTTGGCAAGAAGATGACAAGAGAATTTTCTAAAAACCTTGCGATCTTAGAAAAGCTTACCCAAGTAAAATATATTGATGATGAAGATGACTTTGATGACTTAGTGGAATCTATGGAAGTCAATGAAGTTACCGTCGATGCAATTTTTGGCATAGGACTAAACAGACCCCTCAATGATTTTTATAAGAAACTAATTAATCTTATTAATGCCCACGGCAACTATATTATTGCAGTTGACATCCCATCAGGTATGGACGCAGACACAGGTGACGAGTATGGAGCTTGCCTTGGGGCTAACATTACTTATGCCATATCTGATATAAAGGATGGTCAACTATTAAATAGTAAGGTTGGAGAACTAAAGAAAATTTACATAGGGATTGTGAGGTATATGGATGAGTAGAAAAGGAAGACCAAATAGAAATATAAATTTAACAGAGGGCTCGATTATCCAAGGGATAATTTTATTTGCCATCCCTCTACTTCTAACAAACTTTTTGCAACAGCTTTACAACACAGCTGACCTTATGATAGTGGGAAGGTTCGCTGGCAAGAACCCCATGGCAGCAGTTGGTGCAACAGGACCAGTTTCCAACTTATTAATTGGACTCTTCCTTGGACTTACAACTGGTGCCTCTGTAATAATTTCACTTTACTACGGGTCCAACGATAGGGAGGCCCTAAAGAGGTCAGTAGGTTGTTCCTACTTCCTTGGATTTGTTTCAGGACTTTTGATAACAGTCTTTGGTTATTTTACAACACCCTTCTTCTTGAGGATAATGGACACGCCCCAAGAAATTTTACAAGACGCAACAACTTATATGAGAGTTTTCTTCTTGGGTACAGTTCCTATACTTATTTACAATATGGGAGCTTCAATCCTAAGGGCAACTGGTGACTCCAAGAGACCTTTTAACTTCTTATGTGTTTCTGCATTAGTAAATATTATTTTGGACTTAATCTTCGTTGGCTATTTACAAATGTCAGTCCTTGGTGCTGGGTTAGCAACTCTTGCTTCCCAAGTTACATCAGCAATACTTGTAACATATTCACTATTAAAGGCTGACTCATCCTACAAGCTTAGGAAGAGTGAAATCAAACTTCATAAGCATGAAGCTAAGAGGATTTTTGAAGTTGGGATACCAACAGGAGTTCAAACAGCACTCCTTTCTCTGACCAACGTAATCTTCCAAGCAAAGATAAACTCCTTTGGTCCTAATGCTATAGCTGGTGTTGCTGCAGAAGGAAGGATTGATGGCTTCATTTTTATGTCCCTACAAGCTATTGCCCTTGCGGCAACAACCTTCTCAGGACAAAACTTTGGAGCCAAGAAGTTTGACAGACTTCGTGAAGGTATGAGGGTATCCCTAATGATTGTATTTGGAATTTCATTTATCCTATCACTTATTGCTTACTTCCTAGCAAGTCCATTAATAGCAATCTTTAACCCAGACCCAGGTGTAGTTGCTTATGGTGCCGACTTCCTAAAGATTTTAAGTCTTGGCATTTGGTCCTTTGGACTTTCAGAAACAATCTCTGGCTTCATAAGAGGAAGTGGACACGCTATGGGACCAATGATCATTTCCCTTCTTACAATTTGTATATTGAGACTTGTTGTAGTTCACTTCGCAATGCCAATATTCAATTCAATAAGAGTTATCTCTGTTATCTATCCAGTTTCATATTTTGCTAACTTGGTGATTATGGCTCTTTACTTTAAATTTGGAAGTTGGAGAAAAGATTTTGATATGTAAATAAAAATTAATAAGTCATTACAAGTTAATAAGTTATTACAAATTGGCACCTAATTGGTGCCTTTTTTAATTGCAATGAAGTCAAGCTTTATTGTAAACTATAATTAAAATATAAGAAGCAGTGATACTATGAAGAAAAAAACTTTAATCTTAATAAGTCTTCTTGGCTTGGGAATTTTTTTTGCCATCTACAACTTCAATCGCTATCCAAAAAAAGTTGTGGCACAAATTCTTTACACAGTTGACGATAGGGTCTTTGCCTTTGTAGATAAAAACATCCAAGACTTTGGTTTTGCAGATATCTTCAGAAAGGTCAAGGAGAGTGGCGACTACGGAATAAGGCTGAGCCTTGAAGATAATAAAAATGATAAATTAAATATAATCAACTTCCAAAGTCCCAACAAGAAGGAGAGCTACTACCTAGAGAGAAGAGAAGTTGACCACAAGATAAAAACCTATGGAGAAAAAATTGTAAATAGCGACGTTTATCTCTACAAGAAAGACATCTCCGACTTGCCCCTTTACATTGATAGAAACACCATGGTCAACCTAGCTCGTGACTCCAAGGTTATGTCTGATCTTGGCTATGACATTACAAACAAAAAATTATTTCTCCCACCAGTTTCACTTTCTGAGAAGAACACAGAACTTAAAAAGTATGTGAAGAAGGAGTGGGCAGGGACAATAAGAAGGACCAAGGTAAAAAAACTTTCAGGCAGGTCTTATGAAGTACAGGTAAGGTCTAAGGATTTAAAAGACCTCTTTGCAAAGATAGAGGACTTTTATTATGAAGAAGACTACTTCCCTTACACTTACCTTTCAGACCTATTGAGAAGAGAATTTGCAAAAATTTCAAGGGACCTAGACAAGAGAGACCAAATAATTTTCTACATCTATACAGATAAGGACAGGAACCTCTTGAGGCTAAAGTCCGACGACAACAAGTATGCCCTTGCCATAAAAAACTACATGGAGTTAAAACTTCCAGACACTAGGATCTACATCGAGCCAGAGGAAAATGGAAAGCTAAGGACCCTAAAGGGAAAGATAAACAATAGGTCCTTTAGGATGTCCTACAATCCCGACTCAAAAATACTCATCTATCACGATGGGAAGATCTTAATAAATGCCAGATTTTATAATTTTGTAAGATCAAAGAAGTTTAAACTTATTGCAGATATAGATGGTGGGGAAATAAAAAAATTAAATTTAAACTTCTACACAATTCCAGAAAAGATTAACAGGGAGAAAAATTATATAGAAGTTTTGAAATTAAAAGAAGAAGATTGGCGAAAGCTAATAGGGGATGGAAAAGATGAAAAATGATATAAATAACAAGGACAGACTAATATTTAGGATCCTAATAGACTCACTGATGGTGGGAGCCTTGGCAGGATTGTTCTCTGTCCTCTACAGATTTGTGATAATGAAGATGGACTCCTACAGGGCCATCCTCTACAAGGAATTTAATTTAAGGTCCCTATTAATATTAATAGTCTTGGGAGCTGTGATTTCCTTTGTAATTTATACTTTACTAAAGTGGGCACCCCTATCAGGAGGCAGTGGAATCCCACAAATACGTGGAGAAATCTTGGGTAAGTTTAGGATGGAAGAAATTCCAACCCTAATTTCCAAAATACTTGGAGGTGGCTTGGGAAACCTCATGGGATTTTCTCTTGGAAGAGAGGGCCCATCAATTCAAATGGGTGGAGCAGCAGCTAAGTCCCTTGGCAAAATCCTAAATAGGCCACCAGATGAACTCAAGTATATGATAACAGCAGGGGCAGCGGCAGGACTTGCAGCAGCCTTTAACGCACCTATGGCAGGTTGTATCTTTGCCTTAGAAGAACTTCACAAGTCCTACTCAAAGTTTGTCCTCTTACCAGCCCTTATTGCATCAATAACAGCAAACTACATTTCCTTTGTGATAATGGGTGAAGAAACATCCTTCTCCTTCTTTGTAACAGAGTCCCTACCAATGAAACTCATTTGGGTTGCCATCCTAATAGGAATTATGACAGGTATAGTGGGAGGAGCCTACAACTACTTAATAACAAAATTTCAAGACCTCTTCAAAAAAATAAATTCAAAAATTGTAAAGTATGCCCTACTAATGGGAGTTACAATTCTTGTTGGCTATATGTTTTTTGAAGGAACAGGGGGAGGTCATGGTCTTTTAGAACACATGGCGAGAGAAAGATTTGCAGTAAAATATATACTAGCAATCCTCTTGGTAAAATTATTTTACACAAGCTTTTGCTACGGATCAGGAGTCCAAGGTGGAATCTTCCTACCAGTTCTTGTAATAGGAGGATCATGCGGAGCCCTAGTCTTTGCCTTCCTAGACAAGAGCTTTGAACTAGATGCCTTTTACATCAACTTCATAATATTGGGCATGAGTGGAATCCTTGCATCAGTAGTGAGAAGTCCAATCCTCTCAATAATATTGGTATCAGAAATGACATCAACCTTTGAACACTTAATAGCCCTATCCATTGTAGTAGTAGTTTCATACTACGTGGCAGAAGCCTTAAGAGTCGCACCAATTTACGACACCCTCTTTGAAAGACAACTAAAGGACAAAAACTTATTAAGTCCTAAGGAAAGAGAACTTGGCGACTACTCAGTCTTTGAATACACAATCACAGATGACTTCAAAAATATGGGCAAGGACCTAAGAGATATAAAATTTCCAAAACATCTTATAATAATGTCCATCGAAAGAGATGGAATAGAATTTGTCCCAACAGCTGACGACTTGATCTTGCTTGGCGACAAAGTCACAGTATTAATAAGTGCAGAAGACGCCCTAGACATTGACGAATTTTTTAGGGGCGAATAAAAATTTTAAAATTGATAAAAAAAGAAGTGCAGGTTAATTTTCTTGCACTTCTTTTGCTTTTAAATTTAATTTTACAGACTTTCTAAATATTTTTTAACTTGTGGACCTATATAAGCCTTGCCGTCTTTTAAGAGGATAGGTCTCTTAACTAGCATGCCGTCAGTGGATAGGAGTTTAAAGATTTCATCTTCTGTCATGTCATTCTTCTTGTCCTTTAGGTTTAGTTCTCTATATCTCATTCCTGAGGTATTAAAAAGTTTGAAGACGTCAACTCCTGCTTGGTCTTTAATTTTTTTCAGTTCATCAACACTTAAGAGGTCCTTGTCGATCTCTCTGTAGTTGTAGGAAATATTTCTTTCTTGCAAAAGCTTTTCTATATTCTTGCAAGTGCTGCATCTTTTGTATCCGATTAATGTGTTCATAATAGCCTCCTTCTATGTCAAATTATACTACAATAAATTATAAAAAGATTTTAAAAATTTTTGTAAAAAGTGTTTACACTGTACTTTTTCGTGGTATAATAATAGTACAAAATAAGATTAATGTAATTAAGTAATAAAAAGCTTTTTAGATTTTTCTTATTTGTGAACAATGACAATTCCATCCAATAAAAAGAAAAACGTATTTGATTTTATTAAATTTATTAGCCTCCCATTAAAAAGGCTTTTATATAAATTGAAATTGAAGATGTAATTAAAGTACGATGGTAAATAGTTTAGTAAGTAATTGTTATTTACTCTAAGTTTTTATATAAATGGCAGGAAGTCCTAGAGTTGGGAGCTTTCACAAAGGTTAATTTATATAGGACTTTGGTAAAAAAAGAATATAGGTGATAGATGTGATTGAACCAAAAAGTTTAAATTGGATGGAATTAAGTATTTGAAAAGAATGTCTTTAAATTAATTGATTGAGGACATTCTTTTTTTATGGACTTTTTTAAGTGGGTCTAGGATATTTAAAAATTTTATAAACTAATAGGGCCTTTACTTAGTCTTAATAGAAAAATTTGCTTACTTAATAAATTATTAATTTAGAAATAGAAAAAATTTATAAGGGAAAAAGATAATAAACAGTCAACTGATATATAGTTCTAATTATTTTTTAGGATACAACAAAATAAAAATCTACATAAAAAATCTCCACCTATTGCACATAAGTGGAGATTTATTTTTATTTAATTAACTTTTATTAATCTTCTTTTGCTAAGATCTTTGCAGCCATTTCCTTACCGAAGTCTATAAGTTGTTTTAATTCTTCGGAATTTGCTGCTCCTTGGATTTCAAGTTGAGTGTCAAGCACATTGTATTTGCCATCTTCCATATATTTCTTTAGAGTTTTTAGGGCTCCACCTGACCAAGAGTAGGAACCGAAGATTCCCCAGTAGTTGTTCTTCATTCTTTGGTGAGAAACTTCTGTCAATAGGTAGTTCATTGGAGGGAAGAGGTTGTTGTCGTAAGAACAAGATCCCAAGATAACTCCCTTGTATCTCCAGATGTCAGAAAGTAGGTAGGAGTAAGAAGTCTTTGTGATGTCACGAACCTTTACATTCTTAATTCCACCTTCAGAAAGTCCCCTTGCTACTGCTTCTGCCATTGTTTCTGTGTTACCGTACATTGATCCGAAGATTACTACACAGCCTTCAATAGTTTCTTGCTTAGCAAGTGATGTATAGATGTCGATAATCTTTTGTGGGTTCTTTCTCCAGATTGGTCCGTGGTCTGGACAAATTAATTCAATATCAAGACCTTCTAACTTATTAAGAGCTTTTAAGGCTTGTGTTGCATACTTACCAACAATGTTGATAAAGTATCTTGTTGTTTCTTCTAGGTAGTTTGAATCATATTCGATTTGGTCGTCGAAGATGCCACCGTCAAGAGTTCCAAAGCCACCAAAGATATCTTGTGAGAATAGAGTCTTAGTTGCTTCTTCGTATGCAACCATTGATTCTGGCCAGTGAACCATTGGAGTCATGTAGAAAGTTAACTTTCTATTACCAAGTTCTATAGTTTCTCCTTCTTTAACTTCGATGATGTTGTCTGTAACTTCGTAGAAGTTCTTTAACATTGCAACAGCCTTCTTGTTTGTAACAAGTTTTGCATCTGGATAGATGTCCAAGATTGACTTAATTGAAGACGTGTGGTCTGGTTCCATGTGATTGATTACTATGTAATCAATTTTTTCATTTTCTCCAATGATTTCATGAATCTTTTGAATATAATCGTCAATTGTGTTAACTCTTACTAGATCAAAAAGTATATTTTTTTCGCCCTTTAACACATAAGAGTTGTAAGCAACACCCTTTGGTAGTGGCCACATTCCTTCAAATAGTTCAGTCTTTCTATCATTTGTACCTATAAAATAAATATCGTCTTTAATAGGTACTGACAATAAGTTTTCCATAAATCCTCCTTATATTTTATAAAATAAAGACTTAAGTTTAAGTCCTTGATCTTAACCATTTAATAAAGTTAAATTACCTTAACTTACATACCCCATAATTATAATAAAAATCAGGAATTTATTTTTTTAGTAAAATTCTAAAAAGTCGTGTCTCTCGCCCTTTTCCTTGTAGCCAAGAATTTGATCTATGTTGACATTTTCTGTAGCACGCAAGATGTTTATGTCCACATTTTTGTTTTCTTTCTTTAACTCTTCGATGAGGTCTTTGATAAAGAACCTCTTGTTGCCAGACTGCTTTTGGGTAACTGTGCAGGCACAGTCAAGAGCAGAAAGACCAGTGGACTTCATAAACCTAATAATAGCTTCTTCTCTTACAAGATACATGGGCCTAATGAGTTCTAAGCCTTCAAAGTTCTTGGATTTCAACTTTGGCATCATCGTCTTGAAGTCGCCAGCGTAGATTATATTTAAAAGGACTGTCTCAATAACATCATCAAAGTGATGACCAAGGGCAAGCTTATTGCAGCCAAGCTCTTGTGCCCTGTTGTATAAGTTGCCTCGACGCATCCTTGCACACATATAACAAGTTGATCCACCTTCTGACAACTTCTCAGCAACGGAAAAGACATCGGAGTTGTGAACCTTGACAGGGATTCCAAGTTTCTCGCAGTTGTACTCCAACCTCTCTCTGTTCTCAGGAAGGTAGCCTGGGTCCATGGCAATGAATTCTAACTCAAAGGGAACCTTGTTGTGCTTCTTGAGTTCTTGCAAGAGCTTGGCAAGAGTTAGCGAGTCCTTGCCACCTGATATGGCAACTGCAATCTTGTCGCCAGGGCTAATCATTTCATAATTGTTGATCCCCTTGACGAATTTTTTATAAATATCTCTCCTGTAAGTTTTTATTAGGGACCTCTCTATGTCCACAATACTTTTAACTTTTTCCAAAAATTTCACCTTTACCAATCTATTGTTATTATAGCATAGCTATTACTAATTAATAAGAATTTGAAAATCTTTAAGAGCCTCTTCATAGAAAAGAAGCTCGCAAGAAATTTTTCTTAAAAATTATAACACAAGTAGACTTTTATAAAAATATTTTTGGGCATATATAAGAGTGAGAGCCATTAGATTATAAAAAAAATCTCCTTTGTGTTATAATCTAGGTAATTAACTAAGGGAATCTAGGGAGCCTAGATGAAAGAAAAGGAAGTATAAAATGGTAAATTATAATGTAAAGAAAAATTACACCTTGCTTGTTGATTTCTATGAACTCACAATGGCCAATGGTTTTTTTAAGGAAGGACTAAGAGACAAGACTGTCATCTTTGATATGTTCTTTAGAGAAGTGCCTGACAACGGAGAGTACACAATTGTTGCTGGTCTTGAACAACTCATTGAGTACATGGAAAATCTTCACTTCTCAGATGAAGACATAGACTTCTTAAGAGACAAGGGAGTTTTTAACGAAGAATTTTTATCTTATTTAAAGAATTTTGAATTTAAATGTGACGTTTGGGCAATGCCAGAAGGAACTTTAGCCTTCCCTGGCGAGCCACTTATAATAGTAAGGGGTCCAGCTATCCAAGCTCAAATGCTAGAGACTATGGTCTTACTTACAATTAATCACCAATCTATGATTGCGACTAAGGCATCAAGAATTGTTAAGCAAGCTAAGGGCAGACCAGTTGTTGAGTTTGGATCAAGAAGAGCCCAAGGATATTCTGCAGCAAATCTTGGAGCAAGGGCAGCCTACATAGGTGGTTGTGCAGGAACAGCTAACACCTTGACAGACAAGATGTTTGGAGTGCCAGCTCTTGGTACCATGGCCCACTCCTGGGTTCAAATGTTTGACACAGAACTAGAGGCCTTTAGGGCTTTTGCAAGAGTTTATCCAGACAACTGCCTACTTCTTGTTGACACTTACGACACTCTTAAGGAAGGTATCCCTAATGCCATCAAGGTCTTTGACGAAGAAGTTGTAGCTCGTGGCTTTAGACCTAAGGGGATAAGAATTGACTCTGGAGATATAACATATATTTCCAACAAGGCGAGAAAGATGTTAGATGATGCAGGTTATGAAGATGCTAAGATTATGGCATCAAACTCCTTGGACGAGTACACAATTAGGACAATACTTAACCAAGGTGCAAAGCTTGACTCCTTTGGAGTTGGTGAAAGACTTATTACATCAAAGTCATCTCCAGTCTTTGGTGGAGTTTATAAACTTGTTGCCACAGAAGATAAAGATGGAAATATAATTCCAAAAATTAAAATATCAGAAAACGTGACAAAAATTACTACACCAGGCTTTAAGGAACTTTACAGATTTTATGAAAATGAAACTGGCAAGGCCATGGGCGATGTAATTGCCCTAAGAGATGAAGAAATCCCTAAGGATAATTACGAAGTCTTCCACCCAATTTACACTTGGAAGAGAAAGACTCTTACAGACTACACAGTTAAGAAGGTTCTTGTCCAAATTTATGACAAGGGTGAACTTGTTTACAAGATGCCAAGCCTTGATGAAATAAGGGCAAGGGCTGATGCAGAACTTGATACCCTTTGGGAAGAAACTAAGAGACTTGACAATCCAAGTGAATACATTGTCGACTTGTCAGAAAAACTTTGGCAACTAAAGGATGACCTATTAAAGAAGCACGGAAAAAATTAAAATAAAAGTGAGGGAAGAGTTATATGCAGTACTACGGAAATGTTTTTAGACCGCCAAGTGAGGCTAGGTCACTAATAATTCAAGCTACAGTGGGTTGTTCTCACAACAACTGTACCTTTTGCTACATGTACAAGGAAGATGATTTTAGGATAAGACCCCTTGAAGATATAAAGAAAGATCTAATAGAAATGAGCTCCTATGGAGATTATTTTGAAAGGATCTTCTTGGCAGATGGAGATGCCTTGGTATTAAAGACAAAGGACCTTGTTGAAGTCCTAAGGACAATAAAAAAATATTATCCCAACGTTAAAAGGGTTTCATCCTATGCAACTGCCCAAGATATAAATAGAAAGTCCCTAGAAGAACTAAAGGAACTTAGGGCTGAAGGACTTGAGATGCTCTACATTGGTTTTGAAACTGGAGATGAAGAACTCCTAAAGGAAATCAAAAAAGGGGTAACTTATGAAGAATATGTGACTGCTATGAAAAAGGCAAAGGAAGCAGGTTTTATAACTTCTGTCACAATCATAGCAGGTCTTGGTGGAGTAGAGGGCATGGAGAGAAATGCAATAGGAACTGCAAGATTAGTTTCAGAAACTAAGCCAGACTTCTTGGGTTATCTTACAATGAGAATTTACAAGAACACACCTCTTTATGAAGACTATGTCACTGGCAAGTTCAAGATGCCAGATGCTGGTCAAATCCTTGAAGAGATGAAGATATTCTTGGAGAACGTTGACTCTGAAGGCACAGTGTTTAGGTCCAACCACGCATCCAACTACGTTCTACTTGCGGGAACATTAAACGAAGACAAGGAAGGCCTAATAAGGGCGATAGAAAAAACTTTAAAGAAAAAGTCTTTTAGACCTGATGTATTGAGAGGATTTTAAAATTGAAAGACAAAAATTTTGAAAGTATGGATGAAAGGCAAAGTTTAAAAAATTTAAAAAAAGAATTGGACTCAGGAGTTATTTCCTTTGAAGAAAAAACTGAGGAGACATCTCTTGCCCTAAATCCTGTTAGGTATCTCATACCTCTTGAGTCAAGTCCTAACAAGAAGGAGAAACTTGACATTGACTACAAGAAGAAGGACCAACCTAGTGATAAAAATTTCGAAATTATTATAGAAGTAAATCCCAAGGGATATGAAGAAAAGAAAAAGAGAAGGAGGGGGTCAAAGCTCCCTGCACCTCACAGGGCTTATCCTCTTGAAAGGGTTAGAAGAGATGAGCCAAAGATAAAGAAGGGGTCTCTCTTCTACGACTACCTAGAGATTTACTTAAACAGGACAAAGAACATAGAGAGACAATTCTTTGAGGATTACTTTGGCTTGTAGGCACAAGAAAAGAGGAAGAAATGGAAGAGAAAAGAGAAAGAGAAATTGAAGAAAAGAAAATACCATCAAGCTTATCCTTTAAGACTGATGTCTACAAGAAGATATTTTTGACAGGACTTGCCCTCTTATTTGTGGCATACTTATTTGTAAACTCCAAGACAATATTTTCAGGTTTTGGAGTTTTACTTGGAGTTGTGACTCCCTTTATCCTAGGTGGAGTCATAGCCTTTATAATGAAGATACCCCTAAACTTTTTAGAGAGAAAAGTTTTTGACAAGATAAAAAATGAAAAATTTCAAAAGCACAAGAGGACAATTTCCATCGCTATATCCTTTATAGTGATAATCCTCGCCATATTTATAATTACGGCAATAATAGTCCCACAACTTATAAATTCCTTCAACGAACTTAGGAAGTCCCTTCCAAGTTTCTTGCAAATGGCAATAGATAAGACAAGGGGCATACCTTATTTGAGCAATTACTCTGATAAACTTCAAGCTGACTACGACAACTTATCTTGGAACGAAATTTTTAATAGGGTCGGGAGCTTTGTGAAGTCCGACGAAAAGTCATCCTATATATTAAACTCTGCCTTATCAACTGCATCCAGTATCCTAGGTGGCTTGGTATCCTTCTTCCTTGCCCTTATTACATCTATCTACATCCTTGCAGACAAGGAAAGACTTGGCTACCAAGCTACAAGAATTTGCTACTCATGTTTTAACAACAAGTTGGCAAATAAAATATTGCACGTAGCCCACCTCTTACACGAAAACTTTTTTGGTTTCATAAGGGGACAGCTTACAGTGTCAAGCTTTATAGGTATAGCGACTTTTGTGTTTTGCTTGATTTTAAGAATTCCCAACGCAGCTACAATTGGTGTAATAGTTGGAGTCACAGACCTTGTGCCAATCATTGGGCCCTTCCTTGGTGGCACCATGGCCTTTGTTATGACTGTAATTAAAGATCCAACTAAGGGGATGGCATTCATAATCTTGATTCTTATCTTGCAACAAATTGAATCAAACCTCGTTTATCCAAAACTTGTGGGTAACAAAGTAGGACTTCCATCCCTATGGACTCTTGTGGCAATCACTATTGGTGGATCCCTCTTTGGAGTAGTGGGCATGTGGGGCTTCATACCCCTTGCATCAACTATCTACGCCCTGATAAAAGAGTACACAGAGTATAAGATCAAGGAAAAGAACTTAGACCTTAGAATGAAGAAAATTTAAAAATTTTAAGAAAGACTTCTCACGCTATAGTGAGGAGTTTTTTTTATGCAAGTTAGATGACTTGCAGGTTAAGAGGACTTTGCAAGTTAATAAAAAATTATGAGTTAATAAGATCTTGCGACCTTATAAAAAATTACAAGTTTATAAATTACTGCTAAGCCATAAAAACCTACAAAGTCATAAAAACCTAAAAAGTCACAAAAATTTACAAAGTCACAAACAATAAAAATTCACACAAAACTTACTTGATTAAGCTGAGCCTAGTTACTAATTATTGAAAGTTCCCTCTTATGGGTATAATAGAAAAGAAGAAAAATTTTAAAAATATTAAAATTTTTAAAAATGAAAGCTAAAGTCTTCACACTAATGAAGATTAATTGATTAAAGGAGAGATTATTAATGATTGAATTTAAAAAAGTCAGCAAGATCTATCCCGGTAATCAGGTTGCAGCGGAAAATATAAATTTAAAATTCAAAGATGGCGAGTTTATATGTTTTATTGGAGCCAGTGGATCGGGCAAGACCACCTGCATGAGGATGATAAACAGGATGAACGAAATCACTTCAGGAGATATCCTCATTAATGGAGTCAGCATCAAGGACATGGACCCAGTTGAGCTCAGGAGGCAAATTGGATATGTAATTCAACAAATTGGACTCCTGCCCCATATGACAGTTTACGATAACATAGTTTTAGTCCCAAGACTTTTGAAATGGGACGAAGAAAAGTTAAGGCCCATTGCAGAAAACCTAATTGAGAAAGTGGACCTACCTCTTTCCTACTTAGACAAATACCCATCAGAATTATCTGGTGGCCAACAACAGAGGATTGGAGTTATAAGGGCTCTGGCAGCAGACCAAGACATTATCCTAATGGACGAACCCTTTGGTGCCCTTGACCCCATAACGAGAGATGCCCTTCAAAAACTTGTCAAAAGACTTCAAAGAGAAATGGGCAAGACAATAGTCTTTGTATCCCACGACATGGATGAGGCCCTTTCACTTGCAGACAGGATAGTTATCATGAAGAAGGGTCACGTTGAACAATTTGATACACCTGAAAATATACTTAAAAATCCAAAATCAAAATATGTAGAAGAAATGCTAGGTCAAGAAAAGATGAACGAGGCAAAGACTTCTTACAGGACTGTGGAGACAATAATGTTAAAGAACCCAGTTTCCCTTACAAGTGACAGGTCAACCTATGATGCCCTTGCCCTTATGAGAAAGAAGAGGGTCGATACAATTTTTGTAACAGACGAAGAAGGTCACTTACTTGGTGCTGTGGGTATGTTTGACATAGGAAGATTTGGTAAGCACATAAAAGCTCTTCATGAAGTCATGGACACGGTCTATGCCATAGGAGAGGACACAGTAATTATGAATGCAATTCATGACATCTACAAGCTAGACATAAAAAACCTGCCAGTTGTTGATGAGGAAAACAAACTTGTTGGTCTTGTTACCAGGGCATCAGTAGTAGATACAATTTACACCAACCTCTGGGGAAATGAAGAAGAGGAAGAGGCTGAAGAAGTCTATGAAGAGGACAACTTGTCTGCACTTATGAAGGATGCATCGGGTGAGTCACCTAAGAAAATAGGTGATGATAATGATTAATTTTTTACTAGCAAATAGTGGAGAAATCTTTTCAAAGTCTCTGGAACACCTTATGATTGCGGCAATTTCTCTTGCCCTTGGAATACTTGTGGCAGTACCACTTGGAATCTTGCTCAATAGGTCCAAGCAGGTAGCAAAAATTGTCATGGCAATAGCATCAGTCCTTCAAACAGTTCCATCCTTTGCCCTCTTGGCACTTATGATTCCACTTTTTGGAGTTGGAAAGAAGCCTGCCATAGTTGCACTTTTTATCTACTCTTTGCTTCCGATTATGAGGAACACCTATCTTGGTATAGGAGGAGTGAATGAAGGTCTAATAGATGCAGCTAAGGGAATGGGGATGACAAGGTCGCAAATACTTTTCAAGGTCCAAATTCCTATGGCTATGCCAGTCATCATGGGTGGCATAAGACTTTCAGGAGTTTACGTTCTTGCCTGGACAAGTCTAGCAGCCTATGTGGGAGCAGGTGGACTTGGAGACTTTATCTTCAACGGACTAACTAATGCCATAATGCCCATGGTAGTTTGGGGGACAATTCCAGTTACCCTTATGGCAATAATTGTGGACTTCCTCTTTGGCATCCTAGAAGAAAAGCTATCCCCTAACAAGAAAAGTGAGGCGGCATAATGAAAAAAATTAAAAAATTATTTTTAATCTTTCTTATCCTGCCAATCTTTTTAACATCCTGCACCCTACCAGGGCTTGGTGGCAATACAAAAACTAGCGTAGTTGTGGCAACGGGATCCAACACAGAAAGACAGATCCTGGGAGAAATTGTTAAGCAAATGATAGAACATCACAGCGACATTGATGTTTCACTCATCACCAACTTGTCATCATCTGTCCTAAACCACATAGCCATGTTAAAGGGAGATGTAAATATTGTTGGAGCCATGTACACAGGAACAGCCCTAAGTGGAGAACTTGGTATGGACCCAATTAAGGACCCCAAAGAGGCAGAGAAAGTTGTAATGCAAGAATACTACAAGAGGTGGCAGAGGTACTGGTACCCATCCTTTGGCTTTGACAACACCTACGCCTTTATGGTTACAAAAAAATTTGCAGAAGAAAACAAGCTTAAAAAAGTTTCTGACCTTGAAAAATTAAAGGACAAGCTTGAAGTTGGAGTTGACACAGCCTGGATCAAGAGAGAGGGTGATGGTTATAAGGCCTTCAAAGAAATCTATGGTTTTGACTTTAAGACAGTTTACCCCATGGACATTGGCTTAGTTTATACAGCCCTTGCCAGTGGAGAGATGGACCTAGTCCTTGGATATTCCACAGATGGAAAGATTTCATCCTATGACCTAGTTGTCCTAGAAGATGACAAGAGACTTTTCCCACCTTACGACTGCTCACCAGTTTTGTCAAAGGCAATCGTGGAAAAATATCCAGAGCTTGAGACAATAATGATGAAGCTTGTGGGACAAATCTCATCAGAAGATATGCAAGAGTTAAACCGTCAAGCAGACGAAGACCTAGAGATGCCAACAAAGGTTGCAGAGAACTTTTTAAAGAAGCACAAGTATTTTGAAGATGTAAAAGTTGACGAAAACAAGATAAAAGAATATAAGGAATTTGTGGAAGGAGGAAAAAATGTCTGATGTAATAATTTACTATATGGAGAACGCATCCTATGTCTTTGAACAATTTATTAGACACTTTCTAATTTCCATCTACGGAGTTCTCTTTGCATCAATAGTAGCAATACCACTGGGCTTTGCAGTAGCGAGAAAGAGAAAATTATCAAGACTTACAATAAGCATAGCCAATGTGATGCAGACCATACCATCCCTTGCCATGCTGGCTATCCTTATGTTTTTAATAGGGACGGGACCAAACACAGTGGTCTTTGCAGTCTTCCTATACGCAATCCTTCCAATATTAAAAAACACAGTGGGAGGAATAAGCTCTGTTACGCCAGACCTTGTTGATGCAGCCAAGGGAATGGGAATGACAAAATACCAAATAATGATAAAGGTAGAACTTCCCCTTGCCATTTCAATAATAATGGGTGGTATAAGAAATGCCCTTGTCCTTGCCATAGGAGTAACAGCAGTGGGTACCTTCATAGGAGCAGGAGGCCTCGGAGATATAATCACAAGGGGAATCACAGTTGCCAATGGAAGCCCCATAATAATAGGAGGAGCAATCCCAACAGCCCTCATGGCAGTCTTGGCAGACTTCGTCCTTGGTGCAATAGAAAATAAATTAAAGCCAAGAACCTTTACAAAGATATAGAATAATAAAAACTCAGGTTGTAAAAGATCTGAGTTTTTTGTGGTATGACGGGCATGTTCTAATGCTGGGGTGAAATTCCCTACGGAGCGTAGTTACCGACGAATCTAATAGCGACTTGCAAGTTTTAGATGGTGACATCTAGGAGAGAAGAAGCAATAGCGAAATCGTGACTTGACGAACAGAAACAGAATATGAGGCGCAACAGGTGGGCAAGCTAGCCACAGATAGCAAAAACCCAAAAGGTAACCGTAAACCCAAAACGTAAATTCTGCGAGTAAACGATGAGAGTATTAGGGCTTATCCCGTGAGGTCTCACTAGCGAAACAGTAGTAACAACGAATAGTGAGAAGTCAGCAGAAGTCATAGTAGGTGGAAACACTGAAGGGCTGAACAATTTAACAGCACAAGTAAAATGTATGTTGCATAACAAATCTGACAGAGAAAGTAGCAGAAACGTAAATGAAAACAAAATCTCACACCTAAGAAATAAGTTATGCAAGCGGAAAGGAGCAAGTGCACACATGGAAGATAAACTGATAAGTCAAATCCTAAATCCAGAAAACATGCACCAAGCCAAACTAAAAGTTATCTCCAATAAAGGAGCGGCGGGAATAGATGGCATAAGTGTAGAAGAAATAGATGAATACATCAAAGAAAACTGGACAAGGATAAGACAAGAAATTATCGAAAGACGCTACAAACCACAACCAGTAATTCGAGTAGAAGTTCCAAAACCAAACGGAGGGAAAAGGAAACTCGGAATACCAACAGTAATGGACAGAATAATCCAACAAGCAATCGTGCAAGTTCTAACACCAATAATAGACCAAAGATTTTCTGAAACAAGCTATGGCTTCAGACCAGGAAGAAACTGTCAAATGGCAATAACAAAAAGCCTAGAATACCTAAACGACGGATTCGAATGGGTAGTAGATATAGACTTAGAAAAATTCTTTGACAAAGTGCCACAAGATAAACTAATGAGCAAAGTTCATGAACATATCAAAGCGCCAGACACAGAATCACTAATCAGAAAATACCTAAAAGCGGGAATAATGAACAAAGACGTATACGAAGAAAGTGAAATAGGAACCCCACAAGGTGGAAACCTATCACCACTACTAAGCAACATTATGCTAGACAAACTAGACAAAGAACTAGAATCAAGAAGACTTAGATTCACTAGATACGCAGACGATTGTCTAATATTTGTAGGAAGTAAAGCAGCAGCAACAAGAGTAATGTATTCAGTAACAAGATTCATAGAAAATAAACTTGGCTTAAAAGTAAATGCAGAAAAAAGCAAAATAACAAGACCAAGCAAGATTAAATATCTAGGATTTGGCTACTGGAAAAACAACAAATCAAAACAATGGAAAGCACGAGTCCATGAAACATCATTTAAAAGATTCAAAGACAAAATAAAAAAACTAACCACAAGAAAGTGGTCAGTTCCTTTTGAATACAGAATCAAGAAATTAAATGAAGTAACAAGAGGCTGGATAAATTACTTTAGGATTGCGGATATGAAAAGCAAACTAAAAAGATTTAGTGAACAATTAAGAACTAGGCTCAGAATAATATGTTGGAAAATGTGGAAAGTACCGAAGAAAAGACAATGGGCGTTAATGAAAATGGGGGTAGGAAAAGACCTAGCAAGAATAACCGCCTATTGTGGAGATAGGTATTACTTTGTAGCAACAAAAACCTGCTTAGTAAGAGTAATCACAAAGGAAAAACTAACCAAAACAGGATTAGTAGACCCATACGATTACTATATAAGCAGGTCATGTGTAAATTAAATTGAACCGCCGTATGCCGAACGGCACGTACGGTGGTGTGAGAGGGCTATTTATTTAGCCCTACTCGATTGTGAAGATTTTTATAAAATCATTTTTCAAATTTTATCATCTTATAACTTTTATATTTAATTTTAACATTAACTTTCTAAACTTATTAATTTAAATTTTTTCATTTAACTTAATCCTTATTTTCAAAATTTATTTTCAAAGTTTTCTTAAACTACTTCTTGTCCTTAGACTTATAGAAGTCCACTACAGAAAAGATTGCGTTCACTAGGATGATGTAGTGGTGGTAGAAGGAGAAGTAAACGGACACTATTGGTGCGCCAATCATTTCCATTGGTGTCCTTCCTGCTATGTTCCAAGGGATGTAGACTGGAGTCATAACTGCTGAGTTCTCCATATCAAGGGCTAGCTTGTCTCTGTCGTCATAACTTTCTCTTGCCATTTCATAAGTTAGCATAATCGAAAGAGTTTGGTTAGAAGAAAAAATTGAAATTATTGTAGACATAAGAGGCATAAGCACCATATTAGGTAGCTTCTTAAAAATTTTGTTTACAAATTTCTTCACACCAACTAATAGGTCGGTCTCTTTGAAGAAACCAAAGTAGCCAGAAGAAATTCCAACGATTAGAAGCATCTTGAACATAGAGAAAAATCCACCGCCGTTGATTAACTTGCCAGCTGGAGAATCCAAATGAAAACCAAAGATTAAGGCATGAAAAACTTCTTTTATAGACTTGTCTTGTAAGATAACTGCAAAGATTATTGAGATTCCTATAGAAATCATCAAATTTTTTCTTAAATCAAGCTTCAAAATTGAGAAGATAATAATGGATAGGGTTGGGAGTATTAGAAGAGGACTGAAATTAAAGAGGTTTCTTATCATCTCAATACTATCCTTGTCGACTCTTGCTTCGATACCAAAATTAAAAATTTGGTAAGTAGCAATAGTTAGTATAAGAGGTATGATGCAGGTCCTAAACATATTCTTCAAGTTGGTATAAAGGTCTGTCTTTGTAAGAGTTGCCACCAAGAGGGCTGATGTTGACATTGGTGATGATCTGTCTCCAAAGAAGCCACCTGACAAAATTGCCCCACCACACACAAGAGGGTTGAAGCCCATGGCATTGGAAATCGACATAGATATAATCCCTGCTGTAGAAGCAGTACCAAAACTTGTCCCTGTTAAGAAGGAGATGGAAGCGTTAAAGACAAAGACTCCCACGTAGAAAAATTTGGGAGAGATTAAAGAAGTTCCGTGATAAATTATGTAGGCAATAGTGCCTGAAAGTCTCCAAATTCCTGTTATCATTCCAATGAGGGAAAATACGGTTAAGATAGTCTTGGTGTCCCTTATGCCTGTGTATGCCATAGACCAAATTTCTCTTGGACTAAATTTTCTCATATAAGCATAAATGGATAAGAGAATTAAATTCAAAAAGAGGGCAATTACAATTGAAATATTAAAAATTATTGCCACAAAGAGAGTCACCATAAATAAAATTAAAATTAAAATTTCTAGCATCTTTCACCTCGTTGATTTTCTTAACTCTAGCTTTATATTTCTTATTTTATAATTAAGCCTAGATATCTTTCAAGGGAATTTAGAGAAATCTTAATAAATTTGAAAGAAAATTGCAGTTCTTTACTATTGTAATTTTTGAAAAGCTTACTATATAATTAAACCTGGAGGTAGATATGAAAAAATTTTACATAAAAGCGAAGGATACCCTACTTAAAAACAGAAGAAATAAAATTATAGCGTTAGTTATACTTGTTCTAGCCCTAGGCTTATTCATAAGACCAATCTTATCTGGACTCGGTGGAGGAAAGGCTGAAACAATTTCTGAAAACCAAGTTGTAAGCTTAAAGAAGGGAGATGTTACTAACTCCGTCAGTGAAAAGGGAAAGGTAGTTCCATCAAACTCTGTGGAAGTCTTTTCTGAAAAGGCATTGCCAGTCACTGCAATAAATGTAAAAGTTGGCGACAAGGTTAAGAAGGGCGACATAATTGCCAAGCTTGACTCATCAAGTATAGAGCAACAACTGAGGTCAAGGAAGGCACAAAAGGCAGCTACAGACAAAAACTTGTCGGCACAAATTTCTGCTGCCAAGAAGAGACTTACTGAAGCCGTGACTGGTCAAAAGTCTGGAAAGAGTCCTGCCCTTGTGGCAGCTGAAACTTCCCTAACCCAAGCCATGGACCAGTACCTTGCAGCAGAGAAGTCCTACAATGACTTCAAGAGAAGTCTTGACGAGAGATACAATCAAGGACTTGTGGCAGAGAAGGGTTCAAGAGAAAGTCTTACCTACCAAGAAGAAGCAACAGACTTAAGATACAAGCAGTTGGTGGATGACCTAAACAAGAACAGGGATAAGATTTCTCAAAACAAGTCCCTTGCCTATGGTGCATCAAGGTCCAAGGACTATCTCCAAGCTGATTTAGACAATGCTAAGAGGAGACTTACTGAGATTGGAATTGAAATATCTGATCTTCAAGGTCAAATAACTGAAAAACAAGGAGAACTTGCAGGCGAAGGAAGGCAAAATATCCAAAGTCCTCCTAAGAATAATAATTTAAATGCAGAAAAAAAGAGTATCAACGCAGGCACTCTTGAAAGTAAAATTGTAGAGAACACTACAGTGGGAAAAAATTCTGACACTAAAAATATCCAAAATGAAATAGAAAACCTAAAAAATAAAATCAAGAGCCTAACAAGAGAACAAGCAGAAACAGAAATCCTAATTGGAAAAATTTCTGAAGACCTAGCCACTGCCAAGGCTGATGAACAAAAATACCAAGCTGAAGCCGAAGCTCTTGAAAAGGAAATTGAAGGCCAAGCAAAGCAAGTTGAATCCACAAGCCTTGAAGTGAGAAAGGCGAAGGAAGACCTATCAGCTGATGCCGACAAGGCATTAAAGGCAGGGAAATCTCGTCAAGACGAATTAAAAACCCTTGAACAAAGTCTTGAAGCTGCAAAGGACAACTACGAAAGTGCCAAGAAGAATCTGGAATCAACCAAAATCCAAGTTGCCAATGAAATCTCTGGTCTAAGGGACAACCTAAAGACAACTCAGGCAGGAGCCAACAATTTAGATAATGTAGAAATTGAAAACCTAAGCGAAGAACTTGAAAAAGTTATGATAAAGGCACCAGCAGATGGAACTGTTACAGAAGTCCCAGCCAAGGAAGGTCAAGTGCCAACTGGCTACCTTGTTAAAATCGAAACCATTGACAAGCTTAGGATAGAATCACAAATTAAGGAATACGATAAGAACTCCATCAAGGTGGGAACAGAAGTTGAAATGACATCAGACTCCCTTGTGGGACAAGTCTACAAGGGCAAGGTCATCTCCATTGATCCAGCACCAATGCCAGTAGCTGATGACAACAAGTCTGGCGAAGTCCTCTACAAGACTGTAATAGAAATTGATGAGGGGCAAGAAGAGAAGTTTGCTCCAGGTATGACCCTTAGGGTTAAGTACATCATTAGCCAGGAAGAAAACACCTTCAAGGTGCCAAGTGATGCCATCTTCGAAAGAGATAACAAGTCCTATGTCCTTGGTCTAAAGAAAAAGGGAAAGGATAACTATCAGGTAGAAAAAGTTGAAGTGACAAGGGGACTTGAAAATGATGCAGAAACTGCCATCAAGTCCAAAGACCTCAAAGAAGGGGACAAGGTCCTTGCCACATCAGGAGGCTATGGAGAAGGCAGCCTGGTTAATATTACAAAAAACCTAGAAGCCGAAGAGAAGGATGCAAATGACAAGTAAGCTTATAAAAATGGAGGACATAAAAAAGTCCTTTAACATTGGAAAAGAAAATGAATTAGAAATCCTTCACGGCATAAACTTTGAGGTAAATGATGGCGACTTTGTATCAGTTGTGGGTCAGTCTGGCTCCGGCAAGTCAACCCTTATGAACATCATTGGACTTCTTGACAGACAGACTTCAGGCTACTATGAGTTAAACGGAGTTGAAATTTCCACCCTAAAGGACAGCGACTTATCAGCCTACAGGTCCAAAAAAATTGGCTTCGTCTTTCAAAACTTTAACTTAATTCCCAGGTCCAACGCCCTAAAAAATGTTGAACTTCCCATGACCTACGCAGGAGTGGGGAAAAAGGAAAGAGCCGAAAGGGCGGAAAGGCTACTTGAAATAGTAGAGATGAAGGACAGGATGGGTCACCTTCCCAACGAGCTATCAGGTGGGCAAAAGCAGAGAGTTGCCATAGCCAGGTCCATGGCAAATAACCCCGATATCATCTTGGCAGACGAGCCAACGGGAGCCTTGGACTCCAAGACTGGGAGAAATGTAATGGATCTCTTCCACAAACTCAACAAAGAGGACAAGAGGACCATAATCATCATCACCCACAACATGGAACTCGCCAAGGAAGCAGGCAGGATTTACAAGATGACTGACGGACTTTTGGAGGAGATTTAATGGATATACTAGAAACAATAAAACTCTCCCTTGAAGGACTGAGGGCCAACAAATTAAGGTCCTTCCTCACCATGTTGGGGATAATAATTGGCATCGGATCAGTAATCGGCATCACAACAATTGGGAATGCCCTTAGCAAGTCAGTCAACAAGGCCTTCGACTCCATAGCCAACACAGCAGTCCAAATTTATGTAAAGACAAAAAACTCTGACAGTGATGGGGGTGATCTTTACGACTCTGATTACTTCTCAGAAAATATAATAAACTATTTAGAAGCTCAAGAGGGCAGGACCATTGAAGACCTAGTCTACCAAGGAGCCAGTGGTCAAGGCTATGTCAAAGAAGGGAGAAACAAGGAAGCAGTATCCATAGTTTCCACATCAGAGGGCGAAAAAAATATCTTCAAACTCAAGATGGTTGCCGGCAGATTTTTAAATGAAGAAGACGTGGCAAGGGGCAAGTCTGTTGCAGTAATATCAGACAAGGTCCTTGAAAAAGTCTACAAGATCCCAGCACCAGAAGTCTTAGGTCAAGAAGTAAAAATTGACGTCAATGGTAAACTCCTAGTTGCCACAATAATTGGAGTCTACAAGTACGAAGAGATGAAGGTCATGGGTCAATCACTTAACGGGTCAAGCTCATCACTTTACATCCCAAGGACAACTGGGGACAGGGAACTTTTGACAGAGCCAAGGACATCCTACTACGATATCTCCATGACTTTGAAAAACCCTGACACAATAGAAGAAGATGCCAAGTCCCTAGTTGATGATTTAAATTCCAAATTCTACAAGGACAACCCGCGAGCAGAAGTTGCATACTATTCAGCCAAGAGCCAAATATCACAAATGAACTCAGCCATGGGGTCCATCCAAGTTGCCATAGGAGCCATCGCAGCCATCTCCCTTTTAGTTGGGGGCATCGGCGTAATGAACATCCTCCTTGTGTCAGTGACAGAGAGGACGAGAGAAATTGGAATTAGAAAGGCCCTAGGGGCAACCAGGGGCGACATAAGAAAGCAATTTATCATCGAGTCCGTCATAATTTGCATCATTGGAGGATTCTTCGGCATAATTTTGGGGTCTGCAATAGGTATGGTTGGATCCAAACTCTTAAAAGCACCGAGTCTTCCGTCCCTTAGCTCCATAGTAGTGGCAGTTGGTTTCTCAATGTTAATAGGAATCTTCTTCGGCTACTACCCAGCCAACAAGGCAGCCAAGTTAGATCCAATCGAAGCCTTGAGGTACGAATAAGTTGCAAGCTATTGGAAGCTTATAAAGAATAATTAAATATTTGTGCCAGTTTTATGGGGAAATATCAATATCTAATTCACAAAATTGCCCTGCTTTCTAAATCTCGACCTTCGATTTGAAAGCAAGGTAATTTTTTATATAGTATATTCTTAGCAAGGAGCTTTTAAATTAATACATAAAAAACGTGCAGCTAATGTGTACAACACATTTAACTTGCACGTTTTATTTTTTAAATATTTTCAAAAGTTCCTAGGACTTCTGGTTTTTTATTTCTTACCATGACTTTGCCCAGGGCGAGGACTGTTTCTATTTCTAATGTTTTTTCATCTAAGAGGTTAATGTCTGCGTCGCATCCAACTTTGATTGACCCCTTAGTCTTTAGGGACAAGATCTTGGCTGGGTTGGTTGTAAGACCTCTTAGGGCGATTTCTAGTGGGATTTCTTCTTTGAAGGCGCACTCTTGTATGGCTTCTAAGAGGCAAGATGATTTGCCAATGCCAAGTCCCAGGTATTCATTCTTTTCGTTGAACATTGGGAAGCTGCCTTGTCCGTCTGATGTGAAGGTGAAGTTGTCTAGGCAGATTTTTTCATCTAGGATGCGTTTTAATGCTTTGGAGATTCTCACTTCGCCATATTCTTTTTCCCAGAGGTCGGGGTCATCGGCGCCTGTAAAGTCGCAGTAGCCACCACGTTTTAAATACTTGATGCTTTCTTCAAATAGTTCTGGGTTTCTACCACAGTGGGTTGGCAAAAATTGTGAAATTGGAATTTCTGTTTCGTCAACTGCTCGGTTGAGGTAGGCTAGGTTGGATTTGCCGTCGCCCATGTGGATGTTTATTATCCCAGCCTTGCCAGATAGCATGCCAGCAACTCTGACGTTGGCAGCAAGTCTTATGAACTCTTCAAAGGTTGGTTGTGAGGACCTGTGGTCGGAGAGGGCAATTTCTCCTGCCCCAATGATCTTGTCTATTGACATGATGTCCTTCATTACATCGCCAGTGAGGGTTGGCGTTGGGACTTGGTAGGCTCCTGTGTAGATGTAGGATGTGATTCCTTCTTCTTCAAGGCCTCTTGCCTTGGCAAGGAGGGCAGAGGTATCTCTTGCCAGTCCATCTGTGCCAAGGGTTCCTACTACTGTTGTGACACCAGCTTTTGTTAGGGTTGTAAGTGTTATCTCAGGTGTTCTTGTTTTGAAGCCACCTTCTCCACCGCCACCAAGTATGTGAACGTGGGAGTCTATGAAGCCAGGTGTTAAAATTTTTCCTGTGCCGTCAATTTCTTCTACTTCCATGCAGGACACCTTTAGCTTTATCTCGTCTTCTATGCCTGCAATTTTGTCGCCAAGTATTAGGACGTCTTTGGTACCTAAAAAGTCTGGGCTATAAACTTTTACATTTTTAATAAGTTTAATCATCTTATCACTTCCTATTGAAAATTAATCATTACTGCAATAATTAGGATTATTGAACCAAGTAGGAAGAAGAAGGCTTGCATCTTGATTTGGAATTTCGCCCACTTGGACCAGTCAATACCTGCAACACCAAGGACACCAATTAAACTTGCTGATACTGGTGTAAAGGCATCCATAAAGCCTGCACCCATTTGGTAGGCAAGGACTGCGATTTGCCTTGAAAGACCAACGAGGTCAGCAAGGGGTGCCATGATAGGCATTGTCAAGGCAGCTTGTCCTGAGTTGGATGTAACTACTAGGTTGAAGAGTGATTGGAAGAGGTACATGCCAATTGCTGCTAGAGCCTTTGGAACTCCTGCGAAGGCATTGCCCATGGAGTAAAGAATTGTGTTTAAGGCAGAGAAGGAATTTGCATCACTGCCACCAAGTACAATTAGAATACCCTTTGCCATACCTACAACTACTGCAGTGCCTGCTAGGTCTGCTGCACCTGATTGGAAGCAGGAAGCCATATCGTTAATTGTCATATTGTTTAGCTTGAAGATTACAGCTGTAAGTCCTGCTACTAGACCCATTACAAAGAATTGGGATGCGATTTCTGGGATGTAGTAACCTTGTTTCATAACTCCCCAAACTATCCAAACTAATACTGCTAGCATTTCAAGTAGGATGATCTTGTGACCAAGTTTAAATTCTTGGGCCGAATCGTCTTCTGCTAATTTTTCCCTAAATTTGTTGTCTGTTTCATATACTACTGAGTGACTTGGGTTCTTACGAATTCTTTCTGCATAAACCATAGTGTAGGCTGCACCAAGTCCTGTTACGATAACCCAGCAGGCAAGTCTAAAGCCTGCACCAGATAGTACTGGTATGCCAGCTATACCTTGGGCAATGGCAACTGAGAAAGGACTCATCCATGAAACTGCGTTGCCAAGTTGTGATGCAACGAAGGTAACTGTAACTGCAACAATGGAGTCGTAGCCAAGGGCAATTACAAAGGGAACCATGACCATGGAGAAGGGGATGACTTCTTCACTCATACCAAAGGTAGCTCCACCAAGTGAGAAGAGATAGAATAAAATTGGAATTGCAAATTTTTCAAGGCCCTTTGTCTTGTTGATTACGGCATAGATACCTGCATCAATGGCACCAGTTGACATAATGATACCAAAGGCGCCACCAACAACTAAAAGAAGTGCAACAATACCAACTGCTGATCCGTACTTATCTCCTGATACAAGACCTTCGAAGAGGTAGTTAAGGAAACCAAAGCCATTAAAGTCATCTGTTCCCCAAATTTTTGCAGTCTTGTTTAGGTTGACAGAATTGTCATAAAACTTGTCCTCATAAAGTCCGTAGAGTACATCATCTGTCAAGCCAACCTTGTCAAGGGTAGCTTGGTCCCAAGTGTCTGCTGGAGTCTTTAAAAGTTCTCCAAAGGCCTCTTGGTCTACTTCATTTTCTTCTAAGATAGGCTTGTCTTGATACAATTTGTCAAGATTTTGTGCTAAGAAGTCCTTGTTGAGAGGATGCATGTACCTAAAGGTATCAGTTTGCAAAACTGTTCTCTTGTCAATTTCGCCAGAGGCATTTTCAAATTCAACTTCGTGAGTTGAGAATTTACCAGCCGGGATTAAAAAAGTTAGACCCCAACAGATAAGAACTACAACAAAAATAATTGCATAAGTGTGTGGCGTTTTGAATTTTGTTAAATCTTTTTTGCTCATAATTTTCTCCTTTCGAGTTAAGATTTTATCCATAGTATTCTTTAAGAGTCTGGGTAAATTTTATGAATTTTATAAAATTTATGAGTTTATAAAAATTTCCGAGGTCTTTAAAGTCAGCTAAGTTATTAAAAAATATAAGCTCGGGGTCTTGGACGAGTTTATAAACTTTTGTAACTTAGTAAATTGTTATGGACTTATAAAAAAGATAGGACCTCCTAGATATTTATAAAGTTTTTGCTTTAAAGGAGTCTACCTTTGTAATTAGTATATATCAAAAGGCCTTCACTTTGTAGAAGCAATCTATTTACTAGGGACTTTTTTATATTTTTTCTTTGACTTACATATACTTGGCTTGTAAGTCTTATAAATGATTTTTATTTAGGGCATAAGAAAAAGCTATGACTTACTCATAGCTTTTCTTAGTATATTTTCGATTTTGCTTAGTTAATTTTTATCGCTTTCAAATTTGATTTATTGTTTTTATTTTGTTTTTTATTAGGCCTTGATTTATAAAAATTACCGTAAAATCCTAAAAAAGCATTAATAATTTTAAAAGGAATTAGATTGGCATATTTAAGCCTTTTATTCAAGGGAAAAGTCAGTAATATTTTTAATTTTTCTAATGGTGATATCAATTGATAAAATATTGTATTTTTGTATTTAAATTCAAAAAATAATTTGTTAAACTATAAAAAGTTATCATTAATGATAAGTATTATTGTTAAAAATTTGGAGGTAATATGAATAAAAATTTAAAAATATATTCTTCGCTAGGTTTATCTTTAATTTTTGTAATGAGTTCTTTTAATGGAGTTTTTGCTGAAGGCAATAATATTAACAAGCCTTTAAGTGAGACTGAGAGACTTGTTATAAGTCAAAAGGAAAAGAATTCCAATAAAAGTAAAATTCTTGAAGATTTTGAAAAAGATGAAGCTTGCGTAAAGGTTAAGAGGGAAAAGGTAGTTTACTTTGTAGAATTTGATAATGTAGCTAACAAGGCCCAAGTTATAAATAGCTTAAAAGAGATTAAGGATGTAAAAGTTCTTTATGAATACAATATTTTGTTCCAGGCTGTTTCCGTTGAAGCTTACCCTGAAGAGCTTGACAAGTTAAAAAGCATTAAGGGCGTAAAAGATGTTGAAAGGGCTGGCAAGTTAGTTCCTCTTATGGAAAATGCGAGAAAACTTGTTGGCGTCGACAGGGCAAGCGACTATCTAAAAAGTTTAAATGCAATTAATGCAAATCTTGGCAAGAACTATGATGGTAGAGGGATGATTATTGCCAACATTGATACGGGTATGGATGCAAGTCATAAGGCTATGCGTATTGATGATGATGCTAAGAATTCTCTAAAGTTAAAAAAGGATGATCTAAAGGGTTCTGATAAGGAGTTTTGGCTTTCTGATAAGGTACCACATTCTTTTAATTACTTAAATGGTGGCAAGATAACAACAGAGAAGTATGATGATGGTTCAGATTATCATGACCCACATGGCATGCACATTGCTGGGATTTTGGCTGCTAATGATACTGATGAAGATATTAAGGCCCATAAGGGAATAAGAGGTATCGCTCCTAATGCTCAACTTTTTTCTTATAAGATGTATTCAGATGCAAGCGATGGATTTGCTGGTGATGAGACTATGTTTCACGCCTTTGAAGACTGTATAAAACATGATGTTGATGTTATTTCTGTTTCTTCTGGATTCACAGGAACTGGTTTGGCTGGAGAAAAGTACTGGCAAGCCATTAGATCTTTGAGGAAGGCTGGAATTCCTATATGTGTAGCGACAGGTAATTATGCAACTTCATCTTCTAGCTCGTCATGGGACAGGTATGCAAATAATTCTCTTAAGATGACTGATACTGGTAATGTTACTAGGACGGCAGCACATGAAGATGCTATTGCTGTTGCTTCTTCTAGAAATACAAAAATCGAATATGAAGGCGTAAATATTGGAGGCAAGGATTTTAGGTATTCACAAATTGGTGCCTTCTTCGATAAGAGAAATTTCAAACAAGATAAGTACAAGTTCATATATTTGGGACAATGCCAAGATGAAGATATTGCTGGTAAGGATTTAAAAGATAAGATTGTTGTAATGGATAGGATTTATACCAAGGACTTAAAATACTCATTTAAAAAGGTATTTGATAAGGGAGCAAGGGGTGTAGTTGTAGTTAATACTGTGTCCTATTACAACAGAGATGATTGGGAAAATATTCCTGCCATGGGATATGAAGAAGATGAAAATACAAGAGTTCCTGTATTTTCAGTATCAGGTATGGATGGTAAGTTAATCTGGGATATGATTTGCGGCAGAACTCCTGATGAAAAAGAAGATTTCAAGGCAAAGAACTCTGACTATAGAATTGATATGGAGAAGTATAATTCTAAAAAACCTAAGGTTGGAGAGGAAAAAGAGCTTAGTATAAAATTCTTAGATCATAAGATTACCTGGGAAGATACTAATGTGCCAGCTGGTTCCACTTCTTGGGGTCCTAGAATAGACTTGATGTTAAAGCCAGATGTATCTGCTCCAGGTAAGAATATTTATTCAACTTTAAACAAGATAGATGGGGTGGATAATTATCAATATATGTCAGGAACATCTATGGCAGCGCCTGTTGTTTCTGCTTCTACTGTCTTAATTAGGCCAAGGATAAAGGAGCTTGTCAAGGAACCAGTTATTAAGGCAAGGGGAATTGATGTAACTTCTCTTACTAAAATAATGCTTCAGAATACTTCTAGACCAATGATTGATCCAACAACAGATGATGGTAAGGGCAATTATCTATTTGCATCGCCAAGACAACAGGGATCGGGTCTTATTAATGTTGAAAGGGCATTGAAGAGTAATTTAATCATTTCATATAAGGTGGAAGATTCAGTGGGAGAAATGAACTCTTATGGAGCGGTTTCTCTTAAAGAAATAAAGTCTGACAAAAAAGATTTTACTATAAATATAGACAATCCTTCTGACAGGGATATTACTGTTAAAGTTTCTTCGTCAAAGGTAACTACTGATGGAGAAGTTAATAAGAAAAAATTAGATGAACAATATAAGGATGAAAGTAGTAAGGATGGTATCCAAAATATTGCAGAAATTCATCCTAAAGAGGTTAAAGGAGCAAGTATAAGTTTTGCACAAGATGAGATTACAATTCCTGCAAGGGGTTCGTTTAATTTAGGTGCTACTCTTAATGTTGGAGAAGCAAGGGACAAGGATATGTTCGTAGAGGCCTTTATTAATTTTGAATCTAAGGAAGAGAAGGAGAATGTAAAAGATCCACAACCTTCACTTTCAATGCCTGTGATGGGTTTTGCTGGAGATTGGAATAAGGAGCCTATTATAGACAAGTGGGCATGGGAAGATGGTTCTAGATCCAAGGGGATTGTAGGTTATGATGATGAGGGTAATCCAAAAATTCCTGGCACTTTAAACAAGGGCCGTGGTGGTGAACATGGAATAGATTTATTTAAACCAGCTGGTGTAATTCAAAATAGAGAAAATGAAAATAAGACTCTAGACCAGGACCCTGAATTATTTGCTTTTAACAATTCACAAGATTTTACAATGAGTTCCACAGGTGAAAGTAAAATTATTTCTAAAAATGAAATTGATAGGGGGCTTACTCCTAGTCCTTTGATATTAAGATCAGCTTCTGATTGTAAAATTTCCATTGTAAATACTATGGATGAAAAGAATCAAAAAGATCTTAAGGTAATTACAGTGGATCATTTTATAAAGGGGATTTTAAACTCTAAGAGAAGTGACGCTAAGGGGATTAAGTCTTCAAAATTAAAAGTCTATGGAGATTTGAGATGGGACGGATTGATTTATAATCCTCATGCAGAAGATAAGAGTGATTCAAATTATGTGGAAGGAAAATTTGATCCTATTGCAGAGGGCCAATACTATTACAAATTCCAATACAGGCTTTCTCCTAAATATCCTTATCAAGTTTCTTATATTCCTGTAAAAATTGATAGGACTCCACCTAAAATTATTAGCTTAAATGCAGATAATCCTGATGAAATGATCTTAAAGGTTAAGGATACTTACCATGTTCAAAACGATCACAGTAAGACTTTATTCCAAAGGGATCAAGAAAAGAATTCAGGTGATTTTAAAGAAACAAATAACAAGGTTTGGTTTGCAGGCGCTGCCTTTATCAATGAAGATGGAGAAATCGAAGAGAATTTAAAGGTAGTAAATACTGGAAAAGTTGACAAGTATGGTAGCTTTGAGATGGATAAGGAAGGAAATTCTGTTTATAAGATTCTTGGAGCAAATAAAAATCTTCTTGGCAAGACCTTAGAGGTAGCGGCACTTGATGGGGCATCAAACTTCACTAATCTTTATAGGGTTAAGTTTGACAATGAAGTTAAGGATGGTAAACTTGCTTATTATTTGGAAGATGGTAAAAATACTAAGCTTGGGGAAATTGGTGCATCTAAACTTAAAAATGTAGAAAACAAAGATCACGAAGAAAATAAGAATGAAAATAAACTAGAAAAGAATAGTAGAGAAAATATCAGTGAAAAACCTGCAGTAGTCCTTGACGACAACTCTTATGTAAAGCAGCTTTCTGAAGAGGATACAAAGAGAATTATAAAACCAAAAGAAACAGTGACTACCAATGAATTTACTGGAGATACAAGTACTGACTATGATTATGGTGATATAAGTTCAGTAGATAAATATGGTATTCCTTCTAAATATTCTAATGGCGACCCAATGGAGTTTAAGGATAAGGATCTTGCAGCATTAAAGGATATGGGTTATGTTGGGAAAATTGTCCCTGACGAAAGGGGAGGTTTTGACTTAAGTGGATATGTAAAAAATGTATCTCCTGATGCAAAAATTTATTTTAGATCTACAAGAATGATACAGACCAATAAGAGAGAAGAACTAAAGAGGGTTCCTGGTTCTTATGACGAAAAAACTCACTCTTTCAAATTTAATTTATGGGGAAATAAGGATGATGTTGACAACAATAAGGGAACTGACTACAAGGGAGACATTGAATTATATGTAGTAGATGGTAAAGAGAGAAGCGAGAGTATTTTCCTCAGAATGCCAAAGGAAATAAATGATAGTGTAGAGAAAAAGCAAAAGGCAAAACTATTAACTTCACAAAAAAGTATTATTGAACTTGGAAAAGCTGAACTAGGTGGCGAACTTAAAGAGAAAAAGGATGAAAATGGAAAAGTTCATTATGAAGTAAAAGATGAACTTAAAATAAGCAAGGGTTATGGAGTTAGAATCATCTCCAGAAATCCAGGTAAGACAGGCTTAGATGCTAATTATAGGAAAGATTTCATAAATAATAATGAAGATGTAAAGATTGTTGATGCATATATCTGGGGTCTTGATGGCTTTAATGTAATTAGATATGAAATTTACAAGTTAGATGGCAGTGGAGTGCTTAAAGAAGAAAACTTAGTTGAAGAAATGGGCAAGTGTCTTTACATCGATAGGGATGGAGTTCAATTAGACATGGACCAAGATACATTTAATCCTTACACTGATGGAGGAAAAGGGGAACTTTATGTTAGGAAGAGTCCACATACCCTAAGAGGAAGGATTGGAGATAAGGGTGGCTTTAACTGGCACCTTAGAATAAATGAATCAATGGTAGACCAATATTTAATTTATGGTGATTTGAAATCTGATAACTCAAAGGATTTTGAAGTTACATTTGATGTAAGGGACAATGATGTAATGGATTGGTCTGCTAAGGACTATAAATTAAATGGTCCAGAAAAAGAAATTTTATCACAATATAGGATTTATTTAGACATCGTTAAACCAGATATAAAATTATCTAAAAATGAAATTAGTGGAAATGACATTTTGCTTAAATATAAGGACAAAACTTATTATCTTAATATCTCTGACAAGAGAGATGGTGACAAAGTAGGACGTGTAGAAAGCAGTAAAATTTATGTAAATGGTAAAGAATTTGATTCAACTAAAAATTTTGAAGATTATGCCAAAGGTGGAAAAGTTGAAGTAAGAGTAGTAGCCTCAGACTATGCAAAGAATACAAGTGTGAAAATTTACTCTATTGACCTAGATTCAGATACAATTACTGAAGTAGAAAACAAGGAAATAAAAGTAAAGGTTAATGGGGAAGAAGTACCTGTAAAAGAAGGCGAAGATTTTGTACTTCCAGAATTTACTGGGCCTGAAGAAAAGGGTAAAAAATTCATAGGATGGAATGTCGGAGGGGTAAATCAAAAACCTGGACACATCTTTATAGCTCAAGGGGGTATTGAAATCACTCCAAACTTTGAAGAAGTTAGACAAACTACACACAGGGTTGAATTTGAAGCCAATGGTGGAAGTGGAAGGATACCTTATATCAATGTTGGAGATAAGGAAGAAATTAACTTGCCACAAAATACATTCACTTCACCAAGTGGAAAAGTTTTTGATGGATGGATTGTTTCTGGAAATAGAGGTAAGAAGAATCCAGGAGATAAAATTGAGGTTGATTCAGATATAACTATTACAGCTTCTTGGAAAGACATGGACAAGGAAGTGCCACAAGAAGATAATAAACCATCTAATGAAAATAGACCTTCAGATAATAAACCAGCTGATAGTTCTCCTGAAATAGAAAACAACTGGGATAAGGGTATTCTTAGAAGGAGAAGTCATGAAAACACAAGTAAAGTTGTGACAGGATCTAAGGGCAAAAACACAAGTATTTTCTCCTCTTATAATTCAAATCCAAGTTCTATTGAAAATCACTGGGCAAAGAAGGCTATTATGTATGCAGTGGAAAAAAATTATTTCAAAGATATAGCTGACCTAAATAACTTTATGCCAGATAAGAGTCTAACAAGAGCTGAATTTGTAACTATACTTGGCAGGATTGCAAATATAGATGAAAGTAAGTATAAGGACAAGGTCTTTAATGATATTGATGCAAACAAGTATTATTCACCATATATTGATTGGGCTTATAAGAATAAAATAGCAAGTGGATTTGGCGATGGTAAATTTATACCGGACAAGGAACTTTCAAGAGAAGAAATGTGTGCCTTTTTATCAAGATTTAACAAGGTTCATAAGATAAATAATAAAGAAGAAAATATTAAAATTAGCTTCAAAGATAAAAAGAATATTTCAGATTGGGCTAAGGAATCTGTGAGAGAAATGGTTAGACTAGGTCTAATCAAGGGAATGGACGATGGAAAATTCATGCCAAAAGAAAAATTAACAAGGGCACAAATTGCTCAAGTGGTATTTGGGATTAAGTAACAGGTCAAAAATAAAAAGTTTATGAGGCTCGAGAAATCGAGTCTCTTATTTTATTTCTTAGAGGAACAAAATAAACTTGCAAAAGATACGATTATTTAGGAAAGATAATATTTGAAATAGGATATTATTTACAATTACGTAGTAGATTATAAATAAAAAGGGATGTTTTTGTTTTTCTGGAATAAGAAATTTGATCAAGTGATAATAGAGGAACACATATTTTTGACAAGCAAAAATATGTGGGCAGACTTATCAAAATTTCTTATAGAAATTTGATAAGTCTATGCCAAGTAAAAAAGCTATGATTTCTCATAGCTTTTCTTAGTATGTTTTCGATTTTGGTTAGTTAATTTTGGTATATTTTTTTTAAGAGTGATTTGTTTTAGAATTTTTTAAATTCTTTTGATTTTAAATAATGTCTTTTTAATTGATTTCTTGCTTACTAATTATAAATAATTGATAAATTCGTCCCATGAACTTAGTGGGACATTTTTTTGAATACGTGAACGTATTTATGGAAGAGTTTTTCTAACTCGTCGACTTCGTACTTTTGACTGAAGTCTGACTCCATGATTTCTTCCAAGCTGTGGTGGATCTTGTTGTGGATCTTGACGTCTGAAACTATAGATGTGGAAGTGAGTATGCCGTCGTCATTGATCTTCTTGAAGAACATATTGTTATCATTGATGAAGAAGTTGAACTTGTCGAGGCCCATAGCTTGGAGGGGCCTATTGTCTTTTATGATGTAAAAGTTTATGTTTTTGTTCTTCTTCATAATTGAAATGATGTTGTTCAAGTGGACTTGAATCTCTTCAGTGGAAAGCTTGGCCCTTAGGGAGCAGTAGAAAATTTCTCCTGTCTCAAAGTATTTTAAAAGGTCTGTCCTAGTTACCAAGAAGTTGATCTCTGCATCAGCAAAGAGTTCTTCCCAAAGGAGTTTGATGCCCTGGACTTCTGTCTTCTTGAAGTCCTTGTCTTTGTCGATTTCTCTTATTATCCTGTCGATTATGGGGTTGGGTAGAAGAAATTCAAAGCCATAATTGGAGAGGAAGAGGAACTCGTTGTCGGAGTAGAAGTACTTCCTGTAGTTCGACTTTGCCAATTCTTCTTCTTGGGAAAAGACTATTATCTTGTTGAGGTCTTTGAAAAGTCCTGTGATGAAGGAGGAGATTTCAAAGAGGGTGTCAAGTTCTTCGCCATGGGTTAAGATGGAGAAGCCTTCTTCCTGCCTAAGGATAAGGTAGGCAGTTTCTCTTACTAAGATAATGTCGTAGTCAATGCCTGGGTCCTCGTAGAGCTCAATGTTGATGTCTGCGTTGTCAGTTATTATCTTTAGGATGTCTAACTTGTCAAGGTTTTTTTTCTTGCAAAGGAGGTGGAGATTAAATTCCACATCCTTATTTAAATTTTTACCTATTTGTAAGAGGATTTGGGCGGAGTGACTATTGATGTCAAAAGTTGCCCAGATGTCAACTTTTTTCTTTTTCCCAATTATTCTCTCCAAGCTCTCTCTTAGGTCCTTGTCAAGGGAAGAGTTCTTGAAGATTAAGTTTGTATTTGAGACTGTCTCTGGGGGTAGGTCTTGGTTGGAGTCCATGTAAGCTTCGTTTAAGAGTTTGTAGATCAAGACTTCTAGGCCCTTTATTGAATCACCCTTTAAGACATCCTTGTTGTTCATCTTAAAGGCTATGAAGAAGTCCTCCACCTTGTCTTCTTCTATGATGACCTTGGCAAATAGGGAGGATAGTTTTCTATTTATAGTGTAGATGTTCTTAGATGAAGGTAACTTCCTCCCGCTATTCCACTTACTTATGTAGGATATGTCATAACCCAAGCTAAAGGCAACAGTGGATAGTTTTGTATTTGTTAAGTCTATTAAAGTTTTAAAAGCTTGTCTGTATTGCCACATAATATCTCCTCAATCTCTTGTAAATACAAGATAATTATATTAGTAACTTGAATAAAAGTCAAATAATTGAGGAATAATTCAAGATATTTCAAACAGGAAAACAAATTTTTTTAGGTGGTCCATTATATAATATTGATAATAATATTTTTAATGAATTATTGGAGGGAAAAATGGTAAATTATAACGCTGTTACAGATAATGTGATAGAAGAAATTAAAAATGCTGTATCAGGCAAAGTTTATGTTGGGGAAGAGATTAACATCGACTTCTTCCATGATGAAATGCCTATCTATGGCGAAGGACAACCTGAATTAGTTGTTGATGCAACTAATGCTGAAGAAATTGCTAAGGTTGTAAAAATTTGTAACGACAATAAGATTCCTGTTGTTCCAAGAGGTGCAGGTACTGGTCTTACTGGTGCTGGTGTTTCTAGACACGGTGGAGTTATGATTAATATGCAATCAATGAACAAGATTCTTGATTATGATGAAGAAAATATGGTTGTTAAAGTTCAACCTGGCGTTCTATTAAATGACCTTGCTGAGGATTGTCTATCAAGAGGTTATATGTACCCACCTGATCCAGGTGAAAAGTTCGCTACTTTAGGAGGAAACGTAGCAACTAACGCTGGTGGTATGAGAGCTGTTAAGTATGGTACTACTAGAAACTATGTACGTTCAATGGAAGTTGTTACTCCAACTGGTGAAATCACTACTTTTGGTGCAACTGTTTCTAAGACTTCTACTGGTTACTCCCTAAAGGACCTTATGATTGGTTCTGAAGGTACTCTTGGTATTATCACTGAGCTTACTCTTAAGATTATCCCAGCTCCAAAGGAAACAATGTCTTTAATCGTTCCTTACGAAGATCTTGACACTTGTATTTCTACTGTTCCAAAGTTATTTAAGGCTAACTTAAATCCTCAAGCAATTGAGTTCATGGAAAAAGAAATTGTTAATATGTCAGAAATCTACATTGGAAAGTCAACTTTCCCTAAGGAATTAGAAGGAATTGATATTGGCGCTTACCTTCTTATCACTTTTGATGATGAAGATGAAGATGCACTTAACGATATTGTTGAACAAGCTGCTGAAGTTCTTATGGAAGCTGGAGCAATTGACATCCTAGTTGCTGACACTCCAAATAAGATGAAGGAAGCTTGGGCTGCTAGATCTTCTTTCCTAGAAGCTATTGAATCTCAAACTAAACTTCTTGACGAATGTGACGTTGTAGTACCTATTAACATGATTGCTAAGTATGTTCATTATGTTAACGAAAGAGCTAAGGACTTCCCATTTGAAGTTAAGTCTTTCGGTCACGCTGGTGATGGTAACTTACACATTTACACTTGCTCAAACGATATGGAAAAAGAAGAATTCATTAAGCAAGTTGATGTATTTATGAATGACATCTACAAGAAGGCTTATGAATTTGGCGGACAAATTTCTGGTGAACACGGAATCGGATTTGGTAAAAAGACATTCCTACACGAATTTGAAGGCGCAGTTAACACTGAGTTAATGAGAGGAATTAAGAGAGTATTCGATCCAAACTTAATTCTTAACCCAGATAAAGTTGTTTAATAGAAGGAGATTTTAATAAATGTCATATTTAATTTCAGAAGAAGCACAGGACTTACTTTTAGATATTAGAAATTTTTGCGAAAAAGAAGTTATAGAAGTTTGTAAAGAAGCAGATAGAACTGGCGAATTTCCAACAGAACTTTATGAAAAGGCAAAGGAACAAGGTTACTTTGCCCTTGAAGTTCCTGAAGAACTAGGTGGACCTGGTCTTTCTAGGGTTGATGTTGCTGCCCTATTCGAAGAAATGGCTAAGGCTGATGCTGGTTTTGCAACTACTATCTCTGCTTCAGGTCTTGGTATGAAACCAGTTCTTATTGCTGGAAACCAAGAACAAAAAGAATATATTGCTGACGTAACACTTGAAGGCGGACTTGGTGCTTTCTGTCTAACTGAACCAGGTGCTGGTTCAGATGCTAGTGCAGGAACAACTACTGCTGTTAAGGACGGCGACGAATACGTATTAAACGGAAGAAAGTGCTTCATCACTAATGGTGCAGTTGCTTCTTACTACTGTATTACTGCAGCTACAGACAAGTCTCAAGGTGTTAGGGGTCTTTCAATGTTCCTAGTACCTGCTGGTACTCCTGGACTAAGTGCTGGTAAGGAAGAAGACAAGATGGGAATTAGAACTTCAAACACAACTGACGTTGTTCTTGAAGATTGTAGAATTCCTGCAAAGAATCTTATCGGACAAGAAGGACAAGGCTTCTCAATAGCAATGAAGACTCTTGACCAAGCTAGAGCATGGATGGGTTGTATTGCTGTTGGTATTGCTCAAAGAGGAATCAACGAAGCTAAGAAATATACAACTGAAAGAATTCAATTTGGCAAACAAATTAACAAGAACCAAGCTATCCAATTTAAATTAGCTGATATGGACATTCAAACAGAAGTTGCAAGACAAATGGTTGCTAACGCTCTTACTAGAATGGACTTGGGACTAACTTACAATAGAGAATCTGCAATTGCTAAGTGCTTTGCTTCTGATATAGCTATGAAAGTTGCTGAAGATGCTATCCAATTATTTGGTGGATATGGATACTCAAGAGAATATCCTGTTGAAAAGCTTCTAAGAGATGCTAAGATCTTCCAAATCTTTGAAGGTACTAACGAAGTTTTAAGAATAGTTGTTGCTAATAATTTATTGAGAGGTTAAGGATTAAATAATGAATATTCTAGTATTTATAAAAGAAGTGCCTGATGACTCAGTAGCAGTTTCTGTCCAAGGGGACAGAGCTGCTATCTCTGATATCACACCTGTTGTTAATGCTTTCGATACTTACTCCCTTGAAATGGCTGTAAGACTTAAGGAAGCTAATGAAGAAAGTCAAGTAGTTGTAGTTTCTATAGGAAATGAAGAGGTTAAAAACTCTCTTAAAAACTGTCTAGCAGTTGGTGCTGACAAGGCTTACTTAGTTAAGAATGACGATTATAGAAAGCTTGATGCTAAAGCTATAAGTGAAATTCTTATGGGAACAAGAGAAAAATTAGAAGCAGAACTTGGTGCTTTTGATGTAATTTGCTTCGGTAAAGAAACTACAGATGCAGAAGCTTCACAAGTTGGAGTTTACTTTGCAAACAAGTCTGAACTTGGTGTTGTTACATCTGTTATCGCAATGGAAAAAGATGGGGACAAGCTTGTTACTAAACAAGAAATTGATGGCGGTTATAGACAAGTTGAAACACTACTTCCATCTGTTGTAACAATTGCAAAACCAGACTATGAACCAAGATACCCTACTATAAAATCTAAGATGGCTGCAAGAAGGCAAAAGATTGATGACTTTGAAGTAGAAGCAACTTCTAGCCCAATACTTGAAGAAGTTAAGGACTTCGAACCTAAGAAGAGGGAAGCTGGAGTTAAGATCCAAGAAGAAGAAGTTGAAGATACTGTAGCAAAGGCTATTAGCCTAATGTTAGAACAAAAGGTTTTATAATAGGAGGAAAAGATGAAAAATATATTAACTTATATAGAAATTAAAGATGCTGCTCCTATTAAACTTAGTTTAGAATCTCTTTCTAAGGCAAGTGAACTTGCGAGTGATAAGGGCGGCAAGTCTATTGCTCTTATTGCTTTTGAACTTGCTGATGGAGAATTAGCTAAATTAAAGGCTGCTGGAGCAGTAGAAATTGTACTTGTAAAAAGAGAAGCTTATAATATGGAAGACTTCGCAAACATTATTGTTGAAGTTTCTAAAAAATATGATTGTGAAGACATATTTATCCCAGGGACTCTTGACGGCAAGGACCTAGCTCCGTACGCTGCTGCAAGTCTTGACACAGTTTCTATTACTAACGTAATGGACATCAAGTTTGAAGGTGATGATGTTATTTATGTAACACCTTCTTACGGTGCAACTGTTTTAACTGAATCAAAAATTATGAAGGCTCCAAGAATTGCTGTTGTAAGAGCAGGATCCTTTGACAAGAGAGACGACCTTAATGGCGCAGGAAATCTTGTAGAAGAAAATATTGATGAAGTTAAGGACCTAAAGGCTGTTATCAAGGATATTGTTACTTCTAACGAAGGACTTATTAACCTTGAAGATGCTCCAATCATTGTAACTTGTGGTAGAGGTGCATCAACTGATGAAATCTTCCCACTTGTTAAAGAACTAGCTGACGTATTTGGCGCTCCAATTTCTGGAACAAGACCTGTAATTGATGATGGTGTGCTTCCAAAGGCTTCACAAATTGGTCAATCAGGTAAGATTGTTGCTCCAGCTCTATACATCGGTTGTGGTGTAAGTGGTGCAGTACAACACCTTTCTGGTATTGAAAACTCAAACTTTATTGTAGCTATTAACAAGGACGAAGACGCTCCTATCTTTAACATAGCTGATATTGGAATTGTTGGAGATTGTAAGCAAGTTCTTCCATTATTTATTGAAGAAGTGAAAAAAATAAAGGCTAACGCTTAATAGGTGGTGACCTGTGAATTATTTAAAGGAATTTGTCATACTCTGTGTATGTCTGATGCTTGGAGTAGCGACAAGACACTTAATAAACTTCCCAATACCTGAGGCAGTTTATGGGATGATCTATCTCTTTATTGCCTTTGCAGTGGGACTTATTGAGCCAGATGATGTTAAGAAAACTTCAAATGGTATCCTTCAAAATCTAGCTATTCTTTTTGTGCCAGCAGGTGTTGGCATTATAAATAGCTATGATGAAATCAAGGGCAAGGCAGGCCTACTTGTGGGACTTGTTATAATTGGTACTGCAATAACAATGGGCCTAACTGGTAAGATTATTGAATTGCTACAAAGGAGGAAAGATGTTTAGTAATAAATATTTTGGTATCATCCTTACTTTTGCAACTTTTGAAATTGGTAAGATGATCAACAAGAAACTAAAGACTCCTTTGGCAAACCCTCTTTTAATATCCATTGCCCTATGTATATTATTTTTAAAGGTAACTGGTATTTCCTATGAAGATTACAAGCAAGGTGGGGACTTCATTATGTTCTTTATCGCACCTGCTACAGTTGCCATGGTAGTTGATTTGTACGAAAACCTTCCAGAACTTAAGAAAAATTTAATCCCAATTTTATCTGGAACAATTTTAGGTTCTGCTATTGCTGTCTTATTTGTTGTTTTCGTTTCAAGCTTCTTAGGCATTGACGAAAATCTTGTGGTATCCGCAACTCCACAATCAATCACAACAGCAATTGCAATTTCTCTTTCTGAAGAGTATGGAGGAGCCTCAGCTATAACTGCAGTTCTTGTAGTTATAAGAGGAGTTACTGGAGCAGTAATCGCTCCACTTATTATGAAACTCTTTAGGATCAAGGACCCAACTGCACAAGGAGTTGCCATTGGTACTTCTTCCCATGCTGTTGGTACTTCTGAAGCGAGAAAGCTTGGAGAAATCCAAGGAGCTATGAGTGGACTTTCTATCGCAGTGGCAGGTCTTGTGACTGTAATCCTAATGCCAGTTGCAATGAAAGTTATAGAAATGTTATTTTAATTAATATAAATATAAGTAAAGAATACGTAAAAATTAGACCTATTGTCTCCCTCAATAGGTCTTTTTAATGATAAGAAAGGGGCTGTTGCAAAAGTCCCATCATAGAAAAAAGACGAGGAAACATAAAAATCCTCGTCTTTTTTGATACAATGTATTTATGAAAACCGCTAAAAATACATCATCATTAACTAACTATACACTAGTTAATGATACAATTCAACTAAGATTAAACTTTAATACAGAAATATATATAAAAGATGATGTTAAACTAAGGCTTGTAAAAAATATAATTGAAAGGATGAATCTATCAGAACTAAAAAAAGTCTACTCATCACTTGGAAGAAAACCTACTGTAAATCCAGTAACAATGCTTCAAATAATAATATTCTGCTATTCAGAAGGAATATTTTCATCAAGAGAAATAGAAAAATCATGCAAATATGATTTAAGAATTAAGTACCTACTCGATACAGAACAACCACCAGACCATAGCACAATAAATAGATTTAGACAGAAAATACAAGAACTAACACCAGAACTACTAAATCAAATGGTACAAATACTGATAGAAGAAAAACAGATAGACCTATCAAGCATCTATATAGATGGAACAAAGATAGAAGCCTATGCCAACAGATATAGTTTTGTATGGAGAGGAAGTATAGAAAAATGGCAAGAAAAATTAATAGAAAAAATAAAAGAAGAACTAGGACTAAGTAAAAGTCTAATTCCAGGCCAAGTACTTCAAGCAGTAACAACAATCTTTAAGCAATTGAGAAAATACTGCAAAGAGAAAAAAATAAAATTCGTTTATGGAAAAGGAAAAAGAAAAACAAAAGAACAAAGAGACTATGAACATTTAAAAGAATGGAAAGAAAAACTAGAAAGCTACAAGAAACATCTAGAAATAATGGGAGACAACAGAAACTCCTACTCAAAAACAGACCATGATGCAACCTTCATGAGAATGAAAGAAGACCACATGAAAAATGGTCAACTAAAACCAGCCTACAATATCCAATTAGCAAGTGCATCAGGCTTCATCATAGGAGAAAACATATCCCACCATCCATCTGATATGTACACCCTAAAACCATTCTTAAAAGACCTTCTAGAAAAAAATCCAAACAAGCTAAACAAGATAGTAGCAGATGCAGGATACGAAAGCGAAGAAAACTATGTATATCTAGCAGAAAATAATTTAACATCCTACATAAAACCATCAAACTATGAAAAGTCAAAAACACGAAAATATAAAAAAGAGCAAGAATTTAAGAAAAGCTTAAAATACGATGAAAGACAAGACAAATACACATCACAAGAAGGCAAAGAATTCATAAGATGCAGTGACAGATACAGAAAAAGAAAAAGTGGATACGTAACAACAACAAAAGTCTACAGATGCTTCGATTGGAACAAAGAAGGACAAAAAACCAAAGGAATCTACATATCAGAAACATTTCAAAAATATAGAGAAGAATCCTTAAAAAACATAAAATCCGACCAAGGAATAGAAGAAAGAATAAATAGATCAATACAAGCCGAAGGAGCATTCTCCAAAATAAAATCAGGCTTAAACTACAACAGATTCCACCACAGAGGAAAAGAAAATATAAAAAGTGAGATATGCCTCATATCAATAGCACTAAACTTAAATAAACTGACATCAAAAATAGAAAATAATAACCTAGAAATCATAAAATACAAAGCTGCTTAAGAAAAAAATATTCATTAAAGCCAGCTTTATTAAGTGCACCCATTTTTATATGAAACAAGATAAATCTATCCAGAAAATAACTTAAAAGCAAAAAACATAATGGCTAAACTTAAATATTTGATAAAAAAATGATGTCGCAGAGTAGAATCATCTATTCTGCAACATCACCTTTCTGGTTTTCACAGCAAATGCGAGCGTTAGCGAAGCATGAGCTGATGAAAAATCTTATCCAGCGACTGCAGAAGAAACGACCGAATAGGGAGTTTCTTCAAAGGAGTCGGATTAAGTAAGCATAGAAAAGTTTAATTAGAGGCAGTCACAAAGTCGACTGTCTTTTTAATATGACTTCAAGCTGAAGGCGACTAAAACTATGAAAAATCTTATCCAGCTATAATATAGGAACACAGATTTTTGACAAGCAAAAATTTGCGGGCAGACTTATCAAAATTTCTTGTAGAAATTTGATCAAGTCTCAGCCTGCGACCGAATAGAGACCATTGTCGAGTGAGTCGGATATCTTGAAATAAATTAAATAAAAAACAAAATCCTATTGGTCGAATATCTCATTACAAAAATTGAAGCTTTCTAAATCTCGAACTTCTAAAATCGCAAACTCGCTACGCTCAAACAATGCGATTTTGGTCGAAGTTCTTCGATTTGAAATCTTTACAATTTTTTTCATAGGATATTCTCCTCAATAGGATTTTTTAGTTTATGATGAATTGCAAATAATATTGCGACACCTAAATTAAACTAAGTTCATGTAAAAATAATTCAAATGGAGTTTGATAATTTAGACATTTCCTAGGCCTGCTGTTAAGCTCCATTAAATTTTTAATAAGATCTTCTTCAGATATCTCTGCTAAATCTGTCTTTTTAGGATAATATTCTCTCAATAGACCATTTGAATTTTCATTACTTCCTCTTTGCCATGCTGAATATGGGTCAGCAAAGTAAAAGTCTATCCCAAGCTTTTCAACTTCATCATAGCAAGCAAATTCTTTTCCTCTATCTGATGTAAAACTTTTTAAGGCTTCTTTTGGAAGTGATTTAACAAGTTTATTTATTGCTTCAAACATTGAATCTTTGCTTCTATCTTTCATTGGTAATGCTATATAAAACCTTGTTTTTCTTTCAACAAATGTTGCTAAACACCCTTTGCTTTTTCCTCTAGAAGACACAACTGTATCAAGTTCCCAGTCTTGTGCCCCTTGGGTATGTCCGAAGGAAACCCTATACTTTATGTTTTTTGGTCTTTTTCTTATAGATGTACCTATGTTAAATTTTCCTCTTGTTTCTTTGCTTTTTCTAGACTTACCTTTTCTTCTTAATCTTGAAATATCAAAATCTATTACTCCAGAATAAATCCAGTTATATATTGTTTTAAAGCTTAATATTCCTTTATAAAGGCAACCTACAATTTGCTCAGGTGACCATTTAGAATTAAGCTTTTCTTTGATATTTTCTAATATTTCATAAGTTACTTTAGTTTTTCTTCCTTTTAATGATGATTTAGATTCTTTATCTCTTTCTGCTAGGTCAGCTTCGTATTCAGTATCACATCTTTTAAGCTCTCTAGCTATTGTGGAATGATGACATCCTAAAATTTTCGCTATTCTTCTAGAAGAATAGCCCTCTTTGTTTAATACCTCTATCTTATTTCTTTCGTTTAGTGTAAGATGTTTATAGCTCATATTAACCTCCGTGTGTGTTTTTGTCGTTATTAACATTTTACACGAAGTTAGTATGAGTTTTTATTTTTTATTTGTGTCGCATTTAATTTTACAACTTATTTTATGATAATACATATAAAAGATACTAATGTAAATCACGAAGAATTATATGAGGTGAGATTATGGACAATAAGTCGGCAATAATAATTGCAATTTCAATAATAATTGCGAGCGTTATTATAGGACTATGCATATTTAAAGGGTTAGACTCAGTATCTGGAGCTATTATACTCAGTATCTGGAGCTATTATACTCAGTATCTGGAGCTATTATAGTGTCACAATATTAGGTAATCTTAAAAATAGCCATTAAAAAAGCTTGGTGAGAGTGAAATTTCACCAAGCTTTTTAAGTTAAATTATTTTATCTGTTATTCTATCTTCTATTTTTTATTGCTTCGATTAATCCAGGAACTACGTTAAATAAGTCGTCAACAATTCCGTAGTGGGCTGTTTTAAAGATGGCAGCGTCTGGGTCATTGTTGATGGCGATTATTGTTGTGGAGTCTTCCATTCCCTTAGTGTGTTGGATTGCTCCAGAAAGTCCAAGGGCAATGTAAAGGTCTGGTCTTACTTGAACTCCAGTTACACCTACTTGTATGTCTTTGTCACACCAACCAAGGTCTGTTACAGCCTTAGTTGCTCCAACTGCACCGCCAAGTGCTTCTGCGAGTTCTTCTACTAGGTGCCAGTTTTCTGGTCCGCCAAGTCCTCTACCACCAGATACAACAACTTTTGCATTCATTAGCTTGTCAAGAAGTGGGTTGATTTCTTCTTCTTCAAAGTTTATGAATTTAGTCTTGACATCATCTGCTGTGATATTTGCATCTTCTTTAATTACTTCAGCTACTCTTGCTTCATCGAAAGGAGCTTCAACGAAGGCACCTCTACCAATTGTAGCCATCATTGTTTCAGAAAGGATTCTTATGTCACAGAATAATTTTCCATCAAAGGATGGTCTAATCCACTTGATGTCTTCCTTGTCTTCAGTTAGTTCAAGGTTAGAACAGTCGGCAACAAGTCCAACTCCTCTTTTTGCTGAAACCCTACCTGCAAGGTCACGACCATCGTTTGATGCTGGAAGCATAACTATTGCTGGATCGTATTTATCCATTAGGCCTTCTAGGACTTTGGCATAGGCACAAGTGTTGTAATTTTCTAGAAGTTCATCAGATACTTGGATTACCTTGTCGGCTCCAAGATTGCCTGATAGTTTTACCTTGTCATCATTATTGTAGCCAATTTCTACTGCTACAAGTTCTTTATCTAAATCATCAGAAAGTTCTCTTGCTATAGACATCATTTCTTTAGTTATAAGTGAAAGTGAGCCTTCTGAAGTTTCATTTACTACCCAAATATTTCCTTTTTTCATATTATCACCTACACTAACACTTTTGAGTCTTCAATTATCTTAACAATTGCTTCTATGTTCTTTTCAGAAGAACCTTCATCAATTATGTTGCCTGTTTCATTCTTGTCTGGAGCTGAAAGGTCTGTTACCACTGTAAGGGATCCCTTTTGTCCAATCTTGTCAAGGTCAAGCCCAAGTAATTCAGAAGTTAAGTTATGAATTTCTTTTTCTTTTGCGATATTAGATCTCTTTAGGGCAAACTTTGAAGGTTTGTTAACTGAACCCTTTAGGGCAGATGCAAGGAAAGGCGTCTTTAAGGAAACTGTTTCAGTTCCGTCAGCAGTACTTCTCTTAACTTCAAATTCGCCATCCTTGTAGTTGATGTCGGAAATGTAAGTCACTTGGTTTATGCCAAGTCTTTCGGCAATTTGTGGACCGATTTGTCCAGTGTCTCCGTCCATAGTTTGGTCGCCAGTGAAGATTATATCGTAGTCGCCAATGTGCTTAATAGCTTCTGAAAGGGCATAAGAAGTTGCATAAGTGTCAGAACCTTTAAACTCTTCGCCTTCTAATAAGTAGGCTTCTTCTGCTCCCATTTGGATACATTCACGAAGATATTTTTCTGCGTCTTGTGGTCCCATAGTTAGGACGTCAATTTGTACATTTTCTTCAACTTGTTCAGTGACATTAAGTGCAAATTTTAAACCACAAAGGTCTGATGGGTTAATAACTGTTTTGATCCCATCTCTCTTTAAGTTCTTTGTTTCCGGATCTATTTTTGCATTTGTAGTGTCAGGAACAATTTTCATTAGTAATAATATTTTCATAGTTCCTCCTAAAATTTTATTCCATATATCTATATCATACCCAAAAAGGTTGAAAGTATTAATAAAAAATTTAAATAATTGATAAAAATAATCAAAGATTTTAAAGTTTTATATTATGGGATTTTTGTAGTTTCTAATGAACTTATAAATTTTTACAAGCTTATTAACTTGGAGGTGATAAGAATTTTTTTATATTTCATCGAAATTTGTGAGTTAATAAATTTTTATGAGTTCATAAACTTTTTACAACTTCATAAATTTTTGTGACATCATAAACTTTTTACAACTTCATACATTTTTGTGACATCATAAACTTTTTACAACTTCATACATTTTTACGACTTCATAAACTTTTACAAAATCATAATTTTTTACAAAGTAATTAACTTCTACAAACTCATAAATTCTTACAGTTTTTATTAAACTAATTATCATAATAATTTTAAGAGAAGATAATTTTTCAGGGTATATTAAATATTGAAAGTTGTTATCAATTTAAAAATTTAAATATAAGGAGGACAATATGTCACAAATAGGAAAGAAAATACCTGAGTTTAAAACTATGGGCTATGCGCCTAGCAAGGAAGAGTTTGTAGAAGTTACTAATAAGGACTTTGAAGGCAAATGGACAGTTCTAATGTTCTATCCTGCTGACTTTACTTTCGTGTGCCCAACTGAACTTGAAGATATGCAAGAACAATATGGCAAACTAAAGGAACTTGGAGCAGAAGTTTACTCAATGTCAACTGATACTCACTTCGTTCACAAGGCATGGCACGACCACTCTGAAGCTATTAACAAGCTTGAGTTCACAATGTTAGCTGATCCTCACAAGTCTATTGCAAGGGACTTTGATGTTCTTGATGAAGAAGCTGGTCTTGCACAAAGAGCAACTTTTATCATTGATCCAGATGGAGTTATCCAAACTCTAGAAATCAATGCTGATGGAATTGGTCGTGATGCAAGCCAAGTTTATGACAAGATTCGTGCAGGTCAATTTGTAAGAAACAATCCTGGTCAAGTTTGTCCGGCAAAATGGAAGCAATCAGGAGAAACTTTAACTCCAGGTCTAGACCTAGTTGGTAAGATTTAATGTTAGATCAAAATTTAAAAAATCAAGTTAAGGGATATTTACAACTTCTCGAGAGGGAGGTTGTAATTTCTATTAGCCTTGATGATTCAGAAAATTCAAAAAAGTTAAGGGACTTTGTGGATGAAGTAGCCAGCCTAACAGACAAGATTAAGCTAGAGGAAGCTGACTTGAAGTTTAAACCAAGCTTTAGCCTTTCATCTGGGCCTGTAAGTGGAATTACTTTTGCTGGACTTCCTCTAGGCCATGAGTTTGAGTCCTTTATCCTAGCCCTCTTGCAAGTTGGAGGTCGTCCTCCAAAGATTGATGACAAGACTAGGAAGAGGATAGAGGCTCTTGATGAGGAAATGGATTTTGAAACTATGGTTAGCCTATCCTGCCACAATTGTCCTGAAGTTGTTCAGTCCCTAAACATTATGACGGTATTAAATCCTAAGATTAGGCACACAATGGTTGACGGATCTGTATTCACAGACTATGTTGAGGACCTTGGGGTCTTGGCAGTTCCAACAACTTACTTAAACTCTGAAGTCTTTAACAATGGCAAGGCTTCTTTAGGTGAAATTCTAAACAAGATTAGTCATGAAGAAGTGGACTTAAAGCTAGAGGAAAAACCTGTCTTTGACAGCATCGTTATTGGCGGCGGACCTGGTGGAGCAACAGCTGCAATTTATGGAGCAAGAAAGGGAATAAAAGTTGGACTTGTGGCTGAGAAATTTGGCGGTCAAGTTAAGGAAACTCTTTCGATAGAAAACATCACTGGTATTGAATACACAGAGGGTCCAAAGTACATGGATGATGTGAAGGCCCATCTGGATAAGTACAAGGTGGATATTATTGAAGGAGCAAGTGTCACTGGCATAGAAGAAGGCAAACCTTTAAAAGTTATCACTAATAGGGGAGAACTCTTTGCCAAGACAATAATAATTGCAACTGGTGCCAAGTGGAGGTTAATTGGAATTCCTGGAGAAATAGAATTTAGGAATAAAGGCGTTGCCTACTGCACACACTGTGACGGACCACTCTTTAAGGGTAAGAAGGTAACAGTAATAGGTGGTGGAAACTCTGGTATCGAAGCTGCAATTGATCTTGCCAGCCTTGCCAAGGAAGTCTTAGTCCTAGAATTTTTACCAGAGCTAAAGGCAGATAAGGTTCTTCAAGACAAGCTAAGGGAATTTAAAAATGTAAGAATAGTTACTAATGCAGAAACCCAAGCCTTGACTGGAGAAAAAGTTTTGGAAAAAATTTCTTATAAGGACAGGATAAGTGGCAAAGTTATAGAAGAAAACACTGAAGGCTGCTTTATCCAAGTTGGCCTTGTGCCAATGACAGATTGGGCAGATATGGTGGAAAAAAATTCTCGTGGAGAAATTATTGTAGATGAATTTGGAGCAACAAGCCTTGAAGGAGTTTACGGAGCAGGTGACTGCACTAACTCTGCCTTTAAGCAAATTGTTATAGCAGAAGGGTCTGGTGCAACAGCTGCCCTAGGAGCCTACAATTATTTAATGACTAAGTCCAAGTAATCTTCTCAAAGTTGTAAAATTATAAAAGTAAAAATTAGCAATAAAATTGCAAGAAAAGTATGGTGGTCTGCCATACTTTTTTATTTCTTCTATAATAAGGGTTAGGCATAGGACTATCTTAGAAAATATTTTATAAACAAAAGATTTGTTTACGAAAAAAATTTTACGAGATAAGTTAGAAAAATTTATAAAAAATAAAAGCCTAAATTAAGTAGGAAGAAAATTTTTAAAAGCGATTAAGTTATAAAAAATAAAATTGAAAAAATTATTTATTAATAATAGGAAGAAAATTAAAAATAATTTTGTAAACAAATATAAATCCTTGCAAATAGAGGACTTTTAGATTATATTAGAGAGAGTGTCTATAAACTTAGACGCAAAAAAATTTAGCGAAAGTATTCTTAATAAAAAATCTGAAGAAATTCAAAAAAACCTGTAAATTTCCTTTACAAGTGGTATTTTTTATTATATAATATTTGAGCGTTTAAAAAAGAATGTTGCGATGAAGTCATAAGTTGCTTGAGACTTTGTTGAAAAAAAGGAGTTTCAAGGTAATTATGGCCGAGAAGTCCAGGCTGGACTTGGGCGTGGGTTATTTTTTTCAAATGTACCCTTTTTACACACCAGGGTGCGTGTATCGATAACCCCATTCGCAAGTAAGGCTTTAGCGAATAGGAGGTAAATATGTCTAACAAAGGCAAACAAAAAATCAGAATTAAACTTAAAGCTTATGATCACGAACTACTTGACAATTCAGCGCTAAGAATTGTTGATGCTGCTAAGAAGAGTGGTGCAGAAGTATCTGGACCAATCCCTCTTCCAACTGAAAAGGAAATCATCACAATTATAAGAGCTGTACACAAGTACAAGGATTCAAGAGAACAATTTGAGCAAAGAACTCACAAGCGTCTAATTGATATATTAAACCCTACACAAAAAACTGTAGATTCACTTATGAAGTTAAATCTACCAGCTGGTGTAGATATTGAAATTAAACTTTAAAACTTTGCTTTATATGACTTCTAGATAGAAGTCCGCTGTAAATATTAGGAGGTGCAACATGAAATATTTAGTAGGTAAAAAAATTGGCATGACCCAAATTTTTGATGAAGAGGGTACTGTCACTCCTGTCTCAGTTATTGAAGTAGAACCAAATGTTGTTGTGCAAAAGAAAACAATCGAAAGCGATGGCTACAACGCTATCCAAGTTGCAGCACAAGAGGTTAAGGAAAGAAGATTAAACAAACCTGAGAAGGGACATTTTGACAAGGCTGGCGTAGGATATAGAAGACATCTTTCAGAATTTAGAACTGATGATGTAGAATCTTACAAGCTTGGAGATGAAATAAAAGTAGATTTATTTGAAGTTGGAGAACACGTTGATGTTGTTGGAACTTCAAAGGGTAAAGGAACTGCTGGTATTATCAAACGTCACAACTTCGGACGTGGTAGAGAAACTCACGGTTCTAAATTCCACAGAATGCCAGGTGGTATGGGAGCTGCTTCTTATCCAGGAAAAGTTTGGAAAAACCACAGAATGGCTGGAAAAATGGGTAACGAAAGAGTTACTGTACAAAACTTAGAAATCGTAAGAATAGATACAGATAAAAATTTAATTTTAGTTAAGGGTGCTATTCCAGGACCTAAGAAGGGAACTGTTAGAATTAAAAGCACTGTTAAAATAACTAAATAAGATAGGGAGGTTAAGAAATGCCTAAAATTCAAATGATTGACATTAAGGGAAATCCTGTTGAAGAAGTCGAACTAAGTGAAGGGCTATTTGCTGCTCCTGTTAGCACTCATGCTGTTTATTTAGTTGTTAAAAATATTTTAGCTAACAAAAGACAAGGTACTCACTCTGCTAAGACACGTGCTGAAGTTCGTGGAGGCGGAAGAAAGCCTTGGAGACAAAAGGGAACTGGTCGTGCAAGACAAGGTTCTATTAGATCACCTCAATGGAGAGGCGGTGGAGTTGTATTCGCTAAGAAACCAAGAGATTACTCTTACACAACTCCTAAGAAGGCTAGAAGAGTTGCTCTTAAGTCAGTTCTTACTAGCAAGTTACAAGATGGCGAAATGATTCTTGTTGATTCCATTCAAATGGAAGAAGCTAAGACAAAAGTTTTTGCTAACATCTTAAAGAATATTGGTGCTGGTAAGAAAGCACTTGTAGTTGTTAATGATGACGAAAAAGATGTTCAAAGAGCAGCAAGAAACATCGCTGGTGTTAAAACATCAAGAGCTACAGACATTAACGTATACGACTTATTAAAGTACGATAACCTTGTTATCACAAAGTCTGCACTTGATGTTGTTGAGGAGGTTTTTAACTGATGAATAAATTTGACGTTATAAAAAGACCTTTAGTCACTGAACAAAGTATGGACATGATGGCAGAAAACAAATACACTTTTGAAGTTGTTAAAACTGCTACAAAACCTGAAATCAGAGAAGCTGTTGAAGAAATCTTCGGCGTTAAGGTTGAAAAAGTATATACAATAAATATGCGTGGTAAACTTAAAAGACAAGGAGTTCATCAAGGAAGACGTCCTTCATGGAAAAAGGCTATAGTTAAGCTTACTGATGACTCAGAGCCGATAGAATTTTTTGATTCTATCTGATAGTAGGAGGTATTAATAATGGCGATTAGAGGATTTAAACCTACAACTCCTTCCCGTAGAAAGATGACAGTTGCTACATTCGAAGAGATAACTAAGACAACACCTGAAAGATCTCTTGTAACAACTATCAACAAGACTGCCGGTAGAAATGCTCACGGTAGAATTACTAGTAGACACAGAGGCGGCGGAGTTAAAAGAAAATACAGAATTATAGATTTAAAGAGAGATAAAGACAATATTCCTGCAAGAGTAGCAGCTATTGAATATGATCCATACAGAACAGCTTACATTGCTCTTCTAAACTATGCTGATGGTGAAAAAAGATACATCATCCAACCAAATGGTTTAAAGGTAGGAGACGTAGTTGAATCTGGTTCAGATGCAGATATTAAAGTTGGTAACACATTAAGACTTGCTGACATTCCAGTTGGTACAACAGTACACAACATCGAAATGACTCCAGGTAAGGGTGGACAAATTGCAAGATCTGCTGGTTCATGTGCACAACTTATGGCAAAAGAAGGAAAGTTCGCTCAACTTAGACTTCCTTCAGGTGAATTTAGATTAATCGACCTAAGATGTAGGGCAACTATTGGACAAGTTGGAAATATTTCTCATGAACTTATCACTTTAGGTAAGGCAGGTAAGAGCAGGTATCTTGGAAAGAGACCTCACGTAAGAGGATCTGCAATGAACCCTGTTGATCACCCTCATGGTGGTGGGGAAGGTAGAACTCCAATTGGTAGACCTTCACCAATGACTCCTTGGGGCAAGAAAGCTCTAGGACTTAAGACTAGAAAGAAATCTAAAAAATCTGACATGTACATTGTAAGAAGAAGAACTAAGTAATCGGAGGGTATTAATGAGTAGATCAATAAAAAAAGGACCATTTGCTGATGAACACCTTCTAAAGAAGGTTGACGAGCTTAATGATAAGAATGAACACAAAGTAATTAAAACTTGGTCTCGTCGCTCAACTATTTTCCCTGAATTTGTTTCTCACACAATTGCTGTTCACGACGGCAGAAAACATGTGCCAGTATACATTACTGAAGACATGGTAGGACATAAATTAGGTGAATTTGTTCCAACAAGAACATATAGAGGCCATGGCGGCAAGAGCGAAAAGAGTACTACACTTAAGTAAGGAGGGTTATAATGCAAGCACAAGCAATTGCTAAATATGTAAGAATATCACCTCTAAAGGTGAACTATATTTGCGCAGAAATACGCGGAAAAAGCGTTGATGAAGCCCTCTCTATTTTAAAGTTTACTAATAAAAGAGGAGCTCATGAACTATATAAGGTACTACATTCAGCTGTAGCTAACGCTGAAAACAACCTTAACCTAGACAGAGGAGATCTTTATGTTAAAAAGGCTTACGCAAACGAAGGCCCAACAATGAAGAGATTCCGTCCTAAGGCTAAAGGTATGGCTTATCCAATTTTAAAGAGATCAAGTCACATTGGCGTTGTAGTAGCAGAAAGAGAGTAAGGAGGTAGAGAATGGGTCAAAAAGTAAACCCACATGGACTTCGTGTTGGAGTAATCAAAGATTGGGATTCAAAATGGTACGCAGATAAGAAAAATTTTGCCGATCTATTAGTTGAAGACAACAATATTAGAAATTACGTAAAGAAAAAACTTTATGCTGCAGGTATCTCTAAAATCGAAATCGAAAGAGCTGCTAATAGAGTTAAAATTTCTATTAATACAGCAAAGCCTGGTATGGTAATTGGCCGTGGCGGTGCTGGAGTTGAAGAACTAAGAACTGAAATTGAAAAACTTACAGATAAATCTGTTGTAATAAATGTAGAAGAAATTAAAAACCCAGACCTAGATGCACAAATTGTTGCTGAAGGCATTGCTGAAGCTCTTGAAAGAAGAGTTGCATTTAGACGTGCTATGAAACAAGCAATCCAAAGAACTATGCGTCAAGGAGCACTTGGTATTAAAACTTCTGTTGCAGGTCGTGTTGGTGGTGCCGACATGGCAAGAACTGAAGGATATTCTGAAGGAACTATTCCTCTACAAACTTTAAGAGCTGACATTGACTACGGTTTTGCTGAAGCTGATACAACTTACGGAAAACTAGGCGTTAAAGTTTGGTTATACAAGGGTGAAGTTCTTCCTGAAATCGAAGACGAAAGAGGAAGAAAACCTAGAGACAATAGAGATAACAGAAATCGCAAGAGACGCGATAACAAAAACAATAATTTCAATAGAAATAACAGAAAAGACAATAAAAATAAAGAGTCTTAAAGAAGGGGGGAATAGTCATGTTGATGCCTAAGAGAGTAAAATATCGTAAAGTTCACAGAGGCAGAATGAAGGGCAAGGCTATGCGTGGTAATGAGCTTGCATACGGCGAATATGGTATAAAAGCTTTAGAACCTTGTTGGATAACTTCAAATCAAATAGAAGCGGCACGTCGTGCTATGACAAGATATATTCGTAGAGGTGGAAATATCTGGATTAAGATTTTCCCAGACAAACCTGTTACAGAAAAGCCTGCTGAAACTCGTATGGGTTCCGGTAAAGGTGCACCAGAATACTGGGTAGCAGTTGTTAAACCAGGAAGAGTTTTATTTGAAATGGGTGGTGTTTCAGAAGAAGTTGCAAGAGAAGCTATGAGACTTGCATCAATGAAACTCCCTATTAAAACAAAATTCGTTATGAAAGATAAGGATGGTGACTCAAATGAAGGCTAATGAAATTCGCAAGATGTCTAGCGAAGATTTAAATAATAAAGTTAATGAACTTAAAAATGAACTTTTTAATTTGAGATTTAGATTGGCAACTGGCCAACTTGACAATCCATCAAGTATTAAAAGTGTTAAAAGAGATATAGCAAGAGTAAAAACGATCATTAGAGAACGTGAACTTGAAGTTGGAAAGGAGGCTTAATCTCATGGAAAGAAATTCAAGAAAAACTATAACAGGAATTGTTGTAAGCAATAAGATGGATAAGACTATTGTAGTTCAAACTGAGACTTTAAAGACTCATCCAATCTATAAGAAGAGATTTAAGAAGTCTACTAATTTCAAGGCTCATGATGAAAATAATGAATGTGGTATTGGTGATCGCGTAAGAGTTATGGAAACTAGACCACTAAGTAAAGATAAAAGATGGAGACTTGTAGAAATTATTGAAAAGGCTCAATAATTTTAGCTTGAAAGGAGAATAACATGATTCAACAAGAAACAAGATTGCGTGTTGCTGACAATTCAGGTGCAAGAGAACTATCTGTTGTTAAAGTCCTTGGTGGTACTAATAGAAGAACAGCCAGCATTGGTGATATTGTAGTATGTTCTGTTAAAAATGCAACACCCGGTGGCGTTGTCAAAAAAGGTTCTGTTGTAAAGGCAGTTATCGTAAGAACAAACAAGGGAATCAGCAGAAAAGACGGATCTTATATCAAATTTGACGATAACGCAGCTGTTGTAATAAAAGATGATAGAAGCCCTGTTGGGACTCGTATTTTTGGACCTGTAACTAGAGAACTTAGAGCTGGAAACTTTATGAAGATCATATCTCTAGCTCCGGAAGTACTATAATTTGGAGGTGTAATATGAGAATTAAAAAAGATGACATCGTAAAAGTTATAGCCGGAAAAGATAAAGGCAAGACTGGTAAAGTCCTAAGAACAATTCCTAAGAAAGACTTAGTTGTTGTAGAAAAGGTTAATGTTGTAACTAAACATATGAAACCAAAGGGACCTCAAGCACCAGGTGGAATTGAAAAAATGGAAGCGCCAATTCATGTATCTAATGTAATGTACTTTGACAGTGCGTCAGGAAAGGCTACTAGAGTTGGTTATAAATTTGAAGACGGAAAAAAAGTTAGATTTGCTAAATCTAGCGGAAAGACAATTAAGTAGGGGGTAGAATAATGACTTCAAGATTACAAGAAAAATATAAGACAGAAGTTGTGGGCCACCTAATGGAACGCTTCAATTATAAAAGCGTTATGGAAGTACCGAAACTTGAAAAGATCACTATTAACATTGGTCTTGGCGAAGCTAAAGATAACCACAAGGCACTAGAAGCAGCAGTTGAAGACCTAACTATTATTTCAGGTCAAAAGGCACTTGTAACTAAGGCAAGAAAATCTATAGCCAACTTTAAACTTCGTGAAGGTCAAAATGTTGGTGTTAAGGTAACTCTAAGAGGCGATAGAATGTATGATTTCTTAGATAAGCTTATGAATGTTGCTCTTCCAAGAGTAAGAGACTTTAGAGGTGTTAAACCAACTGCATTTGATGGCAGAGGTAACTATGCACTAGGTCTTAAAGAACAACTTATCTTCCCAGAAATCGAATATGATAAAGTAGACACTATTAGAGGTATGGACATCAATATAGTAACTACAGCTAAAACTGATGAAGAAGCTAAAGAATTCCTAGATAAAATGGGAATGCCTTTTGCTAAGGCTTAAGGAGGTACAAAGTGGCTAAAAAATCAATGATTGCTAAACAAAAGAGGAAACAAAAGTATTCTTCTCGTGAATATACTAGATGTAAAATTTGTGGAAGACCACATTCAGTTTTACAAAAATATGGAATATGTAGAATATGCTTTAGAGAACTTGCGTACAAGGGACAAATTCCTGGCGTAAGAAAAGCTAGCTGGTAATAAGCCTTAGATGAAAGGAGGCAAACTGATATGATGACAGACCCAATTGCAGATATGCTATCAAGAATTAGAAATGCAAATAATGCAAGACACAAATCTGTTGATGTTCCTTGTTCAAAGATCAAAAAAGAAATCGCTAAGATTCTTCTTGATGAAGGTTATATAAAAGGATATGACGTTGTTGAAGACGACAAACAAGGAATGATTAAGATAGATCTTAAATATTCTCAAGATGGTGAAAGAGTTATCTCTGGATTAAAGAGAATATCTAAACCGGGACTTAGAGTTTATGTTAAGTGCGACGATGTTCCTAAAGTTCTTGGAGGACTAGGAATAGCAATTATCTCTACATCTAAGGGAATAATTACAGATAAATTGGCAAGACAGGAAAAAGTTGGCGGAGAGGTAATCTGCTACGTTTGGTAATTTGGAGGTGAAAAATGTCAAGAATTGGCAAAAAACCTATTGAAATCCCAAAGGGCGTTGAAGTTAAAGTTGACGGCCAAACAGTTATTGTTAAGGGACCAAAGGGTGAACTAAAACAATCTTTCGATAAAGATTTAAAAATAGAATTAAATGACGGAGTTCTCACTGTAGAAAGACCAAATGATATTAAAAGAATTAAGGCACTTCACGGTTTAACTAGAACTCTAATTTACAATATGATAATTGGCGTTACAGAAGGTTATACAAAATCTCTAGAAATAGTTGGAACAGGATATAGAGCTGCTAAGAAGGGAAAGGTTCTTTCTCTTAACTTAGGTTTCTCTCACCCTCTTGATATAGAAGATCCAGAAGGTATTGAAGTAGAAGTTCCATCTCCTAACTCAATTATTATTAAAGGTAACGATAAACAACAAGTTGGCGCTTATGCTGCTTACATTAGACGCTTCAGAGAACCTGAACCATATAAGGGTAAGGGTATTAGATATACTGATGAACATGTAAGACGTAAAGTTGGTAAGACTGGTAAGTAAGAAAGGAGAATTTAAGTGTTAAATAAAATTAATAGAAACGAAAACAGAATTAAAAGACACAAAAGAATTAGAAATCACATCTCCGGAACTTCAATGAGGCCTAGACTTTCAGTTTACAGATCATCTAAACATATTTATGCTCAATTAATTGATGATGAAGCTGGCAATACTTTATTAAGTGCATCTACACTTGATAAGGGATTGAATTTAGAAAACACTGGAAATATTGAAGCAGCTAAATCTGTTGGAGAATCTATTGCTAAGAAAGCATTAGAAAAAGGAATTGAAGAAGTAGTCTTTGATAGAAGTGGATATATATTCCACGGTAAAGTCAAAGCACTTGCTGATGCAGCTAGAGAAGCTGGTCTAAAATTCTAAGAAGGAGGAAGTAATGAAGCGTTCATTAATAAATGCGGCAGAACTTGATCTTGAAGAAAGAGTTGTATCTATAAACAGAGTTGCCAAAGTAGTTAAGGGTGGTAGAAACTTTAGATTCTCTGCTCTTGTAGTAGTTGGTGACAGAAACGGACACGTTGGGGTAGGTACTGGTAAGGCTCTTGAAGTTCCTGAAGCAATAAGAAAAGCAACACAAGATGCTAGAAAGAATATTGTAAGAATTAACTTACTAAACACTTCTATTCCTCATCAAGTAACTGGAATTTATGGTGCAGGTAGAGTTTTCTTAAAGCCAGCAAGAGAAGGTACAGGAGTTATTGCCGGTGGTGCAGTGCGTGCTGTATGTGAACTTGCAGGTATTTCTGATATTCGTACTAAAAACATTGGTACTAACAACCCAAGAAATGTAGTTAATGCAACTCTAGAAGGTCTAAAGTCTCTTAAGACTGCAGAATCTGTTGCAAAACTTAGAAATAAATCTGTTGAAGAAATTTTAGGATAGGAGGAAAATCATGAGTACAATTAAAATTAAGCTTGTTAAAAGTCCTATCGGTAAAGTGCCTAAACACAGAAAAACAATCGAAGCTCTTGGTTTTAAGAAGGTAAACCAAGTTATTGAAAAAAATGATACTCCTCAAATTAGGGGAATGTTAAAACAAGTCGATTATATGATCGAAGTAGTAGAATAAGGAGGTGTACCTAATGAAGTTACATGACTTAAGACCTAACGAAGGCGGCGGAGTTAAAGCTAGAAAAAGAATAGGTCGTGGAATTGGTTCCGGTACTGGTAAGACTTCCGGCAAGGGTCACAAAGGACAAAATGCTAGAAGTGGCGGCGGGGTTAGACCTGGATTTGAAGGTGGACAAATGCCACTATTCAGACGTCTTCCTAAGAGAGGATTTACAAATATATTTAAGAAAGAATACGCTGTATTAAACGTAGCTGATCTTAATGTATTTGAAGAAGGAACTGAAATCACTCCTGAATTCTTAATCGAAAATAAATTTATTAAAGCTGGTAAGGCTAAAGACGGACTTAGAATCTTGGGAGATGGTGAATTAAATGTTAAATTAACTGTTAAAGCTCAGCATTTCTCAAAATCTGCTATAGAAAAAATTGAGGCTTGCGGAGGAAAGGCCGAGGTGATTTAATGCTCTCTACTTTTAGGGATGCTTGGAAGGTTGAGTCACTTCGTAAGAAGATGCTTTTCACTCTTTTCATGCTTCTATTATATAGACTTGGATCACACATTGCCGTTCCATACATGAACTCACAAGTTATTTCACAACTTATGAGTGGAGCAGGCGGATCAATTTTCTCCTTCCTTGACTTAATGGCAGGGGGAAACTTTAGAAGATTTACAATATTCGCTGCTAACATTTATCCATATGTTACAGCATCAATCATACTTCAACTTTTGACAATTGCTATTCCTTCATTGGAATCTCTTGCAAAAGAAGGAGAAACTGGTAGAAAGGCTATTGCAAAATACACTAGATACCTTTCTATTGCTATCGCTCTTGTTCAAGCAGTTGGTTATACTTTTGGTCTATTTAGACAAGCAGTTAACGCAACAAGCCCTATTGAATACACAACTATTATCCTATCAATAGTTGCTGGTACAGCGGTACTAATTTGGATAGGAGAACAAATTACTGAACACGGAATTGGAAATGGTATTTCAATCTTAATTTTTGCAGGTATCGTTTCAAGATTCCCACTTGATATAGCTCAATCTGTTGCTCTTGTTAAGGCAGGAAAATCTAGCCCTTTATTCTTAGTGTTATTCGTAATAATTGCTATTGCAATTGTTGTTTTCGTAGTAACACTAACTGAAGGTGAAAGAAGAATTCCTGTACAATATGCAAAGAGAGTTGTTGGTAGAAAGATGTACGGTGGTCAATCCACTCATATTCCAATTAAGGTTTTAATGACTGGTGTTATGCCAATTATCTTTGCTAACTCACTACTTGCTATCCCAGCAACTATTGCTATGTTTACAAGTGAATCAACTAGAAATTGGATTCAAAAGTGGTTAACTCCAGCTGGAGGACCAGGAGCTGTGCTTTATATAATATTTACTGTAATTCTTATTGTATTCTTCACATTCTTCTACACTACAATCCAATTCAACACTGTTGAATACTCTAAGAACCTTCAAGCTAATGGTGGTTTTATTAGTGGTATTAGAGCAGGAAAACCTACAAGTGATTATTTAGGTAGAACTTTAAATAGGTTAGTTATGCCGGGAGCAATTGCACTTTCTATACTTGCAGTTCTTCCAACTATCCTAACACTTATTTCAGGTCTACAATTCAACTATGGTGGTACATCAATTATCATCGTTGTTGGTGTTGTACTTGAAATCCACAGAGTGTTAGAACAACAATTAATCATGAGAAATTATCGTGGATTCTTAAAGAATAAGTAGGAGGTAATTATGAAATTAGTTATATTGGGACCTCCAGGGGCCGGCAAGGGCACACAAGCTGAATATATTGTTGAAAGATACAATATCCCACATATTTCAACTGGAGATATCTTTAGAGAAAATATTAAGAACAACACTGAACTTGGAAAGGAAGCTAAGTCTTATATGGACAAGGGTCTTTTAGTTCCTGATGATCTTGTTATTGCACTTGTTGAAGATAGACTTAACAAGGACGATGCTAAAGAAGGATTTCTACTAGACGGTTTCCCAAGAACTGTAGCTCAAGCTGTTAGCCTTGACTCAATCTTAGATAAGAATGACGACAAGCTAACTAAGGTAATTAACATTTCAGTTGATCCTGAAATCTTAATTGAAAGAGCTGTTGGAAGACGTGTTTGTAAAACTTGTGGAATGACTTATCACGTTAAATTCAATCCTCCAAAGGAAGAAGGAGTTTGTGATAAGGACGGCACTAAGCTTATTCAAAGAGATGACGATACTGAAGAAACTGTAAAGACTAGAATTTCTGTTTACTTTGATCAAACAGCACCTCTTATTGATTACTATAGGGCTCAAAATCTATTAATTGATATTGACGGTGCTAAGGATATTGACAAGGTATTTAACGATATAGTTATTGGTCTCGAATAGTTCATGGATAAAACATTTAGTCTTTTGAAAGGACAAGTGGTAAGATCCAAAAAGGGTAGAGATGAGGGCAAGGTTTATATCATAATGGAAATTATTGATGATGACCTTCTCTTGCTCGTTGATGGAAAACTAAGAAAGCTAGATCGACCAAAGAAAAAAAAGGTAAAACATCTTTATATATATAAGGATGTCATAGATACTGAGGTTAGTGACTTTAGTGACATCTATATTAGAAAGAAACTATTACCTTATAGCTAAAGGAGGATCCTTAATAATATGGCTAAAGAAGATGTAATTGAAGTAGAAGGCGTTGTTGTTGACGCTCTTCCAAATACTCATTTCAAGGTTGAACTTGAAAATGGACATATCATACTTGCTCATATTTCAGGTAAATTGAGAATGAATTATATTAGAATTCTTCCTGGTGATAAGGTGACAGTTGAGCTTTCACCTTACGATCTTACACGAGGTAGAATAACTTGGAGAAAGAAATAATCCAGAGTCAGGAGGCATTTAGATGAAAGTAAGACCATCTGTAAAAAAGATGTGCGAAAAGTGCAAAATAATTAAAAGAAACGGAAGAGTAATGGTAATCTGTGAAAATCCGAAACATAAACAAAGACAGGGATAAGGGAGGTAATTATGGCTAGAATTTCCGGTGTTGATTTACCTAGAGAAAAAAGAGTTGAAATTGGACTCACTTACATCTATGGTATTGGAAAACCCAGATCTCAAGAAATATTAACTGCAGCTGGCGTAGACTTTGACACTCGTGTTAAAGACCTTACAGAAGCAGAACTTGCTAAGATTAGAGAAGAAATAGATAAGTACCACGTAGAAGGTGATTTACGTCGTGATGTTGCTATGAACATCAAGAGACTTCGTGAAATTAACTGCTACCGTGGAAGAAGACATAAAATGGGTCTTCCTGTAAGAGGACAAAAGACTAAGACAAATGCTAGGACAAGAAAAGGTCCTAAGAAACTTGTTTCTAAGGGTAAGTAAGGGGGGACTTAAATGGCAAAAAAACAAAAAGCTACACGTGCTAGAAGACGTGTACGTAAAAATATTGAAAAAGGTGAAGCACATATAGCTTCAACATTTAACAACACTATGGTTACTCTTACTGATATTAACGGTAATGTTATATCTTGGGCTAGTGCTGGACAACTTGGATTTAGAGGTTCAAGAAAGTCTACTCCTTTTGCAGCTCAAGAAGCAGCACAAGAAGCAGCTGAAAAAGCTAAAGAACACGGACTAAAAAGCGTTGACGTATATGTTAAGGGTCCAGGTTCAGGAAGAGAAGCTGCTATTAGATCTCTTCAAGCATCAGGACTTGAAGTAACAATGATTAAAGATGTTACTCCAATTCCTCACAATGGATGTAGACCACCAAAACGTAGAAGAGTCTAAACTATTTACCGAGAAGGAGGGTACCCATGATTGAAATTGAAAAACCTAGAATTAGTATTGAAGAATTAGATGAATCAGGTTTATATGGCAAGTTTGTCGTTGAACCTCTAGAAGCTGGATTTGGTATCACTATTGGAAATTCCTTAAGAAGAGTGTTACTTTCCTCTCTACCAGGCGCAGCTGTATCTTTTATCAATATACGTGGCGTTGAACATGAATTTGATACAATTCCAGGGGTATTGGAAGATGTACCTGAAATAGTTTTAAATATTAAATCTATAGTTTTAAAGATGACTGAAGATGAGCCTGTAAAACTAGTAATAGAAAAAAAGGGCAAGGGTGAAATAAAAGCCTCTGATATTGAACTTGTTCCGCACGTAAGTGTTATTAATCCAGATCAACATATAGCAACCCTAAATGATGATGCTGATTTCTATCTTGAAATGATGGTGGAAAAGGGAAGAGGCTACGAACCTTCTGAACTTAAGAAGGATGAAATATCTGAAATAGGAATTATTCCTATGGATTCTAACTTCACTCCTGTGGAAAAAGTAAACTGGAAGGTTGAAAACACAAGAGTTGGACAAAGAACAGACTACGATAGATTAATCCTTGAAGTTACAACAGATGGTTCAATGAAGGCTGATGAAGCAACATCTCTTGCAGCAAAAATCTTGACAGAACATCTTGAACTCTTCATTGGCCTAAAAGAACATGTCAGTGAAATAAATTTGATGGTTGAAAAAGAAGAGGATCAAAAGGAAAAAGTTCTCGAAATGACAGTTGAAGAATTAGACTTATCTGTAAGATCATTCAACTGCTTAAAGAGAGCAGGCATAAATAGTGTTGAGGAACTAACTAATAAAACTGAAAGTGAAATGATGAAGGTTAGAAATCTTGGTAGAAAATCTCTACTAGAAGTAACTGAAAAACTTGATGAGTTAGGCTTAAGCCTCAAACCAGAAGAAGAATAAGGAGGATATTATGGCAAAAAATAGAAAACTTGGCCGTAATTCAAGTCATAGACGTGCAATGCTAAGAAACCTTGTTACTTCTCTCTTAGCTGAAGGTAGAATTCAAACTACTCACACAAGAGCAAAAGAAGTTCAAAGAATTGCTGATCGTATGATTACACTTGGAAAAAGAGGCGATCTTCACGCAAGAAGACAAGCTTTAGCATATATTTATTCAGAAGATGTTGTAACAAAACTATTTACTGAGTATGCAGAAAAATATGCTGACAGAAACGGTGGATACACTAGAGTTTTAAAGATGGGTCCAAGACGTGGAGACGGCGCAGAAATTTCAATTCTAGAATTAGTATAAGGAAATCCAATGGGGTTTCCTTTTTTTTATAAACTTTTGGAGGCAATATGCTTTACAAAAAATTGTACAAGTCATTGTTGGGGGACATATTAATAGTGTTCGATGAAGAAGCCTTGCTTGGACTCTACCTAGAGCGTCAAAAAGAATATGAAGAAAGACTAAGAGATAGTGAGATAGTTAAGAATGATGAAACTGCTTTGCAGGATTCTAAAGAAGAAGACTATAATATCTTAAAACTTACAGAAGCTTGGTTAGATAAATATTTCTCAGGAGAAGATCCAGGCTTTATTCCTCCAATCAAAGTTATAGGAAGTGAATTTAGAAAAGACGTCTGGGACATCTTACTTAAGATAAGCTATGGAGAGACAAGAACCTATAAAGAAGTGGGAGAAGCTTTACTTGCAAGTGGGAAGTATGAGAGAGTATCCAACCAGGCAGTTGGAGGAGCAGTAGGTCACAATCCAATTTCATTAATAGTACCCTGCCACAGAGTCATAGGAAGTGATGGGAGTTTAAGAGGGTATGCAGGGGGATTAGAGGTTAAGAGAAAGCTCTTGGAGCTTGAGGGGAAGAGGAAAAAGTAAAAAGGGTTTTTAAAATTGCTTAAAGAAGTTTTCTTTAAAAAGTTTTATTAAAAGCTGACGCTTTTATAATTGCTCTTGGAGGGGCTTAGGGGCATCGTGAGGCCCCCTTGTGCCTGCGTGGTATTGCCCCTCCAAACCACCCCTTCACCCCACGTACGTTGAGTCCAAAAAAATCGGTCATGCTAAATTTTCAAAACTCATTCGCTTCGCGAATTCAAACAGTTGAAAATTTTTAACGCATAACCGATTTTTTTGTTCATTATATACACTTGATTAGCTCACTGCTAAATCCTTAAGTTGTTCTAGTATAAATATTAAATAAAAATTATACACATATAAATAAAATTAAACTAATAAATCAAAAAATCTTAATCATATTGATATGTACCCTCTTTACTGGACAAACCAGTAAGGAGGGTACATATCAATATGATTAAGATTTTCTTTTTATAAGCTTGTAATTAATTATGAGTTTGTAAACTTTCGTGACTTCATATAAAACTACAAGGTGATATTAAGTTAATAGTTTATAAGATGTTATAACTCCATAAGAAACTCAAACTTGGTGCTTAGTAGTGAACTGATAGAGTGCTCCAGCTTGTTGAAGTTTTATGAGATAGTAAAGTTTGCCAATAAACCGCAAGCTAATAAGGTAGTAAGCAAAAAGTTCGGAGACGTTAAAAAAATTTCACTGTTTGAGCGAAGCGAGTTTGAAATTTTTAGTCGGAGAGCTTTTTGCGTATTAATGGGTCGGGCCCCCTGCCAGGGCGATGGGGTCAGGGGGGAGGTTTAAGGAGGGGGTCAGGGGCCTCGCTCGCCCCTGGCTCCCCCTCCTTATAAGTAATATAAAAGCGTCAGCTTTTAAGAAACTTTCTTAGTTTTCTAAATTCATTAAAAAGAGGAATTAAAACCTTAGGTTTTACAAAATTTTTTAAAGATTTCTCTTTAAAGAATACTTGAAAAAATTTTTCTTTTGAGTTATCATATACATATTAGCAGAAGAGATAAGTGAGTGCTAAAAATAAATTATAAATTTTAGGAGGCTTATATAAATGAAATTGAGACCACTTGATGACAAGATTGTCATTAAAAAGATAGAAAAAGAAGAAACTACTGCTTCTGGTATTGTACTTCCTTCTTCAGCTAAGGAAGAATCAAACATAGCAGAAGTTGTTGCAATTGGCAACAAATTAGATACAGACGAAGATATGAAGGGACTTGTTAAGGTTGGGGACAAGGTTGTTTTCTCTAAATACGCAGGAAGTGACATTGAACTTGACCATGAAAAATACACTATAATCAAGTTCCAAGACATCTTGGCAGTTATTGAATAAGGCCTATTGAATAAGGAGAGATGATAAAATGGCAAAGGAAATTAAATTTTCAGAAGATGCTAGAAAAGGTTTAATAAAAGGAATCAACACTCTTGCAGATACAGTAAAGGTAACTCTTGGACCTAAGGGCAGAAATGTTATCTTAGACAAGGAATATGGCACACCACTTATAACTAATGATGGTGTTACTATTGCAAGAGAAATTGAATGTGAAGATAAATTTGAAAATATGGGCGCACAACTTTTAAAGGAAGTTGCTACTAAGACTAATGACGTTGCAGGTGACGGTACTACAACTGCTACCCTACTTGCTCAAGCTATCATTAGAGAGGGTATGAGAAACCTTGCAGCAGGTGCAAACCCAATGGTTCTTCAAAAGGGTATCGCTAAGGCAGTTGAAAGAGCTGTTGAAGAAATCAAAAAGTTCTCAACTGAAGTTTCTTCCAAGGAAGCTATTGAACAAGTTGCTTCAATTTCTGCTGCTAACGAACAAGTTGGAAAGCTTATTTCTGAAGCAATGGAAAAAGTTGGAAACGACGGAGTTATCACTGTTGAAGAATCTAAGTCAATGGGAACAAGCCTAGATGTTGTTGAAGGTATGCAATTTGACAGAGGTTACCTATCTCCATATATGGTTACAGATTCTGACAAGATGGTTGCAGAATTAGAAGACCCATACATCCTAATTACAGACAAGAAGATTTCAAATATCCAAGAAATTCTCCCACTACTAGAAAAAGTTCTTCAACAATCAAAACCACTTCTTATTATTGCAGATGATATTGATGGCGAAGCTCTTGCGACTCTAGTTGTTAACTCACTTAGAGGAACATTAAACGTAGTTGGAGTAAAGGCTCCTGGCTATGGCGACAGAAGAAAAGATATGCTTCAAGATATTGCAATTCTAACAGGTGGACAAGTTATTTCATCCGATTTAGGTCAAGACCTAAAGGATGCAACAATTGAAATGCTTGGATCAGCTTCAAAGGTTAGGGTTGAAAAAGAACTTACTGTAATTGTAAATGGAGCAGGCGACAAGGCTGAACTTGAAAACAGAATTAGCCACATCAAAAACCAAATAGAAGAAACAGATTCAGAATTTGATAAAGAAAAATTACAAGAAAGACTTGCAAAACTTTCTGGCGGAGTTGCAGTTATCCAAGTTGGAGCAGCAACAGAAGTTGAACTAAAGGAAAGAAAGCTAAGAATCGAAGATGCTCTAGCAGCAACAAGAGCAGCAGTAGAAGAAGGAATCGTTGCAGGTGGTGGAACTGTACTAATCGACTCAATCGACGCAGTTGCAAAAGTAGTAGACGAACTAGAAGGCGATGAAAAAACAGGAGCTAACATTATCCTAAGAGCCTTAGAAGAACCACTAAAACAAATAGCAGAAAACGCAGGACTAGAAGGCTCAGTAATCGTAGAACACGTAAAGACAAAAGAAGCAGGAATCGGCTTCGACGCATACAAGTCAGAATACGTAGATATGAAAAAAGCCGGAATAGTAGACCCAACAAAAGTAACAAGATCAGCACTACAAAACGCATCAAGCGTAGCATCAATGATCTTGACAACAGAAGCAGCAGTAGCAAACATCAAAGAAGACGCACCAGCAATGCCAGCAATGAATCCAGGCATGGGAATGATGTAATTAATGGTAGTATCAATCGTGACGAGTCACGATTGATACGGTCTTCAAGCTGAAGGCGACTGAAAGGAGCCTGAAGCTATGAAGAACCTTATCCAGCGACTGCAGAAGAAACGACCGAATAGGGAGTTTCTTCAAAGGAGTCGGATTAAGTAAGTACAGAAAAAGCATAATTAAAGGCAGTCACAAAAGTGGCTGTCTTTTTTAATTGTAAGTAAAGCTATGAAAAATATTAATTATACAGTTAAAAAATCACACAATAATTTAATAAAAAACAACAAACCAACACCCATGTTTAGATCCCACCAATAAGAGTAAGAATATTATGAGGTGTTTTATGGATATTAGATATATTAAAGCTTTTAATGACAATTACATTTGGACTATTGAGAAGGGTGGCAAGATAATAGTTGTTGATCCTGGTGACGCAGGTCCTGTTATTGATTATTTAAGGGGCAGAAATCTTGACTATATTATTTTAACCCACAAGCACATGGATCACGTTGGTGGTCTTGATGAACTTAAGATTAAATACGGACCGAGGGTCTTTGGGCCTGTTGAAACTAGGGAATACAATGACGTGACTTTAAGGGATGGAGATGAATTTGAACTTCTTGGAGAAAACTTCAAGGTGATTTCAACTGGTGGCCACACTCAAGACCACATTTCCTATTTAGTTGATGGCAACTTATTCTGTGGAGATGCCCTCTTTCTTGCAGGCTGCGGCAGGGTCTTTACTAGGGACTACAAAAAATCCTATGAGGGTCTTATTAAGTTAAAAAATTTAGCTGACGACACTCTAGTTTATCCTGGTCATGAGTATTCTCTTGCCAATTTAGAATTTGCCAAGTCTCTAATCTCCAATGGGGACTTGGACAGGGAATATGAAAGGGTAAAGAAGCTCAGGGAAGAAGGTAAGATTACTCTTCCATCAACAATTGGAAAAGAGAAAAAAATAAATCCCTTCTTCTTGGCAAGGGATTTAGATGAGTTTATTTACTTTAGAAATAAAAAGGATAATTTTTAAGTAAAAATCTGCAAAAGAAAAGTGCTGGCTAATAGGAAAGCCAACACTTTTTTGATTATAAAATTTCATCAACCAATACCACCAAGTATTGCACCAGCTATTAGGGCAACTATGGCAGCTGTTACATATACATATTTTGCTAATGGATAGTACCATCCTCCAATTTTCTTTGGTGAGCCTTCATTGACTGCAGCAAGGACATAATCTTTGTCTGCAACCCAAAGGAACATTATGCCAGCAAGGGCTGCTCCAAGTGGGCAAATGTAAATTGAAACAACGTCCATCCAACCACTTACTATGCCTTGAATCAAAATTGCAACGAGGCAACCAATGATGTGGATAATTGTAGTTGCAAGAAATCTTGACGCATTGAATTTTTCTTGTAGGTAGGCAACTGGTGTTTCGTAAAGGTTAATTATTGAAGATACTCCTGCAAAGAGAACGCAGATGTAGAAAATCATTCCAATAATTTTTCCAATAGGCATGCCGTTAAATACATGTACAAGGAAGATAAACATAAGACCAGGGCCACCAGTGTCAAGTGGTGCATCAGCTGCTGCCATGGCAGGGATGATTACAAAGGCTGCCAAGAGGGCTGCTATTGTATCAAAGACTGCAACATTTCTTGCTGATGATGGAATACATTCATTCTTAGGAAGGTAAGATCCATAAATTACAGTGCCTGAGCCTGCTACTGATAAGGAGAAGAAGGCTTGTCCAAAGGCAAATATCCAAACCTTAGGATCCTTTAATCCTTCAGGGTTTACTGTGAAAATATACTTATATCCATTTGCAGCACCTGGAAGGAAGAGGATGTAGATTGCAAGTCCTACAAATAAAATGAATAGGGCTGGCATCATAATTTTGTTTGCCTTTTCAATTCCACCAGATACACCCATTACCATTATGGCAAAGCTTGCAAGTATTGCTACTACAACCCAGATGTTTGCACCAAAGGCTCTTGCTGTTAGACCAAAGGTACCACCAATTACATCCATATCTTGTCCCATTTCATAAAGGTGACCTGATAGAGAAAGGAAGGTGTATTTAAAAATCCAAGCCATTACACAAGTGTAGCCTATAGCTAGTGCCAAAGAGCCGAGAACTGGGATAAGACCAATTAATTCGCCAGGCTTTTTGTTGCCAGTTCTTAATTCTGTACATTTTCCAAAGGCACCAACTGGTCCAGCATTTGCTGACCTACCTAGTGCCATTTCAGAAATTACTCCTGTAGATCCTATTAAGGTTACGAAGATAAAGTAAGGAATGAGGAAAGTCATCCCACCATAAGTTGAAACCATTATAGGGAATCTCCAAATATTACCCATACCAACTGCGGACCCAATACAAGCTAGTATAAAGCCCCATTTGCTTTTAAAACCATCACGAGTTTTTAAGTTGTTATCCATAATTTTTCTCCTTAAAGGGTAATTTACCCCTCGACTAAGAGGGGTTTATTTAATTTTTTGTATTTATAAAAAGTTTAGAGAAATTTATTTTTCATCTTCAGAAGCTTCATAAGTTTCAAGGAAAGCGTGGAAGTGACGCATTGGAAGATTCTTTCCCTTGACTATTCTAATATTAGGAATAGTAGCACGATCTTCGTAAAGAGCTTTAACTGCTGCAATTACATAATCCATGTGTTCCTTAGAAAGTTGACTTCTATTTATTGCGAAACGAACTACGTTAGCTACTTCGGCTTGTTGCTCTGGAGTCTTTAGGTCATATTCCATTGAGTAGTTACCAAGTTCTGCAGTTCTAATTCCATATCTTCTTATTAATTCAACAGAGAAGCCTTGACCTGCAAAAGTTTCTGGTCCCCTCTTGTTGTCGAAGAATTCGTCCATGTTGATATAAACACCGTGACCACCAGCAGGAAGTACAACTCCCTTAACGCCAGCCTTGTAAAAACCTTGAGCAAGGTATTCACATTGTTTAACACGAGCATCAAGATAATCAAACTTAGCTGCTTCATAAAGACCTGCAGCAAGAGCCATAATATCTCTACCACTCATACCACCGTAGGAGTCGTTGCCGTAAGAAGAAATTTGTTTAACTTTTAGGAGTATACCTACATCAGTTTTAACTGTGCCGTCTTCGTTAAAGTCAGAAAACTTCTTCCAGAATAGTCCCTTATCTCTAAAGGCAAGAACACCGCCCATATTTGCGTGTCCATCTTTTTTAAGTGATGCAGTAAAGCCGTCGCAGTAAGAGAACATTTCTTTTGCAATTTCTGGGATTGACTTGTCAGCATAACCTTCTTCATTAACCTTGATGAAGTAAGCATTTTCTGCCCATCTAGCAGCATCAAACATATAAGGTATGTCATACTTATGAGCAATTCTTGAACATTCTCTCAAGTTTGCCATAGAAACTGGTTGACCACAAACTGTGTTGTTAGTAATAGTTGTGTAAATTAGTGGGACATTTTCAGGTCCTAACTTAGTGATAAGTTCTTCTAGTTTTTCAGTGTCCATGTTGCCCTTAAATGGATTCTTTTCATAGTGACCATTTTCAGGAACTTCCCATAGCAATTTTTTGTTGTATAGGTTTCTTGGGATTGAACCCATTTGCTTAATATTACCTTCAGTAGTGTCGAAGTGACCATTAGAAGGAATAGTATAAATCTTTCCTGGTTCTCTTGCGTTTAGTATTTTTTTGACAAGTTCGAATAAAACAGATTCAGCTGCACGACCTTGTTGAATGATAAAGGTATTTGGTCTTTCCATTTGGGCAGAGCCACCATTAAATAGGCCACCTTCATATTCGCAAAGGTAAACTTCGTCCATCATTTTTTCAACATCTTCGCAGTCAGTTCTTACAAGGTCGATGATTCTTTTTTGATCGTCGCCTCTTTCGAATACATCCCTAAAGGCATCGAGAAGGACATAGTAGCCCTTGTTTCTACCATAGGATTCATCTCCTAAGAACATTGCAGACCATTGAACGTCTGTCATGGCTGTAGTTCCTGAGTCTGATAGCATGTCAATAGTTAACATTCCTGCAGGGAAGGCAAATTCATTGTAGTGAGTAGCCTTAAGAGCCCTTTCCCTTTGTTCAACTGTTACATTTGGGATATTCTTTGTTACATAAGTGTAGGAATGTGGTGTAGGTACGTCTAATTGATACTTTTTCATAAAAAAACCTCCATATAATAATAAAAAAGTTATAGAGGAACCCCGGTCATTAATATAAATTAACTAGCGGACAGTATCCTATAGAGAACCCCGGTCATTAAAAATTTAACTAGCGGACAGCACTCCAGATAATATTTATTATCTATGCAACAGTTTACATTATGAAAGAATAATTGTCAACAATAAACTGCATAAATACAAGCTTTAACTAATATTAGAAGATAAAGAAAAACATTTGCAAATTAAGAAATTAAAACAAAAATAAGATCTCCAAAAATTGGAGATCTTAAAAATTTTACGCTTTATTTTTCAACTGAAGCTGAGTAGTTCTTTTCGATAGAGTCGTCAAGCATCTTTGTAAATTCTTCTGCACTTTGATTTACATTTAGTCCTTCAGTAAGGGCTCTTGAGTAAGAAGCAATTACGCCCCTGTTCTTTCTAAGTTTTTCGTTGGCTTCATCTCTTGAGTAGCCACCAGATAGGGCAACGATCCTAACAGTTTGATCAAATTCGTAAAGGTCTTCGTAAAGATTTTCCTTTTCTGGAAGACTTAACTTAAACATTACATAAGTGTCCTTATCTAATTTTTTAAGTTCTTCCACAAGATATTTTTTAAGGACTTCTTCGATTTGTCCCTTGTCCTTAGCGTGGATATCAACTTCTGGCTCGATAATAGGAACAAATCCTGCTGCGGAAATTTTCTTTGCGTAGTCAAATTGTTGTTCAACCACTTTTTTAATGGATTCTTCATTGAGTTCTTTTACAAGAGAACGCATCTTAGTTCCAAAAATATTTCTTTCCTTTGCATTGGCAAGAAGCTCGTCAATGTGTTTGAAAGGCTTCATAAGTTGAGCACCATCTTTTTCTTCATCAAGTCCCTCGTCAACTTTAAGGATTGGAACAATGCCCTTTTCTTCCCAAAGGTAGTCGCCAGTGAACTTGCCGTCGATTTTAGAGTTCATAGTAACCTTAAATAGGATTGCAGCTAAAATTCTATCAGATGTAAAGGCCTTATCCTTTATAATTCTCTTTCTCATTTCGTGAACTTGTTCAAACATTTCTTCTTCGTTTGAATAAGCATCTTCAGTCACACCATAATTTAATAGGGCCTTTGGTGTTGATCCACCAGATTGGTCAAGAGCAGCAATGAAGCCCTTGCCATTTTTCATTCTTTCAAATTGTTCTTTGTTCATTTTTACCTCCAAAAGTCTAGACTTCTAATTACTTCTAATTATATAATAAGTAGACATAGTTGACAAATCACAAAATTTTGAGGTGAACATGAAGTATTACGCAGTTAGAATAGGAAGAAATCCTGGCATCTATCACACCTGGGATGAGTGCAAGCGAGAAATCATGGGCTTTAAGGGAGCAAGTTTCAAAAAGTTTTCCACTCGTGAAGATGCTGAGGCCTTTATAAATGAAATAGAAGAAAAGAAGAAGGAGTCAGCAGAAAAGGACGAGCTTGTAGTTTACGTCGATGGATCCTATAGGGACAGCGACAAGTCTCACTCCTATGGTGTCTATATGTTTAATGATGAAGAAGAATACACTTACTCAAAGAGATTTTTCAAGGACTCAGATATGAGAAATGTGTCGGGAGAAATCAAGGGAGCCATGCGTGCCATGGAAGAAGCAACAAAGCTTGGCAAGAAAAAAATCTACCTTCACTACGACTACGAAGGCATAAGGTCATGGGCACTTGGTTTTTGGAAGACGAATAAAGAAGGAACAATATATTACAAGGACTTTTATGATTCCATAAGGGACAAGTTGGAAGTAAAATTTATAAAAGTTGAGGCCCACACTGGGGTCAAGTACAATGAGTTAGTTGATAAACTTGCAAAGGAGGCAAAATGAGAAAGTCTTGGGATGAATATTTTATGGAGATAACACAAATGGTTGCAACAAGGTCCACTTGCGACAGAGCCTTCGTAGGCTGCGTCCTTGTGAACTCGGACAACAGGATAATTTCAACAGGCTACAATGGATCAGTGACAGGCAACCCCCACTGTGACGAAATTGGACATACAATGCGTGATGGCCATTGCATAGCCACAATCCACGCAGAGATGAATGCCCTCCTATACTGTGCCAAGGAAGGAATATCAGTTAGGGGAGCCAAGGCCTATGTAACACACTTCCCTTGCCTTAACTGCACAAAGGCCCTTATCCAAGCAGGCATAGGAGAAATAATTTATCACGAAGCCTATAGGGTGGATGACTACGCTATGGAACTTTTGAAAAAGAACAAGATTATCTTAAAACAAATTTAAAAATTACAAAGACAAAGAGAGACCTGGGATTAATTCCTAGGTTTTTTAATTAAAGTTTTTTTATCAACAAGCTGGGTAATAAATATTCAATAAGAAATTATTTTTAATTATTAAATTACATATGAAGGAGGAAAAATGAAAAAATTTGCTAATGAATTTAGAGAATTTATTGCACAAGGAAATGTTATGGATATGGCTGTAGGCGTTATCATAGGTGGAGCCTTTGGTAAAATCGTTGCAAGCCTTGTTGAAAATATTTTAATGCCCCTAATAGGTATCTTACTTGGTGGAGTTAGTTTTGAAAATCTTGCTCTTACAGTGGGAACTGCTGAGGTCAAGTATGGAATATTCCTACAATCAGTTTTTGATTTCTTGATTATAGCTTTTGTTATCTTTATTATGATAAAACAAATTGCAAAAGTTACTGACAAGTTCAAGAGGGAAGAAGAAGCTCCAGCTCCAACCGAAAAGGTGTGCCCTTTCTGTAAGTCTAAGATTGATATTAATGCAACAAGATGTCCACAATGTACATCTGAATTAGGAAGTGTGAAATGAAAAAGTGGGCATTAGTTCTTGAAGGCGGAGGAGCCAAGGGTGCCTACCAAGTAGGTGCCTACTTCGCCCTTATGGAAATGGGATTTGATTTTTCGAAAATTGTTGGGACTTCTATAGGTGCTTTTAATGGAGCCATGTTTGCCCAAGGAGATGCCTATGAATGTTTTAAGGCTTGGAAGAGCCTAGACTTTTCTGCCTTTGAAACTGAGTTACAAGAAATAGAAAAGGACGATAATTTATTTTCAAAAATTGTAGATAAGCTTCGTGAACACGACATAAAAGTTCCTGAACTTACTAGATCACCCTATCCTCTCTACAAGTTAGTGGACAAGTTCATCAATGAAGATAAGCTTAGAAGGTCTGATATTGATTTTGGTATGTGTACAGTGAATGTATCTGACCTCAAAGTTGAGAGATTATTTAAGAAGGATATTAAAGAGGGTCTATTAAAGGACTATATTATTGCCTCTTGTTATCTTCCCTTTTTTAAATTACAACGTCTTCACGGCAAGTATTTTATTGATGGTGGCTTTGCATCACCAGCTCCCATGGAGATGATAGATGAAGACACAGATATTGTCCTAGTAAGACTTTCAAGGCTACCCCTCAAAAACATCGAAAGGGCAAGTTATATAATTAAAGCAAATAAAAATCTTGGGTCATCCCTTGGCTTTGACAAGGAAAAGGCTGACGACCTAATAAAACTTGGTTACTTCGATGCCTGTAAGGCTGTTAAGGGTCTCAGGGGAGAAGACTATTATATTATGCCTCTTGACGAAGGAGAAAGCCTAAAGTATATTTATAGGCTCCTAAAGGACAAGGTCAAGGAAAGTGAAAACAAGATTGCAAGGATAATCTTTGAAGACTATGTTCCAAGGCTTGCAGAAGAACTAGAGATGCCAGAAAGCTTTAGGTATGATGACCTCTTATATATGCTCCTAGAAAGAGAAGGCAACAAAAGACAGATTGACAGGTTTAGAATTTACACAGTAGAAGAATTTATGAGGGAGATAGAAAATGCCAACTGACCAAGACTTAAATTTAGAAAAAATTAAAGCCAAGGTCCAAGAAATAAAACCCATGCCCATTGACGTGAAAAATAGGTTTTCCGTCATGATTCCTCTTATAAAAAGAAATGGGGAAATTCATCTTCTCTTTGAGGAGAGGGCCTTTACTCTAAGAAACCAACCTGGAGAAATATCCTTCCCAGGAGGCAGGATTGAAGAGGGAGAAAGTCCAAGGGATGCAGCTCTTAGGGAGACTTCAGAAGAGCTTTTAATTTCAGAAGGTGAGATTGAAATTTATTCTGAGGGTGACTTTGTAGTAAATCCCTATGCAGCAATTATTCACAGTTTCATTGGAGAAATAAAAAGAGACTTTGACAAAATATCTCCATCAAGAGATGAGGTGGAGAAGGTTTTTACAATTCCACTTTCTTATTTTTTAGAGACCAAACCAAGATCCTACAAGATTGACTTAAAGGTTGAGAGGAACAAGGACTTTCCCTATCACTTGATTCTCAATGGTATCAACTACAAGTTCAGAAGGGGTAGAGAAGAAGTCCTCTTTTATGAATATGATGGAAAAATTATTTGGGGCTTCACTGCCAAGATGGCTAGACGTTTTGTAGAAAAGCTAATGTCATAATTTAAAAAATCAAAAAGATGAAAAGCTTAGAAAATTATTTTGATTTTAATTTTTTAAGCTTTTTATTTTTTTAGAGTAAAACAAGCCTCTAATAAGAAATAAGACTTAGAAAACTTTAAAGTTCACTTACTGAAATGAGCCTTTTATCAAAAAATTAATAAAATAAGGAAAATATTATAAGATTTTGTAACATAAACGTAATACTTTATAAAGAATACCTAATTTTCCAGCTTTGAGAGAGGTTTTATTTTTATTTTAAAATAGATTTAATTGACACAAGTTTTAAAATGGCTCAACTAAGCCGTGTGTAGAGAGATTTACAAAAAAGTTACAAAAAATTGACAAATCTTACTTTTTTTAATATACTCTTAAAAGATTAGAAAAAGTTACAAAGTAGTAACAAAATTTACAAGTTTGTAACTGAATTTATGGAGGGAATATTTTTGAATAAACAGAACATTTTTAGAAATGCGAAATTTATGCTGATTGTCCTAGCTCTTGTGTCAATCCTTACAATGGGTTTTAGCACAGCTCTAGGTAAAAACGTTGAATTAAATATTAATGGAAAAACTAAGACAGTATTTACATATGAAAAAACAGTAGGAGACTTCTTGGAAAAAGAAGGCATTGTTCTTAAGAACAAGGACCTTGTAAGCCCAGGTCTTGATGAAGAGATTACTAAGGACACAAAGATCCTTATTACTTCACCAAAGTCTTATCACATAAAAGATGGAAACAAGACACTAATAGCTGAAGCAAATGGATACACAGTTGCTGATGTACTTGAAAATCTTGACATAAAACTAAACAAGCTTGACAGAGTTTCCCTTCCTCTTGATGAAATTGCTAAGCAAGGAATGGAAATCAAAATTGATAGAGTTGTTGAAGAAAATTTAGTTAACAAAGTTGAAATTCCTTTTGAAACAGAAACTCGTGAAAATAATGAAATGTTTAAGGATGAAAAGAAAGTTATCACTAAGGGACAAGTTGGAGAAAAGGTAGAAAACCTAAAGAACACTTATGTAAATGGAAATTTAGAAGCTACTGAAGTCCTAAAGAGTGAAATTACTAAAGAGCCTGTAAAGGAAGTTGTAGAAGTTGGAACTAAACAAGGATCTGCTGCTCCTAATGGAAAGTCAGCTAAGAGAGTAATTATTATGCAAGCTACTGCTTATGACCCTTCTGCAGGTTCAAGGACTGCTATGGGAACAAGGGCAAGAGTTGGTGCAGTTGCTGTTGACCCTAGGGTTATCCCACTAGGTTCAAAGCTTTACATTGAGAGTATGGATGGCTTTGCATCTTATGGCTATGCTACAGCAGAAGATACTGGTGGAGCAATTAAGGGAAATAGAATCGACTTATTCTACAGCACAAGTTCCCAAGCTAGAAATTTTGGAAGAAGAAACGTAAAAGTTTATGTACTTGATTAAGAGAGTCCTGGTAACAGGACTTTTTTATTGCTTATTTTTAAGCTAAGAGAGATAAAGACTTAATAAGTTATAGATTTAGAAAAAATTATTTATAAAAAGTTTAAATTATAAAATTCTAAAGGACTTATAAAAAAATTGAAATTAATCACCAATCAAAAATTTATTGCTCCTAAATACGAAGTAAAAATAATTTATAAATTTGTGATTAGTCATTTAAAAGAACCAATATTTAACTTATAATGTATGTGAGGATGATTTTATGAAGTTAATTGAACATGAACTCGTCGATAGATATATTTATTATTTGCAAAGATACATCCCCTATGACAAGCAAGAGGCTGCCAAAGAGGATTTTTTAGATATACTGAGAGATAGACTTCCGGAGATTTATACAGAAGAAGACATAAAAAAAGAATTAAATAGGATGGGGAACCCTTACGAGTTTGCAGGAGCCTATAGCGACTCAGGCAACTTCCTCTTAAGTGGAAAGAATTATGAAATCTTTAAGGCCTTTTTAAAGATACTTTCAATTTCTGCCCTTCTTGGTCTTGTAGCATTTACCTTTAACTACTTTAGACGCTTTCAAGGGACAAATTTGTTTGACATCTTAAAGAGTCTTGTAGTTAGCATCTTCATATTGAGCCTTTTGCCATCTTGGATTTGCGAAAAGATTAAGACTACAAAAATCTTAAAGGCCCTTATGGATGAATGGGACATAGAAAACCTCTACGAGTCCAAAAAGTTAAAGCTAGAGGTCTATGAGATAGGTCTACTTATGGTGAAGTTTTCCATGTACTTTATGCTACAAGTTTACATCTTGACTGCTAGCATAAATATTTCCAAAGCTACTTATTTCTTTGTCATGTTTTTATTTTTTATCAATGTGCTTTCTGTAAATATTAAATTTTCAGAGAACACAATTTTTTCAAAGACAATGTATGTGGAATATTTTGTTGACATCTTTAGCATCATTAGTTTGATCTTTTTAACAAGCTATCACATGCCAAGAGTCTTTGGCACAAATATAATAATTCTATGTAATATTGTTAATTTAGTTTTAAATTCTTACACTATTTCCAAGTCTAAAAATATACTCCTATCGCGAAAAAAGAGAAAGAAAAACAGAAAAAGAAACAAAAAAGACAGAGATTAAACTCATTGAGTAATCCCTGTCTTTTTAATTTCTTATAAAGTTAATCTAGATTTTCTTTTAGGTATTTAATAATGTCTAGTGATTCATAAAGAGGCTTGTCTCCAATGAAGAGACAAGGCACTTGCTTTTTGCCGCCTTTTTCAATTAAATATTCACGAGCTTCTTTATCTTGATCAATATTTTTTATTTCTACAGAGTCAATGCCAGCATCTTCCATGAAGGCTTCTACCTTTTTACAGAAAGGGCAAACTGTTCCGACATAAAGTGTTAATTTTTCCATAATATCCCTCCAAGTCTTTTTTACCCAATTAAAAATAAAGAAAACAAGGGCAGTATTTAAAAGATATGAGATTTTTGGTATAATAACATAGATTCGAGGTGATATTGTGGGATTTTTTGACAGTCTTGATGGCAATTTAGATGACCTACTTGGGAATCTAAATTACATAAAGAAGAAAATTGTGACTGAGTCGCAAGAAATTAAAAAGGCAGCAAGGTTGAGATACGAACTTTTAAATGAAGAGAGAAAGCTAAGCGAAGCCTTTGAAAAGCTTGGCAGGCACCAATACCATGCTCTAAAGGGTGAGGGGTCTGATCTCGATTTAAGTGAGACTTTGCAAGAAATAGAGAGGTTAGAGTCAAGAATTTCTTCACTAAAGATGGGCCTTGACTTAAGTGAAAAGACATCTGGCATAAATTTTGCAGAAGATAATGCTAGCCAAGATGCTTATGAGTCCTCTTCAATTTTTGTAAGAGATGAAGAAGATATTTCTCATGAAGAAGACCAGGGCTCAATAATTTTTATAGAAGAAGATGAAGATGAAAATAGATAAAGAATTTGTTGAAATAGACGGTATAAAAACTGCATATATTAAGAGGGAGGGTGGCGAGAAAGTTCTTCTTATCCTCCACGGTTGGGGTGCATATATTGAATCAATTATGCCGATTTTTAATGCCATCCCTGATAGTTACACAGTTTACGCCTATGATGCGCCAGGCTTTGGAGACAGCGAAGACCCAAAAGAAGTCATGGGGACTTATGATTATTATGAATTTCTCTTAAAGTTTTTGGACCACTTTAATATTAAGAAGGCAACTTTTGTAGGTCACTCCTTTGGGGGCAAGACTCTTACGATTTTAGGGTCAAGAAATAAGGACAGGGTTGAAAAGCTTATAATAATTGATGCGTCAGGAGTACTTCCCAAGAGGAAGCTATCCTATTATGCCAAGGTCTATTCCTTTAAGGCAGCAAAAAAATGCTATATGCTGACTCATGGCAACAATGAAGAGGCCATGGCAAAGTTTTATAAGAAGCATGGATCTGATGACTACCAGGCAGCAAATGGAATTATGCGTAAATGCTTTGTAAAGGTGGTAAATGAGTCCACTAGAGAGGAATTCAAGAATATTGATGCAGAAACCCTCCTCATTTGGGGAGACAAGGATGAGGCAACGCCCCTTTATATGGGTAAGATTTTTGAAGAAGAGATAAAAAACTCTGGCCTAGTTGTCCTAGAAGGGGCTGGACACTATTCCTACCTTGACAAGTTTGGCCAATTTAATGCAGTTATTAATTCGTTTTTAGGTTAGGAGATTTTCATGGAATATTTTTTACAGAGACTGCCAATTTACTCAATAGATTTTGTTATTATATGCCTGGCACTTTATTATTCCCTAATTAGGAGCAACTTTCCCATTCACATGCTCCAATTAGAGGGCTACGACAATGATGAATACAAGACATTTTTAAAAAACAACAAGGAAAAGATGAACAAGTTAGTCTACAAGTTGGAGAAAAATCAAAAGACTCCCATAGTTTGGACTGACAGGGCAAAGAGACTTTTAAAGAAGCACAAGCTTGTAAACTTTATTGCCTTTATCCTTGTAGTTGTCTTTTCATTGGGAATTTTTGATGGGTCAGGATCCTATGTGATTTCAATTTTAGCTACACTAATCCTGTCATTTTTAATTTACTTTTACCAATATAGGCTACTTATCTTGACAAACAAGTGGGCAAAACCTACTGAAGATAAGATAAATATGGGCTTTTACAAGTCAGCTCAGGCAAAAATAAAAAAATACAAGGAAGAAGAAGGCTTAAAGGTTCTTGGAATCACAGGATCCTTTGGAAAGACTTCAGTTAAGTTTATTTCAGACACAATTTTATCTGAAGGTCTAAGGGTTAAAAACACACCGTCATCCTTCAACACTCCTATGGGTCTTTCAAAAATCATCAACAACGAACTTGAAAGAGACAGGGAAGTTTTTATAGCAGAGCTTGGTGCCAAGGTGCCAGGAGAAATCCACGAAGTTGCAGAACTTGTCCAACCAGATATTGGGATAATAACTGCTATTGGACCAACTCACATGCATCTTTTTAAGACAATTGAAAATATACAAAAAACAAAGTACGAGTTAATTGAAGACCTGCCAGAAGATGGGGTTGCAATTTTTAACTACGACAATGACTATGTTAAACCTCTTGCAGACAAGACTAAGAAAAAGACTTATAGGTATGGAACTAAGGACTTTGACAAGCTAGATGTCTACGCCGATGACATAAGGGTAAGTGAAACTGGATCAGAATTTGTCCTCCACATTAAGGGGGCAGGAGAAATTAAGTGCTCCACAAGACTTCTAGGAGTTCACAATATCTCTAATCTACTTGCAGCGGCAACTGCTGCCTATGTCTTGGGACTTAGCTTAGAGGAAATTCAAAGGGGGATTTCCAAGGTTGAGCCAGTGGAACACAGGCTTTCACTTATTCCATCATCAAATAACACCATAGTTATTGACGATGCCTTTAACTCAAACCCAGTGGGCTTTAGGGCGGCTCTTGATGTTTTAAGAGGTTTTAAGGACCATAGGAAGATAATAATAACGCCAGGTATGGTTGAGCTTGGAGATATGGAAGAAGAAGAAAATAGAAAAATAGGTCAAGTTATGGCAAGTGTCCTTGATTTTGCAATTTTAGTTGGCAAAAAGAGAACTCTTCCAATCTATGAAGGCCTTAAGGATAAAAATTTTGATGAAGAAAAAATTTATAGGGTTTCTTCACTAGACGAGGCAACTAAGGTTCTCGCAAAGATTTCAATGGCGGGAGATGTCGTTCTCTTTGAAAATGACCTTCCTGACAATTACAATGAGGAGTGAAAAAATGGAAAATATAGGTGTAATCTTCGGAGGAAGATCCGTTGAACACGAAGTTTCTGTTATTACAGGAATGCAAGTTATTGAAAATATGGATAAGTCTAAATACAATCCTATTCCAATTTATATTACAAAAGATGGCAAGTTTTTGTCAGGAGAAAGCTTAAAGAACTTTAAGTCTTACAAGGACCAAGACTTTCACGATGGGGTAGAAGTTTTCTTCAAGCCAGAATATGGCAACAAAAACTTATACTATGTAAAGCACAATCCAAAGAAACTTTTTAAGGCAGAATACGATTCAGTAGAAGTTTACCAAAAAATTGACGCAATCTTCTTTGCCCTTCATGGAACTTTTGGAGAAGATGGATGTACTCAAGGACTTTTTGAGCTTATGGGCATGCCTTACACTGGCTGCGGAGTTATGTCTGCTGCTGTTGGCATGGACAAGGTAATCATGAGAAAGGTCTTTGAATCAGAAGACATCCCAATGACAAAGTACAAGTACTTCTACAGGGAAGAACTTAAGAACCTAAAGGGTCTTATAGAAAAGTGCAAGGACTTAAACTTCCCACTTTTTGTTAAGCCAGCCAACCTTGGCTCATCAATAGGGATTTCAAGAGTAGAAAATGCCCTTGATCTTTCAAAGGCTCTTGAGGTTGCAGCCCACTACGACAGAAAAATTATTGTAGAAGAAGCTGTTGTAAATCCAAGAGAAATTAACGTGGCAGTCCTTGGTTACGAAAATGACCTAAGGGTTTCTGCAGCAGAAGAACCTCTTGGCTTTAAGGACCTTTTAAAGTATGAAGACAAGTATGTTTCTGGATCTAAGGGAGCTAAGTCATCTCAAAAGCACCAAAACAAAAAACTTCCAGCAGAACTTAAGCCAGAACTTGAAAAAGAAATTAAAGAACTTGCAAAAAAAGCCTTCTCAGCAATTGATGGTGCAGGTGTGGCAAGGATTGACTTCCTTGTTGATGGCGACAAGGCTTATGTAAATGAAATCAACACCCTTCCAGGTTCCATTGCCTTTTACCTTTACGAGGTTGATGGACTTATGATTAAGGATTTAATCACAAGATTAATTGAACTTGGCAAGGAAAGACACAGTGAGAGAGCTGCAAATAACTATTCAATTGATTCAAATTTATTTAATATGACAAGTTATGGAGCAAAGATTTAATGATTAAAGAAAAGATTTTAGAACTCATTAAGAATTCGAAGCCAAGGACAAAAGATGAACTTGCTAGATTATTTAAAATTAAGAGCAAGGAGAAAAAAGAATTTAATAGGATCCTTGAGGAACTTGAAAAAGAGGGCCTAATTTTCATGGACCACAGGAAGAAGTACAGACTTGTGGACAATGACAAATTCTTTTTTGGAAAACTTCAAACAAATGCCAAGGGTTTTGGATTTTTAATAAGCGAAAATCTTGACGAGGATATTTATATATCAAAAAACAACCTTAAGGATGCTTTAAATGGCGACGAAGTTATTGTAAGAAGATATAGGGACTCCTTTGGCGACAAGCCAGAGGGCAAGGTCCTATCCATTGTGAGAAGGGTTAACAGCAAATTCGTTGGAGTCTTTCAAAACAAAAAGGACTTTGGCTTCGTTGTATCTGATGAGAGCAAGATGGCAATGGATATTTACGTTCCTAAGAAGAAATTCAATGGAGCAAAAAATGGTCAAAAGGTTGTTGTAAAAATAGAAAAATGGCCAGAGGCAAACAAAAAACCTGAAGGAAGAATAGTAGAAGTCTTGGGCTACCCAGAAGACCCTGACGTTGATATTCTTTCTGTAGCTGCAGGCCTAGACCTTCCCATGGAGTTTTCCAAGGCTGCCCTATCTGAAGCCAAGTCTCTTCCACAAGAAGTTAGGGAAGAAGACCTAAAGGGTAGGAGAGACTTAAGAGATCTTATGACTTTTACAATTGATGGAGCAGACTCCAAAGATTTTGACGATGCAGTTTCTCTTGAAGTTGCAAAAAATGGAAACTACCTCTTAGGAGTTCACATTGCAGATGTTGCCCACTATGTTGAAGAGTACTCTGCCATAGACGAAGAGGCCTTCAAGAGGGGGAACTCAGTTTACCTTTTAAACAAGGTTATACCAATGTTGCCCTTTGAACTTTCCAATGGAATTTGTTCCCTTAATGAGGGTGTGGATAGGTTAACTTTGTCTGTTCTTGCAGAAATTGACAAGAAAGGCGAAGTAGTAAAATATGAAATTCTTGAGTCTGTGATTAATTCTAAGAGAAGGCTAGTTTATGAAAATGTCTCTGACTACTTAGAAAAAAATATTACACATGAATCCCTAAAGGGGCTTGAGAAAACCCTAGACAAGATGTATGAACTTGCAAAAATTTTAGAAGACAAGAGGGAAAAGGGTGGCGCCATAGACTTTGACATACCAGAAGTTATCATTGAAGTTGACGAGAGAGGTTGGCCACAAAATATCCACAAGAGGGACAGGAGATCTGCCAACAAGCTCATAGAAGACTTCATGTTAATGGCAAATGTCTGTGTGGCAAAGGAATATTATTTTAAGAAAATTCCATTTTTATACAGGATTCACGAGAGACCAAAGGATGAAAAAATTTCAGAGCTCAACTCTTACTTGAGACCACTTGGCTACATGATTAACTTTGATGAAAAAGTTGAGCCAAGAGATGTGCAGAAGGTCCTTGAGAAGGCAAAGGGGACTAAGGAAGAGATGTTTATCTCCACAATGACTCTAAGGTCCATGGCAAAGGCAAGATATTCTGAAGTAAATGACATCCACTTTGGCTTGGCCTTTGACCACTACTCCCACTTCACTTCGCCAATAAGAAGGTATGCGGACCTCACAATCCACAGGATTATAAAAAAGAAAATCCAAGGCAAATTATCTAAGGGAGATCTTACAAACTTAAAGTCAATCTTGCCAGACATAGCAGAGCAAGTTTCTAAGACAGAAAAAGTTGCCCAAGATGCTGAAAGGCAAGTCGAAGACATCAAGATGGCTGAATACATGTCTGAGAGAATTGGAGAAGTCTACAAGGGCAGGATTTCATCTATCACAAACTTTGGAATGTTTGTTGAACTAGACAACCTAATCGAAGGACTTGTTGGCTACAGGACCATGGATGGCTACTACGAATTTGACCAAGATAACTATAGGGCAATTGACTACAGGACTAAAAAAGAATTTCACATTGGCGACGATGTTACTATAAAAGTTGTAAATGTTGACCTAAACATGGGCAACATTGATTTTAAAATGGTAGGTGATGAAGATGAGTAAGGAAAAAAACGATGCAATAGCAAACAATAAAAAAGCCAGCCATCTTTATTTTATCGAGGACACTTATGAAGCTGGGATTGAACTTGTTGGGACTGAGGTCAAGTCCATAAGGGCAGGCCATGTCAACATCAAGGATGCCTACTGCGACATCAACAAGGGAGAAATTTTTGTATCAGGCATGCACATTTCGCCCTATGAGCAGGGAAACATTTATAATGTTGACCCCATGAGGAAGAGAAAACTCCTTATGCACAAGGCAGAAATCTTTCGTCTTGAAAAAGTTAAAACTCAAGAGGGCTACACAATTATTCCCCTAAAGGTTTATCTAAAGAGGGGAAGAGTCAAAGTCCTAATTGCCAAGGCAAAGGGTAAGAAGCTTTGGGACAAGAGAGAGACAATGAAGAAGAGAGAAGTAGACAAGAGACTTCGCCAAGCAACAATGTATTAATTCTTCATAACTTGCGATTTGATAAAAATTAATTGCAGGAAGTTCATTAAATTTTGAAAATTAAAAATTAAAAATAAATTATAATTTTACGCTCTGATGTGTACCCATAAAACTGGACACAATATTCAATTAACTAATTGTAGTGGATGCTAACCTATACTTTGTAGGTGGCATCCATTTTGTTTTGGATTGAATTCTTTCATTATTGTAATAATCAATATATTCCTCTATTGCTCTCGAAAATTCTTCAAAAGAGCTATAGCTCTTTTCATAACCATAATAAATTTCATTTTTTAATCTTCCAAAGAATGTCTCCATAATGGAGTTATCATAACAATTTCCCTTCCTTGACATTGATTGTCTTATACCATGTTTTTTAAGCTCATTCACATAATATTTATGTTGGTATTGCCATCCTTGATCTGAATGCAGTATTAGATTATTTAGTTTTGGAAATTTGTTAAATGCTTTTTCTAGCATATTGGATATTTGTTTTAAATTAGGGTGTAAGGATAAGTCATAAGAGATTATCTCATTTGTATACATATCAAGTATTGGAGATATGTAGCATTTACCCCAAGAAAATTTAAACTCTGATACATCAGTGGTCCATTTTTGCAGAGGTCTATCTGCCTTGAAATCTCTATTTATTATATTATCAGCTACTTTCCCTATCTTACCCTTATATGAGTGATATTTTTCCTTAGATCTTTTTCCGAATAGTTTTAACTCATGCATTATCCTTTGAACTCTTTTATGATTTATGACATAACCTTGACTTAGCAACTCCATATATACTCTTCTTACTCCATATCTTCCTTTGTGTAAGTTAAATATTTGAGTTATTTTATCTGCCACATGACTATTCTTAATTTTTATTTTATCAATTTTATTTATTTCAAAATAGTATGTTGACCTTGGCATATCAATAGCTATTAAAAGATATTTTAGTCTGTATCCTTTTTCTTTGAGTTCTTTGACAATCGCTGCTTTTTCGCCTTGAGTTGCGCAGCGTAGCGTTCTTCTCTCAAGGCGATCTCTTTTTTTATTATTTCATTTTCTGCCTTTATATATTCATTTTCTGCTCTAAGTTTTATTAGCTCTTCTCTTTCAGATTCATTAAGTTCTTTTGCTTTATGGTTATTTTTACTTTTCATGCTTGGATTTTTGGATTTACGACCTTTCTTTTTATTAACAAGACCATTATATCCATAATTTTTATACTTGTTAACCCATGAATAGAGTTGTCCATCATTAATTCCATATTCAATTGCTATGGACTTTATTGAATTTCCAGCTAACACTTTAGATACCATTTCTAATTTCTCATCAGGTGTCCAATTGATATTATTTCCATGTTTTAAAATTTCTGGTCCATGAAGTTCTTCTAACTTAAACCATATTCTAATTGAATTATGAAAGATTTTTTCTTTTGTTCCTTCAGGTGTATTGGGCCATTTACCTTCTCTATACAACTGTACACATTCTTTTTTGAATTCATAACTATATTTCATAAAAAATACCCTCCTTACTGGTTTGTCCAGTAAAGAGGGTACATATCACTCACTTGTGGGCGTTTTTTTATTTTGCATTTAAAATCAAAGAAATTTTATTGACAAAGAAAAACAGTGATGCTAAACTTCTATTTAGATAGATATCTAAATAGAAGGAGGGGTTTTAATTGTGAAAAAATTTTTCAAATTATTTTTGCTAGGGATGATATGTTTTGTATTATCACAGCTGTGTCTGCGATTGCCTCTCTTGAAATTATTGAATAATAATTTATGGCTCAACAACTTTCAAAGTCTTTATCCACTTTTTTATGGATTTTTGATCACACTAAGTGCTGGACTCTTTGAAGAGGGCGGAAGATTTATTTTTAGGGATAAGTTTTTATTAAAAGAAAGCAATAGCAAGTCAGATGCAATTATTTTTGGACTCGGTCATGGAATTGTAGAAGTAATATTTGTTATTGTTGTGAGTTATAGCAGTTTAAGCCTAATGACTAGCTCTGATATTTTTTTAGGACTATATGAAAGATTATTAGCGGTAATTTTTCATATTGGTATGACTGTATTAATATGGCTTGGATTTAATAGAATGGAAAAATACAGATATTTAATTCTAGCGATTTTTTTACATGGTTTTTTTGATTATTTTATAATATTAAAGAATATTTTTGGATTTAGTAATTTAATTTTGTACGGAAGTTGGACTTTGCTTTGTATATTCATTTTAATTTTCATTTTTAAAATTAATTTAGGAGGGAATAGAAATGAAAAAATTTAAAATTTTAACTTTAACAGCTCTTGTATTACTTTTGGTTGCCTGCGGTTCTAATACTAAAAAAATGTCAGATGAGGATTTTAATAAGTATCAAAAAGAAGCTCAAGCTGCAATAAGTTTAGTCAATGAGAGAAAAACAGATGAATTTATTGATTTGACAGAAAAATCACTGGGATTTAAAAAAGAAATTTTGGAAGAAGGCTATAAAAATCTTGAAAAAAATGGAAAATTTGTAGAGTTTGGTGATGCTAAGGGAATCTATGAAGAGGATAAGAATTCAGGAACAAGTTATTCTACTATTTTACAAAAGGTCAAGTATGAAAAAAAGGATGTCCTTTTTAGGGTAAGTTTTAATAAGGATGATAAAATAGTTGGAATATTTTTCAAGTAAATTGAAAATAAATTATTAATTAACGCTCAGTCATGGGCGTTTTTTTATTTTTAATTATCTTATTAGCTTTTAATGATATAATAAGCCTAGGTGATATTATGGCTTTTATCGAAGTTAAAGACCTCTCAAAAGTTTACACAATTGGTGAAAGGTCTGTTATGGCTAATGATAAATTAAATTTTGAAATAGAAAAAAATGAGTTTGCAATTATTCTTGGTGCATCAGGTGCAGGCAAGTCAACTTTTCTAAATATTTTGGGAGGTCTTGACACAGCGTCTTCTGGAGACCTCTTAGTTGATGGGAAAAATATTGCAAAGTATAGTGAAAGAGAACTGACAACTTATAGGCGTTACGATATGGGCTTTGTTTTTCAATTTTACAATTTGATTCCAAACTTGACTGCTCTTGAAAATGTTGAGCTTGCCAGTCAAATTGTAAAGCATGCCAAGGACCCACTTGAAGTTTTAAAGTCTGTGGGCCTAGGCGAGAGGATGGATAACTTTCCATCACAATTATCTGGTGGAGAGCAACAAAGGGTTTCAATAGCTCGTGCCATTGCAAAAAATCCCAAGCTTTTATTGTGTGATGAGCCAACAGGTGCCCTTGACTACAAGACTGGCAAGCAAATTTTAAAACTCTTGCAGGACCTTACGAGGACAACAGACACCACTGTGGTCCTTATAACCCACAACTCTGCAATTAAAAATTCAGCGGACAGGTTAATTGAAATTTCTGATGCTAAGGTCAAGGATATTTTTGTTAACGACAAGCCAAGGGACATTATGGATATAGAATGGTAGGTGGAGTGTGAAAGCTCGCGACAAGGATAATCTCAGGGAGATAAAAAATTCTCTTCCAAGATTTATCTCAATAATGATAATTGTCTTTCTCGGAGTTTTTGTCTTGATTGGACTTATTTCCACAGGCAAGATTATGAGAAAGACAATTGATGATAAAATTGAAAAATTAAATCAAGAGGACATAAAGATTTCCGTTCCCATTGGACTTGAAGATAAGGACCGACAAATTATTGAGGACCAGGATGACATCAAGGAGCTGGAGTATGGCTACGACAAGGATGTCTTTCTTGATGGCGATCCAACTGTTATAAAAGTTTTAAATATGCCCTATGAAATTTCCAAGCCAGAAATTATTGAGGGAAGAGAACTTGAAGGACCTGATGAAATTATTTTGGACTCTAGGATGAAAGAGGCTGGGAGTAAAATTGGGGACACAATAAACTTCAAGGAAGACAATGACGATGATGAGGATAATGACCTAAAGAGGCTTTCCTTTAAGGTAGTTGGCTTTGCAAATTCTCTGGACTTTCTCCAATATAAAGTTGAGGCCTATTCAGAAAGAGGTTATGGCAAGATTTCTTACTTTGCCTACATTGACGATGGAAACTTTTCTGGAGACCCAACTCTTGCCAAGATAAAATTCTTGGGGACTGAGGGCTTAAAGACTTCAGACAAGGATTATGTTGACTACATGGATAAGAAGAAGAGGACCCTTAAAATTGACTTGAAGTCTAGGCCAAAGGAAAGACTTGCCTCCATTCAGGGAGAAATTTCTGGTAAGATCACTGATGCAGAGGACAAGATTAGTGATGCCGAAACAAAATTATCTGATGCAAGGGACAAGCTAGTTAAGGGCCGAGAAGACTTAAACAAGGGAAAGTCCGACTACAAGAAGGGCCTTGATAAGTACAATAAGGAAAAGGGCAAGGCAGAGTCAGAAATTTCCAAAAACAGAAATAAACTTTACAAGGCATCTGTGGAAATAGATGATGGTGAAAGAAAGTTAATTGATGGTTACGAAAAATTAAATGATGGAAAGAAGAAACTTGACCATGCCAAGTCTGAATTAAATTCTGGAAGAAAGAAGCTTACAGAAGGCAAGGAAAAGTATCAAAAGGGACTTGGAGAAGTTGAAGCTTCAGAAAAAGCCCTAAGGCAGGGAGAGGACCAACTAGCTGACGGAAGAAAAAAACTTGATTATGGATGGAATAAGATAGAGGAATCGAGGAAAAAACTTGCTGAGGGTATGAAAAAGTATGAAGAGGGAGAAAGAGAATACCAAGCTGGGATGACTCAACTTGAGGCTGGCAAAAACAAATTAGTTGCCCAAATGGGAGCTTCTTCCTATGAAGATGCGGTAGAAAAAATCTACGCCCTAGACAAGGCTTTGGAAAGTGGAGAAGACTTAGTTAAAAAACTCCCTTCCATAGAGAATGAAATTGCAAAAACTTCTTCCCAAATAAGCCAAGTAAATAGTGGTATTTCCCAAATTGATAGTCAGCTTTCTGCTTTAAAAAATTCTCTAAATAGTCCTGACCTTTCAGATGAAGAAAGAAAAAATATAGAGGGACAAATTGCTGGACTTGAAGGGAAAAAATCAGAACTGGAAAAAAATAAGGCTGACTTAAATAGAAAGTTAGACTTCCTAAAGACATCCAAGGAAGAAATTGACAAGGCCATGGAAGAGATCAAGAAGGAAGTCCCAGGTGGGATCACTGGCAACTTGGCTGACTTAAAGACAAAATTAAAAGAAGGCAAGGCGGGGATAGGAGCCATCCAAGAAAATGAAAAGAAACTTGTAGCAGGCAGGGCAAGTCTTGATGCCAGCAAGAAGCAAATTGAAGAAGGAAAGAGGCAACTTGAAGAAGGAATTGCCGAGGCAGAAAAGGGAGAAGCTGACTATGCCAAGAACAAGGGCGAAATCGAGAAAAACAAGAGAAAACTTCAAGAAGCCAGGGAAGAATTAGACAAGGCAAAAAATAAATTAAATGAATCTGAAGAAAAATTAAATAAGGGGACTGCTGACTACGAGTCTGGCAAGAAAGAATACGATGAAAAGTACAATGACTACGTTGAAGGCAGGGAGAAACTTTCAAGAGCCAAGGAAAAATACTTGTCAGGAAGAGATGAGCTAGACAGAGGTCAAGAAAGACTTGATAAGGAACTAAAAACTGGTAAAAAACAACTAAATGATGCCAAGTCAAAGCTTTACAAGGCAGAAAAAGATTTGAAAAAGGGCGAAAATGAATACCAAGACAAGTCCCAAGAGGCTGAAGAAAAAATTTCTGATGCAAGAGGAAAGATTGCTGATGGAAGAAGGTACCTCAGCCTAATCAAGCAACCTCGTTACACAATTACACCAAGGCACTTAGAAACAGGCATCAACACTTATCTTGATTACGCGAATAGAGTTGACGGCCTATCACTTATCTTTCCAATATTTTTCTTTGCAATAGCCCTCCTAGTTTGTTTCACAACAATGACTAGGATGGTGGATGAAAACAGACTCATCATTGGAGCCTACAAGGCCTTGGGTTACACCAATAGAGAAATTGGAAAGAAGTTCTTCCTCTATGGGTCCCTAGCATCCTTAATAGGGGGGACTCTGGGAGCAATTACTGGGTCTTACCTCTTGACCTATATAATTGGGAATGCCTACTCAACAAAGACAATTTTTGAAAACAAATTGTTGATAAGCATCTTCCCTCTAAGAGTTATATTTGCCATTGTCATGGGATTTTTATTTACCAGCGTGGCTGCCATGATAAGTGTAAATAAAAATTTGGAAGAAAAGACAGCCGACCTCTTGAGGGCAAAGGCACCAGCCAAGGGAAACAGAATTCTTTTGGAAAAAATTCCCTTTATTTGGAACAGGATGAGCTTCTTATCAAAGGTAACAGCAAGAAACCTATTCTTGTCAAAGAAGAGGATGTTCATGACAGTGGTGGGAGTCCTAGGTTGTGCAGCCCTCCTAGTCCTTGGATTTGGAATTGCCGAATCAGTAAAGGACGTTGAGCCCCTACAATTTAAAAATATTTTGAAGTACGACATATCCGTCCTTTACGACAGAGACCTTGACCAAGACTCCTTTGAAAAGTATAAAAAATCTCTCCAAGGAAAAAATTTATCCTATACAGAAGTCTATGAAGAATTATTCACTGTGGACTATGATGAAATCGATCAAGCAGTTAATGTAATAGTCCCAAGTGACAAGGAAGGCTTCAAAAATTACGTGTCACTCTTTGATAAGGATACGAAGAAAGAATTAGAACTTCCAAAGAGGGGAGTCATAATCACAGAAAAATTATCCAAACTTAAAAAATTAAAAGTTGGCGACCCACTAGAGATAAGTGACGTCTATGGAAATGACTTCGAAGTAGAAGTCGCTGGCATCAGTGAATTTTATATAGGCCACAATATCTACATGGACAAGGACTACTTTGAAAAAGTAACTGGATCAAAGTTTAAGGCCAACACCGACCTAATAAAAGTTCCAAGTGACTTTGACAAGGATGCCTTCATAAAATCTACAATTGAAAACAAGTCTGTCTTTAACATAGGAAATGTTGACGACATGAAGGACATTTTAAATCAATTTTTGTTTTCAATAACTAAAATCGAGATAATAATTCTAATAGTGACAAGTATTTTGGAAATAGTTGTCCTCTACAACCTAACAAACATAAACATCGAAGAGAGGATAAGAGAAGTCTCAACAATAAAAGTCCTTGGCTTCTATCCAAGAGAGACAACATCATATATTTACAAGGAAACCTATATCTTGGCGATAATTGGAATTATCATAGGACTCTTTGTGGGAAAAATCCTCCACTACTCAGTCCTACAAATGGTAGTTCCCTTTATGGCAATGCTGCCAGAAGACTTGAGTCCAAGACCCTTCATCTTGGCAGGAATAATAACAGCTCTTGTAAACACATTAATAATGATAATCTTCCACTACAGGATAAAGAAGATAAAGGCCTTAGATGCATTAAAGTCAAACGAATAAAATTTATAGAGAAGAGCAAGTGTTAAATGGCACTTGCTTTTTTAGTGGGAATTTATTTTAGTTGTTAGACTTAGTAAATAAATTTAAATTTTTGATTAAGGGAAGCTTAGTGTATATACACTTGACTTGTCCTGTCTACTTCTTTGTAATATAATTTTAATCAAAATTTATTAGGAGATTGGTGAAATTGAAAAATTTAGAAAATTTAACTTTGGAAGAAAAAATTGAAATATTAAAAAAATTAAAGAAAGAGAGGGATGCTGTTATACTTGCACACTTTTATGTTGATGAAGAGATCCAAGCTGTGGCTGACTACATAGGAGATTCATTTTTCTTGGCTCAAAAGGCTACAGAATTAAAAGAAGACACTATAGTCATGGCAGGAGTTTACTTCATGGGAGAAAGTGTTAAGATTTTAAATCCAAGCAAGAATGTTATGATGCCCGACCTTGGAGCAGATTGTCCCATGGCCCACATGGTAAGCATTGAAAAAATTAAAGAGATGAGAGACAAGTACGATGAGCTTGCAGTTGTGACTTACATAAATTCTACTGCAGAGATCAAGGCTTATTCGGATATTTGTGTAACATCTTCTAACGCTGCAAAGATTGTAAACAAATTAGAAGAAAAAAATATATTTTTTGTTCCAGATAAAAATCTTGGAGCTTATATCAAGAAATCCTTGCCAGATAAAAATGTTATTTTGAATGACGGCTACTGTCCTGTTCACGATGAGATAGACCTTGAAGATGTGAAGGCCTACAAGGGCAAGGTAAAAATTTTGGCTCATCCAGAATGTAGGAAGGAGGTCTTGGACCTTGCTGACTTCATTGGATCTACAAAAGCCATTATTAATGAAGCAGGAAAGTATGATGATGTATTAGTTGTCACTGAAGAAGGAATTTTTACTGAGTTAAAGAAAAAATATCCAGAGGTTAACTTTAGAAAGCTTTCCAAGGGACCAATTTGCAGTGACATGAAAAAGTTAAGTGTAGATAAGATCATTGAGGTCTTAGAAGGAAATAAAAATCAAGTGGAAGTCCCAAGAGAAATTAGAGAGAGGGCTTTGAAACCACTAGAAAAAATGTTGGAGTTAGGTGCATAATATGAAAAAATTTGATGTTTTAATTGTTGGTTCAGGTCTTGCTGGTGTCAGCACAGCCCTAGAGTTAAGTAAAGATTATAAGATTGGTCTTGTAACAAAGAAAAAGCTTGAAGATTCAAACTCTTATCTTGCCCAAGGTGGGATAAATGTATTAAGAGATGAAGAGGACAGGGAAGTTTTTATTGAAGACACCATGAAGGCAGGCCACTACAAAAATAATTTAAAATCAGTTGAGACTATGGTGGACAAGTCACAAGAGGCAATTGAGTTTCTAATTGATCTTGGAGTTGAGTTCACAAAGAAAAATGGTCAACTTGATTACGCAAGAGAGGGGGGTCACTCTGCATCGAGAGGCCTTCACATTGATGATGAAATTGGCAAGGGAATCTTAGATGTCCTCTATAAAAGATTAAGGGAAAGACCAAACATAGAAATATTTGAAGACACTCCCATAGTCGATCTTATTGTAAAAGATGGCAAGTGCTATGGTGCAAGGTCTCGTGATGAAGTTTTTATCTCTACTAATGTTGTTCTTGCAACTGGTGGACTTGGTGGACTCTTTGACAAGTCCACGAACTTCCCACATATCTCAGGCGACGGACTTGCCATGGCAATAAAAAATGGAGTCAAGCTTAAGGATATTTCCTACATTCAATTCCATCCAACTTCCCTTTATGAAGAGGGAGTTGAAAGACAATTTTTGATTTCTGAATCTGCAAGGGGAGAAGGTGCAGTCCTACTTAACCACAAGGATGAGAGATTTACAGATGAAATGAGACCAAGAGACATAGTAGCAGGCGCCATAAAAAATGAAATGGAAAGAGAAGGAGTGGACTTTGAATTTTTATCAATGAAGCCTCTTGGAGAAGAAAGAATTCCCAAGAGATTTCCAATGATTTTTGATGAGTTAAAAGCAAGAGGCATAGACCCTAGATACGAAAACATTCCAATAGTTCCCTGCCAACACTACACCATGGGAGGAATAGAGTGTGACATCGAAGGTAGGACTAACCTAGAGGGACTCTTTGTTGTCGGTGAGGCTGGCAATGTGGGTATTCATGGTTCCAATAGACTTGCCTGCAATTCACTTTTAGAGTGCCTAGTCTTTGGAATAATTTTGGCAGACTACTTAAATGAAAATAAACTTGAAGAAAAAGAAATAGACTTTACAATTGACACAAAAGATCTTGATGGAGAAGATAAGAAAAAAATTATTTTTGAAAGGATAAGAGAAGATGAGAGAGCTAAAGCCAATCTTAATTGACAAGTATATACTTGCAGCTCTAAAAGAAGATATGACAAGTGGCGACATAACAACAGATGCCATCTTAAGCAATGAAAGGGCTGAGGTAAATTTAAGAGCCAAGGACAAGGGAATCCTTGCAGGTCTTGATGTCTTTAAGAGGGTCTTTGAAATTTTAGATGAAGAAGTGACTTTTGAATTTTATTTTTCTGATGGCGACCAAGTTAATAATAAGGATTTAATTGGGAAAATAAGTGGAAGTGCCAAGTCAATCTTAGAGGGGGAAAGGACAGCTCTAAACTTCTTGCAAAGGATGAGTGGGATTGCAACTTACACAAAGAAAATGGTTGATGCCCTTGACAGTGACCATGTAAAAATTCTCGATACAAGAAAGACTACACCCAATATGAGGGTTTTTGAAAAGTATGCAGTGACCCTTGGTGGAGGATACAACCACAGGTACAATTTATCTGATGGAATTATGCTAAAGGACAACCACATAGATGCAGCTGGTGGAATAACAAGTGCAGTTGAACAAGTGAGGAGCCTAAATCCCTTTGTAAAGAAAATTGAAGTTGAAGTAGAAAATTTTGACCAAGTTAGGGAAGCCTTGGAGGCAAAAGCTGATATAATAATGTTAGACAACATGGATATAGAAGAGATAAAAGAAGCCTGCAAAATAATTAATAAGAGAGCCATCATTGAGTGTTCGGGCAATATTAGTCTTGAAAATATAAATTCTTATAGGGACCTAGACATTGATTATATTTCTTCAGGTTCAATCACTTATGGGGCAGGAGTCCTTGACCTATCCATGAAAAATTTAAAAATCTATTGAGGGAGATATGTTAGATCCAAAATCAAGAAGAGAAGACTTGTTAAAATTTTTATACGAAAGTCAAAAGCCTATGTCGGGAGAAAATTTAGCAAAAAAGTTTGATGTCACAAGGCAGGTTATAGTCCAAGATATGGCAATACTCAGAGCCAGCGGCAAGGATATTGTCTCAACTAATAGGGGCTACTATCTCAACGAAGCCAGGACCCAAAAAGTTTTTAAGGTCAAGCACAGTGACAAGGACATAAAGAAAGAACTAGAAGCCATTGTTGATCTGGGTGGACTTGTTAAGGACGTCATGGTCCACCACAAGGTTTACGGTGAGATAAAGAAAGATTTAAATTGTTCATCAAGAAGAGATGTAAAAATATTTTTAGAAAAGATGAATGAAGAAAAGTCCAAACCCCTTGACGTCTTAACTGGTGGAGTCCACTACCACACAGTAGTAGCAGAGAACGAAGAAGTCATGGAAGAAATAGAAGTGGTTTTGGGCGAGCTTGGATTTTTAATAGAAGACTAAAGAGTTAGGAGACTAGCTCTTTTTTTATGCTTGGGTTATTGTTGTACGCTTTTCAAAATAAAATTAAATTGATAGTCGAATAAAATTAAAAAGTAGAAGATTAATATTGAATATTATTAGAAAATAAGTTAATATAAAAGAGAAAGGAGTATTGTAATGAAGAATGATTGGATATTTAATCTCGATGATAATGAAATAGCATTTATTAAGCAGTTCATTTTATCATCTGGATCATTGAAGAGCATGGCTAACTATTACGATAGTTCCTATCACATAATCAGGAATAATCTCAATCAGTTAATTGAAAAGGTAAAGCTTATGGATGTGGATGAAGATGCATACGTGAAGTTCATTAAGTCTTTAGCTTTGCAAGATAAATATGATTATGAGACTACGAAGAAACTGATTGATAAATACAATGAAAGGAGGGAAGCGGATGAGTAGAGAGTTATTGCTTCTTTACTTGGTGATAGGTATTGTTTTAGCTGGACTTGAAATTTACGTTGGTAAAAGCAGAAAAGCAAATAAATGGATTATACCTGGTGCAGTTTGGATTATTACGATTGCTGTAGCCATACCATTTTCAGTGAATTTTGGTGCTTTTTCTTCGTTATTGCAGGCTGTCGTTTTGGTAGGATTTTATATGGAAGATTGGCTTCATAGAAGGAATAGTGATGACGAAAAATTCAAGATAAAAAACTTATGATGAATGCATCATTCGAAAATTTATCTCGATAGGTTAAAGCGGCAAATCGAAGGGTTTGCTGCTTTTCTTTAGTGGACGCTATCAGGCGTCTTTTTTTATTGCAAATTTAACCTAGTAGCGTGTTGACATAAAGTTATGACTTCTATACAATTGACTTAAAGATAAACGCTAACCTATTTTTGTTATAGATAAGGAGAAATTATGAAAAAGACGAAACGATATTTTATTTTATTTTTATCTCTTGTAATGTTACTCTCAACAGTAAATGTTTTTGCTGTTAGGCATAAGGAGAGAGATATAGCTTTAAATGGAATTATTGTAAATGACCACATTGTTTACAGTGATGTCTACCCTTACATTAAAAATTCTAGGACTTATGTGCCTATAAGATTTATAGCTGAAGAACTTGGCTATGATGTTAAGTGGGACGGAGCAAATAAAAAGGTAACTATGAAAAGTGATGGCACTACAGTTGAACTTACTATAGGTTCAAATAAGATGATGGTAAATGGAAAGGCAGTTCTTTTAGATGCTCCAGCAGAAATAAAAGACGACAGAACTTTCGTACCACTTAGGGCAATTGCTGAAGCCTTTGGAGAAAAGGTAGATTATTCTAGCGATTATAGGGCAGTTTATATTGGGGACAACCCTAAGTACAATGCCTTCTATAAAGTTGTATATTATTATGAAAAGAAAGAAACTGTTATTTCTGAATACACAATTAATATTGCAACATATAAAATGGATGTAAATGGAAATGTAACTAGATTTGGATCAATAAAAGAACTTGTAAATGTAGTTTACGATGACTTCTACGATTATGGAGTAAGTGGAGTTTCCAAATATGGAGTAACAACTTATAAGACTCAATATCTTCAACCAAAGGAAGAAGTAAAGTATGTTAAAGCTCCAAAAACTAATGTAGCAAAGGAAAAACAACTTAAGGATGCATACTACGTTGTATCAACAGATGATATTCTTGTAGGTTCATGGTATGGTCCTGGTGGTTATAATGATTATGATAATGGAGTTACCTACCCTACAGATAGGTACACATATATTACAAGTCTAGGCAATGGTAGATATAAACTTACTAATAGAGTAATATTAGGTTCAGATAAAAATTCTGAGTACTTTACAGAACAATATGGATACTACGATAAGAATAAAAATGCCTTGGTAGTAGAAAAGTCACATAGCACTTATGGAGAAAAAGGATATTTCGAAGGTATGAATTCTGAATCTCTTGCTGGAGAGTATTATCTTGAAAACTCTTATACAAAATTATCTTGGAAAAAGGTAGGATCTTCATATTATATGGATAAGTATTAAAATTTAATAAGCTTGTTTATGAAGGACACTAAGGGACTCGTTAACTCGAGTCTCTTTTTTATTGAGTATTTATCAAATTTTTCCTTGCATTTAAAAATTCAAAATAATTTACACAAAATTTACAAAAGACATCTTGGCAATTTACAAAGCAAAACTATAATGACTGTGAAATAAAAAATAAATCAAATTTTGAAAGGATGAAAATTAATGAAGTTAAAAAGTTTTGGTAAGGTTGGTCTAGTTCTTGCTCTAGGTGCAAGTCTTGTTGCTTGTGGAGGAAACAAAAAAGAAGAAGCCACAGCTAATGCTGGTGGAAAAGATGAAGGTAAGGCTCTTGGAAGAATTAATGTTATTACAAGAGAACAAGGTTCTGGTACAAGGTCAGCCTTCACTGAGTTAACTGGAGTTCTTGTTAAGGACGGAGACAAGGAAACTGACAAGACCTATGAAGAAGCTGCTGTTCAATCATCTACTGATGCAGTTCTCACAGCAGTACAAAACGACGCTGCATCCATTGGTTATATTTCTCTTGGATCTTTAAATAATGATGTTAAGGCCCTAAAGCTTGAAGGAGTTGAAGCGACTCCAGAAAATATTAAGGCAAACACTTATAAGCTTTCTAGACCTTTTAACCTTGCTTACAAAAAAGACCTAGATGAAAAGGCTATGGACCTTGTTAAGTTTGTAATGTCTGACGAAGGACAAAAGATTTGTGAAGAGGAAGGATATGTTGGAGATGCAAAGGGTGAAACTTATGCACCAATTGACAGCGATGCAAAGTTAACTATTGCAGGTTCAACTTCTGTCACTCCTCTTATGGAAAAACTTGTTGAAGCCTACAAGGTTAAAAACCCTAAGGTGACTATTGATATCCAATCTAATGGTTCATCAGCTGGTATGACTGCTGCAATGGAAGGAACTGCACAAATTGGTATGGCATCAAGAGAACTTAAGGATGAAGAGAAGAAGGCTCTTGACTTCACTGTCATTGCAAGAGACGGTATCGCAGTTATAGTTAACAAGGAAAACCCTGCAGAAGATGTAACTATGGATGAGTTACAAAAAATCTTTACTGGAGAATTAACAGAGTGGTCAGAAATGCAAAAATAAATTGCAAAGGAAATAAAATGGAAAATATTAATGTAAAGGTACCTAGGGATGACAAGTGGACCAGGACATTTTTGTGGGAAGAAGTATCTAAGTACTTTTTCCTACTTTGTTCTGTGCTTTCAATTTTCTTCTTACTCCTAATTTGTCTATTTATCTTCAAGGATTCAATAGGATTTTTTGGCAAGGTGGGAATGAAGGATTTTATCTTTAATGACTCTTGGGCACCTATGAATCAACCACCAACTTATGGAATCTTACCAATGATACTTGGCTCAATAATTATTACAGCCCTATCTTGTTTGGGAGCAGTGCCAGTTGCCATTATGGTGGCAGCTTACTTGGCCTTTGACTGTCCCAAAAAGTTTTACAAGATTTTAAAACCAGGACTTAATTTAATGACAGGGATCCCATCAATTGTTTATGGTTTCTTTGCCCTAACAATTATTGTTCCTATTAACAAAAATATTTTTGGTGGAAATGGAATGAATATTTTAAGTGCATCAATCTTACTTTTAATAATGATTCTACCAACAATAATTTCTATGGCTGAAGCATCACTTAGGACAGTGCCAAAGTCTTACTACTCAGGATCACTTTCTCTTGGCGCAAGTCACGATGAAACTATAACAAGGGTAATGATACCTGCTGCAAGATCAGGAATTTTTGCAGGGATAATACTTGGAATTGGTAGAGCCATTGGTGAAACTATGGCAGTAATCCTAGTTGCTGGTAACCAAACAAGACTTACACTTAACCCTCTCAAGGGAATTAGAACTATGACAACAAACATTGTTTTGGAAATGGCTTATGCTGCTGGCGACCACAGGCAAGCCCTAATAGCAACAGCAGGAGTCCTATTTATTTTTATCCTAATTATAAACACCAGCTTCTTCATGGTTAAGAATAGGAGAGAAAAAAATGACTAAAATAATTGTCCTAGGTCTTTTGGGCCTCTTTATAATTTCAATTCTTGGACTTCACTTTGTTGGCAAGATGTCCTTTTACAAAATAAGTACAAGACTTTTTTCTGCTATGACTCTTGGGGTCCTAGTCTTTATAGTTTTGTTTGTTGTAGTAAAGGGAGCAATGTCCTTTAAACCAAGTATGCTATCACTTAAGTATTCCACAGAAAATCTCTCCATGGGTCCTGCCATTTTAACAACACTTTTAACAGTTGTCCTTTCAATTTTATTGGCGTCACCTATTGGAATCTTTACTGCCATCTTCTTAGTTGAGTACACTAGGGTGGAAAATAAATTAGTAGGGGCAATTAGGCTTGCAACAGAAACTCTTGCAGGTATTCCTTCTATTGTATATGGACTTTTTGGGATGTTGTTCTTTGGACTAAAATTGAAAATGGGCTTCTCAATAATTTCTGGTGTCCTAACAGTTTCTATTATGATTCTGCCAATTATTATTAGGTCAACAGAAGAGGCCTTAAAGTCAGTTCACCCATCAGTGAGACAAGGGTCACTTGCCCTTGGTGCAGGTAGACTTAGGACAATCTTTAAGGTTGTCTTGCCAATAGCAATTCCAGGAATCTTATCAGGCATAATTTTATCTGTCGGTCGTGTAGTTGGAGAAACTGCTGCCCTTATGTACACACTGGGGACAGCAACATCACTTCCAACATCTATTAGATCATCATCAAGGACTCTTGCCCTACACATGTACGTCCTTTCATCAGAAGGTAAGCACGTTGGAGAAGCCTATGCAACTGGTATGGTCCTCTTGATTTTGGTTTTAATTATTAACTGGTCTTCCACAAAACTTGCAAACAAACTTAGTGAGGTTGAATAATGAATACAAAAATGAGCCTTAAGGACTTGGACCTTTACTATGGAGACTTCCAAGCCCTTCACAAGATAAACTTAGACATAAAGGAAAGGGAAATTCTTTCCTTCATTGGACCATCAGGTTGCGGCAAGTCTACTCTATTAAAATGCTTAAATAGGATGAACGACTTAGTCCTTGGCTGTAAGATTGATGGAGAAATAAAACTTGATGGCGAAGATATTTACGCCAAGAATTATGATGTAAATAAACTTAGGAAGAGAGTGGGTATGGTCTTCCAACAACCCAACCCCTTCCCAATGAGTATCTATGAAAACATTGCCTATGGACCAAAGACTCATGGGATAAAAAACAAGGCTGAGCTCGATGAAATTGTCGAGTCATCACTTAAGCAAGTTGCCATTTGGGATGAAGTAAAAAATGATTTAAAGAAGTCTGCCCTTTCCATATCAGGTGGGCAACAACAAAGACTTTGTATAGCAAGAGCTCTTGCAGTTAATCCAGAAGTAATACTAATGGACGAACCAACATCTGCCCTTGATCCAATTTCCACAGGAAAGATTGAGGACCTTGCCCAAGACCTAAAGGACAAGTACACAATTGTAATGGTAACCCACAACATGCAACAGGCATCAAGAATATCTGATCAGACTGCCTTCTTCTTAAATGGAGTAATTGTTGAGAAGGGAAAGACTGTGGACATCTTTACAAACCCAAGGGAAGAAAAAACTGAATTGTATGTAACAGGAAGGTTCGGCTAATGAGAAAAAGATTTGATGAAGAATTAAGACACTTAAACGACTTGCTACTAGAGATGGCAAGCCTAAATGAATCTGCAATTAAAAAGGCAATTTCACTTTTAGATGAAAAGAATAAGGATATTGCAGAAGATGTCATCCAAGACGAAAAGAGAACAGACCAATATGAAAAAATTATTCAAAACCAATGTCTTAAAATTTTTGTAGAGCAACAACCAGCAGCAAGTGACCTTAGGAGGGTCTCTTCTGCATTGAAGATGATAACAGACCTAGAAAGAATTGGGGACAACGCAAGAGACATTGCAGAAATTTGCATGGGTCTGCCTGATGACTGTGACAGGTCAAGCCTAGCACTTATAAAGGAGATGGCTGAGGCAACAGTGAACTTGTTAAACAGGTCCATTGATTCCTTTGTGAATTTAGATCTTGATCTTGCGAAGAAAATTGACCATGAAGACGACGTAGTCGACAAGTATTTTGTAATGATAAGAGACCAATTAATTGATATAATTAAGTCAGATTTTGACCCAGGAGTTGCCATTGATTTTATAATGATTGCCAAGTATCTGGAAAGAATTTCTGATCATGGAGTTAATATTGCTGACTGGGTAATTTTTACTCTAGAAGGTTCAAGAACTTAATAAGAAATCAAAAATTTATAAGGATGATTTTATGCTAATTTATCTCGTTGAAGATGATACATCTATTTTAAAATTAATTGAATACTCCCTAAAGACTAAGGGATATGAGGTCAGGGCCTTTGAAAGGGGCAAGGACTTTTTCAAGTCTCTTGATGAAAGGAGACCTGACCTAGTCCTCCTTGACATAATGCTTCCAGACATAGATGGGATTGAAATTCTAAAAAGACTTAGGGCAAGAGAAGACACAAAAGACACCTGGGTCATAATGATAACTGCCAAGACGTCAGAATACGATGTGATTTCAGCCCTTGATGAGGGAGCAGACGACTACATCAAGAAGCCTTTCTCTGTCATGGAACTCTTATCAAGAGTTGGGGCAGTGGAAAGACGTGCTGGCAAAAAAATTGTTGACCAGGGAGTCCTGGACTACAATGGCATTGTCATTAAGGACAAGAACAGGTCCGTCACAATTGATGGAGTTCAAGTTGACTTCAGCTTAAAGGAGTATGAAGTTTTAAAATACTTGATTTTAAATAAGGACATAGTTATCTCTCGTGAGAAGCTCTTAACGGAAATTTGGGGCTATGATTATGAGGGAGAAACGAGGACAGTGGATATGCACATAAAATTAATAAGGGATAAGCTTGGCAACAAGAGAGTCTGTATCAAAACTATTAGGGGAATTGGTTATATGATGACCAAGGAGGAATAAGATGAAGAAAAGATTTTTCAGATACCTACTTGGTATTGCCCTCCTGACCTTATTTTTATCAACTGTGGCATCTATGTTTATTTTTTACTCTGGCTATGCCAAGAGGTCCAACGAGGACTTGCGAAGCATCGTCATGACCATGGGGGAAAGTCTTAATGAGCATGAAGATGACCTTGCCTACTTAGAAGGACTTGCAAACAAAAAATTAGACTTTAGGATAACTTTGATAAGAGATGATGGACAAGTCCTATACGATTCAAAGAAGGATGTAAAGCTCTTGCCATCTCACAAGGATAGACCAGAAGTAATTGAAGCAAAAAGACTTGGCTATGCCCAAGTGGAAAGATATTCCAACACCCTCTCCAAGGACCTCTACTATGTTAGCCTAAGGCTCGATGATGGAAATATGATTAGGATCTCCAGGGAGATGGACAACCTAATTGGTGCCTTTACTAAGGTTCTTCCCCTTGACATCTTAATGTCTTTTGTGATTTTTATAGTAGCAGCTCTAGTTTCAAAGACCTTAACAAAAAAGACCTTTGACCCACTAAACAATCTTGAAGAAGACCTGCTTAGTCTTGACACAAATATTTTTCCAGAGCTAAGTCCCTTCATCAATAAGATAAAAAAACAAAAGATTACTATAGATGAAAACTACAAAGAGATCGCAAGAGAAAGGGACACAATTAATACAATCCTAAAAAATATGAGAGAGTCCCTTGTTATTGTTGACGAAAATAAAAACCTCTTGGCAGTAAACGACTCTGCGAAAGAAATTTTTAAATCCAAGAGAGAAATCCTTGGAGAAAATATAATTAACCTAATAAGAGATGAAGAAATTTTAAAAATGACTGACTATGCCCTTATGGGTAAGAGCATCGAAGCCATAACAAGAATTGGAGACAGGGACTACAAGTGCTATGTCAACCCAGTCTATGAAGACAAGAGGGTGAGGGGACTTTTGATCCTCTTCATTGACGAGACAGAAGAGATTAGGGCTCTAAGACTTCGTGAAGAATTCTCATCAAATGTCAGTCACGAGTTAAAGACTCCCTTGACATCAATCTCTGGTTTTTCAGAACTTCTTGTAAATAACTTGGTAGAAGACAAGGACAAGGAAGCCTTCTATAAATTAATTTATGATGACTCCAAGAGACTCCTAAGTCTTGTTGAAGACATTATGAAAATTTCTGGACTTGAAAATGCAGGAGACTATGACAAGGAAGAAGTTGATCTAAGGGAAATTATTTCTGAAATCCTAAAGGGATATGAAAATTTAATTGAAGAAAAAAATCTTGAAGTTAACTTTGAAGGTCGTGGAACTGTCTTTGAAAACAGGACTATGATCTGGGAACTCTTCTCCAACTTAATCAACAACGGACTTAAGTACAACAAGGAGGGGGGAAGGCTCGACATAAAAATTTCTGAAGAAGAAAGAGCCTACAAGATTATAATTGCTGATACAGGAATTGGAATCCCACAAGAAGATCTTGCAAGGGTCTTCGAAAGATTTTATAGGGTGGACAAGTCAAGGTCACGTAGAGTTGGTGGGACAGGTCTTGGCCTCTCAATAGTAAAACACATCTTGCAAAACATTGGAGGCAAGGTAAAAATTTCTTCACAACTTGGTCAAGGCACTAGCTTTGAATTACTATTAAAAAAGCAAAGTCAATAAATTTTCTAAAAGCTCTTAATAAAATAAACTTAATTGACCTATGGGGGTTGGCCTTAATAATCAACCCTTATAGGTTTTTTGTTACAAGTAAACTTTCTCTATAAGAAAGACCTCTTAAGTTAATTTAATAGGGCTTAAAACAATGCAAGGTTTGAGAAATTATAAGAGTTTAAAAATTGAAAGCGAAAATCAATTTATATTATAATTGCTATTGATGATAAATGTAATCAAAATCAAGGGAAAAGTCTTTAGCTATATTAAGATTTATTTTGAGTAGCTATAAATTAGTAAATAATTGATTTTGAATATCACTATATTATTGAAAATTTAGTTTGAAATTTTGATAAATAAAAAATTTTTTTAAAAAAAATGATTGTAATTTATAGATTATTGGGTATAATGAAGACAAAGAAAAGTTTAGGAGGTTTTTATAATGAAAAGAAAATTAATTAATTTAGGACTAGGTTTTGTAGCAGGTGCTATCGGTGGAAAAATTCTTTCATCAGAAACAGCAAGAAAATTAGCCGTTAACACAGTAGCTGGTGGTTTAAAAATCAAAGAAGGCATAGACAAGAACCTTGAAACAGTAAAAGTTACAAGCGAAGACATTCTTGCCGAAGCAAAAATTAAAAAGGCAGAAGACGAAAAGAAAGAAGCTGAAAGAAAGGCTCAAGTAGACATAGAAAAAGTTGCTGAAGCAGAAGTTGTTGAAGAAAAAGTAGAAGACTAAGATGATTGCTTCTATTGCTAGCAGGACTCTAGGCAGGGCTCGTTTCACTTATGAAGGGGTCCTACCAGATTCCAATGTTAATAAATTAAAATACAAAATTGAAAAACTTGAGGGAGTTAAGTTTTGCAAGATTTCTCCCCTTGCCAATTCAATAACAGTATCTTATGAAGAAAAATTTCTTCCAAAGATTGCAAGATTTATCTTGGACTTCGACTTACGTGACTTAGATGACTTTGAAGTCGATGATCCTGACTTTGTCCCACAAAATAATAGGGAAGTATTTCACATCTTGCGAGACGCCATGTATAGGAGAATTTTCTTTACAAAAATTCTGCCAATGCCTTTGAGGCCAATTGGCGTAATTATAAAATCAATTCCTTACATCAAGGCTGGCTTAAGGAGCCTAAAGAATAGAAAATTTGATGTGAGTCTTCTTGATGCAACAGCAATTGGTGTATCTATACTAGATGGAGAATTTGGTGATGCAGGTAGCATTATGTTCTTGCTAGAGCTTGGCGAAGAACTAGAAGACTACACACTAAAGAAGTCTAAGGATGACTTGGCTCAGTCCCTAAAGTTAAATGTCGACAAGGTCTTTGTAGTTGATGGAGATAAGAAGTATTTAAAGAAACTTGAAGAGGTTGAAATCGGTGACCTCGTTGAAGTCAATATGGGTTCAACTATACCTGTTGATGGAGAAATAATAAGAGGTTATGGTATGGTCAATGAGGCATCCTTAACTGGTGAGTCTCTAGCTGTTAAGAAGACCGAAGGCAAGACTGTCTTTGCGGGCACTGCCCTAGAAGAGGGAGCTCTTTTAGTAAGGACTGCCAAAAAATATGACGACTCAAGAATCAACCATATAATAGAATTAATTGGAGAAAGTGAAAAGAATAAGTCCCTTGCAGAAAAGAAGGCAGAATCTCTTGCAGATTCAATTGTAAAATATTCCTTCCTTGGAGCAGGCATAACTTATCTTTTGACAAGGAACTTTATCAAAGCCAAGTCCTTCCTAATGGTGGACTTCTCTTGTGCCCTAAAACTCACAATGCCAATTGCAACAATGAAGGCAATCTCATCGGCATCAGAAAGGGAAATTCTTGTAAAGGGTGGAAGGTATCTTGAAAAGTTGGCACACGCTGACTCCATAGTCTTTGACAAGACAGGAACTCTTACAAAGTCAGAACCAAAAGTTGAGAAGGTAATTGCCTTCTACGACCACGATGAAGACGAATGTTTAAGAATTGCAGCTTGCCTTGAAGAACACTTCCCACACTCAATTGCCAATGCAGTTGTAAAGGCTGCTAAGGATAAGAACCTAAAGCACGAAGAAATGCACTCAAAACCAGAGTACATTGTGGCTCATGGAATAAAATCAACAATTGAAGGAAAACCTGCCCTAATAGGATCTGCCCACTTCATACTTGAAGATGAAAAGATCCAAATCGACAAGGAACAAGAAAATAAAATTGAAGAGTTAAAGGAAGACTACTCACTTTTATACCTTGCCTTTGATGATAAACTAATTGCAGTTATTTGTATCAAGGACCCAGTACGTGAAGATGCAAAATTCACTATTGATGCCCTAAGACAACTTGGCTTCACAAGGATTGCAATGCTAACTGGCGACGCAGAAAACTCTGCTAGAGCTGTGGCAGAAGAACTTGAACTTGATTATTACGAGTCACAAGTCTTACCAGAAGACAAGAAAAATTATGTAGATAGGGAAAAGGAAGCAGGCAGGACTGTAGTTATGATTGGAGACGGAATCAACGACTCCATAGCTCTTTCATCAGCAGATGTTGGCATCTCAATGCATGAAGGTGCAGACATAGCAAAAGAAATTGCAGACATATCTATTAAGTCTGACTCCCTAAAGGAACTCATCGACGTAATAAAAATTGCAAGAGCTCTTGAAGGAAGAATCCACAGAAATTACAGAGAAATTATTTCCTTTAACGGAGCCCTAATTATTCTTGGAGTCTTAGGTTATGTGACAAACACTCGCTCAGCCTTCCTTCACAATGCATCAACAGTTGCCATTGCAGGAAGAAATATGAGAGACTACGCAATATAAAATAATTTTTAAAATATTTTAAACGAATAAGAAAATATTTATTCCAAATCTCAAAAAAAGAGGACCTTCGCGGTCCTTTTTCTTTTACTTATTTATTTTCTTCTTCTGTCAAGATTTTTAAAATCTCTGAATAAATTTCTTCTGGATTTTTTTTGAAGTTGGCAGAAATTTTCTTCGCCATAGTGGCGTCTGAAGTTTCAATTTTTAAATTTAATACTTCAATCTCGTCGTCTCTAATTTTTAGTTGAGCGTAGTGGCTTCCATCTCTTTCAATTACTTCGGCAGAGACAGAATTTTTTAAAAGTAATTCGTGGTGGTAGACTTCCATCTTCTCATCTAAGAATTTTATATTTTCTTCAGGTATTTGCTCGTAGAAAATATTTAAGGTCTTGACTCCATCATCTGATAGATAATATTTTTTTTCATTGTCAAAGAGGACAAGGCCCGTTGACTCTAGCTCCTTTAAATATTGTTTGAAGTAAAAATAATTGAAGAGCTCAATATCCAATACAAAATAAGACAGGTCATTCTCCTTTAGTCTGTGGTTGAAGTTGTCTATTATGTAGAGGATTAATAATTTATTTAATGCAAGTTCAAAAGAACTTTTTTTCATAAGATCACCTTCCAAGTCATTATACCAAAGCCAGGCTTATAATGGCAATTAAAGATGAATTTTTACAAGTTTTTGATATAATGTAAATGGAGGAATTATGGAAAAAGAAATTTTATTTTCTCGTGAAGAGATACAAGAAAAAGTTGTAAGCCTGGGCAAGATGATTGAAAAAGACTTCGAAGATGATTTCGTAGTTATTGCTCTTTTAAGGGGAAGTTTTATTTTTGCAGCAGACTTAGTTAGAGAGATAGATAGATTAGTTGAAATAGATTTTTTAACAACGTCAAGTTATGGGCACAGCGAAAGCTCCAGTGGAGAGGTTAGGTTCTTGACAGACCTTCGCACTAACATAGAAGGCAGGAATGTCTTAATAGTTGATGACATATTAGACACAGGCAACACCCTCTATGCTGTGAAGGAAAAGTTAATGACTTACAAACCAAAAACTTTAAAGACTTGCGTCTTGTTAGATAAACCTTCAAGGAGAGAGGCAGATGTAAGCGCCGACTATGTTGGCTTTGAAATTGAGGACCTCTTTATAGTTGGTTACGGCCTAAACTATGGCGACCACTACAGGAATGTCCCTTACATCTACACTTATAAGGAAAAAAATGAGAAACTTTAAGAAGAAAAATTTAAATGTAATGAGTGTCAACTCCTTGACTCTCGTTCTTGCAATTATATTTTTGACGATTGGATTTAACATTCAGGAACGTTTTAGCTTTTGGGGGACCTTCATAACAGAAGTGGTAATTGTTTTGATCCCAGCCTTACTTATATCTTCAACAGGAAGAATAAAAGAGGTTTTAAAGGTCAAGAGGGTCCCAATGAAGAGCTTGGGGCTTACAATTATCCTTGTGATATTAACCTATCCTGTGATTTTACTTCTTAACGGAGTATTTTTGTCCCTTCTTTCAAACTTCATTGAATACAAAAATTTCCCCATGGAGTTAATGTTACAAAAGGTTCCGATTTTTAATTATTTAATTTTTATGTGCCTTGTGCCGGCAATTTGTGAAGAAGTTTTCTTTAGGGGAACCCTTACCAATGCCTACAATGTTTATGGAGAGAGGTTTGCCATAGTGATATCTGCCCTTGTCTTTGCCCTCTTCCACTTTGACATTCAAAATTTTATAGCCCCCTTCTTGTTGGGACTTTTATTTGCAAGTTTAATTGAATTTACCGGCTCAATACTGCCTGCAATTTTGGCTCATTTTGTCAATAACGTCCTTGCAGTTTTATCTGCCAGGTATGTAAATGAAAGGGTCTTTAGCTTTTTGAGACAGACAAAATTTTCTCGTGAGATTGGTTCTCTTGAGCTTTCAATTATTATAATTTTAGTGGTTCTTTCAATTTTCTCAATAGTCTTAAGCAGGCTTATTTTGAAAAACCTAAAGAAGGAAAATCAAGCTGAGGGACAAGCTAATATAAGGTATAGGGATGTAGAGGCCATTGACTTGTTTAATTTCGTGCCACTTATTGCCCTTGTGATTTTGTATTTCATCTATCACTATATTGTTTTTTAAGGAGATAGGATATGGATAAGATTAAAGAAGCAGCAGATTTAATTTTAAAATCAAAGAAGGTTTTTGCCCTTACTGGGGCAGGCATTTCTACAGATTCAGGAATTCCTGATTTTAGGTCATCATCTGGCTACTATTCCAAGATGGATCCAGCCCTTGCCCTTTCTAAGGACAGACTTTTAAATCATCCAGAAATTTTTTACAAGGAAGGCTACAAGATTTTGGAAGACTTAAACGACCAAGAACCCAACGGAGGTCACAAGGCCCTTGCCAAGATGGAAGAGGAAGGCTTTTTAGCTGGCATAATCACACAAAATATTGACAACCTTCACGCCAAGGCTGGTTCCAAAAATATATATGAAGTTCATGGCGAAACTCGTGGGACTCACTGTATGAAGTGTGGCAAGGAATATCCCTTTGCCCTGATGAGAAAAAAAGTTAAGGTTGGAGAAATTCCACCAAGATGTGATACTTGTGGCGGAGTAATTAGGCCCAATGTTGTAATGTTTGGCGATATGATGCCAGACGACTTCGAAAGGGGAGCAAGGGAACTTGATTCCACTGACACCCTTATAGTTGTTGGCTCATCACTTACTGTTTCACCAGTAAACTTCTTGCCAAACTACGTAGACCACTTGATTATAATTAACAATGACCCAACACCAATGGATAGGCGTGCTGATGTTGTCATCCACGAAAATTCTACTAGGGTATTGGAAGAAATTTTGAAGGAGCTTGAAGCCAGATCATGATGTACGGAGATTTTGCTTATTTTTACGACAAGCTCATGTATGACCTTGACTACGAAAAAATTTATAAATTTATTAGAGAGCTTCTAGAGAAAAAATCTTTAGAAGCTGACTTAATTTTGGAAATGGCTTGTGGGACAGGAGGTCTTACTGAAAAACTTGTCAAGGACTTCAAGGTTCATGCCTTTGACCTATCAGAGGATATGTTGGCAGTCTGTGAAAATAAGATTAGGAGTAGGAATTTAAGACTTTTTAAGCAAAATATGGCAGGTTTTTCTGCCCCAGGGACTTATGATGCTATAGTCTCAGTTGGTGACAGCTTAAATTATTTAATAGAGGGGGAAGACTTTGAGGCAGCCTTGAGGTCAGCCTACAACCACCTAAGAGAGGGTGGGATCTTTATCTTTGACCTCAACACAGAGTACAAGTTCAAGAACATTGATCCTGTAACTGTTGACGAAGTTGAAGATGTCTTTTACATCTGGGAAAATATTTTTGATGGGGAGTCAAAACTAAATACCTATGGGGTTAATTTTTTCAGAAACACTGAAGACAACAATTATAAGAGATTTTACGAAGAACACCTAGAGAGGGCATACAACCTTTCTTATGTGACAAATATTTTAAAAGAAATTGGTTTTTGTGATATAGAAGTTTACGATGACTATGAGTTTAGAGAGGCAAGTGATACAAGTTCTAGATACACAATAATCGCAAGGAGGTAAATTTGGGATATATTTTAAGAGCAATAGATGAAACAGAAACTATAAAAATATCTGCAGCCATAACAACAGATGTAGTTGAAGAGGCAAGAAAAATTCACAATCTTTCAAAGACAACTTCAGCAGCCTTGGGCAGGGTTTTAACTGCAACAGCAATCATTGGCTCCTGGCAAAAAAATGAAAGAGACTCAATAACTCTTTCCATTAATGGAAATGGTCCAGCAGGTCCCATTATTGCAACTTGTAAAAATGATGGCTTTGTAAAGGGTTACGTTTCAAGACCTGGGGCAGACCTTCCAACAAGGGAGTCTGATGGAAAGATAGATGTTGCTGGAGTAGTTGGTCAAGGAAACTTGACTATGACAATGGATGTAGGAATGAAGAAGCCCTACACAGGGACAGTTAACCTAACAAGTGGGGAAATTGCAGAAGACCTTGCAGTTTACTTCTTGCAATCTGACCAAATTCCATCAGCAGTTGGCCTTGGAGTCCTAGTTGACGTTGACTATTCAATAAAGGCAGCAGGAGGCTTTATAGTTCAACTAATGCCAGACTGCAGGGAAGAAGAAATTGCAAAGCTTGAAGAAAACTTGAAGAAGTTAAAGAATGTAACTTCAGTAATTGATGAGTACCACGATGCAGAAAAACTAATTGAAATTTTAATGGAAGGTATGAACTACAAGGTGCTTGAAAAAAGAGACATCGAGTACAAGTGCAACTGCTCTCGTGAAAAAGTTGAAGATGCAATAGTCTCAGTTGGACCAAAGGAAATTAGAGAAATTTTAGAAGAGGACAAGAAGGCGGAAGTGAATTGTTATTTCTGCAACTCTGTTTACAATTTCGATGAAAAAGATCTTGAGAGAATGCTAAAGAAGGCAGAAGACATAAATAAAAATAGAGAAATCATCATCCAAGATAATTTTTAAAAATTTTCTATTTTGTATTAGCCTTATCTAAGGCCTAGGAGACTTTGACTTATTGCTTTCTTGTTGGCTGCTGGCAAAAAGGATATAATTGTATTATGAATAGAAATTTATTAGATGTTTTAAAATACGAGAAAAACAATAAAATAAGTGGTGGAATATATCACAAACTTCAAGTTGAATTTACTTATAATTCTAATTACATCGAGGGAAGTAAACTGACTGAAGACCAAACTAGGATGATATTTGAAACTAACACTCTTGGTGTCAATGAGGCAGTAAATGTTGATGATGTTATAGAAACTTTAAATCACTTTCAAGCAATTGATAAGGTCATCGACTCCTACGATGAAGATTTAACAGAAGACTATATAAAAGATATTCACAAATTTTTAAAGGCTGGAACAAGTGACTCAAAGCTAGATTGGTTTAGGGTTGGAGACTATAAGGTCTACCCCAACGAAGTTGGTGGATATGAAACGAGTTTGCCCCAAGATGTGTCTAGTGATATGAAAAAGCTTTTAGACTCATACAATGAGAGGACAGACAAGACTGTCGAAGATATAATTGACTTTCATTATAGGTTTGAAAAAATTCATCCCTTCCAAGATGGCAATGGAAGAGTTGGGAGGCTTATTATCTTTAAAGAGTGCCTAATGCATGACCTTGTTCCCTTCATAATTAGCGAAGACTTAAAATTTTTTTATTACAGAGGTCTAGCAGAATACAAAAAGGAAAGAGGCTACTTGGTAGAAACTTGCCTGTCTGCGCAGGATAGATTTAAGACATATTTAGATTATTTCAAAATTGAATATAAGGATTGAGAGAAACTTTATAAAAAAAGAAAGATAGCTAGATAATTTAATCCAGCTATCTTTTTTTATCTAATGCTATTAAAAACTTTTTCCATAGGTTTTAAAATCACAAGGACTATGACAGATGAAACTCCAATTTGAATAAGGTTGCCTGGTATTGATGCAAGGGGTGCAACAAAGGAAGACAAGATAAAAATTTCTCCTATGTAATAAACAACAACTTTTACAAGGGCAAGGAGGACAAAGGATAAGACTAAACTTTTAAGAGTGTACTTCTTGTAGTTCATCTTGTTAAGTATGTAGCCCATAAGAAGTGCTGAGATCACAGTCATTGGTGCCCAAGGAGCCCATCCACTTGTGAGGTCGAAGAGTCCCATGCCAAGAGCTCCTGCTGTCATGCCAACTCTCTTGTCAAAAAAGATTGCTGCCAAGAAGAAGGGTACATTGCCCAAGTGAATTAAGCCGCCGTTGGGTGAGAAGGGAAGTTGGATTTTTACAAGCCAAGTGAATACAAATACAAGTGCAATAAATAGTGAAGTGATGACAAGGTCTCTGACCTTAAAGTTGTTCATAAGTGCTCCTTTCACATTGTTAAAATATATTTAAAAATATTCTAACAGAAATTGTCACATAAATAAAGAACAAGGTCGGCAAACCGACCTTGCTCTTAATATTATTTATAATCATTAAAGGGAAAATTTTTAAAAACTTACTATGACTGTGAATTTATAGGAATATTTATGTAAGTGATTTTTGGAGTAAAAGATTCTTTAATTCACTTAGTATTAAAGTAGTTTTAAAAGTAAGGAATATTATTGTAAAAGTCATAAGACTATTTATCTTTAAGGAATTTTAAATTTTTCTCAACTAAATTTATTCCTTTTTGATATGCGCTTATATAATATTTGGATATAAGTTTTAAAGTTGTTTCTGAATAACTATAAAGTTCACCTTTGAAATAGTATTCTATGCTAGTATTAGCTGTACTATTTGTTGAATTATATAAATCTCTCTTATTATCCAAGATTTCAGGATTTTTTTTTCTAATATCTTCTTCCCAAGCGAGATAAATAGCCATTATTGAATTGACGAGGATATCTTTGTCCTTTGAGATATAAGGGAGATTATTTTTTATTTTGCTAAAATATTTAGGATCAGTATATTGCATCATATAAGCATATTTTTCTGTAATCAAATTTCTATTGTCCTTTTTAGCACTGATTAAATCATTTAAATAAGAAGTTAGTATTATATCATTATAGATACTCCAGTAACAAAGACGAGAGTATATAAAGGTAAAAGAATCATCTTGACAAAAAGCTCTTTTACCTAAATTATTTACATTAGTAAAAAACTTCCATTCACTTATTACAATTTTTTTTAGAGTTTCATCTCTTTTTTTTGATGTTGAATCGAATTTCATATTTAACCTACTTTATCCATGTATCTTCATTTTTTAATTCTTCATCATTTATTTTTTTAACTATTTCAGAAGAATGATATTTTAAAAAATTTGCATTTAAATTCGAAAGGTTAGCTTTATTTAGGTATCCCACTAATTTCTCGCACATTTCTTCAATAATGTCAATTTTTTGCAGTGATTCGCTAATGTCACTATAAGACAATAGAGCATCCATCTTTGAACAAGTATATTCGCCAAGTAAATGTAATGATTTTAGAGATCTATATTGCCACTTATAGAAAGGCATATATTTTTTATTTATTAGGTGAATAAATTCACAATAATATTGCAGAAATTCGCTGAGTGCAATCTGAGCTCCCATTAAATTATTTCTTTTTAAGCATCTTTGATAGTTATACTGACCTGATTGGGCAATTTTATTACAAAGGTAAGCTAGTTTCTTTAAAACTAAATCTTTTGGATAATATGCTAGAAGTCTTTGCCTAATATAAGAAAACTTGCCGTAATTATCTTCGAATATCTTTCCATTTGTAGCCACTGATAAAAGATCTTGAGGGACTTTTCTAAATTCTTTCAAAGTTAAAGGACCTTTTTCATAAAGGGTATAATACTTGTAAAAATCTTCTACTGCAATAATCTTTACAAGCCCATCACCTAAGTTTATTTCAGTGATAGGGAGTTGAGAAATTATATCTCTAGGTAAAAACCAAGAACATCTCTTTATAAAATCGTGATCTTTAGAAATTTCATCATCAAAACCGTAACATTCAGAACCTTCACCAACTAGACCAAAGGCAGAGTATCTAACAAGATCTGGATAATTCTTTAATATGAAGGGTTTTACTTGGTTGAAATAAAAGTCCTCCGAAATTTCTATACCTTTTTTCAAATTATTTTCAGTAATATCATCTTTTGACTCTGGTTTTAAATTTTCTTTAATGAAATTTAAGTTGCTAACTATATTCTTATAAGCCTCACTTTCTTTGCCATAAGTATTTTCAATAATTTTTTTTGAAATATTATAAAGTGATGTACTTTTTTCAATTTCTCCTATATTAAAATAATATTTTGCAAGATTATTGAGTACACTAGCATAAAGTGGATTAGCTGGAGAAATTTTACTTTCAAGGAATTCTTTTGCTTTAAAAATATAATCTTTGGCTTCGCTATCTTTTTTCATAAGAGTGCAAACATCAAATAAATTATTATATGTAGTTGCAAGTTGTATGCTATGGTGTGGAATTTCAGACAAAATCTTTTCAGCCGATTTTAAAAGATCATAGGCCCTTTGAAGGTTTCCATCTTCTAAGAAAAGAAGAGCCAAGTTGTTTGCGTTTGATGCGTATGAATAATTATAAAGGTTTAAACTTTTGAAAATTCCATCAGCTTCATTAAATAAATTCAAGGCCTCTTCTCTATTAGAATTCATTCTATAAGCATTTGCTAAATTCATAAGAGTATTTGCGTAGGCTTCAGAGTTTTTGTTGAAATGAGTTTCAATGAGGGTTTTTGCAGTTAGTAGGCTTTGAATACTCTTAGAATAATCTCCTGTATTTCTAAGTGCACCACCATAATCATTAAGCAATTCAACTAACTTTGCAAAATCTTTATTGGAAAAAGCAATTTCAATAGCTTCTTCAATTAGAGGGAGCATTTCAACTTCTTTGCCGTCTCTTAATAGAGAGTGGTATTTTTTTTGAATATTTTCTATTTTATCTAAATACATTTTATTAACTCCTCTACAGGATTTTCGATGATTTCTAAAGCAATAATGTCTTTATCTGAAAAATTATTTAAAATAGTTTCTTTTGAATTCTCAAGACTTGATAACAAACCACTTAAAATGAGAACACCTTTTCCAAAAAGTCCGACTTGGAAATGAATTTTAATAATAGAAACACCAGATGCTTTTAAACATAAGTCAGAAGCCTTAATGGAAGAAATACTATTTTTAAACTCACAAATCATTAAAGAAGATATTTTTATTGATTTGTCAGGAGAATTAATTCTGCTCATAACATCTTCATGTATATTTAGGATAGGTAGGGCAGATATGTTTTTTTCTTTTAAATATTTTTTTATTCCTAGGATATCGTGGTCATTTCCCTTAAATATAAAAAGAATACTTCCAGGGCAAATATTTTTTACTAAAAAAAGTTCCACAGGATAATTTAAAATTATACAATTTACTTCTTTATAACCAAGGGCTATACTTCGAAATTCGGCAAGTAAATAAGAAGAATCCATAAAATCACTTCCTTATCATCTTATATAAAAATAATTTTATTTAAAGAGAACATCAAATTCAATATATGGCTAGGAAAATGTTTTGATTCTACAACAAGAAGTTTGTATTGTCATTTTTTCATAAAAAATTGATAAAACATCAGCCAATAAATATTAAAGGAATACATATTAAAAGTTTTAATTTTACATTACAAAGGTTTGCATAATATTTTAAATCTAACTCAGATAAAAGATATAATTTCCATAAGCTTGATGGTTTACATAAGCAAAATAAAATTTAGGAGGTATTTTATGTTAGAAAAAGGGTTTTCACAACCTACAGAGAGAGTGAAAAGACTGAGACAAGTTATTATCGATGCAGTGCCACAAGTTGAGTCTGACAGAGCAAGATTAATTACAGAGTCTTACAAAGAAACAGAAGGTCTTACAAACATATTAAGAAGAGCAAAAGCAGTTGAAAAACTTTTTAATGAGCTTCCAGTAACAATTAGAGATGATGAATTAATTGTTGGTTCCATTACAAAGGCACCAAGATCAACAGGACTTTGCCCTGAATTTTCTTATGAATGGGTAGAAGCTGAGTTCGACACTATGGCAACAAGACTTGCAGATCCTTTTGTGATTCCAGAAGAAACAAAAAAGGAACTACATGAAGTATTTAAATATTGGAAGGGAAAAACTACATCTGAATTTGCAGATTCTTTAATGAGTACAGAAGCAAAGGATTGTATTGCAAATGGAATCTTTACTGTAGGAAATTATTTCTATGGTGGTGTAGGACATGTTAATGTAGATTATGAAAAAATAATTAAAAAAGGTTTCAGAGGAGTCCTTGAAGAAACAGTCAAAGCAATGAATGAAATGGACGAATCAGAACCTGAAGCAATTAAAAAGATGCAATTTTATAAGGCAGTTATTATTTCTTATAACGCTGCAATAAATTTTGCACACAGATATGCTAAAAGGGCTGAAAAATTAGCAAATGTTGAAACTAATCCTCAAAGAAAACAAGAACTTTTAAGAATTGCAGAAAACTGTAAGAGAGTTCCTGAATATGGTGCAAGAGATTTCTGGGAAGCTTGTCAAGCTTTTTGGTTTGTTCAAATAATGGTTCAAATTGAATCAAATGGTCACTCAATTTCACCAGGAAGATTTGATCAATATATGTATCCATCTTATAAGGCAGACACAACTATTACAAAAGAATTTGCTCAAGAACTAGTTGACTGTATTTGGGTTAAGTTAAATGATATAAATAAAACTCGTGATGAAATTTCAGCACAAGCCTTTGCTGGTTATGCAGTATTCCAAAACCTATGTGTAGGTGGACAAGATTCTGAAGGCTTTGATGCTACAAATGACGTATCTTATATGTGTATGGAAGCTGTTGCTCATGTTGCTTTACCAGCACCTTCATTCTCAGTAAGAGTTCACCAAAACTCTCCTTATGAATTCTTATTAAGAGCTTGCGAAGTTTCAAGACTAGGATACGGTGTTCCTGCTTTCTATAATGATGAAGTTATTGTACTTAACTTAGTATCAAGAGGAGTTAAGATAGAAGATGCAAGAGACTACTCAATTATAGGTTGTGTTGAACCTCAAGCAGGTCACAGAACTGAAGGATGGCACGATGCCGCTTTCTTTAACATAGCAAAAGTTCTTGAAATAACATTAAACAACGGTAGATGTAATGGAAAACAACTTGGACCTAAGACTGGCGAACTTACTGATATGAAGTCCATTGATGACATATTTGTTGCATATCAAAAACAAATGGAATACTTCGTAAAATACTTAGCTGAAGCTGATAACTGCGTTGATTATGCACATATGGAAAGAGGAAATCTTCCATTTATGTCAGCTATGGTTGATGATTGTATTAAGAGAGGTAAATCTGCTCAATCAGGTGGAGCTATTTATAACTTTACAGGACCTCAAGCATTTGGTGTAGCAGATTCTGGAGACTCATTATACGCTATTTACAAAAATGTATTTGAAGAAAAGAAAATTTCTCTTACTGATTTAAGAGAAGCATTAGAAAAGAACTTTGGATTTACAGACTCATTAATGCCTGGATGTGGATGCAATACTCAAACTGTTTCTGCAAAGGTTGGAGAAATGAATGAAAGCGAAATTTATGAAGCTGTTAAGAAAATTTTAGCTTCAACAGGATCAATCAATGTTGACGATCTTGAAAACAAATTAAACGAAGAGTATGTAGTATCTAGTGATTGTGGATGTGGTTCACAAGAAACAACAGGAAAGTTCAGAACAATTCAAAAAATACTTGATAACACTGATAGCTTTGGTAATGATAATGAACTTTGTGACGAATTTGCAATCAGAGCTGCAAAAATTTATTGTGATGAAGTTGATAAATATACAAATCCAAGAGGAGGAGCATTCCAAGCAGGAATTTATCCAGTATCTGCCAATGTATTATTTGGTAAAGATGTAGGAGCACTTCCTGATGGTAGACTTGCACATGCACCACTTGCTGACGGTGTATCACCAAGACAAGGTAAGGATACAAATGGTCCTACTGCTGCTGCAAACTCTGTAGCTAAGCTTCCACACGGCCAAGCATCTAACGGTACTCTTTATAACCAAAAATTTTCACCACAAGCTGTTTCAGGAGAAAAAGGATTAAAGAACTTTGTATCTATTGTTAGAAGTTATTTCGATCACAAAGGGGCCCATGTTCAATTCAATGTAGTAGATAGAAATACCTTAATTGAAGCACAAAAGAATCCTCAAGATCATAAAGATTTATTAGTTCGTGTAGCAGGATATTCAGCTCACTTTGTAACATTAGCCAAAGAGGTACAAGACGATATTATAAATAGAACAGAACATACTATGTAAGTTGGAGGTGACTATGGATTCTATAAATTATAACGAAGAGGGTGTCGTATTTGATATTCAAAGATATTCAATAAACGATGGTCCTGGGATTAGAACCATAGTATTCTTAAAAGGATGCCCTTTGAGATGTATTTGGTGCTCAAATCCTGAATCACAAAGAAAAGGAAAAGAGCTAATGTTTAGAGAGATTCTTTGCATACATTGTGGCATGTGTATTAAGGCATGTAAACAAAAGGCATTAGATCCTAGAAACCCAAACTTTATCGATAGAGATAAATGTGTGATGTGTGAAGAATGTGCGAATGTATGTCCTTCTAGTGCATTAGAGGTTAAGGGTAAAGTAATGAATGTAGAAGAAGTTATTACTGAACTAAAAAAAGATGACTCTTTTTATTACAGATCAAATGGAGGAATAACACTTTCTGGCGGAGAGACTTTAATGCAACCTGAATTTGCTAAAGAAATTTTTAAAGCTTGCCGATCAAGAGGATGGCATACTGCAATAGAAACAGAAGGGTATGCTTCTGAAGAAGTAATAAGAGATGTTGTTCCACATATAGATTTAGTTTTACTTGATATAAAAGCAAACAATGATGAACTGCACAAAAAAGTAACTGGTGTAAGTAATGAGCTTATAAAAAAGAATGCAAGAATTTTACAGGAAATTGCCAATACAATAATAAGGGTACCAACTATCCCTGGTGTTAATGCAGATGAAAAGGAATTCGGGGATATAGTTGCTTTTGTAAAAACATTGCCAAATGTAAAAGAGTTACACATATTGCCTTATCATAACTTTGGTGAAGGAAAATATAATTTATTAGGTAGAGATTATGAACTATCTAATGTAAAAAAGCTAGATGAAGATTATATAAACAAATTAAAAGAAATAGTGGAATCTAGTGGATTAATTTGTAAAGTAGGAGGCTAAGGAGGAAACGATGGATAAAGATTTATTAGAAAAAATAATGGGACAAGTATCTAATGAATTGGGAATAGACCAAAAAGATACTGAATGCTGCTCTTCAAATGGATGCAAAAAAGTAGACGTTACTGAATTTGTTGGAACAGCAATAGGAGATACAATCGGTTTAGTTATAGCTAGTGTTGATCCAATGTTAGTAGACAAGCTAAATCTTGGAAAATACAAATCAATAGGTATTATTGGTTCAAGGACTGGGGCAGGCCCACAAATTATGGCTGTTGATGATGCAGTAAAAGCAACTAACACAGAAGTAATTACTGTTGAACTTCCAAGAGATACAAAGGGTGGAGCAGGACACGGATGCTTAATATATATAGGAGCAGATGATGTATCTGATGCAAGACGTGCTGTAGAAATAGCTTTGGATGTACTTCCAAAATATTTTGGCGATGTATATTCTAATGATGCAGGGCACTTGGAATTTCAATATACTGCTAGGGCTAGTTATTGTTTAGAAAAGGCTTTTGGAACACCTAATGGAAAGAGCTTTGGTATGGTAATTGGAGCTCCAGCTGGAATTGGTACAGTTCTTGCTGATGTTGCTGTTAAAGCCGCAAACATTGAAGTAGTAGGATATGCTTCTCCAGGACAAGGAACAAGTTTTTCTAACGAAGTTATATTAACTTTCACAGGAGATTCAGGAGCAGTTCGTCAAGCTGTAAAGGCAGCTATAGAAGTTGGTAAAAAATTGCTAGGGGCTTTAGGAGAAGATCCTAAATCAACAACAAGTCCATATATTTAATAGAAAATAATCAGGAGGTAAATTATGAATTCAGACGCTTTAGGAATGGTTGAAACAAAAGGTTTAGTAGGTGCAATTGAAGCAGCAGATGCTATGGTAAAGGCTGCAAATGTAAATCTAGTAGGATATGAAAAAATCGGTTCTGGTTTAGTAACTGTAATGGTAAGAGGAGATGTAGGAGCAGTTAAAGCTGCTACAGATGCAGGTGCTGCATCAGCAAGAGCTATTGGCGAAGTAGTATCAGTTCACGTAATCCCAAGACCACATTCAGATACTGAAAAAATTATTCCTCACTTTGATAAATAATATTTAAGCATAATAGAATTGAGAAAAGTTAAAATATCTTTTGGTATTTTAACTTTTCTATTACTTATATAAGTAGGGTGATTAAATGAATATTAGTAAAAAAGAGCTTGAAGAAATTATAAAGCTTATAGCGAAACAAATTTCTGAAAATAGAAACATTAATTTTATATTCTCAAAGCCATGGAACAACAAATATTATATTGCCCTTGATAGTTTGAAAAAACTAAATTTAAATGCAAATGCAATTATAAGCCGAGAATTGGACGAAAGTCATAAGCTTACAATAAAGGCTTCATGTTGTTGGAAAGAAGTTATAGATTTTGATGAAAATAAACTTGATTTAATTTCAAAAAACGATACTTTCTTCCTTGATATAAAAATGAAAAATATTGTTAATATAACAATGTTAAATGAAGATGAGCTTGAATCTGCACTTGCAATGAAACTTTTTGAAAATGGCAAAAATATATATTTATGGAAGGAAACAGTAAAAACTGTAACAGGGAAAGAACCTGAAAAATATATAAAGAAACTATTAAATTATTATGAGGAAATTTTAAGTTATGGAATAAATATAGTTGATATAGAGGAAGTGAGAAATTATGAATAGGGCACTGGGACTTATAGAAGTAGTAGGTCTAACAAACGCTATTATAGTAGCGGATACAATGCTTAAAGCTTCAAATATAAAAATGGAAGATGTCGAAATTACTAAAGGGATGGGCTTTGTTACTGTGAAAGTATCTGGAGATGTTGGAGCAGTAAAAGCTGCCATCGATTCTGGAAAAAGTTTGGCAGTTTCATTTAACAAATTTGTTTCATCAAAAGTTATACCAAGACCAGCTAATAGTCTTGACGGTTTTTTTCATTTAGACAAAGAGGATAAGCTTGAAGTTAACGCAAAAGATGATGTAAAAACTTTAAGTAAAGAAAAAATAAAAGAAGTTGAAGATAAAAATAAAGTAGAAAATGAAAAAAAAGAAGAAAAGGTTGAAAAGGAATCTGAAACTAAAAACAATTTGAGCGAAAAAGAAGTTAAAATAGCTGAAACTGTAAAAGTTGAAAGCAAGGAAATCAAAAAAACTCAAAGCAAGAAATCTCAAAAAGATTCAAAGAACCTTAAGACAAGTGAGTAGTGATATTATGTTTATCGCAAAAGTAGTTGGTAATGTTGTTGCAACAAGAAAAAATGACACCCTAGTAGGATATAAGCTTATGATAATACAGCCTATTAATGCCAAGGGCGAAAAAGTTAGAAACGAATCAGTTGCGGCTGATTATGTAGGAGCTGGTATTGGTGAGCTTGTACTAGTAGGTTCTGGTTCATCAGTTCGTGTAGAAGATGATAGGAAATCATCGGTGATAGATTTGGCAATAATAGGAATTATTGATGATTTAATTGTGTGAGGTAAATTATGAATAAAAGAGCAGTATTTGATACAGTATGCGATGCAATAGATGCTGTAAAATCATCTTTTCAATTATATAGAAAGCTTGGGATCTCAGATAGAGAGGAAATTATACAAGAACTTAGAAAAGAGCTTTTAAATCATGTAGATGAACTTGCACAAAAAAGTTATGAAGAAACTTGCATGGGTAATGTTGTATCCAAAATTGAGAAAATAAAGTTGAGTATTGAGAGAACTCCAGGAACTGAAGATTTAGTTTCAGAAGTTTTAACGAAAGATAAAGTTATGACTCTTTACGAATATTCGGCTTTTGGAATTGCTTGTGCTATTATGCCAAGCACAAATCCTGTAGCTACGGTAATAAATAATGTAATAGGTTTATTGGCTTCTGGCAATGCCGTTATTCTATGCCCCCATCCAAGGGCAATAGAAGTAACAAAATACCTTACTGACATAATAGCGACTACAATACTTAGAACATCAGGGATTGATAATCTGGTTACTACTCTATCCGAAGTTAGCATAAAAAATATATCAGAAATAATGCATCATCCTGATGTAAATTTATTGGTTGTAACTGGGGGAAGCGATATAGCAAGGGCTGCAAATAAATGTGACAAAAAAGTAATATCAGCAGGGGCAGCTAATCCTACCTTTATTGTAGATGAAACAGCAGACTTAGATAAAGCAGCAAGTTGCATTGTAAAGGGTGCTAGTTTTGACAATAACATTTTATGTGTTACAGAAAAGAATATAGTAATTGTTGAATCAGTTTACGACAAATTCAAAAAAGCTCTTGAAAAAGAGGGAGTTTTTTACGTAGATACAGTTGAAGATATGTTGAAACTTTCCAAGGTTCTTTTAACAGAAGATTTGAAGCCAAATAAATTTTTGGGCGGAAAAGATGTAAAAGAAATATTAAAATTTGCTGGAATAGAATCTAATGGCGTTTACAAAATAATAGCTGTGGATGTTCCAAAGATTCATCCTTTTGCAACAGAAGAGTTATTGATGCCGGTTATTGCAATAGTCAAAGCAAAGGATTTTGACGATGCATTAGAAACATCATTAAATCTTGAGCAAGGGCTACATCATACAGCAGGAATTTATTCTAATATCATAGAAAGGCTTAATATTGCCGCTAAGCAAATGCAAACATCAATATTCGTAAAAAATGGATGCTCCTTAGAAGGTATAGGTTTTTCAGATAACAATCCAGTAAGTTTTACTATAGCAAATAAAACAGGTGAAGGTTCAACAAGTGCAAGAAATTTTGCAAGAAAGAGAAGATGTGCTTTAGTTGATGCCTTTTCTATTAGGTGATGAAGTATGAAAGATTTAATAAATAAAACAGAAATAGTATTTCAAGGAAAAGCTCTCAGTAAATTAAAAGAGATAGAAGAAAAGAGAATTTTAATAATAACAGATTCTTTTATTGCAAAAAGTGTTCTTATGAATAAAGTTTTAAGAAGCATAAACGCATCAAATAAAGTTGTTATATATGACAAAGTTTTGCCTGATCCAAGCCTTGAAATAATAGGGCAGGCTTTATCTCTATATATAAAAGAAGATATAGATATAATAATAGGATTTGGCGGAGGATCCTCAATTGATTCTGCAAAAGGTGTAATATATTTTGCTAAGGAAGTTACAAATAAAGATGTTTATTTTATAGCAATACCAACAACAAGTGGAACTGGATCTGAAGTTACAAGTGTATCAGTAATAAAGGACAATGATACACAAGTAAAACACTTGCTACAGTCTTATAATATGTTACCGGACTTGGCTATCTTAGACACTTGTCTTGTTAAAGAACTTCCTAAGAAAATAATTGCAAATACAGGCATAGATGTTTTAACTCATGCAATTGAGGCCTATGTTGGTAAAAATAGAAGCTCATATTCCGATGCTTTAGCAGAAAAAGCTGGAGAATTGGTTGTTAAATATCTCTATAGAAGTTATAGAAATATGAACGATATTGAATCCAAAGAAGAGATGCATTTGGCATCCATGATGGCAGGTATGGCATTTGAAATGGCAGGGCTTGGAATAAATCATGCAATAGCACATCAAATAGGAGCTAAATTGCGAATACCTCATGGTCTTTGCAATGGTATTCTCTTAACAAGTGTTATAGGATTTAATTCGAAAGTTGAAGCAATGAAAAAAAGATATGCTAATTATGCAAGAAAGATTGGAGTTACTACAGCTAAAGATGATACAGAAGCAGTAAATAATTTAAATAAATTTATTGAAGTCTTACAAGCAATTATGGATATGCCAAAAAGCTTAAGTGAATGTAATGTGTCAAGAGAAAAACTATTAGAAACGAAGAATCAAATTGCTGAGAATGCTTTAAAAGACAATTGTATGAAAACTTCTGTAAATAGTATAAGTATTGATGAGATAAAAGAAATTATTGAAAAGATATATTAGCTTTTATAAGATTATTATGAGATTAAATCGTCTTGGAGGGATTTATGAACATTAATAAAAAATATAAACATATACCTAATATAAAAATCAATGAAAAATATACAGACGGAAGAAGCAAAATTGACATATATTCTATTTTTGGAAAAGAATATTTAGAAGAAATTCAAAGAGTTATTTCTGATGTAACAGGACTTGCTTTTGTCACAATTGATTATAAGGGAGAGCCTCTAACAGAGATGACAAATTTCTCTAAAAGGTGCAGTTATATTAGAGAAAATGTAATGTGCAAAAAAATATGTGAATTATCTGATGCATCTGGAGCTATAAGATCAGCTGTGTCTAAAAAAACATCAATATATTTTTGCCCTTTTAATTTATTAGAGGTTGCAATCCCAATTGTTATTAATGATAAATATTTAGGTGCCTTTATAGGAGGTCAAGTAATATGTGAGGATGCTCCTGAAAAAGTCCTAAGGATGCAAGAACAACTTTTACTTGATGAAATAAATCTGGAAAGTTTACATCTAAATGATATAGATATAAATTCAAAAAAGTATACATTTACAGAATTTGAGTCAATTGTAAGATTGGTTGAGCTAATAATTTCAGAGATAATAAAGAAAGAATTAATTTCAAGTTATCATGAAAGTAAAAATAAAAAGAGAATAAAGGACTTAGAAGAAAAGATAGAAAAGCTTGAAGGTAAAAACTTAGAGCTTAAGAACAAAATCTTAAAAATTAATAATAATTTAAACAAACTTTTTTTAAACGATATGATGGAATCACTTTCAAATCTTGCTTTAATAGAAGAGGCAAAAAATACCAGCCAATATAGCGAGTATTTGAGGAATTATTTCATTAACTCAATTGAAATTGACTCCGATTCTATAAATTTTGTTTATAAAACTTTGATTAATTATTTCAAAATGAAAAAAATCCAATATAAAGATAGATTCAAATATGAAATTAATATCGATGATGATGTTAAGGAATGCAGTATGCCTTTTAAAATATTAATTCCTTATACTCTAGTTATGTGTTATTTAGGACTTAATTTCAAAGAGGATGAGTACCACATTGAGATAAATGTAAAAAGAGAGGAAGACAATATAATTATTTTAATTAATGATAATGGAGTTGGAATTTCAAAAGAAGCATTTGAAAGGTTAAAAGATATACATAACATAAGCGGAGAAGTAAAAAATATGTTTGAATATATAAAGAATTTGGAAGATGATTTCAAGAAAATATCAAATGGAAAACAAGAGATAAATATTTTTGAAGATAATGAAAAGACAGTTATCTCTATAAAATATCCTATAAAAAATTAGGGTGATTATATGTATAGTGTTCTATTAGTAAGTAATCAAACCTTAATGAGAGATGTATTAAAAAAAATAATAGAAAAGAATGAGAAATTCAGTATATTTGGAGAAACAAATTCTTATAATAAAGCAATAGATTATGTTAGAAATAACAATATTAATTTAGTTTTTTCTGATTTCATAATGCCTAACATTACAAGGGTAGATTTTATAAATAAAATCGAAAAAACAAATAATAAAACAAAAGTATTGCTAGTAGCATTTCCTCATGATGTAGTTTTTGAAGGAAATGAAAATATAAATTTAAACCAAATAATATTAAAGCCTCTAACATATGAAAAAGTTAATGAGAAGCTAGAAAAATATGACGCTATAAATCAAAAGAGTTATGAAAAAGATTTTCTATTTAACATGGAACAAACAGTTAATATGAATGACTTTATTGAAGTTAATGAGTATTTAATTGAGATAATAAATGAATTTGATTTTAATAGTAGTGATGTAAAAGTCAAGGATGATATAAAAGGCAAATTAAAAAACTTAGGAAATAAAATAATTAATTTTAACAGTTTTGCAGAAGATAAAGATCTACTAGACAAGGATTTCCCAATTAGTGATTTAACGGTAAAAGATAAAAGACTTTGTAATATATGGATGTTTAGAATTATTAATTATTATTTTAAGAAAAAAAGTATTGCAAATTATCCAATATTAAAAGACGTCTTTAAGTATATTGAAAATAATTTAAACAAAAATATTTCTCTTAATGATGTTGTGAAGGAATGTAATATATCCCAAGGTTATTTAAGTAGGCTTTTTAAAAATGAATATAATCTTACAGTTGTAAATTATATTCATTTAAAGAAAATAAATTTAGCAAAAGAATACATATTGTTAGAGAATAGCAGTGTTTTGGATATAGCATTTAATTTAGGATATAACGAATATGGTTATTTTAGCAAAGTATTTAAAAAATACGAGAAAATAACAGTTGAGCAGTTTAGAAAAGCTAGGTGATATAATGAATAAATTTATTATTACATCAGAATCAGTTACAGAAGGTCATCCTGATAAGGTTTGTGACATAATATCAGATTCAATTTTAGATGAATATTTAAAAAAAGATAGCAATTCAAGAGTTGCTATTGAAAATATGATTTCAAACAATCTTCTTGTTATAGCTGGAGAGGTAACATCAAAAGTTAAGATAGATGTGGAGAAGGTTGCTTTAGATGCAATCAAAGAAATTGGATATTCAACTAATGAATCAGGTTTTGATGTAGATAAAGCTATTATTCTTACAAATATAGATGAGCAGTCAAAGGATATAGCAATGGGGGTAAATCAAGAAAAAATTTGTGCAGGAGATCAAGGACTTGTTTTTGGTTATGCAACAAACGAAAGTAAATCCTATCTACCTTTAGCGGTTGAACTTTCTCATGCTCTTACAAAAAGACTTTCTGAAGTCAGGAAAAAGGGAATAGTTCAAGGTTTGTACCCTGATGGAAAATCTCAAGTTAGCTTGGTATATGAAGATGGAAGACCTAGTTATGTTAAGTCAATAGTTCTTGCTGCACATCATAAGGCAAGCAAAGATATTGCACTTTTAAGATACGAGCTTATCAAGGAAGTAATAATGAAGGTTATAGATAAGTCTTTGATAAAAGGCGATACTTTAATTCATATAAATGCAACTGGGAAATTTACAATTGGTGGACCAAAGGCTGATGTAGGATTAACAGGACGAAAAATAATTGTTGATACCTATGGAGGAATTGGAAGACACGGTGGTGGAGCATATTCCGGAAAAGATCCATCTAAAGCTGATAGATCAGCATCTTATATGGCAAGATATGTTGCGAAGAATTTAGTAGCAGCTGGATTATGTGATAAGTGTGAAATACAATTGGCCTATGTTATTGGAAAAGAAAATCCAGAAAGTGTATATATAGATACATTTGGAACAGAAAAATTTGATCTAGAAAAAATTTATAAGGTAACTGAGAAGGTTTTTGATTTGAGTATTGATGGCATAATAAAGAACTTGAAGTTACAAAGGCCTGTTTATAAAAAAACAGCGGCTTATGGTCATTTTGGAAGAGATGAAGATGAATTCACATGGGAGAAAACAGACAAAAAAGATGAACTAAAAAACTTAATTAGGTAGGTGTACTATGGATATTTTAACAATAATTGCAGGTTTTGCAGGAGGAGCTTTCGGAGCAGCTTTTGGTTCGATACCAGCTTTTATCTTGACAGGAGTGTTTGCTTTAATAGGATCTATTTTAACCCTTTCAGGAGTTACAGATTATATTGTTGGCAATGTGGCATTTGGTCCATTCTTTGGCCCACATGTATCCTTTGCAGCGGGAGCTGCCGCAGCAGCATATGCAGCAAATAAAGCTAAAAAGCTAGATAATGCACAAAATGTTTTAGCATCTCTTTTTGGTATTAATGATATAACCACAATTTTGGTTGGTGGAATTTATGGCTTAGTAGGTATAGTAGCCTTTACATTGATAACAAAACAATCTGTATTTGTAACAGATTATCCTGCTTTTTGTGTATGTATAGTTTTATTTTTAAATAGAATTATCCTTGGAAAGACATCAATTATAGGTACATTAAAAGATGGAGAAAAAAGAGAGATTTTTCCTAAAGTTGAAATAATACAAAATTCAGTAAATGGGTTCCTGTTATCACTAGGAATCGCCATAATTGGTCAAAAGCTTATTGAAGCTGGAGTTAGTAAAGATGCTATGGCAATTTATCCTGTTTTTGCTTTTGGAATTTCAGCCCTATCACTTATTTTTTTACAAATGGGTTATTCTATTCCAATTACGCATCACGTAACATATCCTGCAGCAACTGTATTTATTTTGACGCAAAATATATTTTTAGCTGCTATTACAGGATTCATCAATGCAATACTATGGGTAATTGCAGGCAGAATTTTTAATTCTCATTGCGATACATATATTGATCCACCTGCAATAGTAATTGCAGTTAGTATGTTTATAATAAATTTAATTTTCTAAAAAAGGAAGTAATATGTTGAATAATAATGAACTTATAGCAAAAATTTCAAAAGAAGTTTTACAAAGATTAAATGATATAGATAATCACAAGATTGTTGTAGGTGTATCAAATAGGCACATACATCTATCTAAAGAAGATTTAGAAAGCTTGTTTGGAAAGGATTATGAGCTTACTGTTAAATCAACATTAAAACAGCCAGGTCAGTTTGCAGCCGAAGAATGCGTAACAATACGAGGTCCGAAAGGTGAATTTAACAATGTAAGAATTTTAGGACCTATAAGAAAAAAATCACAAGTGGAAATATCTCTTACAGATTCTTTCAAACTTGGTGTGAAGGCACCTATAAAAGAATCTGGAAAACTACAAGGAACTCCTGGTATTCAAGTTATTGGACCTTATGGACGAATAAATATGCCAGAAGGAACTATTATAGCTCTTAGACATATTCATATGACTCCTGAAGATGCAAAGTTTATGGATGTAAAAGATGGTGATTTTGTTGATGTGCAATTTTTTGGCGAGAGAAAAGCAGTAATGGGCAATGTACTCATTAGGGTAAGCGATAAGTACAAATTGGAAATGCACTTAGACACTGATGAAGCAAATGCTGTAGGTATAAAAAACAATGACTATGTTGTTTTGAAAAAATTTACTAGGTGAGAAATTGATAAAGAATAAGGACTTATTAAAACTTTCAAACTTAATAAAAGAAAACAAATTTGTTGACTTTAAAGATGGTGAATTAAAAGTTGGAGTGGATCTTGGAACTGCAAATATTGTACTCGTTGTTACAGATGTGAATGACAACCCAATCGCAGGTTTAATTAGACGTTCCAAGGTTGTAAGGGATGGAATTGTTGTTGACTACTTAGAAGCAATAAAAATTGTCAAGGATTTAAAAGAAGAGCTAGAAAAATTACTAAATGTAGAGCTTATATATGCAGCTTGTGCTATACCACCAGGAATTGATCCTAGGAGTGTAAAAGCTATATCTAACGTTGTTGAGTCAGCTGGTTTTATAGTTACAAACATAATTGATGAGCCAACAGCAGCTGCGAAAACATTGAGAATAAAAAATGGTGCAATTGTTGATTTAGGCGGAGGAACAACTGGGATAAGTTTGATGAGAGATGGGAATGTTATAGGAACATGGGATGAACCAACAGGTGGCCATCACATGAACTTAACGATAGCTGGATACTATAATATAGGCATAGATGAGGCAGAAGAATTAAAAATAAAATCTAATAGTAGAGAAATATTAACTATAGTAAAGCCAGTTTTAGAAAAAATGGCGATTATAGTAAAAAATGTGTTGGTTAATAAAGATGTACAGGCCTTATATTTAGTTGGAGGAGCTTCAAATTTTGACGGAATAGAAGATTTATTTGAGAAAATAACTGGGATAAAAACTTATAGAAGCGAAGAAGCTTTATTGGTAACACCCTTAGGTATTTCAAAAAGTTGTATTGGAGGAAAATATGGAAAACAACATGATTGATGAAGTCATAAAACAAGTAATTGAAGAATTAAAAAAAGAAGGAAGTATAAATAATTCATTTGAAAGTTGTCAAACAAATTACGGAGTTTTTGACAATATGGATGAAGCAATCGAAGCAGCAGATAAGGCCCAAAAACAACTTTATGATCTTTCGATTGACGAAAGAGATAGATTTGCAGATATTATAAGAGAGACAGTTTTAAAAGAAGAGAATTTACAACTTCTTTCAAATATGGCTGTTGAAGAAACTAAAATTGGAAGAGTTAGTGACAAGGTAATAAAAAATAGAGTAGCTGCAATAAAAACTCCAGGGAAAGAAGATTTGAGGACAAATGCATTAACAGGGTCAAATGGTCTTATGATTGAAGAATATTGTCCTTTTGGGGTTATAGGATCTATTACACCAACTACTAATCCAACAGAAACTATAATATCAAATTCAATTTCAATGATAGTTGGTGGTAATTCTGTTGTGTTTTCACCACATCCTCGTGCAAAAGAAACTTCAATAACTCTTATTCAAATGCTTAATCAAGCTCTAGTAGCAGGTGGAGCACCTGCTAATTTAATAACCATGGTGAGAGAACCATCTATTGAGGCTACTAATATTATGATGAACCATCCTAAGGTCAGACTTCTTGTAGCAACAGGTGGTCCTGGAATTGTTAAGACAGTTCTTTCATCTGGCAAAAAAGCAATAGGAGCAGGAGCTGGTAATCCACCTGTTGTTGTTGATGAAACCGCAGATATTGAAAAAGCTGCAAAAGACATCGTTAATGGAGCATGTTTTGATAACAATGTACCTTGTATAGCAGAAAAGGAAGTTTTTGTAGTTGAATCTCAAATTGATAATTTGATCTATTATATGAAAAATAATGGTGCATATTTATTGACATCTGAAAATGATATAAGAAATCTTGATAACACTGTTAGTCAAGAAAATGGAAAACCAAAGACTGAATTTGTAGGAAAAGATGCAAAATACATTTTAAGTAAAATTGGAATTGAAGTTTCAGATGATATAAGGCTTATTATTTTTAAAGCAAACAAAGAGGATCACTTAGTAACTGAAGAAATGATGATGCCAATATTACCTATAGTTCCTGTTCCTAATGTTGATGAGGCAATAGAGTGTGCACATAAGGCGGAACATGGAAATAGACATACTGCAATAATGCACTCAAAAAATGTTGACAAATTATCAAAAATGGCAAAACTTTTAGAATGTACAATTTTTGTAAAGAACGCACCTTCATATTCTGGGATTGGTGTTGGTGGAGAGGGCTCTACTACTTTTACAATTGCCGGTCCTACTGGTGAAGGTATAACAAGTGCTAAGAGTTTTTGTAGAATAAGAAGATGTGTAATTAAAGATTCATTTAGCATTAGATAAAATAGAAAAACAAAAAATATATATTTATTTAGAAACCCCTAAATTTTTGAGATTTAGGGGTTTGTTATATAAACATGAATTAAATTAAGTCAAATTTTTAAATTATAAAGGCGCCTTTTTTATCTATATTAAGTCTCACGACTTCATAAGAATTTGAGAGTTTATCTAGTTTATTTTTGATTTCGTCTTCTGATGTTTTGTCGCTTGCCTTTAAGACTACCATTATTGTTGAGCCAGCACCACTTAGGTAGTGACCAAGGGCCTTACTGTCATCAATTATTTTTTCAATTTCATTAATTTCTGGAATTAGTTTTAACCTGTAGGGTTCGTGAATTTTGTCATCAAGGGCAACTTTTAAGTTTTCTTCGTCGCCAGAGATAAGTGACAAGATTACCATAGAAAGCCTTGAAAGATTAAAGACAGCATCTTCTTTTGAGTAAGTCCTTGGCAAGACATCTCTTGCTTCCTTTGTAGGGAGTTTGAAGTCAGAAATGATTGCCAAGAATTTAAAATTATTTGAAATTTCAAATTTTTCTACATAGACTTGGTCCTCTTTTAAGATTGATGCCACAGCATTGCCAAAAATTGTTGGAGCCACATTATCTGGATGACCTTCCATCTTTGCTGCAATTTTTAAAATTTCCTTCTTGTCGAAGTCCTTCTTCATTACATCGAAGGCTGCCATAATACCCATGACAATGCAGGCAGCTGATGACCCAAGACCACGTGAAAGTGGAATGTTTGCGTCAATGTCAAAGTCCACTGGAAGAACTTCTTCATCGTAGAAGTCGAAGGCATACTTGTAGGCCTGGTAGATTAAATTTGTTTTTAAATTATTTTCAAATTCATCTTTATCATCAGTGACTTTAAACTCGCAAGTGTTGGATAAATCAAGGGCAAGGCCAAGGACGTCAAAGCCAGGTCCAAGGTTGGCAGAAGTTGCTGGCACAGAAATTCTCTTGCCACGTTTTGCAAATTTTAAAACTTCTTCTTCAATTTCATCTTTTTGAATTTTTGTCTTGTGAATAATTTTTTTATTTTTTAATTTTTTAATTTCAGATGGAATTTTTACCCCAGTTTTTTCGTGAAGGATATTAGTATTTTCGAACTCGTCATCTGAAAGATTTTCTCCCAAAGCTTCAAGGACTGTTGAAGAAAACTTGTAGGGACTTGCAGTTGATAAGATTACAGTCTTTTCAAGTCCAAGCTTGTCTACAATATTTTTTGCAACTCCTGTGTGGGGGTCCATTAAATAATTTTCTTCTTCAAAGGCCTTCTTTATTGCATTTTTTGTTTCTTCTTCATTGGCATAGCCACACAAGAATTCCTTGAAGTCTCCTTTGAATTCAAAGACTCCCTTGTCCCTTAGATCTTCCATCTTTTCTTTCACTATAGCATCTGATGACTTGTGGAAGATTAATCTCTCAAGATTTGATGAAACTAAGATGTCCATAGATGGAGAAATTGTCTTTACGAGGTCCCTATTGGCATCGTATCTTCCAGTTGTGAAGAAGTCTGTCAAAACATTGTTGTCATTTGATGCAATGACAAGCTTGTCAATTGGTAGACCCATTTCCTTGGCATAATAGCCAGCCAAGATATCTCCAAAGTTACCTGTTGGGACGCAGTAGGAGATTTTTTCGCCGCCAGATATTTTTTTATTTTTAACTAAGTCTGCATAGGAATAAAAATAGTAAACAATTTGGGGAAGGAGCCTGCCAATGTTAATGGAGTTGGCAGAAGAAAGATAAATATTTTCTTTCTTAAGCTCTTCTTTTATCGAAGCATCGTTAAATATTTTTTTTACAGCAGATTGAGCATCGTCAAAGTTGCCGTCAATGGAAATAACTTTTGAATTTAAAGAACCTGTTGTATCCATTTGAGCCTTTTGGATGGAGCTCACACCTTCTGTTGGGTATAAGACCAAGATGTCAATGTCCTCTGTGTTGTAAAAACCTTCTAGGGCAGCCTTGCCTGTGTCCCCTGATGTTGCAGTTAAGATTAATGTCTTGTCCTTGATGCCAAGAGATTTTTTGGCGTAAGCCAAGAGGTTTGGAAGAAGGCAAAGGGCAAAGTCCTTAAAGGCAGAAGTCCTGCCATGATAAAGCTCTAGGTAAAAATCCTTTTGGTAAGACACTTTTGCAATTTCATCTTCAAAGGAAGCGTAGGATTTTTCTATAATCTTTAACAAGTCCTTCTTGTCAAAGTCTGTAAGATATAATGAAAGAATTTTGTGGGCCAAGTCTGTATAAGATAGGTCTAAGTTTTCCATTATGTCAAAGGCAGGGAAGGATTCTGGGACAAAGAGGCCGCCATCTTCAGAGATTCCCTTTACAATGGCTTCTCTGCCAGAAATTTTTAAATTTGAATTTCTTGTTGATAAAAATTTCATAGGTCCTCCTCAATCTCTGCCAAGAAAACTTTTGAAAGGTCTCCAAGGGCATCACGCAAGTCATCAAGAGAAACTTCCTTTGTTACTATTAAGTGTTGGTCGCCTAGGACTTTTTCTTCTTCAATTAAATCTTTTAATTTTTCTGCAAGCTCACAAGTCCTTACATAAAATTTATTCTTTAAATTATTTTTAACTTCATGAGTATTGCCTGCGTCATAAAAAGTTTTGATTTCTCTTTTCGCAAGAACTCTCAAGAGGTCACGCATTACTGCATCGGCAGTTTCAAGCTTGCCTGCGCCAGGCCCCTTTAGCTCGTAGGCTGTGAAGTTTTCTCCCCAGACCTTAATGCCATTGGTGCCACCAAAAGTTTTTGCGAAGAAATTATCTTTTACAAATGTAGGGACTACAGAAATATTTATTTTGCCCTCAGCTAACTCTGACTTGGCAAGCAGTCTAATGGAGTAGCCCCTTTCCTTTGCAAAATCAAAATCAGATTTATTTACATTTTGAATGCCAAAAGTAAAAATTTCATCTTCATTTATTTTTGCATTGTAGATGAGAGAAGATAAAATCCTAATCTTTCTCATGGCATCAAAGCCACCAACATCAGCAGTAGGATCAGCCTCAGCATAGCCAAGCTCTTGGGCTTCTCTTAGGGCCTCGCCATAGGAGGAGCCTTCCACTTCCATCTTTGAAAGGATGTAGTTGGAAGTCCCATTTAAAATCCCTTGGACCCTATTCATATCGCTGAAGAAGGTCTCTTCCATAAGAGGATGGATTACTGGAATGGCACCAGCGACTGCAGCCTCGTAGGAGAAGAAAATATTCTCTTCTCTTGCAAGCTCATTTAATTCTTCAAAGTATTTTGAAACCACAGCCTTGTTGGCAGTGACAATATTTTTGCCAGCCTTCATAAGTCTTACAATTCTTTCATGAGTTTCTTCAAGACTTGAAGTCACATCAATAACTGTATCCACATCAGAATTTAAAATTTCATCAAAATCATCTGTGAATGAAAGGCTCTCATCTAGTGGAGACCTTTTTTTATTTTTATTTCTAATTAAAACTTTTTCAATTTTTATATCAAAATTATTTTTTAAGAGGGCATCTTTCTTCTTGTATAAGATTTCTTCGACACCTGTTCCCACAGTGCCAAAGCCCATTATTGCAATTTTCAACTTAAACCTCCAAGACTTTTTCCGCAATTTGCACTGCGTTAGTTGCAGCTCCCTTCCTAATGTTGTCGGCACAAGACCATAGGTTTAGACCATTTTCCACAGTGAAGTCACGTCTAATTCTGCCAACAAAAACTTCATTCTTGTCGGCTGCCATTAGGGGCATTGGATAAACTTCATTGGCAAGATCATCTTTAAGGACCATGCCAGGGTAGTCGGCGATGATTTTTTTTACATCTTCCACTTCAAAAGGCTTTTCCACTTCAACGTTAATGGAAATTGAGTGGGAGAACTTAACAGGCACACGAACGGTTGTTGCAGTAACAAGGATAGAGTCGTCGTGAAGAATTTTTTTAGTTTCGTTAATCATCTTCATTTCTTCCTTGGAGTAACCATTGTCTAAGAATACATCAATTTGTGGGATGCAGTTGTTCTTGATTGGATACTTGTAGGCAAGCTGAGTGCCTTCTTCCAAGTCAGAAATTCCCCTTATGCCAGAGCCAGAAACAGATTGGTAAGTTGAATAAATTACCCTCTTAATCTTGTACTTATCGTGAATTGGTTTAAGTGGAAGTACAGATTGGATAGTAGAACAATTTGGGTTTGCAATAATTCCCTTGTTCATTTTAATATCTTCAGGATTAATTTCTGGAACAACTAGGGGAACTTCTGGGTCCATCCTAAAGGCAGAGGAGTTGTCAACAACAGTTACTCCAGCCTTAGCTGCAATAGGAGCAAACTTTTCACTGACAGCACCACCAGCAGAGAAGAGGGCAATCTTGATGTCCCTTCCTTCAAAGGAATCTTCCTTTAATTCCTCAACAGTGTATTCCTTGCCACAATATTCAATTTTTTTGCCAGCTGATTTTTTGGAGCTAAACAAGTATAAATTGTCTATTGGGAAATTTTCCTCACTTAAAACCTTTAACATCATACTTCCAACAAGTCCAGTTGCACCTACAACTGCTACATTAACCTTCATCTTTAGTCCTCCTTATAAAATTCTCTATAAATTGCGCGTATCGCTTTTTCAAAATCCTGAGTTTCAACACCAATAATAATATTGATTTCGCTGGAACCCTGGCTAATCATCTTGATATTAATTCCTTCTCTGGCAAGGGCAGTGAAAGTCCTAGAAGACACACCCTTTTCATTTATCATCCCACGTCCAACAACGGCGATGAGGGAGATGTCCCTTTCCCAAGAAATATTGTCCACGTTTAAATAAATCTTTAGCTCTTCAAGAACCTTGTTTAGCTTTGGTGTGATAAAGGAATCTGCCACAAGGACAGAAACTGAGTCAATGCTTGAAGGCATATGTTCAATGGAAATGTCATTGGACTCGAAAACTGTAGTTAGCTTTCTGAAAAAGTCCTTCTCGCTATTCATATTTATCTTTTCAAGATTTATTACAGTGAAATCTTTTTTGCCTGAGATACCAGTTAAAATATTTTTGTTTTTTATGTCGCACTTAGAAAGAATCAAAGTTCCTTCATCATTTGGGGCATTAGTATTTTTTATATTGATAGGAATGTTCTTGTCCCTAAGTGGGAAGATGGCCTCTTCGTGAAGAACCTTGGCTCCCATATAGGAAAGCTCCCTCAACTCCTTATAAGTAATTGAACCAATAGGGGATGGGTTCTTGACGATTTTTGGGTCTGCAACTAAGAAGCCAGACACATCAGTGAAGTTCTCATACATCTCTGCATCAAGAGCAGAGGCGATGACAGAACCTGTCACATCAGACCCACCACGAGAAAAAGTTTTGACCTTGCCATCTTCCTTTTCCCCATAGAAGCCAGGCACAACAGCTCTTTCATATTGAGTGAGAATTCTTCTAATGTTGTCCTCAGACTTTGGAAGATCCAAGACCCCGTTAGTGAAGGCAATCATATTTCTTGCATCCACAAAGTCAAAGCCAAGATAGGCTGCAAGGACTTGGGCACTTATGAACTCGCCACGGCTTATTACGAAGTCATAACTTGCTCCATTTGTGATTTCATCCTTGACCTCAGCAAGAATCTTATCAATGTCTATATCCAAAACAAGATCATCAACAATATTTTTATAAACATTCTCGATGATCTTGTAAACTTCATTAAAATTTAATTCGTGGGCACTTAGTTCGTGGCACATTGCTAGAAGGTCAGTGACCTTGTGGTTGTTGTTAACTCCCTTTCCAGGCGCAGAAACGACTATGTACTTTCTTGCTTCGTCTTCCAGTACAATATCCTTAACTTTTTTCAGTTGACGAGCATCAGCAAGTGAACTGCCACCAAATTTTGCGACTTTCATCTTTTTCTCCTTTTTGTAAAATTAATAAAAAACTTTTAACACAATAAAAATTGCCAAGTGAATAAGAATTATTTAATCAATCAAAACTACTTAGTAATAAAAAATTAAAAAATTAAACTTACAAAACAATCTCATAAATATAAGTAAAAATGTTAAAAGTAATTTTTTCGATTATACAATTATTTAGCCCAGTTGTCAATTAGAAGGGACTTAGTAAGGTAGGGAAAAGAAGGATAACACAAAAAATTTAACAAGAGGACAGAGAGAACAAAAATTTAAAATTTGAAAAAAAAGGCCGAGTGAACTCGACCTAAATATTCGTAAGCTATTAAATTTATTTTCGTGAGAAGGAGTTTCGTTTATAAAATTCTTTTTTCAATGCTTCTGCTACTAAGGCATAGACAAAGGAGATTAAAAACATTGCAAGTAGGGCCTTGATAGGAAGGTCAACTAAACCAAGATAGGAGTTAATTGGACTGTAAATTATTCCAACCAAGAGGATGCTGACACATACAATAGCAAGGATTAACTTTTTGGAAGGTTTGCTTTTAAAAATTGGTCTTGCAGTCCTGACGATTAACATAACAACCATAGCTGAGATAACAGATTCTAACATCCAACCTGTTTGGAAGTAACTTTCCCTTGCCTTGAAAATAAAAATTAAAACAAAGAAGGTCACATAGTCAAATAGGGAGGATATTATTCCGAAGATAATCATAAACCTCTTGATGAATTTCATATCCCACTTAACAGGATTTTTCAACCAGTCCTCATCAACAGAGTCCGATGCAATTTGCAAGGAAGGGAAGTCAGTTAACAAGTTTGTAAGAAGGATTTGCTTGGGCAAGAGGGGCAAAAACTTTAAAAAGAGACTTGCACCTGCCATAGAAAACATATTTCCAAAGTTGGCACTTGTAGCAACAAAGATATACTTCAAGGTGTTGATGAAGGTCCTTCTTCCTTCCTTAATGCCCGATAAGAGGACAGCAAGATTGTTTTGCAAAAGAACAATTGAAGCAGCATTCTTTGCTGTGTCGGCAGCTGTGTCAACAGATATGCCCACGTCAGCAACTTTGATGGCAGGAGCATCATTGATGCCATCTCCCATATAGCCAACAATTTCTCCAGCTTCCTTATAAGCCATGATGATTTTTTCCTTTTGGTTAGGACTTATTTCAGCAAATATATCAATATCTAAAACTTTTTTGTTAAGTTGACTTAGGGAGTAAGAACTTAAATCTTCTCCAAGCAAAATTTTTTCAGGATTAAGTCCAATTTGACTGCCAATATTTTTTGCAATCTCTTGGTTATCTCCAGTTATCATCTTTAAGGCAACGCCAAGCTTATTCATTTGGCTAACAACATCCCTTATATCTTCCTTTAATGGGTCCATAAAAAGCAAGAAACCCTTGAAGATCATATCTTGTGCAGTTTCTTTTTCAAGGTCGCAAGAATCATCTAAAAATTTGTAGGAAAGACCTAAGACCCTATAGCCTTGACTTGAATACTTATTAAAAGAATTTTTTAAACTAGGTATGATAGCATCAATTGATCCAAGACTGCCATCACTTCCTTCGTAAGTTTTGCAAATCTTTAAGATGCTATCAAAGGCTCCCTTAGTGACCATTAAATTCTTATTTGAAAAATCGTCATTAGTTTTCACAACGACACTTAAGAGTTTATTTTCAAAAGAGTAGGGGATTTCAAAAAGTTTTTTGTAGCCAGAAAAATCTTGTGACTTGTCACTTAAGATAGCTTCATCAATTGGATTGGCATAGCCCTCTTGAAAGTATGAATTAATAGCTGCAAATTTTTTTAAATCCTCAGAATTTTCTCCAGCAAAATTGAGGCTAGAGTGGAGCTTAACCTTGCCCTGAGTAATAGTTCCAGTTTTGTCAGAACACATAACTGTCATTGAACCAAAGTTTTCAATGGAATTTAACTTCTTCACAATAACACCTTGCTCGGACATTCTCTTGGCACCCTGTGACAAGTTAACGCTAATAATAGCCGGCAACATTTGTGGAGTTAGACCAACAGATAGGGCAAGGGCAAACATAAAAGATTCCAAAAAAGACTTATTTAAAACAATATTAAACAAGAAAATTAAACCAATTAAGAGGGTAGTAACGTGCAAGATTAAATTGCCAAAATTTTTAATGCCCTTTTCGAAGTCTGTATCCGAATCCCTTTTACTAAGAGAATTTGTAATTTTTCCAAACTCAGTGTCCCTTGCTAAGTTTACAATAAGAGCCTTGCCAGACCCACTAATAAGGTGAGTCCCCATCCAAAGAGAATTTTTCCTCGCAGAGAGACCTGTGCTGGCAGGTAGCTTTCCGCAAGACTTCTCAACAGGGAAGGTCTCACCAGTTAAGCTTGACTCATCAGTAGTAAGAGAGTTGCCTTCAATAAGCAAACAATCAGCAGGAATCATATCACCAGTTTTCACCTTAATAATGTCACCAAGAGTTAAGTCAGCATTGTCTAACTCTTTAAAACTGCCATCTCTTAAAACAGAAGAGGTAACACTGACAGAAGAAAGAAGTTTCTTCACAGCGTCCTTTGCCTTGCTCTCATGAAGATAACTCAAGAGAGAAGAAATCAAAATAATAATTAAAATAATGATACCATCAGAATAATCCTTTAAAAAAATAGACAAGATAGCAGCGAAGATAAGAATCAAAGTAATAGGGCTTTTGAATTGAGATAAAAATATTATAAAGTTAGAAGAAGCCTTCTTCTCATCAAAAACATTCTTACCATAAGACTCAATCCTATCAGCGGCCTCTTGACTAGTTAAACCATCACGGCTAGAATTTAATTCCTTCAATGCATCATCTATGTCATAAGACCAAAAATTTTTCATAATACCTCCTAGATAGGTCAAATATATATCTAATAAGAATAAAATACAATAGGATTAATAGAAATAAAAATATATAAGTAAAATAAAAAATGTAAGTAAAATAAAAAATGTAAGTAAAATAAAAAAAGACCGAAGCCTTGATATGTACCCTCTTTACTGGACAAACCAGTAAGGAGGGTATTTTTTATGAAATATAGTTATGAATTCAAAAAAGAATGTGTACAGTTGTATAGAGAAGGTAAATGGCCCAATACACCTGAAGGAACAAAAGAAAAAATCTTTCATAATTCAATTAGAATATGGTTTAAGTTAGAAGAACTTCATGGACCAGAAATTTTAAAACATGGAAATAATATCAATTGGACACCTGATGAGAAATTAGAAATGGTATCTAAAGTGTTAGCTGGAAATTCAATAAAGTCCATAGCAATTGAATATGGAATTAATGATGGACAACTCTATTCATGGGTTAACAAGTATAAAAATTATGGATATAATGGTCTTGTTAATAAAAAGAAAGGTCGTAAATCCAAAAATCCAAGCATGAAAAGTAAAAATAACCATAAAGCAAAAGAACTTAATGAATCTGAAAGAGAAGAGCTAATAAAACTTAGAGCAGAAAATGAATATATAAAGGCAGAAAATGAAATAATAAAAAAATAGATCGCCTTGAGAGAAGAACGCTACGCTGCGCAACTCAAGGCGAAAAAGCAGCGATTGTCAAAGAACTCAAAGAAAAAGGATACAGACTAAAATATCTTTTAATAGCTATTGATATGCCAAGGTCAACATACTATTTTGAAATAAATAAAATTGATAAAATAAAAATTAAGAATAGTCATGTGGCAGATAAAATAACTCAAATATTTAACTTACACAAAGGAAGATATGGAGTAAGAAGAGTATATATGGAGTTGCTAAGTCAAGGTTATGTCATAAATCATAAAAGAGTTCAAAGGATAATGCATGAGTTAAAACTATTCGGAAAAAGATCTAAGGAAAAATATCACTCATATAAGGGTAAGATAGGGAAAGTAGCTGATAATATAATAAATAGAGATTTCAAGGCAGATAGACCTCTGCAAAAATGGACCACTGATGCATCAGAGTTTAAATTTTCTTGGGGTAAATGCTACATATCTCCAATACTTGATATGTATACAAATGAGATAATCTCTTATGACTTATCCTTACACCCTAATTTAAAACAAATATCCAATATGCTAGAAAAAGCATTTAACAAATTTCCAAAACTAAATAATCTAATACTGCATTCAGATCAAGGATGGCAATACCAACATAAATATTATGTGAATGAGCTTAAAAAACATGGTATAAGACAATCAATGTCAAGGAAGGGAAATTGTTATGATAACTCCATTATGGAGACATTCTTTGGAAGATTAAAAAATGAAATTTATTATGGTTATGAAAAGAGCTATAGCTCTTTTGAAGAATTTTCGAGAGCAATAGAGGAATATATTGATTATTACAATAATGAAAGAATTCAATCCAAAACAAAATGGATGCCACCTACAAAGTATAGGTTAGCATCCACTACAATTAGTTAATTGAATATTGTGTCCAGTTTTATGGGTACACATCACCTCGGCCTATGATTTATAAAAATTTGCAATTAAATTTTCGATTTTATTTTTGTCTTTGAATTGATAGTTTGTAAAGTTATATTTCATCAAGCCCTATTTCTTTAAAATAAGCATAAGTTTCATCGTAATACTCTCTTAAACGTGTCTTGTCATAATCAGAACCTCTTGGGATAAAAATTATCATGCCCTGCCTTGACCTTGTGAGTAGGACTCTGTAGGAATTTTTTAAATAAAGTCTTTCTTCAGCCTTATTAATGTTAATCCATTTAGAACCATGGAACTTTTTGTATTCCCATTTGCCATTCTTCATCCTTAGGTCTGCATCCCAAGCAACAATTGAATAGTCTAACTCAAGGCCTTGGACATCAAACTCTGTAATAACGTCTTCAAGATAATAGCAAGACCTCACATCTTCTTTATCATTTAAAAACCAGTTGGCAACATTGACATTGTTTTTTACAAAAATACCTTCAGACTTTAATCTAAGGGCACCACTTGTAGCCAAGAGACCATATTTTTCTGAACCTTTGGATATTTCTCTTATCCAATTTTTTGCGACATTTAAATCACGTGTTAGCTTAATTGGATACTTATCCTTAATTTTTTTATATAGACCTTGAGCCTTTAATAAGTCTAAATCTAAAGAGTATTTTATAAAGTCTGCAAGGTCAGGAGACCTAAAGGACCTCATAGAAACTGAAAGATGAAGGTCATGAAGATCCTTTATGTTTAAGCCCTTAACCATATCTTTCCAGAGATTATCCATAAGATACTCATCTTTTAAATTTGTAGAAACATAAACATCCCAGTCGTTAAATTTAGCTCTTAGAGCATTAAACCATTCAGGCAAGCCACCTTCGCCTTCGTTAATCTCTTGGCCACCACCAATTAGGCAGACAACAACAGCCCAGTCCTTATGACGATCCATTGTAGAAATTAAAAACTCGGGTTCGCTATAATTAAAATTAAGGATACCTTTTTTAGTTTTCATAAACTTATGAATCATTTCTTGATTCCAGGATCTTTGAGCTTCATCAAAAATTACAATGTGTTCAGGAGGTACATCATCATTATTGACAAAAGAATCCCTATACTTATGTATCATTTGAATAAAAGCGTTAGTATGTCTTTCTTCATCTCTCTTATTTGTTTTTATTCCCAGTTCCTTTAATGCCTTTATCTTATCTCTTACAAGAGCTTCTTTTAGGACTTGAACTAAGGGGAAGTTGCCAGATAAAAACACAGCGTGTTCTCCCTTTTTAGCATCCGATTTTTGGATACTTAAGTTTAAACCAACTAAAGTTTTTCCTGCGCCAGGAACACCTGTTACAAAGCAAATAGATTTTCTATCATTAGCCTTGCTATAATCTATAATTTTATTAATTGCATCTGTAGTTATATTTATATTTTTTGCACCAGCATCATTTCTAGTTATGTCACTGACATTGTGACCCTTATAAAGAGCTTGAGCAGCCTCAACAATAGTTGGAGTTGGAAAATATTCACTATTTATCCACGAGTCATAAGAAAAATCATTTTCTCTATAAATAGAAGATACATTTAAAATTAAATTTTTAATATCAAACTCATTAGCTCTAAGAGGTTTTAAAATATTGTCCTTTAAAATAAATTGAATTGGATAAGATGGAGCATCACTTGCAATTAAAATAGGAACAATTAACTTATCAGAACTTTCCTTGTGAAAATTTTTCAAATCAAGAGCATAATCATAAACTTGGTCATAGTCATTGGACTTATAAGAATTGCTTCCACATTTGAACTCCAAAATAAATACAATATTTTTGTATAAAATTACATTATCGATTCTCTTTCCCATGCGGGGAATGACATACTCAAAGAGAATTTTAGAAGAAGGATCCTTTAAATCCTTTAACTCCCTTTTTAGAATTTCAATCTCAGCCTCCCAAGTATTTTTTTGTTGTATCCTAGTGTCAGCAGAAGAATCATTTCTTGAAATCTCTCCCAAAATTTTATCATTATCACTTTTCAAAAAGTTAGAAATGCTCGACTCATAGTAAGCTCTTAAACTATTCATATAGACTCCTAAAAAAATTATTTTTATAAAATTATAGATGAATATTATTTAAAACATTATATCACAGGGAAGTAAAAGCTTTTTAATTTATGAAGTAGAAAAAATTTTGCTGATTGATTATTAAAAAGCATAATAAAAATCCCCTCCTTATAGGTTTGCCCAGCAAAGAGGGAACGTATCAATTTTTGTAGCATCTATTTATATTACTTTTCCAAATACTCAGTAAAAGCATTTGGTAGCCAATCTGATAAGTTTATAGGATTAAAATATATAACTCCCTTTTCATTTCTTTTTCTTTTTCTCAAAGAAGGTATTACTTTAAATTCAACATCTTTTTTAAAGCCCAAATCATATTCTTCTATTAGTTTTTTAAGAGGTTTCAGGTATTTAGTTTGTTCATCTTTAGAAAAATCGGAAGGATATTTTCCATAGACAGCATAATCAAATAATTCTAGACCAATAAATCTATTGAAGTAGTTGTGATTTCTTTGGTTATAAAAGTTATCCAAACAATTTTTACAAGATCTATCACAAGTACAGTCATTTAGAACTTTTCTTGTTCTTAATAGTACTTCTTCCATAATTGGCTCTTCTCCAATTAAAGATGAGTATCCGGCGCCACTAGAGAGTTTATCATAAAAATACATCTCTATATGAGACTCTCCACCTTTATCACTTCTAAATCTCCAGCCTCCATTAACTTCATTAAAGTCAATATCTAGAGTAAGGGAGATAGCTTTTTTTAAAGCTTCATGTAGACTAGTTGCAGCAGATTTTAAAATAGCTTTTTCTTCTGGGTCATAATTTGACACAAGTTTATTTGAATCATAAGAAATATCTAACATGAACATATCTGTAAGGAATTCATATCCAAGATATAAATTATTTTGGATATTATGATTACATCTTGTAGTACTTATATAAGGCATATATATATTATGCTGATTATCCTGGATATCTTTAGCTATTTCAGCTCCTCCACACGATTTGCAAATATTGAATCCTTTTTTCTTTTTCCCCATGTTGACAATTAATACTTTTTTGTCTTCTAAATTTGCATAACTAATTCTAGTACCCTTATATTTCTTAACTTCTGATTTTTTTGGAACATAAGAATAAAATGGATTTTCAGCATATGTCCTTTCTTCATTCTTATCTTCAATTTTGCTTTCTACACCATTAATTGGTCCAAAGCCCCAAGGCTTAATCATTCTATGTTTTTCAATAGGTGAGCCACAGTAAGGGCAAGATTTATGAATACTATCCTCATCATCAAACCAATTACACTCGGTACAAACTAAAATATTTTTAATGTAGTCCTTACTATTAAAGAAATTTTCTGCTGGTGCTTTATTTTTATAATTATTAGGCCTTGGAACTTTGTAGAGCCCTGCACTTTGATAAAGTGACTTATCAATTGTTATATATCTTCCTGGAGCGTATTCACTAATCGCAATAGCAATATCCCTTTCAGGAGCATGTAGTATTCCTCTCTTATAGTGATTGTCACTATTTTCCTCAACATAAAACTTTACAACATTTTTCGGAAAAGAATAGGATGGTATAAAGCCTTCTTCGTAGAAAACATCAAAGGCAGAAACTTCTTTATCTCCATTAAAGTATTCACTTTTCTTTTCTAAGTCTAAAACTTTTGCACAGAGTTGATTAAAAAGTTTTATTGTTTCATTAATAGGAAAATCTAAATTTTTAATATACTCTTTAAAAGCACTTCCATATTCTTTGCAAAAAGTTATTATACCAACATCTAAAATACTATCGTACTTAACTTTCATTTCACTAGAGTCCATAAAACTATTAAGTGCCTTCATATTAAAATGTCTTTGTTGAATTTTAGGATTATTTCTATCAATCCAAGGTTTTCTTGGTTGACCAGAAATCATTTCATCAGGATGTTCAAAATAATAACTGTCATGCACTCCGCCAGAAGAGTAAGTTACAATTGTTGATATACCTGAATTTTTCCTTCCAGCTCGACCGGCCCTTTGTTGATAATTTTCTCTCATCGGAGGAACATTTCTTAGGCCTACAGCTGTCAAGGAACCTATATCAATACCAACTTCCATAGTAGTTGTACAGCTCAAGACATCAATAGAATTTTCACCTTTTTCTCCAACATCTATATCTTGAAATCTAATTTCATAGTCTTCGGTCTTGCTCATTAGTTCACTAGTTGTATCTTTATGAGACAATTGTGCCGTATGTTCTTCAGTAGTTATTTTTTGGATTTTCTCATTATTTAATGCTTTTTCAACCGGCTTTCTCCAAAAATCAAATCTTGAAAGATCTTCTTGAGTAATCTCATGAACTTTCTTTGAGTTAAAACAGTTACCACAATTTCCATTTAATAAATAAGGAGAAATCTTACCGCATTTTTCACAGCGATAAATATTAAAATCTTTACTCAACAATTCTAATTTTACTGCTGATAATTTAATATAGAGTCTACCATCTGAAGATTGCTCGAAGAACCTAAATTTTATTTTTTCAAAAACATGCTCCAATTGTTCTTCTTCAAGATTTATTTCTGACTGTATCAAATATATAAAATTTTTATTGAGACTATTATAAAAATAAGAGGATACACCAAAGTTCTGGTTATTTTGCCTACCAGGAAGTTTTTTTCTTATTGAATCATCAATTTCACTGCCTAAAGCTGCGGAACTGTCCATAAGCATTGAAAATAATAAAACTAATATTTTTTTTAGTTTATTTTTGGGAATATTTATATCATAATCATCAATTAAATCGTCTATACAATCGTCTAAAGATGCATCTAATGGACTCAGAATACCAAAACCAAAATCTTGTACTGATCTAGGACTTTCTGTAAAAATCATTAAAAGTTGTTCATAGTAATCGTCTGGTCTTCTTTCTTTATCAAGTTCGTTAATTGATTTGTTTCTTTTTAAGATCCTTTTAATTTCTCTTAATGAATTATTAAATATTTCCTTACTAACCCCAGAGAAGAAGCTTAAATCTTTTTCATAGCAAACCTTTATAAAATAATTATAAAGCTGTGAAAGAGAAATCTCTTCTTTTTCATTTTCTGCTATAGTGGCCGCTAATATCAAGGCCTTTCTAAAGGCATCATTGTCTGACGATTTTGACAGATCAAGTGCAAGCTTTGCTGCATTTTGTCTTGAGTCTGAGAATAATAAGACTTTTTTACCCTCGTTAATCAAAGATGATTTTGGAGTTTGTAGTTCAAACTGGGCTTTAGTAAGATTGTAAAATGGTATATTACCTTTGGTAGCGAAATTACCAGGCTTTTTATAAGGCATTTGTTTATTGCACTTTGGACATTTAGAAAAAACATACTTTCCTGTTTCCTTATCTTTTTTCGGATATAATACAGTTAAAAAGTTTCCTTCTCTATATTCATTATCTAAATATAGTTTACCTGTTATTGGGTCTAAATATCCAATGTTATCACCTGCATTTGCTATATAGTCATCAGGACGAATATAGAGTTGCATCTCTGTCAGATCTTCCGAACTGCCACTGAGACCTTCGTTAGGAAATACATAGCAAAAGTCTTCGCTATCAGACATTTTTGTATAAACCTTTAAATAAAGTCCACCACATTTCAAGTGGTTTAACAATTCATAAACACGACCACCACATTCACATCTTTTTCTAGGCACAGCAGTAATTTTTCCAAGATGTATTTTTTCTTTTTCAGAATAATATTTTCCTTTTGCTTTACAATCAGGATTTGAGCAAGCATACAAACCTTGAATACCTCTCAAAAACATGTGGAGTCGGACAGGGAACAAGATTTCTTCGTTTTTCTTAGCTAATGATACGATGACAAGTAAAGCATCTAAAGCTTTTTCTCCATAGTCTGAATCGCCAAATAGAGATTTTTTTATATCTGAATAGGATTTAGCACCATTTCGACAAAGTTCATAAAGTTTTAAATAGCCTTCATAGCTTGGTAGATTATCATATAACCAAGTCTGGGCATCTTTTCTATTATCAATGTTTTCAGGGAAGCCCTTAAAAATTTTCTCAGCAAATTCTTTTATTCTGTCAAGAATTTCATCATCACTTACTTGGCTAGTGTTTATTGTGGAAAGTAATTGGCCATCTAGTGGAAACTTGGTCTTTGTTTTTATATCTTCCTTTTCGCCAAACAAAACTTCACACTCATCGTAATCTTTTCCTGTTAAGTTGTTAAAAAAGTTTCTTATAGAATTCTCAGAATTTGTAGGCATACTTGCAGTTGTCAAAATAAATTGAACTTTATCTACTCCTATTTCTAATCTAGAAAGAAGTCTGTCTATTAGGAGTGAAATTTCACCTCCAGATGAACCTCTGTACATATGTGCCTCATCAAGAACGATTAGCAATTTATTTTCCTTAGATGCATTTAGCCACTTTTTAGTATTCTCCCAAATTTTTGCTTCTCTTTGTCTCATTAGCATGTACTCTAACATGGAATAATTAGTAATAAGTATATCTGGTGTGTGGTCTTGCATTTCGAATCTAGTTATATATTCCACATCTTTGGGTTCAGGTGTGTGTACATTGTTTTCAAGATTACTAATAAATTTTTCAAGTCCTTCTTCTTCATTGTATCTGGCAGGATACTTGTTAATTTTTTTGTAGCCTTCAATTTTATTTTTTTGATCTTTTATTTTTTCGGGGTGATTTCCATTGTTTAATAGGTATTGTTTGCGAAAACTATCGGCTAACTTTTTGTTTTTTTCAGGAGAATTATCACCTGGATAAGGTGTTCTTCCTGTATACATTCCAAAATGGGGAAGGCGATTTGACTTAGTTTCATTTTGAAAAATATCAGAAAAGTCCCTAGACCCTAAAGTTTTTCTAAATCTAGCCAGTTGATCTGAAACTAAAGCGTTCATTGGATAAATTATAAGTGTTCTAACGGCTTCCATTTCAAACTCTTTAGGCTTATATAATGCTTCCAAAATTTCATTAGAAATTATTGGCCATAAAAAACATTCTGTTTTACCTGAACCGGTTCCAGTTGATACTAAAATATCTTTGCCATTTAAAGCCGATGTTAGGGCTTTTACTTGATGTGTGAAAGGAGAAGAGTAGAACCCAACATTTTTTTCAATAAGTTTTAACAATATATTTTTTAAACCTTGGTCAATATTAGATTTTTTTATGCCATCTTCCTCTTTTTTGTAAGAAGATGAAGTTTCTATATATGGCTCTCTAGCAATGTTTATATTACTAGGATTGTTTTCACCTAATATATCTTCTGCGTATAACAAAAGCGTTTCACTATTAGCAAAATAATCAGATTTAATATAATCATAAAGCCTATCTCTAATATTTTTATAATACGCTTGAACGTTATTTTCAATTTTTGTCATAAAAAATTCTCCTTTAGTTGACTTTAAATCCTATGTTTTCTAGAACTTCGGCACACGAACTTTTAGAATCATCACTAATAATAAAATTATATCGGTTATTATATGCATCAATAGGCCAGCCATTTAGCAATAGATAAAAATATTCTCTATTAGGAATAGAGGCGAATAAATCCAACCTATAATGGTCATCGTCGATTTTATAAAATATAGCTGTAGCTGGGTTATCGTAATATTTTCTTAAGGCTAAATAAAGTCTATTATAATCCTGACCAGACATATCCTTTTTATTAAAATAATTTTTCATAGGTTTTGAGAATAGTATTTTATTATCTTTTCCAATTAAGACTTTATAATATTCATTATATTCAAAATTTCTTGCAACAGTCCTAATTGGAAAGTCATAACTATTTTCTTTCCAAAAATAATAAATATCTTTTTTCCAAGATTTATAAATATTTTTTTTAGAAAGAGGATTAAAATATTCGAGTTTGTTTATTACTGTGTCCATTGAAGTGAATTCTCTTTCACAAAAATTATTTTCTACAAACTCTTCTGGAGAGGAAGGGTCTCTTATTAAAAATTCTTTGAGGTTAATTTCTATACCATTAGCTTTATTTTCGAAGGTATTAATTCCTAAGCCATTCATCAAAAAATTATAATTTGGTATTCCAAAATATAAGAATATTCCATTAGAAAGAGATATTATTTCTCTACCTGAATTTAGAACATTATAATTATTTTCTATCGTTAGAAAATATCCTGTTTCTTCATAAAGGTTTCTAATGAATAATGCTAATTCAGTTTTTTCTAAATTTTTTATTTCAACAGATTGATTTTTGAGTTGTGGATAAAAATACTGTTTTATTTCGGGAAAAATATTTATATATTCCTCAAGTAGTAAATTTAATTTTCGAGTTAAATAATTTTTACTAACTCCTATAATATCTTCGATAGAATTTTTTCCTAAGGTTAAACACCATAAGCCTAAAGAGGAATAGATTAATCTACTTAAATATGACACATCATCTTCATCTTTATATTTTTGTATTTTTAGGTTTTCTTTAATAATTTTTGCTAATTCATTCATAGGTTAAGACACTCCAATAAAACATCTTTATAATAGAATGCACTATCTTCACTCAAGTATCTCTGCAATTCTAGAGAATTTTCAAATGGATTTATCTTTAATACGTCTCTAGCATAAGGCAATAAGAAAAAAACAAGTAGACAATCTAGAAATTCTCCATCATCAATATTTATTTTTAGTAATGAAGTTAACTCCTCTTCAAAACCAAACTCTTTGCTTATTTCGTTGAAAAGATTATTGTATTCTTGAGGGAAACAAGAATCTAATGCTTCCGGATCATAAGGAAGTTCTTCAATAATCGATGGGTCTTCGTCTAAAGAGACATCTTTAGAGAAAACTTTGCAACTGCTTAAGTTTACATAATTTACGTATTCTAAAATTTCTTTTGGAAGATAGTAAAGAGTCCTATCGTATAAGTAAGTTAAGATAATTATTTTACTTTTATGTGATATCAACAAGGGCAATATTTCTAATTCACGACCACTTCCTATGATATTATTAATTACAAGAATTCGATCGTCACAAAATTTTAAGAAGTTATTAATATCATGTAGTGTTGTAGAGGAGTCTATATTAATAGACCTAAAAATCTCACTTCCACTTATAGTGTTGGATAAGATTTTAGCGAGATTAGTTCCTGGATTCTGCTTGATTAGAATTGGAAATCCAGAAAATAATATTGATTCAAGATATCTAAAGAAAAGATCATAGTATTTATCTTCGGTTGTCATTCCTATTGATTGCAAATTAAATTTAAAAAAATCTTCAAATTCATCCATATCCTTCGGTCTTAATGGATGTGAAAGATCATTTTCTATGAAATTATCGAAATTAAACTTTTCTTTAATGGTTTTGAGTTCTCTTTCTATGTTCGATTTTTTAGCTTCTAGATTTTCTATTTCTAAAATTTTTTCTGATATAGCTGAATAACACCCAGATTTTAAACTATTGATTTTTTCTTGGTATTCTTCTTTGGATATAAAATCCTCGGGGTCAAACTTACATGACCTTAACTTGTCTTTTAAGTCTTTTATAGTATTTTTTAATCTTTCAGTCTCTTTAATATATTCAGAAACCAGTTTTTTATCATCTCTCTCAACTTCTTCTAATCCTTGAATTTCTTTAATATAATTTGTATTTTCTTTTTCTAGATCTTTTAATTCATCTAGTTTACTTGTTAACCTAGAATTTTTAGATTTAAATTTTTTTAATTCATTAGATAATTCGCTAATATTTTTATCGGACACTCTTAAGTCCTCACTTATTATTTTGCTTTCTTTAATAAGAGTAGCGCTGTATTTAACCGCAGATGAAAGAATATTTAAGTAATCCTGAGACACTTCTTTTTCCGTTAACTTAAAATAAAGTGGAATATTAGAATTAAAATTATTCTCGGCTAATGAAATTATCACCGCTGTGTTCTCGTCAATGCCATAATTAAGTTTTTTTGAAAATGAGGATTTAATCTTTTTTATTTCTTCTGAGATAAAACTATTTATAAAGTCGGATATAAATGGTTCAGAATGATTTCTATAAAGAATTTCAAAGATCTCTTCTCTAGTTAATGTTTCTGGACTGAATCCAGGCTTGATTTTATGAAAATGTTTATTGTATTTTTTAAAATGTCTTTTGATCAAAACAGTAGGTATTATTTCACATATATATTTTAAGTCCTCATCAGTTAATTTTTTTAAGTAATTCATAATAAGCCTTTCTGTAAATATAATTTTATAAGCGAGTTAATTTTCCCGTTTTCCTGACAAACCTTTAGGTATTCTTTAAGAAATTCATTAGATGAATAATCTTGAAATTCATTATTAGTATAAGATTCTAGTTTAGGATAGAATCTCAACATATCAAGAATTTTTTCTTCTAGACTTAATTCTTTTTTTAGAATTGGTTGAATTTCTATTCTCTTAAATCTCTTTTCATAACCTAATATTTTTTCATTTTTTCTTAGTTTTATAGTTTCGCCTGGATAAATCTTGCGAATTCCAGAGTAATTTAGAAGATAATAATCATAATTTCTTAATAAAAGATTTCCATATTTATCATATTCATCTTTAAAAATACTGCTGGATTCTAAAACTTTGCACGATCTTGCTTGTAAAGTTTCGACAATTTTTGTTTCATCTTTCAGATCATCAAACTTATCTTTAAAAATCTTTAAATCAATATTGTCTTTACCGATTAGAAGAGGATCTGTAATCTCAAACTTATAAATCTCCCTATTAAAACTTTTTATTATTTCAAAGCTTGTATTTGTATTTCTATCTTTCTCTAACTCAAATGAACTATTTAAAAATAAACTATCGAACATAGAAACAAACTCTTCATTTGATTGGTAAAGTGGAGGCCAAATTATATCTATTGATTCACTTTTTTGTAAATTGTAACCATTACTATTTAAGAAAATGTCTATATTAGAATTTTTTGTTCCAAATGTTAAATTTGTCCAGAAAAAAGTATCATCAGAAGCTTGGATTTGATTAATCTTTAAATTACTTTCATTGGAAACAAGATTTGATAGTTTTCTTATTTTATTAAAAATTTTTGACATTACTATATATTCCGTATCAGTATATAGGTTGTCAGTATTAGATAAAAGCTTAAAGTGATTATTAGATTTTAATGTAAAAAACAATAGATTATTATTCTGAATACTTTTGACAACATTAGTAAGCTTATCATCAATAAAGATTTTTAAATTTTTAAAAGGATCTTCTAATTTAAAATATGTAAATGAATTACTTATTAAAGATATTTTTGTTATTGGAACTTTATTAAATAATTTCCCTGAACTCTGTTCTATAGTAATGATAGAATCATTGTTGTAAAGCTCTTCAATCTCGTCATAATAAAAGAATAATCCGAATTCGAAGATATTTTTTTTATTATTAAAGAATATATCGGTTTTCTTATTATTCTCGGAGTCTGATAAGTAGTATTTTCTATTTACTGAACTTATTAGATTGTTAAGATAGTACTTACAATCCTTATCGTTATTGCCATTTCTATGTCTGAAATGTGGACTTTGTTTTTTACTATCTACAGCACTTAGAGTTAGGTATTCATCACAGGCTAAGCATTTATACCTATACATATCATTATCTCTTATAGTTAAATCTTTTGCGAAAACTTCGCCATTAGTCCTCTTGTCAAATGCCCTATCCATTTTGTCACCTACAAAAATTTTACATTTTTAGATAAAAATTAATTTATAATAATTTCGATTTAAAAAATCTAATTAAATAAATTATAGCCTATTTGAAAAGGTTATTACAGTACAAAGACTTAAAGATATATTATGACATTAAACATTAAAATAAATTATAAAAAGACCCTAGCCGTGTGAACTGACCCCCAAAAGTTGGACTTAAAAACCAACTTAAGGAGGTCAGTTTTTAGTACCATAAATAGTGTAAGAAAGGAAGTAATTCCTATCTTGCACTATTTTTGTAAAATGAAGAAGTAGTATGACGAGGCTGGTTTAGGGTTTAAACATCCGCCATAAAAACTGTCAACTACCTTTTCATTATTCATATTCGGTTAAGCAGGTTGGGCAAAACGCCCGTGTCACAAGCTAAAATGAGTGTAATGGTGCAGGTAGAAACTACAAAATAAAAAGAAAGAAGGAAAAAAATATGATATCTGTAGGAATAGACATATCAAAAGAGAAAATAACAGTTTGTGCATTAGAACAAGGAAGCAAAATAATTTGGAAACCCTTCGATGTTTCTCTAAACAAAACAGAAATAGAAAAATTAATAGAGAAACTAGAAAAATTAAAAGAAGAAATAAAAATAACAATGGAAGCAACAGGAAAATATCATCTACCAATACTTTATGAATTAAAAGATAGAGGCTACTTTGTAACAGTAATAAATCCATTAAAAATGAAACAATTCTGTAGAGCATTAAACTTTAGGAAAGCAAAAAATGACAAGATAGATGCAAAACAAATAGCAGAATATGGACTAATGTATTGGAAAGAATTAGAAGAATACAAAATAGATGAAGAGAACTACAGAGTCCTAAAAGAATTAAATAGAAACTACCAACATTATATGGATCTAAGAATCAATCAAATGAACTACATAGATCAAACAATACATCAAACATTTCCAGGAATAAAAAAACTAATACCACATAATTCAGGAGACTTTTCAAAAGACAAACTATTAGACTTTCTAGAAAAATGGTGGCATAAAGACCTAATAATAGAAAACACAGAAGAAGAATTTGTAGAAGAATACAAAACTTGGGCAAAAGAAAAGAGATACCATCCAAATGTAAACAAAGCAAAAGCCATTTACAAAATAGCATAAGATTTAGAATAACACTAAAAAGCAAGCCGATTGATTACACTCGCTTTGTTTGCCATGCGCTAATTTAATTACTCAAATAATCAAATAACCTGAAATTAATTTCAGGTTAAGCTTGACTTTTGTTAGCAGGTTTAAATGGCAAAATACAAAACAGAATTTAAGGTTAAAGTAGTAAAAGAATATCTTGAAGGAAATGTAAGTTACAAAGACTTAGCGAAAAAATACTCCATACCAGATAAACATATCGTTAGAACTTGGGTTAATGCTTATGAATCTCAAGGCTATGAAGGACTAAAAGTATCAAGAAAAAATAATAACTACTCTTTAGACTTAAAACTAAATGTAGTAGACTTGTATTTAACAGGAGAAATGTCCTATCAAAGCCTAGCAAATGAACTTAAAATCAGTAATCCATCCATTATAGCTAGATGGGTAAAAGAATTTAGAGACGAAGGCATAGAAGGACTGAAACCAAAAAAGAGAGGAAGACCTTCAAATATGCCAAATACAGATAAAAATAAAGATTTAAAAAACAAACATAATAAAACAAAAAAGAATTGAGTGAATTAGAAAAACTAAGAAAAGAAAACTACTATCTTCAAATGGAAGTAGAAATTCTAAAAAAAAAGATTCAATTCTCTCAAATGACAGAAACAGAAATAGACGAATATCTAAGGTCATTAGATCATTAAGAGATAAATTCAAACTAAAGGATCTTTTAGAATACTTTAACTTTCCAAAATCAAGCTACATGTATTGGCAACAACGCTTAGACATACCAAACAAAGATGAGCAAGTAGAGAAGAAAATACTAGAGATTAGAAAAGATAATCCAAACTATGGATACAGAAGAATAACAGCAATGTTAAAGAAAACAGGGCTTTTGATAAATAAAAAGAAAGTTCAAAGACTAGTACAAAAGCTAAAACTTCAAGTAACAAACTTCTCAAGAAAAACAAGAAAATACTCATCATACAAAGGAACAATAGGTAGAGTAGCAGACAATAAAATAAATAGAAACTTTAAAGTAGAAAAAGCCTACACATATATAACAACAGATACAACAGAATTTAAGTATCTAGAAAAAGATACAAAAGACAACTATCAAGTAAAAAAACTTTATCTAAATCCATATTTAGATATGTATAATGGTGAAATAATATCCTATGAGATATCAAAACAACCAACACTAGAACCAATACTAAAAGCCTTAGACAAAGCAATAGAAATAACAAGCACTAACAAGAATAAGAGGATCTTTCATTCAGACCAAGGATGGGCTTATCAAATAAAACAATATACATCAAGACTTGAAAAAGAAGGGATAACCCAATCGATGTCAAGAAAGGGAAATTGCCTAGATAACTCCCCAATGGAAAACTTCTTCGGGATACTTAAACAAGAAATCTACTATGGCAAGAAATTCTATTCATATGAAGAATTAAAAGAAACAATAGAAGAGTATATAGAATATTACAATAAAGACAGAATAAAAGAAAAATTAGGATATTTAAGTCCAGTGGAATATAGAAAGTTAAACGCAGCATAAAAAATTTTCCACCCCTAGGGGTGGAAAGCAATAAAATAATACCAGAACTAGTAAACTACCAGTCCTGGTATTAGGTCCAACTTTATGGGGTCACCACAGTGACTAATGTCTTGTAGTCTATATTAATTTTATTCCCATTCTTCTTGTCCAAACGTCCGATATATCCCAAACCATTCAAAATACTGAACTCTATTTTTTTCTAATATCACTAAATCCATCTAATTATAGGACATTTTTAGATTTTTAGTCCCGTCCCAGTCCCAGTACCGGAGAAAATATTAATCTTGTATATATCCTGATTCCTCACAATATTTTTTAATTTCTTCTTTGAAACTCTTTAATTTATCTTTATATTCTGTATGTGCTGATATTAATTTGCTTACACTCATTTCATTACAAATAAGCAACTCATTTATTGATAACTTAAATGACTGAATCATTTGCTCAACTATTATATCTTTAGGATCATCATATCCTTCAAATTCCCCTTTACAAAAACTCAATAGCACTTTTTCATACCAATTTCTAATAGGACAATTCATATGTCTGTGAATATTTTTAATTGAGGTAAATATACTATTTACCTTGACTTCAAAGCTTTCCTCATTAAGAATGTAAAACTTACCTGAAGCATGTGCCATGTCATTTCTTGTATCTACAAGATCAGAAATTATCGAAATTTGTGAATTGTCAAGCTCAATGATTTTAAACAACTTAGAAATATCTTTCTCCGGCATTAGGCTATATACAAAAATAGAATCTGCATCTTCAATTTTAAAATCACGTTCTCTTCCATTGTAAGGACGTGCAAAAACAATAGCATCCTTGTACCTATCAACTTCAATTTGAGCAATTTTCCAAGCTGTACAATAAACATAGGTCATAAACAATAGGTGTATCCCTAAATAAGCAAACTGATATTGTTCATATTTGTAATTTACTGCAACAACATTTGTTATATTATTAATGTAATTAATGATATCCTCTTCATCATCAGGTTCTATTGGAAGGTAAGCTATTATATCCTGTAAGTACGGAACATCTACGTAATTCAGTTCTTCTATCATATTTATTCTCCCCATATTTTATTAATTGCAGTATCTATTTTGTTTTCAAAAACTTCTATTACTTTTTTCGCCGGTTTAACGAAAGATTCTTCTTCATGAATTTTCACTAAAATTCTTTTCTGTTCATCCAACGATGGCAACTCTACTTTGATTTTTCCAAAATTAAATTTTGAAATCTCTTTAAATGTAGCTCCACTTGCTAGAAATTCCATTTCTTCTGTTTTTTCTTTTAATAATAATGCTAAAAACTCTGGTATAACAACATCCGGTTTCTTTATTATAACATTTTTAAATCCTTGATTGGTTGCCAAAGGATGCTTGACTATACCAACTCGACCTATTGTCGCTCTTGTAGACACAACAATCGCTCCAACTGGGAGAATTTTAGCACTTGAATTATCCAGACCTTTTTTTGTAATTGTTCGTACAGATTTATCAATAGTAGTCACATACTCTTCTTGTGGCAAATCAGCTAGTGTTATCCAAAAGATATCTCCACCCCAATAGTCTGGATTTTTTGTGCTAGGAGTCCCTCCTGACATAATTTCAAATAGCTTTGAATCATTCAACGAAGTTGAAACAAAAATTTCATATGATGGTAACTTTGGTAAATAATTGTTCATAATCTTCTTCGCTCCAACAATCATTTCATGATATCGATTAAGTTCATCAATGATTTTTAGCTGATCATCCAGTCTAGGTAGGGGTAACACTAAGTTTCCCAAATCTTCAAAAGTAATATTAGAAATATTTGTAGTCGTTTTAGCCACAGCTCTAAAATATTTTTTTACCACGATAGAATTTAAAATATGGAATAAATACATTGGATGAACTTTTTGATAGTTTACCCTTATTACTCCCATAAATGCACCAAATGTAGCATCTTTATAATTTTCATCAACATATGTTACCCTTCCGACTAACTCTAAGCTATTTGCTAAAGAAATTAAAATATCTCCTTTGAAAACCATTTTATCTGGTTTTGTATAGGATTTTTCAATATAAACTACTTTTTCAAAATCTATTCCGTCTGCCTGTGCTGCTCTAGTTGTAATTACGTTTAACAAATCATCAGCTTGATCTTTCTGAGCTTTTTTAGGGAATGAAATCCCCCTAATAAAAGTGGCAATATTTCCTAATTTTACCATTTCATGAGATTTGCTTTTTTTAACTGTATGAGTTCTATATCTACTGCCAACAAGAATATTTGAGTTTTTATATACCTTATCAAGTGGAATAACTTCAAATCCCACCTTTAGCATATTTTCTACTTGATCAACATCTAATTTTCGATATTCCTCATACTTACTTAGATCACTTGGGGTATCAAGTTTTCTCCTATGATTATCTAATGAATATCCATCACTTTTTACGTCAAAGTACCAAAAATCTTTTCGTTTTTCAGAAGATGAAATCTTTCTATTCACCTTTGTTGCATAAATAATATCTGTCTTAACTCCAGTATATGGCAAAAACACTCCTTGCGGAAGTGATATAACACTTTGAAGCTGACAGTTTTCTAACAAATATTCTCTTGTTTTAGTTAAATCTTTACGGAATAAAAATCCTTCTGGAACAACGAGTGCAATTCTTCCATTTTCAGAAGCACTATCCACAGCTTTAATACAGTGTTGAATACAAATGCTATCTCCATTATTACTTGGCAAATCATAAAGATTACCATATTTAGTTTTTTGAGAGTATGGCATATTTGCCAATACAATATCATATCCGTTATGATGTTCTTCTCCTTTTTCGTCTATATATGTCGATTTACCATCAATTGGATTTGCCAAACTATCCTTCATTTTAATATTACTATGACCATCTCCTGCAAGAATCATATTCATTTTAGTTATTCGAGCAGTATTAGTAATTTCATTCCCGTATACTGTCTTCTCTCTCAATATCTTCAAATTAGCATCTGTTCTTGCCATATTATTATAGATATGCCTAAAACTCTCAATCAAAAATCCCCCTGTACCACAAAACGGATCATAAATAGTTTCACCTATTTGAGGATTAACCAAACGTACCATTGTTTTTACAATATGCCTTGGAGTAAAATATTCACCCAAATCATTTTTGGTAGATGTTGAAGCTTTAAGAAAATATTCAAATGCATCCCCTTTAACATCGCTATCAACATCAGTAATGGTTAAAGGATCCAATTTATCCATAATTTCTTTTAGAATGCTTGTATCTCGTATTTGAAGAGGTGTAAATATATCTGTTTCATAAAGGTCATTTAATTTTTCATATACCGTCTTATTTATATATTCTATACGTGTTGAAATAGGGATATTTTTTATACTGTCCCAACTACAAGCATTATCAAAATTTGTATTTATACCGTTTTCTCTTTTAATTTGCTCACTTTCACTAATAAGTTTTAAGAAAAGTATATTTGCAAACTCTCCAAAGCGTTCAATACCAGCACGTAAGCCTTCACCTCTAAGCATATTATTTGCTTCATCAAAAATTCTAATAAGTTCCCTTCTGTCATACTGAACCTTAGGACTTACAGTATTAACCTCGTATGAAGATAAATAGCGTAGTGCAAGTGCCTCACGAATAAATTCATCAACTTCTTCACCATTTAATATTGGTGCACGATTTGCAACAGTATGGAACGCTTTACAAAATACTCCATCCGTAGCAAATACTAATGGTGCTTCTAATACTCTCGCATAACCAATACCTTGTTCTAATGCAGCGTCGATACATGATCCTTTTTTCTTAGCCTCAATAACGATTAGTGGTTTATCACTATCCTTAGAATATAAAACATAATCTGGACGCTTACCATCCAACCTTTTTTTCTCTGATTCTGTTCTAGGTTGTTCAAAAAATACATTCTTATCTTTTCCTTGGAATTTCCAACCAAGATTTTCGAGGCTTCTGTCAATAAGCACTCTTGTTTCAGCCTCTAATGGCATTGTATTTGAGTTCATTTTTTCACCTCCTCACCCTTCATTTTATTAATCTCTTCATTTGCAATATCAGTTAATATATACTTTCCTCTTGAACTAAGTTGTGTCAAATACCCATTTTCCTTTAATTCTCTAACTATATTATTTACTTTTGTTTTCGTAAAACCTAATATATCTGCAATCTCTTGTTGCGATAATTTAACTATCGATTCATCATTAACTTGAATTTGTCTCTGTTCCATGCATTCAAGGACTTTAAATTTATCATTAACAAAAAAGTTAGACACAATCGCTCCCTCCATTCTTAACGGTGTAACTATTATGCCAAATAGGTCTAATTTTTTCAATATATTGGTTCTAATTTTTGCATTTTAAGCCTACTAATAGTTATTTAATATAAAAATAAATCTTTAATTATGTGACACTCTTCAGCAACAAGGAATGTATATCCCATATTTCTCTTGACAATTTTTCTATTTTTTCTCTAATATAATCAATATCTTTCTTATAAATAACACCAGTTGTATTAGTGGCTTTTTCAATCTGATTTATATTATTTGTTGCATTTGAAAGCAGCCATAGGATATCTCTAAATGGTTCTAAATCTACAATATAAATTTCTTTTTCCAATACACATTTTCTAAGAAAATAGGACATGGTTTTGCAATTTGCAAGTTTCATTTTCTTTTCAAAAATTTCTTTTTCTTCATCTGTTAGATATATTTTAAGTTGATTTTTAATATATAGATGTTTTTAAAATATAAAAGACCGCAGCTTTTAACTACGGTCTAATTTTTTGTCCAAATGTAAACCACTTGGAACTAGTATTCAATTTATTCTTTTTAACAAATGTTCCCATTTTAATCCCAGTTACAGTTTTTAACCTTCTGTAACCATTGATTTTAAAAGGTTTTTTGTTTTTTTGCTACTATTCCCATTCTACAAATATATACTTTTTATATAATCTTAATGTGTATTTTAAGCTATTTTATTTTTTATTACATAACATTTTTTATCATAATATACCTTATTTAAAAATTATTGTTACGATTTTGTTACGCTTAATTTTTCCATTATATTAAGTATCTTATCTTCACTAGGGATCATGTGAGAGTAGGTGTTTAATGTGGTTGATACTTTTTCATGTCCTAGTCTTTTACTTAAAGCTACAATGTTTATACCCTCATTTAATAATAAACTTGCGTGAGAATGTCTTAAATCATGAATTCTAATTCTTTTAAAGTTGTTCCTGTTGCAAATATTTATCATAGCATGTTCAAACTTGAACTTTGTGCAATTAAAAATCCTATCATCATCACCAGGCTTATAAAATAACTTCTTATAGGATTCTATTTCTTTAATTACATCACTAATAACAGTAATTTTTCTAATACTCTTCTTTGTCTTAGGTTCAGTAATTACATCTTTACAATTAAGCCTTTGATATGATTTATCTATGTTGATTATATTGTTCTTAAAGTCTACATCATTCCAGGTTAAGGCTAATAACTCACCTATACGGCAACCACTCCAATATAAGATGTTAAAGCCTAAATGAAGTGTTTTATCTTCTATCAGGCTTATAAATTCATTAAATTCTTCTATGCTCCAGATTTCTTTTTCTGGTGCATTTTTTTCTCCTATTGTTCCCACTTTATGAACGGGGTTATTTTTTAGGTTATGAAATTTAACTGCATAATTAAAAATAGCCGTTAATTGGTTATTGATTGTTTTTAAATAAGTAGGTGCATATGGTTTATTAGTTTTAGGGTTTTTAGCTTGTAATAATGAATTTTGCCATCTTTGAATTTCAATAGATCCTATTTCACTTATTTTCATATCTTTAAAATAGGGAAGTATCTTATTTTCAATAATGTATTCTTTACTTGTCAATGTATGCTCTTTGATTCGTGGTTTCATATCTTCAAGATACATTTTATAAAGACTTTTAAAATTCATTTCTGGATTAAACTTTATATTATTTAAAAAGTTTCTTTCGTATTCGTCGGCCTCTTTTTTCGTGCTAAAGCCCTCTTTTTTCTTTTGCTTAGTTTCACCATCTAAATTTACATATCTAAATGAACAATACCACCTGTTAGGGTCGTTCTTCATTCGTTTACTTGTCATAATATTTTCTCCTTTATTAAATTGTAACCAGGCTTAAAATTTGGGGTCAATTTCAAGCTTTTATTTTTCATTAGTAAATTGCATTAGTTATCTGTAAAACTGTTTAAATCGTTTAATAAATCATTAATAACTCCATTTTCAGGATTGTTATTTGAATTCTCAATAGTTCTATAAAGTCTAATTATTAGATCCTTAGTATTATTTTCAAATAGGTCAATAATATACTTTTTATTACTTGCGTATAAGTGCGTAGAATAATCATAAATTTCAGTATCTTCACCTGAATTATAATCTACACCAAGATCCAAAAACTTTCCTTGAGTTACAAGATAGTAGAATCCTTTATCATAATTATAAATATAACAGTCAATAAGGTTATATTTTTTTTCCACATCTAAAATTGGCTTTACATCATAATCTAAAGAATTATATAGGTCTAGGTTTGTGAAATACTCATTTGGTTCATTTATGAATTCCCAATTAATAGTTTTATTTTCAGTTAATTCTATTAGTTTCTTGATTAGTTTTTCTTGAGGACTCTCTTCTTCATTCCAACCCATCAAATAATTAGAATCTACGTCTAAAGCTTTGGATAATCTTTCTATATTTTTCGTTGATATATTTTGAATCTTATTGTTTTCATATTTTGAAATAACCGAATGAGAAAGTCCGCTTAATTCTGCTAACTCTTGAAGAGTAAGACCTTTTTTTATTCTAATTTCTTTTATTCTTTCACCTGTATCTTTCAAGCTATATCACCTCCACCTAAAAAGATTATATTCTAAGAAAAATTATAATTCAAGAAAAATGTTAAAAAAAGTATTGACAAGTGTTTTTCTTATAATATAATTATATTAAAAGAACATTGTTCTTAAAATAAAAAAGAGGTGAGATAGTGAAACTAAATACTATGGAAGTTAAGGCGTTATTGGTTGAAAATAACTTGAATCAAACTGAGTTAGCTGAAAAATCGGGTCTTTCGAGAATAACAATAACTAGTTTAATGACAGGTAAAAATGGAAGTGCTAAATCATTAAATAAGATTGCTAAAGCTTTGAATGTTCCTGTTAGGCAAATAATAAATATTAATTAATAGTGGGAGGGGTAAAAGTGAAGATTAAAGAATTTGAAGTTAATTTAATATTAGCTGAAAAAAATTTAAGACAGAGTGATCTTGCTGAATTATCAGGAATTTCAAGAGTAACTATTAATAGCGTCTTAAACGGTAAGACCGCAAATTTTAGAACAATTCATGCTATTGCTAAAGCTTTAAATGTTCCTGTTAGGCAAATAATAAGTGAGGTGTAATTATGGCTACATTGGTTAAGGTTGATGTCGTTTCAGATGTTTTATGTATAAGCAAGAATAAGGCCTATCAGGTTATGAGAATGATAAATAAAGAACTTGAAAGAAAAGGCTTTATAACTATCCAGGGGAGAGTTCCATTGGATTATCTCAAAATGAGATTTAATTTAAGTGATGAAGATTTTAGTCAAAGAAGTTGTTAAAGATGTTAGTTAGTGAGTTAGTTATAAATAAAGAAAGACCTACCAGGTTCAAGCAAAGTTCCCCAACTTCTCACCTAGTAGGTTATGACAAGTAACACCATGAAATGGTATTGCTCAGTTTAATTTTAGCATAATTGATTTATTTAAACAAGATAGAGGGGAATATTAGGTGATAATATGGCAAAAAATAAAGGGTGGGTGAGTATTCATAGAAATATTTATGATAATTGGTTATGGAAAAGTAATGAACCTTTTGACATTAGATCGGCATGGATTGATTTGTTGCTAATGGTTAATCATGAAGATAATAAAATTTATCATGATAATCAGCTGATAATGGTTAATAGGGGACAAAAAATAACCAGTTTGTTAGATCTATCTAAAAGATGGAAATGGTCGAGAACAAAAGTAAGAAATTTTTTAAAACAATTAGAAGATGACGAAATGATTTTGCTTGAAATAGTACCACGAAAAAAGACAGTTATAACCATTGTAAATTACAACAAATATCAAGATGACAATACCACTAAAAAGACAACAGAAGAACAACAGAAAGACAACAGAAGAACAACAGAAAGACAACAGAAAGACATAAACAATAATGATGTAATAATGATTAATAATGATGATAAGATAAATTACATTTCAGAAATTAATAACTTAATCAAGAATAAAATATCATCATCAACTTTAGATGATTTTATAAATCGATTTGGAGTTAATAAATTAGATTCATTGATTAATGAAATTAGAGCAAGTAATTATTTGAAAAGCTCCATTAATTTCAATTATCTTAATGATGATTTTGTTAAAAAGGCTATTGGTGGTAAATATAGGACATTCAATGTTAGTAGTATAACGAATTATAACGATTATGATGAGGAGAATATTTATGCAGGAATTGAACCAATTAGGGGATATAAAAAATAATAAATCTGCTTATGAAAAAAAGCCTAAAGTCTATTATGACGATTGGTTTGTTAATGGCAAAAGAACTCTAATGACTTTGACAAATGAGGGCAACAGAAAATGGAATGAGGATCATAAAAAAGAAGAAGATGAGAAATTTTTAAAATATATTGAAAAGTTAAAGCTTGATAGCTTGATGGATAATAAGTTTAAAAAGTGTACTTTTAATAATTTTTACAAAACTAAAGATAATGAGTTTTACTTTAATTTCGGTCAATTCTATTCCAGGAACTTTGAAAAGAACAAGACTGAAAATAACGGCTTGCTAATATATGGGAAGCCTGGTACTGGTAAATCTTTTTTAAGCTTTTGTATAGCTAATTACTTACTTGATAATGGTATCAAAGTTATAGCTTGCTCAATATCAACTATCTTAGAAAAAATTAGAGAATATTCATCTTTCGGAGATAATAAGATGACTGTATTTAATAATGAATTAAAGAAAGCTGATTTATTGATTATTGATGATTTAGGCTCAGAAAATAGCAGTGAATGGGTAAATTCAAAAATTTATGAAGTTATTGATCTAAGATACAGATCAGAAAAGCCTTTGATTGTAACTACTAATCTTGAACCTGATAATTTGAAGAAAAAATTAACCAATAAAGATGGCATTACAAGAACTTATGACAGGATCTTTGAAATATGTAGACCAATCGATATGAACATACAACCTTTAAGAATTATAAAGGGTAGGGAAAAACAAAATTCATTTTTAGAAGATTTAAACAAGCTATATAATATTTAATTGTGTTTGAAAGGATAAATAGGTGTAATTATGAAAAAAATACAAATGGATAAGATACCTCTTATTAAGGCTTATAAAGATATTGAGAAAGAAGATGTTAATATTAGTGATCTAATAGACGCTGATTTAATTGTTCAAGTTAAAGGTTTTAATGATTTTTATGATTTAGCATTTGTTAAAAAGGTTGCTAAGCTTGAAGATGATGATATTGTAGCAGTAATTGAACATAAGGATTTCACTAATTTAGTTGGCCAAGTTGTTAAGAATACTAATATTGTTTTAAGAAGAGTTATAAAAATAGGGGATAATATTCAGCTTAGAGATATACACAATTTATTTAATCATATAGATCTGAAAGAGGATAATAACATAGAGATTTTAGGTAAGGTTACCTATAAATTATGTTATGTTTCTTGATACGAATAAGTAAGGGACTCAGGAAGAGATTACCAATAAAATAACCGCTATAAAAAAAGAACACCTACAGTCAGCCAAACTACAAAAGTTTTAGGGGCCTACCTGGTGTTCTTTTCCTATGGATATCTTTAGTATCCATGCAGTGAATACCTATATTATACCAATGGTTTTATGAAATTTCAATAAATATAAAATAAGTAGATGGCGGTACCCAGCTAAAAGCCTTGTGGGGGCACCGTATCTACTTATAAATATATTATACTAAATAGATTTATTATTTTCAACAAATAGAAAATAAAATCGGTAATAATCGGTAGTTTAAAAATATTTTTATAAAATGTTATGTTTTGTTAAGGTTTAGCATGGTAATAGTATTTATATTTTATTTAGTATTTATTTAAGCGTTTTATTTTATAAGGTTATATTTAGTAACTTTAATTGCATATAGTTTACTAATAGAAAAAGCAATCTAGTTATAGTATAATATAGTTATACATATGTAACTTATGGAAAACACTTTTTATAAAGGAGAATATAAACATGGATGATTTAAAAAATCAAGAAGTGGAACAACAAGAACACTCAACAAATGAGGGAAAAACATTTACTCAAGATGATGTTAATAGAATAGTTGAAAAGCGTTTAAAGAGAGAAAAAGAGAAAAACTCTGATGATTCTATTGATATTTTTGAGGAAAAAGAGAGAAATTTAGATAAGAGAGAGCTTAACCTAGATTGTAGAGAAAAGCTTGCAGAAAATGGACTTAGTCCTGATTTCATAAAGTTTTTTAGAGGGAAATCAAAGGAAGATTTAGATGATTTTGTAAATGAGGTTAGGAATCTAACTGAAAACTTAAATAATGAGTTTGAATCTAAATCAGGTGGGAGATTTAATTCTCATGTACCACCTAATAATACTTCTAGTGATTTTGATCCTGTTAGGGAGGCTTTCAAATATCCTGGATTAAAATAAATAGGAGATGAAAAATAATGAGTATAGATTTAGCTACTAAGTATATACCTTATGTAGATGAACAATTCACAAATGAAAGTAAATTATCCTTGATAACCAACCAAGATTTTGATTTTACTGGTGCTAAAACTGTTAAGGTTTATAAAGTCAACACAAGCCCAATGAATGATTATGATAGGGTTGGAAAAGGAACATTTCAAAATTCTAGATATGGTAATATTTCAAATTTAACTGGATCTACTGAAGAGTTTACTTTATCAAAGGACAGATCTTTTACTTTTGCTATTGATAAATTAGATCGAGATGAAACTGTTCAAGCTTTAACAGGTGCTACTGCTTTGGCTAGACAAATAAGAGAGGTCGTTATTCCTGAAATTGATAAATATGTAATTGGAAAGATTATTGAAAAAGCTGGAATAACAACGGCTGAACCTGTTACTTTGACTAAAGAAAACATATATGAAACCATATTGAAAGCAAATACAGAATTAGACAACTGGGCAATACCTGAAGTCGGAAGATGTTTATTAGTAACACCTGATGTATATTTGCTATTAAAACAAAATAAAGATTTTTTGATGTCAACTGATATAGCACAAGATTTAAAGATTAAAGGTGTTATAGCTACGGTTGACGGGCTAACTGTTATTAAAGTACCTAAAAATATTGTACCTAAAGAATTTGGGTTCTTATTAGTCCACCCATCAGCGACAGTTGCACCAATTAAATTACAAGAATATAGAGTTCATCAAGATCCACCTGGAATTAGTGGTGAATTAGTTGAGGGTAGAATAGCCTATGATGGCTTTGTACTAGAAAATAAGAGTTTTGGTATATATTACAATAAAATAGGGGCTTGATAGCCTATACCTACTTCTTATTCATAACATAATTGATTCATTAATACATTTGTAATGGTGCTAATGTACCGGATTGGAAAAATGTCCAATCATCTACTAACCGAGGTGTTATTTTAAGGATAAATACACTTCGGTTTTTTTATTTGTTTTAACAAGTATAGAAGTTATTATTTTTTAAGTACATAAAGGAGAATAAAATGAGTATTGATAAACTAGAACAATATAGATTCCTAAAGTTAGAAAAACAAGATTTAGCTGAAAATATAGATTATTATGAGAGTTTACTCGATAGACTATATAAAAGGCTTAAAAGATGTAATAACGATATTGAAGAAATTGAGAATTTTATAGTTTCTGAAGATGATGAGATCATAAAACAAATAATAAAAATGAGATTTCTGGATAATAGAAAATGGATTGATGTTTCAATGGCATTAGGAAGCTCTAATGAAAGTTATGCAAGAAATTTATTCAATAGATACTTGAAAAAGAGTAATGAAAGACAACAATGAATTATTTGAAAGGTATTCAAAAAATAAAAGTGATATTGGTTTAAGAAATAAGATAGTATTAAATAATATTAATCTAGTTCCTTATACTATAAATCACTATAATTTATTTATTGATGGTGTCCATGATTATGAAGAGATGTTACAAGATGGTTATATTGCCCTTATAAAGGCTGTTGAAAGCTTTGATTATAGTTTAGGGTTTAAGTTCTCATCTTATGCTATTAAATGTATATTATCACTCACTAGAACCAGGCTTGATTATAATAAAGATTTATCTTTAAATGCACCTATAAATGAGGGTGCTGAAACTGAAATTGAAATTATAGACACTATTAAAGATGAGAGTGTTGATTTTGAAAAAGATATTATAAATGAAAACTTCTATCGTGAAATTAAAAAGAATTTATCTTTTAATCTTAATGATATTGAATTAGAGGTTATTAAAGCAATTTATGGTATAGATCAAGAAGTTAAATCATATAAATATTTATCTTGTATTCTTAAATTGGATATTAATTATTTAAAAAAGATTAAAAAACAAGCTGAAAATAAAATAAGAAGATCTAGTTATTTTAAAAAAATATACAATGAAAGAAATCCTATCTCTTATTATCCTAAGATGATATTTGATAATGATAAATCAAGTCCAACTAATCAAATTAATTCACCAGTTGAAAGAATAGTTTTAGAAAAGCAAAAACAAGAAAAACAATTATTGAAGAAAACATTGAAGCATATAAAAAGCACCTTTTGAATTAAGGTGCTTTAATTATTATTGTTACGATATTGTTACACTTAGATTTTAGATTGGCTTATTTAAGCTATTTATAATCTATTTTTAATTACTCCCATTCAATAGTTGCTGGGGGTTTTGATGTTATGTCGTAGACAATTCTATTGATGTGGTCCACTTCGTTTACTATTCTTGTTGACACCTTATCTAAGATTTCCCATGGGATTCTTGAGAAGTCAGCTGTCATGAAGTCTGTTGTTGATACTGCACGAAGGGCTAGTGTGTAGTCGTAGGTTCTAAAGTCGCCCATTACTCCTACTGTTCTGTTGTTTGTTAGGACTGCGAAGTATTGGTTGATGTCTTTTAGTTTTGCTTTTTCTAATTCGTCTCTAAAGATTTTGTCTGCGTCACGAAGTATGTCGAGTTTTTCTTTTGTGATTTCGCCCATTACTCTTATGGCTAGTCCTGGTCCTGGGAAGGGTTGTCTGTCTACTAGGTAGTCTGCGAGTCCTAGCTCTCTTCCAAGGTCACGTACTTCGTCTTTAAATAGCATGCGGAGTGGTTCGATGATTTCTTTGAAGTCCACGAAGTCAGGTAGTCCGCCAACGTTGTGGTGGGATTTTATTACTGCTGAGTCGCCTAGTCCTGATTCAATTACGTCTGGGTAAATTGTTCCTTGTGCTAGGAAGTCTACTGCTTTTATTTTTTGTCCTTCTTCTTCAAAGACTCTTATGAATTCTTCGCCGATGATTTTTCTTTTTCTTTCTGGGTCTGTTACTCCTGCTAGTTTATTTAAAAATCTTTCTTCTGCGTCTACTCTTATGAAGTGCATGCCTGAGTCTTTAAAGGCTTCTTCTACTTCGTCACCTTCGTTCTTTCTCATTAGGCCGTGGTCTACGAAGATGCATGTTAGCTTTTCGCCAACTGCTTTTGATAGTAGGGCTGCTGTTACTGATGAGTCAACTCCACCTGATAGGGCAAGGAGGACTTTCCCGTCGCCAACTTTTTCTTTTATTTCTTTAATGGATTTTTTTGCATAGTTTTCCATTGTCCAATCTTTTTTTGCTCCGCAGATTTTTACTGCAAAGTTTTCTAACATTTCTTTGCCGTGGACTGAGTGGTTTACTTCTGGATGGAATTGTAGGGCATAAAGTTTTTTGTCTACATTTGCCATGCCTGCGATTGGACAGTTTTTGCTCTTTGCTATTACTTCAAAGTCTTCTGGAACTTGGCTCACTCTATCTACGTGACTCATCCAAACTGTTTCTTCTTTTGATAGGTTTTCAAAGATAAGTGATTCTTTTGTTTCGATTTCTGTTTTTCCAAATTCTCTTTCATTTGGTGCTTTTATTACTTCACCACCAAGTGTGTGTGCCATTATTTGCATTCCGTAGCAAAGTCCAAGGACTGGTATGCCTTTGTCGAAGATTTCTTTTTCTATTTGTGGTGCGCCTTCTTCATAGACTGAGTTAGGTCCACCTGTAAATATTATTCCTTCTACATTGTTTCTATTTTCTAATTCTTTTAAGGCCTTGTTGTATGGTACAACTTCGCAGTAAATATTTAGATCTCTTATTCGTCTTGCTATTAACTGGTTGTATTGGCCGCCAAAGTCAACTACTAGTATCATATTTACCTCCTCTTCATTTAGTCCATTTTATAATAAATTTTTAATTTTGTATAGTTTCAGCTAAAGAGATTAGATTTAAATTAAGTAATTAGCCTATTTATATTGACATTGAATATTAGTAACTCTATAATTTATAGAGATATATTGAACGGGATTTTATTGTAAAATATGCCATTTAATGATAGAATAATACGTCAAGTAAAAGGAGTGGTAAAATGGGTTTAATGGAAAAGATTTTTGGTACCTACAGTGATAGGGAACTGAAAAAAATCGAGCCCCTTGTAAATAAAGTTATGAGTCTTGAAGGCGAGATGGAAAAACTTTCTGATACTGAGCTTAAAGACAAAACTGAAGAATTTAAAAATAGAATTAAGAATGGTGAAACAACTGATGACTTACTTCCAGAAGCTTTTGCTGTTGTAAGAGAAGCTGCTTGGAGAGTCCTAGGTATGAAGCACTTTAGGGTTCAAGTTATTGGTGGTGTTGTTCTTCACCAAGGTAGAATCGCTGAAATGAAAACTGGTGAAGGTAAGACACTTGTTGCTACACTACCAGCTTACTTAAATGCCCTTGAAGGCAAGGGTACTCACATTGTTACTGTCAACGACTACTTAGCTAGCCGTGATAGGGACTGGATGGGTAAGGTCTATGAATTCCTAGGTCTTAGTGTTGGATGTATTATCCACGATATGGATCAAAAGGAAAGACAAGTAGCTTATAATGCTGATATCACTTATGGTACTAACAACGAATTTGGTTTCGACTACCTAAGAGATAACATGGTTATATATAAGGAAGAAATGGTTCAAAGAGGACTTCACTTCTGTATCGTCGACGAAGTTGACTCTATTTTAATTGATGAAGCGAGAACACCTCTTATTATTTCTGGTCAAGGCGATGAATCTATTGACTTATATGTTAGAGCTAGAGATTTTGTCAATACTCTTAGTCACAGAATTAAATCTCAAGATGAAATTGATCTTGAAAGATTTAACAGGGAATTCGAAGAAGAAACTGTTGACTATGTAATTGATGAAAAAGATAAGACTGCAACTCTTACTGATAAGGGTATTACTAAGGCTGAAAAGTATTTTGGTATTGAAAACTTATCTGATGCAGCAAATATGGAATTATCTCACCACATTAACCAAGCTCTTAAGGCAGCTGGTACAATGCACAGAGACATTGACTATGTTGTAAAAGATGGCGAAGTTATTATTGTCGATGAATTTACAGGCCGTCTAATGTACGGTAGAAGATACTCTGAAGGTCTACACCAAGCTATTGAAGCAAAAGAAGGACTAGAAGTAAGAGCTGAATCAAAGACTCTTGCAACAATTACCTTCCAAAATTACTTCAGAATGTATGACAAGCTTTCTGGTATGACAGGTACTGCCATGACAGAAGAAGGCGAATTCAGAGATATTTATAATATTGACGTTGTTGAAATCCCAACAAATAAACCTGTACAAAGGGAAGACGACAATGACCACATCTATATTAATGAAGATGCAAAATTCAAGGCAGTTACAAGAGAAATTGCGCAAGCACATGAAAAGGGACAACCAGTCCTAGTTGGTACTGTATCAATTGACAAGTCTGAAAAACTTTCTAAATATTTAAAACATGCAGGCATTAAGCACAACGTCTTAAACGCTAAAAATCACGAACAAGAATCTGAAATAGTTGCCCAAGCAGGTCGTTTTGGTCAAGTTACTATTGCCACAAATATGGCTGGTCGTGGTACCGATATTGTACTTGGTGGTAACCCAGAATATCTTGCTAAGAAGGAACTAAAGAAACAAGGTATGGAAGATGAAATGCTTGAATATGCAGATTCATACTTCAAGACAGATAATTCGGAAATCTTAAAGGCAAGAGAAGACTATCAAGCTCTTGTTAAAAAATTCAAAGTTGAAACAGACAAGGAAGCCGAAGAAGTTAAAAAAGTTGGCGGACTTAGAATAATTGGTACAGAAAGACACGAATCGAGACGTATCGATAACCAATTACGTGGTCGTTCAGGACGTCAAGGGGACCCAGGTTCTTCAAGATTTTATATTTCTGCTGATGATGACTTAATCAGACTATTCGCAGGAGACAGATTTAAGGATACAATGCTTAAACTTGATCCAGCAGAAGATGAACCAATTGAACACAAAATTCTTACAAGATTAATTGAATCAGCTCAAAGAAAAGTAGAAGGCAACAACTTTAGTATTCGTAAGAACGTCCTAAAATATGATGACGTTATGAATAAGCAAAGAGAAGTAATCTACGCAGAAAGAAGAAGAGTTCTTGAAGGTGAAAACCTAAGAGATGACATCATAGCAATGAGAAATGATGTAATCGACAAGGCCATTGACTTCTACAATAAGCTAGATGACAACAACAAGAACTATCTTGACTTTGAAGCAATAAGAAACTTCGGTGTAGCTACATTTGACTTTGAAGAAGACTTCTTAAAGAAGCTTGAAAATCCAACAGTAGATTCACTAAAGGCTTACTTCAAAGAACTTGCTGATGCAAAATATCTTGAAAAAGAAGAAGAATTCGGCGAAGAAAAATTCAGAGAAATCGAAAGAGTTGCCCTTCTTCAAAATGTTGACCAAAAGTGGATGGACCACATCGACGCAATGGATCAATTAAGAAAGGGAATTGGACTTCGTGCAGTTGGGCAAACTGACCCAGTAAGAGCCTACGCAGAAGAAGGCTTTGATATGTTCGAAGCAATGAATGAATCAATAAAAGAAGATACAGTTAAGATGCTTTACCACGTAGTTAATCCTGAAAGAGTACAAAGAGTTAGGGTGGCAAAGGAAGTTGAAACTGTAAATCCAGATGACGGAAAACAAAAACCTTTCGTTAGAAAAGAAAAAAAGGTTGGAAGAAATGATCCATGTCCATGCGGAAGTGGAAAAAAATATAAAAACTGTCACGGAAAATTTGAATAAGATATAATTAAAGTGACCTAAAATGTTTTAGGTCACTTTAATTATAAGATACATATAATAATTATTGAAAAGAGGTGGTACTATTAATAAGTATTTAGTAGATTCAGAAAAATTTGATGAAATGACTTTCAAAGAAAAAGCCTACGTATTAATAAAAAATGCAATTATGTTTAATAAGTTTAGAGTAGAAGGCATATACTCGCAAGATGATATTTGTGATGAAATAAAAATTAGTAAAACGCCTGTCAGGGAAGCCTTGCTACAGTTACAAAATGAAGGATTCGTAAAAATACTAAGGGGTAAAGGAGTACAAATAGTACCAGTTAACCATGGAAGGGCAAAAGATATTATTGAAACAAGATTATTATTAGAAGTAAATAATGCATATTTTGCTGCATCTGTATTAGACGAAACTAGCAAGAATGAGATAAAAATCTGTCTTGATGACCTTGAAAATTTTCTTGTATCAAAAGATAGTAACTATTTGTATGTAATAGACCATGCTTTTCATAAATCTATAGCTAAGGCGACACAAAATAAGATTTTCTATAAACAAACTTGTTTAATTTTAGACAACTATTTAAGATTTGAAAATAAAAATGTATATAACAATCTAATTGATGGAAAAAAAGTTTTTGAAGAACATCGTTTAATAGCTGAAGCAATATTTAATAGAGATTCAAAGAATGCAAGTAAAAATATGGAAGCACACTTAATAAAGTCATACAATAGGACTCTAAAGGAAATATGGGAAAAAAGCATATTATTTAATAAAAAAAATTAATGATTTAATGAATAAGGATGGACTCCCTACCACAAAATAGCGGTAGGGAGTTTTTTGTGATAAAGTGTTGACAAATATAGAAGGGGAACCTATAATAAGAAATATATTACGTAATATATTTCTTATTATAGGAGGTTAATATGATTATTTTAACGTGGATAATAACATTCTCTATTGTTGTTGGTTTAGGTATTTATTCTGGGAAATCCATAAAATCAGCAAATCAATGGACAGGTGGAGACAAGTCTATGGGAGCTATTTCTATAGGATGTATTTTTGCTGCATGGCAAATTGGTGGAATGGCTATTGTTGGTGCGGCTCAAAATGGTTATAACTTAGGAATATCAGGAGCTTGGTATTCTATTGCTGGTTCATTTTATTTTATAGCACTCGCGTTTTTTGCAAAGACTATACGAACTAAGATGCCAGGAGAATCAGTTCCTTCTTATCTACAAACTAGATTTGACAAAAAGACCGCTAAATTATATTCAATTGCATGGATAATATACGGATTTTTCTATATTCCAATTCAATTAAAAACAGTATCAAGTATCATTTCAATAGTAATACCAAATGTAAATCTAACGATTGCAATGATTATTGGATTAACACTAGCTGTATTATACACTAGTTTTTCAGGTATGAGGGGAGCAGATACTGTTGGAAGAATAGTTTGTATTGGAATTTACATATTATTAATAATATTTGTATTTACAAACTTAAAAAGATTTGAAGGATATGGAGGTTTATTAACCGAGTTACCATCTGAATACAGCAGTATGACAAATATGCCTATACAAAGAATTATAGCATGGATTTTTGGAGGATGTATATCAACAGCTGTTATGCAATCTGTATTACAACCATTATTAGCAGCAAAGAATCCGGAGGCGGCTCAAAAGGGATCTGTAATAGGATACTTAATAGCAGCGCCAATATGTTTCTTTACAGCACTATGTGGAATGATGGCGAAAGCTTCTGGAGCTAGCTTAGGCGATGGATCCACTGCTTTTGCATATTCTATTGATTTATTTAGTTCACCGTTATTTGCAGGTATTATATTTGCATTTACAACATTAATTATTTCAGCAACTATGGCAACAATGATGCTTGCAACGGGCACAATCATAACGAATATATATAAAACAGATATAAATCCAAATGCTAGTGATGATAAAATTTTAAAAACATCTAAGATAGTAACTTTTATATTCGCTTATCTAACTTTAATACCAGCTTTTTTAATACCTAGTGATTCACTAACAAATTTATTTTTGACTTTACAACACGTCGCAGCGGCACCTGTAAGTTTTTCAATTATAGTTGGTTTAACATGGCACAAGGCAACAAAGCAAGGTGCATTTTGGAGTATGTTACTAGGAATTATTGTAGGAATTTCATGGATGCTTCTTGGGCTTACTGATAAGGTCGAAGCTATTTATCCAGTTTTCCTAACAACATATTTAGTTGGTTTTATTGTTTCTAAATTGACATATAAAGAGGGGATTGAATATATAAATGAATAGAAAGAGTTATTTATGGCCTACTTATTGGGAGAGACCTTATGCAAAGGGTGATAATGGGGCAGTAAGTTCAAACAGTTATTACGCTACGAAGACAGGCCTTGAAATATTAAAAAAAGGTGGAAATGCTTTTGATGCTTCAATTGCTGTTAGTTTAGTTTTAGCGGTAGTAGAACCACATCATTCAGGAATCGGTGGAGGAGCATTTAGTTTACTTTATTCAAAAGAACATGATGAATTATTTGCTATAGACGCTAGAGGAATAGCTCCAGAAAAAGCAACAAAAGATCTATTTATTAAAAATGGAGAAGTTTGGAATGAGTGGAAAGATAATAGTGGAAAATCTGTTACTGTTCCAGGTTTAATAAAATCTATTGCATACGTATATGAAAATTTTGCTAGCCTAGATATTAAAGATCTTATAAAACCAGCTTATGATTACGCAGAATATGGTTTTAAAACTAGCTTCACTGAATCAATAACAATTAAAGATGAATCAGTTAAGAGAAAAATAGAACTATCTAAAGATTTTAGAGATTTATTTCTGAAAGATGCAGATAAGGGATATGAGTTTGGTGAAGTTCAATATAACAAAAAAATTGCAACGCTTTTAAAAATACTTTCTGAAAAAGGATTCGAAGAATTTTATAAGGGAGACATTGCAGATAAAATTGTTGAGGCTATAAATACAAGAGAAGGGTGTTTTGTAAAAGAAGATTTATCCAATTATGATGTAAAGATAAGAGATGTTGTAGCTACTAATTATAAGGGATACGAAGTTAAATCGTTTGGGTTACCTTCGAGTGGTAGTACTGTAGTTGAAATTCTAAATATTTTAGACAATTTTGATTTAAAATCTATGGGTCATAATTCAAGTGAAAGCATCCACCATATAGCAGAAGCTATGAAGCTTGGATTTTCTGATAGATCCACTCTTATGGCAGATCCTGATTTCTTCAAGACAGATGTAGAAAAATTGATAGATCCTGAATATGCAAAGATGTTGGCTAAATCAATAAAAGAACATTCACAGAATTTTACAAAGAATTTAGCGGATAATTATACAGAAAATCATAATGGAAATACATCTCATTTCTCCATAATTGACAAATGTGGGAATTGTGTTTCACAAACTCAAACAATAAGAGATTGGTATGGGAGTGGAATTATTGTTAAAGATTATGGATTTACTTTAAATAATAATATGAGTGATTTTTCTGCAAGTGTTGGAGAAAAAACAAGCCAAGGGCTGGAATATGGTGAAGCTAATGCTGTTGAACCATTTAAGACTCCAATATCTAGTATGTCACCAGTAATTGTTTTTAAAAATGAAAATCCATTTTTGGTTATAGGTGCCGCTGGTGGACCTAGAATAATAACAGGGATAGTTCAGGGTATAGTAAATGCTATAGAGTACGATATGAACCCAGAGCAACTTGTAAGTTTTCCTTTCATAACTTGCCTAAGTGAGGAACAAGGACTAGAACTTGAGTATGGAATTTCAAGAGACACAATTAATAGGCTAGTAGAAAAAGGTCATGAAATAAAATCTGTTTCGGTTAAAAATTTGATGAGCTCAATGTTAAATAGTGTAATGGTTAAAGATGATGTCTATTATAGTGCCTCCACTAAGAGAGTTGACGGTTGCGGTGGATGTCTATGTGAAAATGGATCAATTATCTATGAAGGAATAAGTCATAATTAGTTAGAAAACTCTGGTAGAGTGATGTGTACCCATAAAACTGGACACAATATTCAATTAATTATTAGTGGATGCTAACCTATATTTTGTAGGTGGCATCCATTTTGTTTTTGATTAATTTTTTTAAACTTCAACACTTTAGTATATTGACAAAATTTAAGAAAAATAGTAAAATGTTTTCACAAATATATATTAACTGCTTCATTTTGCATGAGCTATTACAGTAGATCAAAAAGCTTTATGAGACCCAGTAAATAAACTAGTTTTATTTTGCTGGGTTTTTTATATTGTTTTTTAGTTTTGTTATTTGAAGTTAGGAGAAGGAGGTAAAAAATGAAAATTACAGATGTAAAATTAGGAATTTTATCTGTTCCCTTGAGGGTGCCCTTCAAGACAGCCTTGAGGTCCGTTGACAGCGTAGAAGACATAATAGTGGAAATCCACACTGACACAGGTCATATTGGTTATGGTGAAGCACCACCAACAGGAGCAGTGACAGGGGAGACACAATACTCCATAATAGGAGCCTTCAAAGACCACATAATAAAAACAATTGTTGGTAGAGATGTAGACGATTTTGAAAACCTAATGATGGCTCTAAACTCATGCATAGTTAAGAACACAAGTGCAAAGGCTGCTTGTGACATGGCCCTTTGGGACCTTTATGGACAACTTCATAAAATTCCTGTCCACAAACTAATGGGAGGCTCAAGGAAGAAAATCACTACGGACATAACAATATCTGTTAATGATCCAGAAGAAATGGCAAGAGATGCTATAGACGCTGTAAAGAGAAAGTATGACACCTTAAAAGTAAAAGTTGGAATTGACCCCAGCCTAGACGTAGCAAGACTTGATGCTATAAGAAAGGCAGTTGGACCAGATGTTAGGATTAGGATTGATGCTAACCAAGCTTGGAAGCCAAAGGAAGCAGTAAGGATACTTGACTCTATGCAAGAAAAACTACTTGATATAGAGTTAGTAGAACAACCTGTAAAAGCTCATGACTATGAAGGTCTAAAATATGTAACAGACCACTCAGTAGTCCCAGTCCTTGCAGATGAAAGTGTATTCTCGGCAGAAGATGCTATGACAATTTTAAATATGAAGGCAGCAGACCTAATCAATATAAAATTAATGAAGTGCGGCGGCCTTTACAATGCCTTAAAGATTACAAGTATGGCAGAACTTTGTGGAGTTGAATGTATGATTGGCTGCATGCTAGAAGCAAAAATATCAGTAAACGCAGCAGTCCACCTAGCTTGTGCAAAACAAGTCATCACAAAAATAGACCTAGATGGACCAGTCCTATGTTCCGAAGACCCAATAGAAGGTGGAGCAGTATTCAATGAGAAAGAAGTAACAGTAACAGACGACTATGGACTAGGGATAAAATCAGTTAGAGGAATAAAATACCTAGACATATAAAAAGAAATCATAAGATATTAAAATTAAAAAATAAAATAAAGGAGTAAATTATGGTTATCACAAATGGATTTACTTATATAGCATTCTTAATGTTTATAGCAGGAGCACTACTTGCCCTAGAAAAATATACAAAATGGAAAGTCTTTAACCTTGTACCACCACTAGTATTCATATATGTATTAAATATGGTCTTCTGTACTATGGGTTTATACGCATCAGATGCTTGCTCAGATACATATTCAGCCCTAAAGAACAACCTACTCTACGCAATGATCTTTGTAATGTTACTACGTTGTGACTTTAAAAAACTTGCAAAACTAGGTGGAAGAATGGTAGCAATCTTCCTAGGATGTTCATTAACATTATTCATAGGATTCCTAATCGGATATCCATTATTCAAACATGCCCTAGGAACGGATACATGGGCAGCAGTAGCAGCCCTATTCGCATCATGGGTAGGAGGATCAGCAAATATGGCAGCGATGCAAGCAGCTCTACCAGTAGATGCAGGAGCCTACTCATGTGCCCTAGCACTTGATACAGTTTGTTACTCTCTATGGATAGCATTACTATTATTAGCAGTTAGGTATGCACCAAAGTGGAACAAAGCAACAAAAGCAGACACATCAAAACTTCAAGCAGTAGCAGATGCTGCAGCAGCAGAAGTTGCAAAAGAAAAAAGGAGTGCAGACTCATCAGATTGGATTTTCTTAATCGGTTTATCATTAATAGTATCAGCATTATCACAATTTGTCGGAGCAAAACTATCAGAAACTTTAACAAATGCTGGCTTAGCAGTATTTGATAAGGGAACAATAACAACCCTATTCGTTACAGTGCTTGGACTAATCTGTGCCTTAACAAAAATTGGGAAACTTCCAGCAGTGGAAGAACTATCCAACGTATACCTATACGCAGTAGTGTCCCTACTAGCATCAACTGCATCAGTAGTAGATTTAATCTCTGCACCAATGTGGGTTGTATATGGAGTATTTATCCTAGTAGTTCATGTAGTATTAATGTACCTACTATCAAAAATCTTCCACTGGGATCTTTGCATGGTATCAACAGCATCCCTTGCAAACATAGGTGGATCAGCATCAGCTCCAATAGTAGCCAGTGCCTATGACGCATCCTATGCAGGTATAGGAGTATTAATGGGAGTATTAGGAGCAGCAGTTGGTAATTTCTTTGGTATTGGAATGGGACAAATCCTAAAGCTATTGAGCTAGAACTTATAGAAAAGAAAGTATTCGTATGATAAACTATAGCTTATTACAAAATAAAATAGAAAATATAGTTGAAGAAAGTTCTGCAAATATTTCTGTGTCTTTTTACGACCTAGACCTTGAAGAAGGTTTTTCCACAGATGGAGATAAACAAGTACCCTCAGCAAGTATGATAAAACTTTTGATTTTGTTAAAGGCCTTCTACGAATGCGATAAGGGAAAACTCAATCTTGAAGACATCATAAGTCTTGATGACTATGAAAGAGTTGAGGGATCAGGGATATTAAAGGAACTTTATAGGAACCACAAATTTTCTATAAGAGAGCTCTTGACTCTTATGATAATAGTAAGTGACAACACAGCCACAAATATTTTAATAGACCTTCTTGGAAGAGATGAAATAAATAAAATTGGTCATGAACTTGGACTTGAGAAGACAATTCTTCAGAGAAAGATGATGGACTCTCTTGCAAAGGAAAAGGGACTGGACAATTTTACTTCTTCTAATGAAATTTTAAAAATTTTAAAAATGATTTATGAGAAGGACTTTATTAATGAAGACTACTCTCAGCTTGCCCTTGATATTCTATTGAGGCAGCAGGAAAGAGATAGGCTTCAAAGATATCTTCCTGAAGATTTAAAAATTGCAAACAAAAGTGGCGACTTGGATAATTTGGAAAACGACGGTGGAATATTTTTTACAAAAAATAAAAATTACATCCTTGTTGTTTTAGTAAACCAAGCAGAGTCCAATGTCCTTGCCAAAGAAATCATAGGCGAGATTTCTCTAAAAATCTATAATGAAATTGGAGAATAAGATGAAGAATACTTTATATCTCACAGGAGAAGCTAGGACAGGTTCAGACAATGCCATCACAAAAATTTATGGAGTATTTTACTTGGCCTTTGAAGTGGATGAAGATGGAAAAATTATTGATTCAGATAGCAATGCAACCCTTGAATTAACTCGCAAGTTTATAAAGGATATTTTTGCTGACAAAAATATAAAGGATCAGGAAGCAATCACAAGTGAAATACAAAGAAGATACAAGGCTTCTTCTACCAAGGCAATAATCACTGCCTACAAGGATGCCTTGCAGAGATATAAAAATTTAAAATAAGACCTAACTACCCTTTCGCTAGAGAGGGTAGTTTTTTTGCTCACTTTTTGATCTATGTAATAATAAAAAATTTTAACTCACAAAGGATTTATAAATTAAATTTCAAAAGACAAACTCATTAAACTTAAAAAATAAATTTTAAAAACTTATACAAGTCCACTTACTAATAATTAGTTTAAAAACTTCACAAAAAAAAAGAGGGACTAGCCCTCTTTAAAAATTAAAATTTATCTTACTTATCTTTTTCTATAAGCTTGCCTGACTCCAAATCGTACTTATAAGTTATATCTTTCTTTCCCTTTACAACTTCAACATTAGCCACATATTTGCCGTCATCAAGTTCAACTCCGTATTCGCCAGCTTCATAGCCTTGACCTGCGTCCTTTAAAGCTTCTTCCATGAACTTGTCAATTGATTCAAACATTGCAAGTTGAATGTCGGCTGTCTTGTCTGATGTCTTTTCTGTCTTGGATTCGTTTTTAACAATCTCACCTGTCACTGCGTCTACTGTAATTTCGTATTCATTTTTTGCATCATAACCTTTAACCTTGTAGTAGGCCTTGCCATCTTCAACTTCAAGTTTGAAGGATTCAACCTTTGCATCAGCGTGAATTTTTTTAAAGCCGTCAAAGGCTATTCCCCTATCTAAGTTTGCAACAGCACCCTTATTTATAGCAGTCTCTTCCTTAGTTTGTGCATCAGCCTTGTTCTTGCTTGCATTTTTATTTGCACTTGCTTCAACTGCTGCATTATTTTTTGCATTAGGAGCATCTGCCTTTTCATTCTTTGGACCACAAGCAGTAAGTGTTAGTGCAAGTCCTAGTCCAAGTGTTGTCATTAAAATTTTTTTGTTCATTATATTCCTCCGATTAAAGTGTATTTAATTTTGCCTACACTTATTCTACCCGAAAAGGGGACTTATAAGCAATTGTAAAAGCATGAAATATTGTAAATAAACGTATAGCAAACTAACAACTTTATGGTATAATGAAAAAAAGAAAATTTCTTAGACTAAGGGAAAACATTTTTAGCAATCAGGAGGTGAGATTTTTGGGTGTAAAAGCTAATAAAAAGTCTCTTAGCAATATGGTTTATTGGGATTTAAAAGAAAAAATCTTGAAGAATATATTACTTCCAGGAGACAAGCTTATTGAGATGGAAATCGCTTCTAAACTTGATGTTTCTAGGACACCAGTGAGAGAAGCCCTTAAAAAGCTGGAGAAGGATGGCCTTGTTACTAGCTTTCCAAGAAAGTCTTTTATTGTTTCAAAGATTTCTGTTAAAGAAGCCAAGAATCTTTATATCGTTAGAAAATCCTTAGAACCTCTTTGCGTTGAACTTTTGGCAGAGAAGGGCTTAACAGATAAGACCAAATACTTCGAGGAGGTCAACGAAGATCTTAGGATTGCAATTGAAAATGGCGAAGAAGAACTTTCCCAAAATTTAATTATTGAATGGAATATGGCTCTTGTAAAGTCACTTAACAATGAAATTCTCATTGAAATAATGACTATGATCAACAAGAGACTTTATAGGTTTGGTAACTTTATATTCAGAGACAAGAAAAATTACAATAGACACTATGATAACTTGCAAAGAATTTATAAACTAATCGAAGAGAAAAAACCTAAGGAAGCTAGGAAGGCTAGCGAGAGAACAATAGAGATAATTTACGAGATGTTTGAGGAGCAAGCTGATTATAGAATGTTTAGAAAATAATTAAAAAAACACTTGACAGGAGTGTTTTTTTTAATTATAATTATTTTTGTTGTACTGATGGTACAAACAAATTAATATTTATGCACCTTTAGCTCAGTTGGTAGAGCAACTGACTCTTAATCAGTGGGCCTACGGTTCGAGTCCGTAAAGGTGCACCATTTGAAAGCCTGTGAATATAATGTTCACAGGCTTTTTGCTTTATTTTTTTAAATACATAAAATTCGCCTGAATTTGCTTGAATGTTGGTGGCTGCACAGAAACTTTAGGCAAATTTATTTTAATTTGAAAATCTTGAAGGCATTAGAGAAAGTCAATTTGGTAGATTAAAAGACGTGAAAGTGGAAGAAGAAGCTTTAAATTCAAGTCTCACATTGACACTACGTAATAACACGTGATAAAATAAAGCTGTCAGGAGGTAGGTATACATGCCGATGACACAAGATGAAATGGTCAAGCTACTAAGAAAAAAGGGTTTCGAAGTAGTTAAAGGTGGAAAGGGTAGTCATGTAAAAATGATAAAGCCTGGCATCAAAAGACCAATCATTATTCCACATGGGGAGCTTCAAAAGGGTACCGAACGTGGAATACTAAAAGAGGCAGGGCTGAAATAGCCCTACTTCTTATAATTAGAGAGGTGATAATTATGTTAGTTTCTTATCCAGCTATATTTTATTATAGTCCAGAAGAGAAAGGTTACTATGTTTATATGCCAGACATTGAAGGGGCAGGAACTCAAGGTAATTCAATAGAGGAAGCTTTGTTAATGGCTAGCGACTACTTGGGAATAATGGCGAGCTCTATAATAGAAGGCGGAGATACTTTGCCAAAACAATCAGCCATAAGTGACATATCTATTGAAGATAATTTTCCCTTTAAAGATGATGAGGAATTTGATGGGTTCTATGATTATTCAAAGTCCTTTATTTCTCTTGTCTATGTTGATTTAAAGGATTATTTGGGAAGCCAGGAGCTTGTGAAAAAGACCTTATCTATACCCAAGTGGAGTAATGATCTAGGGAATAAATTGAATTTAAATTTTTCTAAGCTACTAACTGAAGCTATTGTAAATATCGCCAAGAATTAAAAATAAAATACTAATACCAAAGCACTCTTTTTATAAGGGTGTTTTTTAATTTATGAGGATATTAATCAAGATACAAAATATAAATTTACTGAATTATAGAAAGTGTAGTTAGTATTGATTCAAAAACAAATAAGACAAAGTAAAATAATCGAGATTAACAAGGTGCTTAACTTGATAGCTGGTGACATAGATATGTTTCGTTCTACCATGGAAAAGATTGTAGACCTCTCTGGCTTTGAAGTAAACTTTCACCAAGTAGACATAAAAGATTTAGAAAAATATAGGTAACGAAAAAAGGCTTCACAATTATGAAGCCTTTTTTGTATTTAAGTCGTAAATAATTTTAAGTCCGTAGATGCCTAGGTATTCTTCTCTTATTAAGTCGTACTTACATAAGTTTAAGAGATGAGCATAGGGACCAGTGATTAAAATATTTGTATTTTCTTTATTAAGTGAATAGCCTTCTACTATCTCATCAATAATGCCCATGACTGCCTTCTTGTAGGCGAAGAAGAGTCCAGCCTGAATTGCCTTTTCAGTATTTTTTCCAATTATGTCATCAGGCCTTTTTATTTCTACGTGGGGAAGCTTGGCGCTCCCTCTCACAAGTGAATCTTGAAGCAAGTTGATTCCTGGCAGGATTAGTCCTCCTAGGAATTCTTTTTTTGCATTGATATAGTCAACTGTTGTAATTGATGATGCAGAAACTATTATTATGTTGCCTTTGTATTTTCTTGTGGCGGCAACAGCCCTTATAATTCTGTCTGACCCAACTTCTCTTGGGCTCTCACACTTTATATTTAAACCAGTCTTGACTCCAGCAGAAATAAAAATTGGTTTCTTGCCAATGAGTTCTCTTCCTATCATCTCATAGGAAGATGATAGCTCTGGCACAACATTTGAAATTATAATTTCTTGTATGTCAGAAAGTTTTATATTTTTATCCATTAAGATGAGCTTAATCATTAATTTAATTTCTACAACAGACCTGTTCTTGTCAGTTGTAATGGAAAACTTATCAACTAACTCCTCTTGGTCAAAGACTCCAAAGTCTGTTGTCCTATTATCTATATCAATTGCAAGTAACATATTAACCCCTTCTTGATTTCAAAGCTTTTATAACTGCTGTAGTGATAATAACAGATAGGATGGCTTCAGGTATTCCTGATGTAACTGATACACCAAGGATTGCAGATTTTGCATTTTCTAGTGGTATGTTAAGAGCTTCAACATATCTCTTGGCATAGATTACATAAATTCCACCAAGGACTAGGACTGTGTTAGTCATTGATCCAACAAAGGCGCCTATGGCAATAGGGAAGTCCTTCTCACTTGACTTGAAAGAATAAACTAAAAAGCCTAGGCAAAGGGCAAGAAGTATTACTACAAAAGTAATATTTAGTGTTGACCCACCGCTTGTTATATTCTTGTAGAGTAAGTAAGCTAAGAAAATTGAAATTAGTCCCCAAAGTCCCTTAGTTAAGTTTCTCAAGTTCTTGTCCTCTAGCTTCTTCATTGCAGCGAAAGAGTAGTAGGAAGTTATCCCAATTAAGACTCTTGGCAAGATAGAGATTAGTGGATTGTAAAAGACAAAGGCAACGGGACTTGCATTTCTTAAAATTGCATTTAAGAGTGATGACACTCCAAAGATAAGTCCAACCATGGCTCCTACAAAAGGTCCCTCTGCTATGGCACCAATAATTACTGGTATGTGCATAGTAGTTGCGTTGATAACCCCAAGTGGAATTAGTCCAAGGGGAGTGAGACTAAGAACAACTGTGATGGCACCAAGCATGGCAGCTATCACTAGCCTTCTGTTACGTTCAGTGTTTCGATTCATTTTTACCTCCGATAGGGTTCACAAGGATACCCTTCTTCTTCTTTGCATCAATTTTATTTGATGCTTTTATAACTTACAAGCCCTCCTGAATCCTCGGCTGAATAAATTGCATTGGCAATAGACCTTGAGATGGTCTTTGCAGCAAGAATTCCAACTAAATTTATGTCTGCTTCCACTTGGCCAGATGCAAGTGTAAAAATTGTATCTCCATCGTTCATGGTATGCACTGGGTTAATTGATCTTGCATATCCATCATGAGCCATTTGTGAGATCTTATTACAGTTTGCCTTAGTGAGCCTAGCATTTGTTGCCACAAGAGAAATTGTAGTGTTGGCAGGGCTAAATTGATTATAATTGTTTAGTTGCTTTTCGTAAAGGGCACAAGTGTCTAAAAATATTTTATTTTTTCTGTCGTAAACTCCTGCAATTCTTTTTCCTTCTTCGTAATCGAAAATATCTCCCAAGGCATTTAAGGCAACAATAGAAGAAACTACTAAGTCGCCAACTTTAATTGATGATTGACCTATGCCTGACTTCATAGCAAAGTCATTGCCCAAGATTTTTCCAACGCTGGCACCACAACCTGCTCCAAGGTTGCCCTGAGTCTTGTCATCTTCTCTTGCCTTTCTTGCAGCTTCATAGCCCATCTTAAAATCAGGTCTTACTTTTGCATCGCCTACTGCAAGGTCAAAGAGAACTGCACCGGGAACGATAGGGACTAGCCCAACTCCAACGTCGAAGCCTGATCCCTCTTCTTCCAAGAATTTCATAAGTCCACCACCAGCATCAAGTCCATAGGCAGAGCCACCAGTTAAAAAAACTCCGTGGACCTTTTGGACCAAGTTCTCTGCACGCAACAAATCTGTTTCACGAGTGCCAGGTCCTGCACCACGAACATCAACTCCTGCTGTAAAGCCTTCTGGGCAAAGAATGGCACTTGTCCCAGTTAGGGCGACTTCATCTTCTGCGTGGCCAAGCCTTATCCCCTTAACATCTGTCAAAAATCCCTCGTACATATTTCCTCCTAATTTATAAAAAGTTTTCAAGTCATAAAAAAGTTCTAACTAACAAAAATTTATCAAGTCACAAAAATTTATTAAGTCGTAAAAGGTCACTAAGTTATAAAAATTTACAAAGTCATAAAACTTAATCACTTACAAAATAACAAAAAACCCCATCAAAGTCGATGAGGTAAAAAAAATTTATTTATTTTTTCTCTTTTCATTAACAGATGTGACTTTATCCTTAAAAGTGTAATTCTTATCGCGTCTGTCGTCAACCTTAACAACAGAGTAGACCCTGTCTGCTCCAGATTCAAAAACAGATTCTTGCATTCTTCTTATTACATCGTACAAAACCTTTAAATCCTTATGGGCAATTGTTGTGCCCATGGCATTAAGTTCATAAGTTAGTCCATCAACTTCGCCGATAGAGTCAAGGGCACCTGCAATATACTTGCTAACAGATGTTGTCTTTGTTCCTATAGGTATAAGTGTTAATTCTGCTACTGCCATTATATTCCTCCTAGTCACTAATCTTTGGCAAGTTCCAATTTCTTTTCACTGCCAAGAGTCTAAATATTAAAACTGTAAAAAAACAAATTATCATGGAAACCTGGTCGCCTAAAAAATTTCTCGTGAGAAGAAAAATTATAGAGCCCAAGATGCAGGCGCCAGCATAAATTTGTTCCTTAAAGATGAAGGGGATAGTGCCTGCCAAGACGTCACGAATCATTCCACCGCCAACTCCTGTTATGGAACCGACAAAGATAAGCAAGAAGCTCTTGTCAAGTCCTAGTGAAAGGGCAGTTGCCATTCCGGTAATAGTAAAGGAAGCAAGACCAATTGTGTCACTAATAATCATAAGCTCGTTCATAAAATTAATGACCTGTCTTGATTGAATATTTTTTCTGAAATAGAAAAACATAAAAACTAAAATTGAAAAGGCGGCTGATATGCTTGCGTTAGTTGAATTCTGAAACATCTTTGGTGGATTGATACCAAGGACCAAGTCACGAACGAAGCCTCCCCCAAGAGCTGTGACAAGACCCAAGACGGTAACACCAAGTATGTCCATCTTCTTCTTGCAACCAAGTATGGCACCAGAAATTGCAAAGGCAATTGTCCCGATGATGTCAAAGAATATATTGAACTCTAAATAATTTCCAATCATAAGGTCATTATACCAAAGTTTAAATTTGTGGGAGGCGGAAATTTCAATAAATTGAAAAAATTTTTTTAAATTTTGCTATAATGTTAATAGTATTGGAGGGACTATGAGCTTACTTATAAAAAATATTTCTTATTTAGATATAGAGCAAGAAAAAATTATTGATAGAGCAGATGTCTTTATCGAAGAAAATAAAATAAAAAAAATTGGAAGGGACTTAGAAGTCCAAGCAGATGAGGTCTTTGATGGCAAGGACAAACTTCTTACACCAGGCTTTGTAAATGCCCACACCCATCTTGGCATGTCCTACTTCAGGAACTATGCCGACGACTTGGCGCTGATGGACTGGCTTGAAAATGAAATTTGGCCTATTGAAGCAAAGTTAAATGCCGAGGACATCTATTGGTCTTCTTTGCTTTCTATTATTGAAAACATAAGGTCGGGGGTTACATCCTTCTGCGATATGTATTACGAGATGGATAGGGTTGGTGATGCTGCAATTAAAGCTGGCATTCGTGGAGTCCTAACTCGTGGGATGACAGATGTTGATGGTAAAGGGGAAGAAAAGCTTAAGGAGTTTGACGACCTTTACAAAAATTATCAAAACAAAGCTAATGGAAGAATTAGAGTTGTCCCTGCACCTCACGCAATTTACACTTGTTCCACTGACTTCTTAAAGGAAATCTCTAAGAGGTCCTTGGAAAGATACGACAGCCTAATTCACATTCACTTGTCAGAAACTTTAACAGAAGTGGAAAATTCTAAAAAAGAATATGGGATGACACCAATTGAGTACGTGAACTCCCTGGGACTACTTGATAGCCAAATTATTGCAGCTCACTGCGTGCACATTACTGATGAAGAAATTGAACTTGTGAAGGATAAAAAATTCTTCCCAGTTTACAACCCATCATCAAACCTAAAGCTTGCCAGTGGCTTCACACCAGTTGATAAACTTTTGAAAAATAATATTACCATGGCACTGGGAACTGATGGCGACTCATCAAACAACAACCAAGACTTTGTTGAGGAGATGCACATTGGCGGCATAGTAAACAAGGCTGTTACCATGAATGAAAAGGCTGTGCCAGCTATAGAAATTTTAAAGATGGCAACTGTAAATGGAGCAAGGGCCCTTGGCTTTGAAAATCTTGGTCTTATTAAAGAAGGCTACCTTGCAGACCTTACAATTTTTGATTTAGATTCAAATTCTTTCACACCGAGAAATAATTTAATCTCAGCCCTAGTTTACTCAGCCAACTCATCTGATGTTGAAGCAGTTATTTGCGACGGCGACTTCATCATGAAGAATAGGGAAATAGTAAAGCTAGATGAAAAAAAAGTTAGACAAGTGGTTAATGAGAGATGGGAAGACATTAAGAGGAGATAGGACTATGGAAAAGAAAAAGACAAATAATTTTTTCAAAGTTATTCTAAGGGTAGCTATTTTATTAATTACTATTACCATCTTAAATGGTGGTATTATGCTTGCCCTGTCCCTAATTTTTTACGGACAGCCCTACTTTAAGAGCGACTATAAAAATGCAAGTCTAGTGATGTTAACGGGAACTACGGGTCAACTACTGGCAGCCATCTTTTTTGTAAAATTTATTTTAAAGAAGAAGTTTGACTACATCTTCTTCAAGAGAGAAGGCCTTGCCAAGAACATTGGCATAGGACTCTTCCTTGGGTTTTTGCAAATTTCTCTTTATGTCTTGTTAGACATGGGAAGGGGAGTCCTTGGATACGAGAGGATTAACCTAGGCAATTTAAACTTAATTTTCCTTGCCTACTTAATTGCCTTCTTTATCCAATCAACATCAGAGGAAGTCTTGGTGAGAGGAATCCTAACAAGAGTTCTATTTGATAAATATGGAAGGAAGGTCGCAATCTTACTCCCATCAATTATCTTTGGTTTATTGCACCTAGGCAATGAGGGAGCGACAATTTTATCCACCCTCAACACAATTTTGGTGGGAATATTTTTTGCAAAATTGTTGTTCTACTCAGACAACATTATGTTGACCTCAGGGGTCCACGCAGGCTGGAACTTTTCCATGGCAATGATCTATGGACTAAATGTTAGCGGCTTTAGTGGTTTTGACAGCTTACTTAATTTTAAAATTTTAAATTACAACTTGTACGACAAAACTTATGGGCCAGAGGGAAGTATCCTCGTGACCTTCATTGAAATAATTAGTATTTTTATTATATTTTATTTGGAAAAAAGAAAGAGAGATAAAAATGGAAGATAAAAAAATAGTTTACTCTGGGATCCAACCTTCAGGTTCCCTCACTATTGGAAATTATATTGGAGCCCTAAAGAACTTTATTGGACTTCAAGATGAATACAACTGCCTCTACTGTATAGTTGACATGCATGCCATCACTGTTGCACAAGAGCCAAAGGACCTTAGGAAGAACACACTGGATGTCCTTGCCATTTACCTTGCAGCAGGTCTTGACCCAAAGAAGTCAATCATTTACATCCAATCTCATGTGCCGGCCCACGCTGAACTTGGTTGGGTCTTAAACACAATGACAGGTCTTGGACAACTTCAAAGGATGACGCAATTTAAGGACAAGGCAAAGAAGTACACTGACGTGCAAGCAGGACTACTTAACTATCCAGTCTTAATGGCAGCAGATATTTTGCTTTACAACACATCCTACGTTCCAGTTGGGGAAGACCAAAAGCAACACATAGAAATCACAAGAGACTTAGCACAAAGATTTAACTCAAGATATTCTGAAACATTTACAATCCCAGAAATTTTGACACCAAAGGTCGGAGCAAGAATTATGTCTTTGAAAGACCCATCATCAAAGATGTCTAAGTCCGACTCAAACAAAGACTCTTTTATTTTAATTCTTGACTCAGAAGATGACACAAGAAAGAAAATAAAAAGAGCTGTCACAGATTCATCAGGCGAGTTTAGATATTCAGATGACCAAGCTGGACTAAAGAACTTAATCAACATTCACGCTTCCTTCTCTGGCATGAGCCCAGAAGAAATTGTCAAGAAGTACGAAAACCTTGGCTACGGCGAATTCAAAGAAGACTTGGGCGAAGTTGTAGTTGAAGGACTAAGACCACTTCGTGAAAGATTTAAAGAAATTAGAGATGACAAGGCTTATCTTGAATCAGTTTACAAGGAAGGAGCAGAAAAGGCATCCTATCTTGCAAATAAAACTCTAAGGAAGGTTTATAAAAAAGTTGGTTTTATCCCTAGGTAATCAACAATTTATTGATTTCGAATATTTTTTGTGGTATCTTTTATATTAAGTTGGAGGTGTTATAATGAAGAAAATAATTCTTGTAATAGCCATTATCTTAATAGGTGCAGGAGTATTATATAGACATAATTCTAAAGAAGCTGCATCTATTGGAATAATTCGCGGAGCAGACGGACCAACAGCTACTTTTACTACAAAAAATAAAAAGACTGACAAAGATGAAGGTGTAGAAATAATTGGTGGGGCAGACGGTCCAACACAAATCTACGTGAAATCTAATGGAAAATAGAAACTTATATCAATCAATGCCCATTGGATTAATTGGTGTAGATTCGACGAAAAATAATGCAATTGACGATGATAGAAATGATTTTCAAAAATTAGTTGATTCTGGATACTTGTATTTTGAAGATGAAAATATAAAAGCTGAAATTAATAAAGAATCTGACAATGCAGCAACAGCTTACGCTATATGTGATGATGAGGATTATTTTATAAGAAAGACACCAATTTATAATCCGAGTATTGCAAAAACACTTGTAACTTTAATAAATTGGGAGAATTCTAGCTTAGAAATTAAAATAGATACTTATGTAAGCTCAAAAATAATGTTAAAATCTGACTATACAATTTTAATTGCTACAAAAGACAAAGAAGTTATTAAAAGGCTAGAAATAATTAATTCATCAGATGAAGCTACAGATCATTTTAAGAAAACAGAAAAGGTATTTGGATTTTCTAATTATGATGAACTTATAATTTCTATTGAAGAAAATTTCATTCGTCTAATAGATGGCTATGAAGTAGGTCTAGTGTCTACAGGTTATTTAAAAATAGAAAAATAAATTAGCAATAAAAAAGAGGATTGTAAAAATTTATATTTAGAGAGAGACTATTTGCTGAGAGGTCTTTATAAACTTTACAATTGTAGCTTTTTTGCTTCTTTGGTGAAGCTAGTAGCCAGAGACGACTTATCTCGTTAAAGATTATAGAGTGTTTATTGAAAAATAAAAATTAAGGTGGTACCGCGTCTTTCGTCCTTAGGGATGGAGGACGTTTTTTTTATTTTTTTAATTTTATAAAATTGCAAAAATTCAAAAATTATAAATTATGAGGAGGAAAAAATGAAAGAGTTAAACAAAACTTATGATCCAAAGGATTTTGAAGAGAAAATCTACGACTATTGGATGGAAAATAATTACTTTAGGGCTGAGGTTGATGAAAACAAAAAACCTTACTCAATTGTAATGCCACCTCCAAACGTAACAGGCAACCTTCACATGGGTCACGCCCTTAACAACACTATCCAAGACGTTCTCATTAGGACAAAGAGGATGCAAGGCTACTCTGCACTTTGGCTACCAGGAACTGATCACGCATCAATTTCCACTGAAGCAAAGGTTGTAGAAAAACTTAGAAATCAAGGCATAAACAAGGAAGACATTGGAAGAGAAAAATTCTTAGAACACGCTTGGGAATGGACTCACGAATACGGTGGCAACATTGTAAACCAACTTAAGAAGCTGGGAATTTCTTGCGACTGGTCAAGACAAAGCTTCACACTTGACGACAATCTTTCCCACGCTGTTGAAGAAGTTTTTATAGAACTTTATGAAAAGGGACTTATCTATCGTGGCAACAGGATCATCAACTGGTGTCCATCTTGTCAAACTTCAATCTCTGATGCAGAAGTTGAACACGAAGAAAGTGATGGCAATATTTGGTACTTCAAGTATCCTTTTGCAGACAGGAAAGGTGGAATTGAAATTGCAACAACAAGACCTGAGACAATCCCAGGTGACCTTGCCATTGCAGTAAACCCTGAAGACGAAAGATACAAGGACCTTGTTGGCGAGTATGTAATGATTCCAGTAATGGGCAACAAAAAAATTCCAATTATTGCTGACGAATATGTTGAAATGGACTTCGGTTCTGGTGCAGTAAAGATTACTCCATCCCACGACCCTAACGACTTTGAAGTTGGAGCTCGTCATGACCTTGGTCAAAATATAATTATGGACGGCAAGGGATACTTAAATGAAAATGCTGGTGCCTACGCAGGCATGGAAAGATACGAAGCTAGAAAGAAAATCATTGAAGACTTTGAGAAACTTGGCTTCTACATTGGCAAGAAGGACCACCACAACGCTGTTGGTCATTGTGAAAGATGTCACACAGTTATTGAACCACTAATCTCTAAGCAATGGTTCGTTAAGATGGCGCCACTTGCTAAGCCAGCTCTTGAAGAATACAGGAAGGGCAACTTAAACATTATTCCAGAAAGATTTGGAAAGATTTATGAAAACTGGCTAGAAAATATTCGTGACTGGAACATCTCAAGGCAATTGTGGTGGGGTCATAGACTTCCAGTTTGGTACTCAGACTCTGACGATGAAATTGTAATTTCAAGAGAGGACCCATCAAACACAGAAGGACACGAAGGCAAGACTTACACACAAGACCAAGACACACTTGATACTTGGTTCTCATCAGCTCTTTGGCCTTTCTCAACTCTTGGTTGGCCAGAAAAGACTCCAGAGTATGACTACTTCTATCCAACAAATGTACTTGTAACAGGCTACGACATCATCTTCTTCTGGGTAATTAGAATGGTATTCTCTGCCTTAGAACAAACTGGCAAGCTTCCATTTAAAGATGTATTCCTAAATGGACTTGTAAGAGATGACCAAGGAAGAAAGATGTCCAAGTCTCTTGGCAATGGTATTGACCCACTTGACATTATAAGAGACTACGGTGCCGATGCCCTTAGATTTACCCTTGTAACAGGTAACACTCCAGGCAACGACATGAGATTTTACATTAAGAGGGTTGAAGCAAATAGAAACTTTGCCAACAAACTTTGGAACGCAACAAGATTTTTAATGATGAATATGTCTGATGAAATCGAAGACTCCAACTTTGATGTAAATAAGCTCCACTACCAAGACAAGTGGATAATCTCAAAGCTACAAAAAGTTATAAAATCAATTACAGAAAAAATTGACAAGTACGACATAGGTCTTGCAGCGGATGACATTTACGATTTCATCTGGTCCGACTTCTGCGACTGGTACATTGAAATTGTAAAACCAGTTTTATATTCTGACGATGTGGAAGAAAAAACTAACACAGTAAAAGTTTTATTATATGTATTAGAAAACATATTAAAACTTCTTCACCCATTTATGCCATACATCACAGAAGAAATTTGGCAAGCCCTACCTAATAGGAAGGAAGCACTTATTGTTGCAACTTGGCCAGAGTACAGGGAAGACCTTGTATTTGAAAAAGAAGAAAGGGCAACAGAATACATTGAAAGTGCTATTCGTGAAATAAGAAATGCAAGAAGCGAAATGAATATAGAAAACTCAAAGAAGTCCAACACTCTTGTTTACACTAAGGATGAGGAAGTTAAGGAAATCTTTGAAGAAATGAAGGGACTTCTTCTAAATCTTGGCTACTCAAACTCTGTAGAAGTTACAGATGACGAAGCTAAAAAGAATTCAGAAAATATTTCTATAGTTCTCAACAAGGCAGAAATCCAACTTCCATTAAAGGAACTTGTGGACTTTGAAAAGGAACTAAAGAGACTTCAAAAGGACAAGAAGGAAGCTGAAGGAGAACTAAAGAGAGCCAAGGGTAAACTTGCCAATGAAGGCTTTGTTTCTAAGGCACCAGAAAAACTTATTGAAGAAGAAAAAGAAAAAGTTACTAAGTACGAAGAAATCTTAAAGACAATTGAAGTTCAAATTGCAAAGGTAGAAAAGAACCTATGACATACCAAGAAGTTGTTAAAAATATTGAAACCAGGATTGGCAAGTTCAAGTCCAAGGGCAATATTAGGATCAAAAAGTTTTTAGAAAAGCTTGGGTCACCCCACAAGAACTTAAAGGTCATCCACATTGCTGGGACTAACGGCAAGGGATCAACAGTTAACTTTATAAAAGATATCTTAAAGGAAGACTATAAGGTGGGGTCCTTTGTTTCTCCCCACCTCATAACTTACTGCGACAGGATAAAAATTGGCGACGAAGAAATTTCTCAAGCTGACTTTGCAGAAATCGGTGAGCTTATAATTGAAAGAGAAAAAGACATCCTAGAAGAATATGGGGACCTCAACCTCTTTGAGTTTTTGACAATTATGGCGATAATCTACTTTGAAAGAGAAGGTGTAGACCTTGCTATACTTGAAGTTGGTATGGGTGGACGTGCAGACTCCACAAACATCTTCACAAGTCGTGAAAAATTAATTTCCCTTATCACATCAATTTCTATGGACCACATGGAATACCTTGGCGACACCATAGAAGAAATTGCAGATGCCAAGGCTGGCATAATCCAAGAGGATGGACTTGTTGTGACAACAAATAGGGACCCAAAAATTCTTGGAGTCATAGAAAGAGAATCCAAAGAAAAATCTGCAGAAGTCTTCTACACCAAAGACCTTACAAGTGAGATAGAAAAATCTGACCTCAAGGGAATAGACTTCAAAGTGAAATTAGATGGTGTTGAAGAAGAATTTCATCTATCACAAATTGGCGACTACCAAGTTGAAAATGCTCTTGGAGCAATTTATGCTCTCTACCTCTTAAACAAGAGGGGAATTTTAAAAATTTCTCTTGATGACATCAAGGAGAGAATAAAAACTTCAACTTGGAAGGGGAGGATGGAGATTGTCTCAAGAGATCCACTCATAATTCTTGACGGAGCCCACAACTTTGATGGGATCAAGAGATTAGTTGAGTCCCTAGACAATTTTAAATTCAAAAAACTCCATCTCATTATGTCGATCCTTGCAGACAAGGAACACAAGAAGATGCTAGAAGAAATTGCCTCCTACACAGATGAAGTTGTCTTCGTAAATCTTGACTACAAGAGGGGAACAAGTCCAGAAGAACTTAGCAATGAAGCAAGTGAGTACGGACTAAGGGGTCAAGTCATGACCTTTGAAGAAGCCCTAGCTTATTACAAAAAGTCTTACCAAGATGGTGACTTGATTTTAATCACAGGCTCACTTTACTTTGTAAGTGAAGCAAGATCAAAAATTTTAAATTACGATTACAGCATTTAATAAAATAAAAAAATCAAAAAAATAAGACCATGGATTTTTGTTTCCATGGTCTTTTAATTTAAGTTAAATTATTTTGCTTCTTTAACAGTTTCTTTAACTTCTTTTTTATCGTCTTTCTTTTCTTCTTTAACTTCTTTAGTTTCTTTCTTTTCTTCTGCCTTAGCGTCTTTCTTTTCTTCTGCCTTAGCATCTTTCTTTTCTTCTACCTTAGCATCAGCCTTGAAACCAAGTTTTTCTTTAGCTTCAACAAGTGCCTTAAGTTCATTTGTGAATTGTTCAGCAGTAGCTTTTTCATCAGCTAGTAGAGATTTTGCAGCTGCAACAGCATTTTCAAAGTTAGATTTTACTTTGTCGTCAGCTTTTTTGTATGCTTCAGATTCACGAACTTCTTTTTCGTTAACAAGTTCTTTTTTAACAGCTTCTTTAAGTTCTTCTAGCTTAGGAGCAACTTTTTCTTCCTTAACTTCTTTTCCAGAAGTTAAAAGAACAGATTTAGTAGCTTCGTCATATCCAACACCAAATCCAAGTTCTTTTCCAAGATCTCTAAGCTTGTAGTAATTGCTGTTGTCAACCTTGTAAGCAGTAGCTGTAAGAGCCTTGTCGCCAACCATTACCTTATCGTTAGTAAGCATACCCTTAGACATAGCCTTAACTTCTTTTTGGTCAGATTCTGCTACTTTGTAGTCAGCACCCTTAGTTAAAGTAACAAGAGCATCCTTGTATTCAACGCCAAATTTAGCCTTAGAGTCTTTAAGAACTGCAGCTAAATCTCTTAGTTTGAAGTAGTTGTAACCATCAATATTGTATCCGTAGATAACAACGTCTTTTCCGTCAAGTTTAACCTTTTGAGTAGTAGCCTTAACGTCAACAGTTTTAACTTCTTCTTTTTTAACTTCTTTAGCTTTTTCTTCAGCCTTTTTTTCTACTTTTTTAGCTTTTTCTTCAACTTTTTCTTTAGCTTCAGTTATTTTTTCCTTAGCATCTTTAGCTACTTCTTTTCCAGCTTCCTTAGCATCTTTAGCTACTTCTTTTCCAGCTTCCTTAGCATCTTTAGCTACTTCTTTTCCAGCTTCCTTAGCGTCTTTAGCTAATTGTTCAACCTTAGATGGTTCTTTAGTTTCTTTCATAGCTTCTTTAGCTTCAGCGAAAACTGGGCTAGCACTAGATAGTAGCATTACTCCAGCTAGAGATAGTGATGTTAATTTCTTGTTCATTATAATTTTCCTCCTAAAATATAAGTTAACCTTATTATACATAAATTAATTGATAAATCAATTAAAGTGAGTAAAATAGAGAATCAATTTAAAAATTTTAATAATTCTGTAACATTAATTTTTTGTGTAAGCGTAAAGGAAAGTGTCGCTTGCATTTGCATCAAGATCAGATTGTGAATTATAGAAAAGAAAAAAGTCCCCCTAAGGGAACTTTTAAGAATTAATTATGAATTTTTCTTGTGCAATTAAAAAATAAATTTTTTTGACACATATTCTTTTATAATTGCAGAAAGTTTGCAAGCAAATTCTTCCATCTTAGGATTTTTGTAAACAACAGTAATTGCAGAGTAGTCCCCATCAATTTCTATAAAGTCACAATAAGAGGTTGAGTTGATCATCTTAAGAGCTGACTCATAAATAAAAGTCACTCCCTTATTGGCCCTAACTAAGCTGACAGAATTCATTATAGTGGATGTAATTTTAATATTCTCTGGGTAGAAGTTCTTTGCCTTAAAGATATCTTCAACAGACTTTCTTAAATTTTTTTCACGGTTTAACAAGAAGAAGGTTTCCTTTGAGTAGTCCTCCAAAGAATTTTTATCATCTTTATAAATAGACTTGGGAACCATTAAATAAATTTTGTCGTTTAAAACGTGGACAGATTGTAAGTTCTTGTTAGTTATTTTTCTGTTAGTTATAAATAAATCAATTTCATCTCTTAATAAGGCATCTTCAAAGGAAGAGGAATCATACTTAGTAAGACTCAGCTCCAAGTTTGGATAAACTTCTATTAACCTAGGTACAATGTTTGGAATTATGTATTGTGACATAAAAGTCAAGGAACCTATCCTAACGTATGAATTATTTGAACTTTTGGACTCATTAATTTCTTTGAACATTTCCTTCTCTAAGTTTTGGAACTTATCTATGTAATCAAAAAGGATTCGACCTTCTTGTGTCAAAGCTAGGGGAGATTTTGATCTGTCAAAAATTATAAAGCCAATATTATCTTCAATTCTTTTTAAAGATCTACTTAGGTTTGGTTGAGCGGTAAAAAGTTTTTTTGAAGCCTTGCTTATACTTTCACACTCTTTTATTGTTTTTAAAATTTTAACATTTTTATAATCTAGCACTATATCACCAGAAGCATTATATCACAAATTATATAGGATATATAGTAATTTAAGTATTTGCTGTAGTAAAGTTCAGGGTGTTAATATTTAAGCGTGATATGAAAATGTTTACTTATAAGCTTTTCAATCAACAATAATAGAAGATTGTGTAATTAAAAAAAGAGAGGTGCTTTATGGAAAAAGTAAAAAAGAAAAAGGTTCCACATACTTTAGTAATTCTTATGATTATTATTTTATGTGCAGTTGTTCTAACTTGGATTATACCAGCTGGAGCTTATGAAAGGATTGAAAACGCAAAGGGTGTAAAGGTAATTGATCCAGAAAGTTTTAATTATATTGAAAAGAGTCCAGTAAATCCTTTGAAAATATTTAACATTAGTTTAGAAGGCTTTAAGGATACAGCAACTTTAATATTTGTAATTTTATTCTCAGGAGCTTCCTTCAATGTAATTACGATGAGTGGAGCTTTGCAATCACTAATAGGAGCTGTCTCTAAAAAGACAAAGAGCAAGGAATATCTTTTTATTCCAATACTAACTCTTATATTTGGACTTATATGTACAACTCAAGGTGTAAATACCTTCATCGGATTTGCTCCAATTATGGTTATGATTGCCTTAGCAATGGGATTCGACTCAATAATAGGTGCTTCAATTATATTGCTTGGTGGAGCGGTAGGATTCTCAACAGGAACTCTAAATGTAAATACAACAATAGTTGCTCAAGAAATTGCAGGACTAGCACCCTACTCTGGACTTTCATACAGAGTTGTTTGCTTTATAGTATTCTATATTGTTACAAACTTGTACTTAGTTAAATATGCCCTAAAGATTAAAAAGAAGCCTGAGCTAAGTCCTATGTATGAACTTGATAAACTTAGAGTTAAGGACGTAGACTCTCACGATGAATTTAACGCTCCAATGGATGCAAGAAAATGGGCAGTTATAATTTCATTATTTGCTGCACTAGGAATTATAGTTTATGGTGGAGTAAAATTAAAATGGAAATTGGAAGAAACAGCAGTCGTATTTATTTGGTTGTCAATAGTGGCAGGATTTGCTGCTGGATTTACACCATCACAAATTGCAAAATACTTTGTTGAAGGTGCAAAAAAAATGATAGGGGCAGCCCTAATCATTGGACTTGCAAGAACTGTTTCCGGAGTACTAGATGCTGGAAAGATAATGGACACAAGTATCCACGCTATGTCAAGTTGGCTTAACTTCTTCCCTCAAATTTTAAAGGGACCTGTAATGTTTATTGTAAACATAATAGTTAATATGTTTATAACTTCTGGTAGTGGACAAGCAGCCGCAATTATGCCAATATTTGCTCCTCTAGCAGATACTATTGGACTTACAAGACAAACTGCAGTTTTAGCTTTTAACTTTGGAGATGGATTCTGTAACTATATCCTACCAACTTCAACAGCCCTAATGGGAATCTTGGGAGCAACAGACATACCTTATGACAAATGGATGATATTTATGGGTAAACTATTTGGAATTTGGATCATAGTTGGTTCAATTATGATGATTGGGGCACAAGTTATTAACTTTTAAAAAATAGTAAAGGAGAAAAATGAAAGACCTAATTATAAAGGAAATTGATAAAATAAAAAATAAATTATTTGAAATGTCAGACGATATCTTTGACCACCCAGAACTTTGCTTTAAAGAACACTTTGCAAGCAAAGTCTTAGAAGACTATCTTGAAGAAAATGGCTTTAAAGTTGAAAGAGGTTTAGGGAGTTTAGACACTGCCTTTAGAGCTAAGTATTCTAATGGAAATGCCAAGTACAACATAGGACTCTTGTGCGAATACGATGCACTTCCTATGGGACATGGTTGTGGTCATCAAATGCAAGGCCCATCAATAATAGGAGCCGCCATAGCAGTAAAAAATGCAGTGAAAGACCTTCCATTTAACCTAATTGTTTATGGAACACCTGCTGAAGAAGGTGGTGGGGGAAAGATGATTATGCTTAAAGAGGGTTACATTAAAGATATTGACATAGCCCTTATGATGCATGGCGGACCAGCTACTCAAGTTGATGTTAAGTCTATGGCATTGTCATCGAGATTTGTAAAATTTTTTGGCAAGTCATCTCACGCAGCCCTTAAACCAGAAGCAGGTAGATCAGCTTTTGATGCCCTTCTTCTAACCTTCCAAGGCGTAGAATTTTTAAGAGAGCACGTTAAAGAAGATACGAGGATGCACTACACAGTTTCAACTCTTCCAGGACCAGCAAATGTTGTGCCAAGTGAAGCAGAAGGTCACTTCTCACTTAGGTCCTACAACTCAAAGTATTTAGATGAAGTTGTAGAAAGATTTGATAATATTGTAAAGGGTGCAGCCCTAATGACAGGAACGACTTATGAAATAAGAGAAGACAGAAGACTTGAATCAAAAATACCTGCCTATATCTTAAATGATTTAATAATGAAAAATGCTGAAGAACTTGGAGCTCCAAGAATAAAAGGAGCAAGAGAAAAGACAGGTTCAACAGATTTTGGAAATGTAACTTATATAATGCCAGGAGCCTGTGCAAGGATAGCCTTTGTTCCAGAAGGAACAGCATCCCACTCTCAAGAATTTTTAGACTTAGGTAAGAAAAAAGAAGCACATGACTGCGTAGAGTACGGTGCAAAAATAATTGCCACAACAGTTTATGATTTAATAAAAGATCCTAGCTTAATTGAAAAATCTATAGAAGATTTTAAGGAATACAAATCAAAGATGTAAAAAATTTCCCTCTTTACTGGACGAGCCAGTAGGGAGGGAATTTTTAATGTAAAAAAGTCCCCCTAGGGGAACTTTTAAGAATTAATTATGAACTTGTTGCCACATGACTTGCAAGTGACTCTTATCTTGCCCTTGCCTCTTGGGACTTTCATCTTCAACTTACATGTAGGGCACTTGATGTACTTATAGGTCTTCCTATTATTGTACCTGGTCTTGGAAGTGAAGATCGTCCTTCTTAGTGGCTCAACAGCGTCTAAGAATTTTTGATTTTCTCTGTACCTTGCGTTGATGTCACGAGAGAAGATCCTGTAATAGGAATAAATTATAAGCACCAAGGCAAGACTTGGTAGGCTTGCCCTCTTGAAGAAGAGGTTTACTAGCAAGATGACAAGAGCAAGGAAGGTGATAAACCTCCCCAATTGATCTTGTCCATACCTGCCCACCATAAACTGTCTAAATTTTTCTTTGATATTCAAAGAATCAACTCTTTCTTATTTTATAATCTTATAGGTCTAGCATTGCAATGTGATCCTTGATTACACCAGCAGTCTTTTTAAGTCTAACTAATTCTTCATCAGTTAAGTCAAGCTCAAACTTTTCTTCTATACCATCTTTACCAACTCTTATTGGAGTTGAGATGTATAAGTCATTAAGACCATAATGTCCTTCCATTAAACAAGAAGCCTTTAGAATAATTTTTTCGTCATTAGCGATGGCTTGGATGATATTGTTAACAGTGTTGCCAATACCATATTGAGTTGAGCCCTTGCCCTTGAAGATGTCCCAGCCACGACGACGAGTGTCATCTTCAACTTGGTCCTTGTCAAAGTCCTTGAATAGTTCTGGGTGAGTTTCCTTATATTTTTCAAGAGTCATAGAGCCAATCATAACTTGTGACCAAGGTACAAATTGACTTTCACCATGTTCACCAAGTACAGTAGCGTTAACAGACTTTGGAGAGATGCCAAGCTTATTTGCAATTACAACTTGGAGTCTTGCAGAGTCCAAAAATGTTCCTGAGCCAATAACTCTTGAGTCATCAAAACCAGAAACCTTATAAACTTCATAAGTAATAATGTCTACAGGGTTTGTAACAACGACAAAAATTCCCTTGAAGCCAGCGTCAACAATTTTTCTTACGTAGCTTGCAACTTCTTTCTTGTTTAGTTCAAGTTCATTAAGTCTATCCTCTTCAGGGATCTTGCCAGAGCAAATTACAATAACATCACGGTCGCCCATGTCTTCGTACTCGCCAGCTCTGAACTTAACATCCTTAGGATAGAAAAGTCTACCATCATTTAAGTCGATAGCTTGAGAGATAGCTTTCTCCTTAACTACATCGTTAATAATAACATCACTTGCAATACCTCTCATAGCAGAAGTGTATGCAACGATTTCGCCAACAGCTCCTGCGCCAATAATACCTAATTTCATCCTTATTCCTCCTTAACGTCCTCAAGGGACAAATTTAATAAGAAGTCAAAAATCTTCTTATTAATACCATATTATAGTACAGTAAAAATCAAAAGAAAATAAAAAAGTAAAATTACTAAGTCTTTAAGAAGAAAAATAAAAATACAAAATCATAAAATCTTGTAGCTTTTTTCAAAACCAACTGTTATAATAAAGAAGCACTTTAGAGAGGAAGAAAAATTTCTCAAAAATATTTTAAAAACTTTTTAAAAAGTCTTGACAAGATATTAAAAGGTGCGTATAATAAGTTTTGTTGTTAAAACTTCATGCGGGAATGGCGGAATTGGCAGACGCGCTAGACTTAGGATCTAGTTCCAATGGAGTGGGGGTTCAAGTCCTCTTTCCCGCACCAACATCAAGCACACGATTTAAGTCGTGTGTTTTTTTGTGTCCATTTTTAAGATGCAAATTATAAATTTTATGGATAAATGATTTTTTGTGTGATAATATAATATTACTTATACCTAAGAATAAGAGAAAAAAGTATGAGAGAAAAGTGATTTAAGTGCAAAAATATGAGGTTTATCACACTACTTATAAGACATTTGGGAAAAACATTCTGAGAACTAAAAGTTTTAAATGTAGTGATGGAGAAAGTGAATGGTTGGGAAAGGGAGTATACTTCTGGGACAATCTATATACTGCCAATGATTTTTGGCCAAAGGCAAGAAAAATTAATAAAAAAGATATTATGGTGCTAAAGGCTTATTTAGAAGTAGATAAAGCATATATCTTAAATCTAGACGAAGAAGATCAACATAAAAATTTTGAAGAATTTTGTGATATTTTAAAGGGAGAACTAATAAAAAGGAAAAAATATATTCCAGTAAGAAACAGAAAAAAACTATGGTGTTTCTATTTGAATTATTATAAAAGATTATACGATGTAGCACTAATTACTAGAACTTTTTCAGCAGGAGGGCATAATAAAATTTTCGATGTAAATCGAAAACAATATTGTGTAAGTGAGAAATTTAAAGATTCTATAATAAAGAATGTGGAGGAGGTTGTGTGATGTTTTATAAAAAAGGTGACAGTATATATAGTGAAGAAATATTGGATGAAGTTTGTAAGGATATGAATATACAACCGACTTATGAAGTTCAAGATTTTTTTGCGGAAAATTCTATAAAATATGACGATAGTATTTTTTACGAAGAAGTAAGTAATAAAATTAATTGCAATAAATATAATGATTCGAGCTATAAAATAAGTGAATCTGATACTATTTATTATAATAGTGATCCTAAGACTCTTTATATCAATAAATCTAGGTCGTATATTAATAACAAGAATTTAAAAATTGACGTTTTATTAACAGAGGCGGCATAAAATGAACAATAAAAAAACAAATGAAATAAAAGGCAAAATATCTTTTGAAGAATATAGAGTCTTAGAAATAAATTATAAACTTAATAGAGAGTTTGATTCTGACGAACCTATAATAATGTCCTTTGAAATAGGTCACGATTATCAAATTTATGAAAAGGGAATGAATGTTCAGATGGGAGTAAATATATTTGAAAATTCAGAGAGCAATGGTTACCCCTTTGAAATGAAGGTAGATGTTGAAGGAATTTTTTCTTTTGAAGGAGAGGTTGATGGCGAAAAATTTTTAGCCAATGCCTTATCGATTTTATTTCCTTATATTAGAGCTATTGTTTCATCTTATACTTCATTGGCAAACATTCCACCTTTTACACTTCCAACAATTAATATTCAACAGTATTTAATAGACGCTGAAAGTAATAAAAATAATAAATAATAAAAATTGCTTGAATTAATATGATGTGTACCCATAAAACTGGACACAATATTCAATTAACTAATTGTAGTGGATGCTAACCTATACTTTGTAGGTGGCATCCATTTTGTTTTGGATTGAATTCTTTCATTATTGTAATAATCAATATATTCCTCTATTGCTCTCGAAAATTCTTCAAAAGAGCTATAGCTCTTTTCATAACCATAATAAATTTCATTTTTTAATCTTCCAAAGAATGTCTCCATAATGGAGTTATCATAACAATTTCCCTTCCTTGACATTGATTGTCTTATACCATGTTTTTTAAGCTCATTCACATAATATTTATGTTGGTATTGCCATCCTTGATCTGAATGCAGTATTAGATTATTTAGTTTTGGAAATTTGTTAAATGCTTTTTCTAGCATATTGGATATTTGTTTTAAATTAGGGTGTAAGGATAAGTCATAAGAGATTATCTCATTTGTATACATATCAAGTATTGGAGATATGTAGCATTTACCCCAAGAAAATTTAAACTCTGATACATCAGTGGTCCATTTTTGCAGAGGTCTATCTGCCTTGAAATCTCTATTTATTATATTATCAGCTACTTTCCCTATCTTACCCTTATATGAGTGATATTTTTCCTTAGATCTTTTTCCGAATAGTTTTAACTCATGCATTATCCTTTGAACTCTTTTATGATTTATGACATAACCTTGACTTAGCAACTCCATATATACTCTTCTTACTCCATATCTTCCTTTGTGTAAGTTAAATATTTGAGTTATTTTATCTGCCACATGACTATTCTTAATTTTTATTTTATCAATTTTATTTATTTCAAAATAGTATGTTGACCTTGGCATATCAATAGCTATTAAAAGATATTTTAGTCTGTATCCTTTTTCTTTGAGTTCTTTGACAATCGCTGCTTTTTCGCCTTGAGTTGCGCAGCGTAGCGTTCTTCTCTCAAGGCGATCTCTTTTTTTATTATTTCATTTTCTGCCTTTATATATTCATTTTCTGCTCTAAGTTTTATTAGCTCTTCTCTTTCAGATTCATTAAGTTCTTTTGCTTTATGGTTATTTTTACTTTTCATGCTTGGATTTTTGGATTTACGACCTTTCTTTTTATTAACAAGACCATTATATCCATAATTTTTATACTTGTTAACCCATGAATAGAGTTGTCCATCATTAATTCCATATTCAATTGCTATGGACTTTATTGAATTTCCAGCTAACACTTTAGATACCATTTCTAATTTCTCATCAGGTGTCCAATTGATATTATTTCCATGTTTTAAAATTTCTGGTCCATGAAGTTCTTCTAACTTAAACCATATTCTAATTGAATTATGAAAGATTTTTTCTTTTGTTCCTTCAGGTGTATTGGGCCATTTACCTTCTCTATACAACTGTACACATTCTTTTTTGAATTCATAACTATATTTCATAAAAAATACCCTCCTTACTGGTTTGTCCAGTAAAGAGGGTACATATCAATAGATATATCCAATATATTTATTTTTGATAAAATTATAAAAGATTTTTATTCCACAACTTTTTGTTGTGGTTTTTTTACTCCCTTAAATTCCTTTAGATATTTGATAAAAATTTAAATAATAAATTAAAGACTTCACTAAAAATATATAGAAGATTAAAGACAAAGCAAAAAATATTTACAAATATTTTACATTTACAAAATCCTACATAAAAAAATTTTTTATCTAGTATAATATGTGAGGGAGGACTTATGAAAAAAACATTTAAAATAATTTTCGGACTAATACTAATTTTAATAATTTCAATATATATAGGAGGACTTTTCTTCTTCACCAATAGGTACATGCCAAGGACCTACATAAATGGAAAGGACTTTGGACTTGTAAAAAAATCTGAACTGCAAAAGACCTACGAGGACCTTTCGAGAAACTTTGAGCTTGAAATCATCGCCAAGGACAAAAAATTAAACGACAAGATTTCTGCCAAGGACTTTGGTTACATTGACTCTCTTGGAAGTGACTCCATAGACCAGACAGCCTTCTATTGGCCAGTAGCATCTCTTGTGCCAAAACACTACCAAGTAGACACTGACCTTACCTACGATGGAGAAGCCCTAGACAAAAAAATAAATAAACTTAAGCCAGTCTTGGGTCAAAAGGACCACTCAGAAGATGCAAAAGTCATCTTCAAAAATGGAGAATTTAAAATTCAAGATGAAGTTCACGGCAACTTCATAAAGATGGACGAATTTAGAAACACCATCCTAGGTTACTTTGGAGATAAGAAGGAAAAACTTAACCTTGCAGACGAAAATCTCTACCAAGAGCCAAAGGTAACTAAGGACTCAGAATATCTAAAAAATCAACTTGCATCCTATAAAGACATCTACAAGAAAAAAATAATTTTTGACTTTGACGATAGGAAGGAAGAGGTTACAGGTCAAGGGATAATTGCCATGTATTCCAAGACAGATGACGGGACCCTTGCCCTTGACGAAGACAAACTAAGGCACTTTGTGGAAAGACTTGCAGCCAAGTATGACACCTACAGGACAAGCAGGATCTTTAACTCAACAGGACTTGGCCTAATGAAAGTTGACGGAGGCATCTATGGTTGGCTAACAGATAGGAAAGCTACAAGAGAAAAAATAAAAGAAGCTCTTGCAAAGGATGAGCCAGCTACAATTAAACCATCCTACAGACAAGACGCAGTATCAAGAAAGCTTGATGATGTTGGCAAGACCTACATCGAAGTAGACCTTGCAAGGCAAAAACTTTGGTACTACAAAGACGGAGCCTTACAACTTGAAACCAATGTTGTAACAGGAAACCCAACCAAGGGTAACGGAACACCAACAGGCACTGACAGGATTTGGTCCCGTGAAAGAGATAGGTACCTAACAGGAGAAACCTACCGTTCAAAAGTTTCCTACTGGGCACCAATAAACTGGTCGGGAGTGGGCCTTCACGATGCATCATGGAGATCAACCTTTGGAGGAAATATTTATAAATCAGGTGGATCCCATGGCTGTATAAACATTCCAGTCCCAGTAATGAAAAACCTATATCCACAAACCTTTACGGGTATGCCAGTTATAGTTTATAACTCAGCAACCCAAAAGGTAAAGGATGCTGGCGGACAAGTAATAGTTGGTCAACCACAAGCCCAACCAAAACAATAAAAACTAATCGAAAAAAACTTTTGATAAACAAATAACTTAGCAAAAATACCCAACTTGTTGAGGCGTTATGAAGGAGCACACCTTTAGCTAGAATCGTAGACTAATGGGAGTGTATAAGATAAGCAAAAAAATCGGTTATGCGTTAAAAATTTTCAACTGTTTGAGCTCGCGAAGCGAGTGAGTTTTGAAAATTTAGCATGACCGATTTTTTTGGACTTTCCGCGCGTGGGGTTTAAAGGGGTGGTTTAAGGAGGGGGAAAAGGGGCCTCGCAATGCCCCTTAACCCCCTCCTTAAAAAGAAGTGAAAATAAAAATATATTTTATGATGAAAAAACTTTTTTTATATGCTTTTAAAGAAAGTTTTCATCAATTTAATATAAATTAACTCCATATAAAGCTTGAAAAAAATTTAACAAGTGATATAATAAAAACATCAAATAAATAATATTTTAAATCTTCAGGGAAGGGTGCAAATCCCAACCGGCGGTAAAGTCCGCGAGCGCAAGCCGAATTGGTGCAATTCCAATACCGACAGTAAAGTCTGGATGAGAGAATGATTTAAACTTTCACGCCCCGAAGGTTCGGGGTTTTTTCATGCCCCAACAGGAGGTAAAATGAATAAAGTAAATTCAAGTTCTATGATAAGAACAAAAGACATGACAAAAGTAGGAATGCTATCAGTAATTGGTTTTATACTAATGTATTTTCAACTACCACTTACCTTTGTAGCACCACCCTTTATGAAGCTAGACATCTCAGACCTACCAGTCCTTATGGGGGCCTTCACAATGGGACCAGCCTATGGCATCATAATAGCAGCCCTAAAAAACATAATGCACATAATCTTTAAGGGCACAATGACAGCAGGAGTTGGCGAACTATCCAACTTCATCATCTCATCAACCTTTGCTTTCGTGTCAGCCTACTTCTATAGAAGACACAAGACATACAAGGGAGCAATAGTATCAATGACACTAGGAGTCCTTGCCATGACAACACTCGCAATGATCTCCAACTACTTCGTAGTATTCCCACTATACGGCAAGGTAATGCCAATGGACGCAATCATAGGAATGGGAACAGCAATCACACCAAAGATCACAGGCCTATTCACAATGATGATCTACTCAGTCCTACCCTTTAACCTAATAAAAGGATTCACAACATCAGCAGTGATGATGTTAGTCTACAAAAGAGTCTCACCACTCTTTAAAAACTAAAAAAGAAAAGATTAAAGATAAAATAAAACAAAAGCAAGTTGTCCTAGGGCAGCTTGCTTTTTTATTTGATATAATAAAAGTCGCAAAGAAAAATTTTAAAATTACAAAATTACAAAATTACAAAATTACAAGATTACAAAATCACAAAGAGAGGTAAAAAATGAAAATACTATGCGCAGGTCCAACATCAATCGACCCAAGAGTAATGGAAGTAATGGGCAAGTCACTAACTAACCCAGACATAGATCCAGAATATGAAAAAAAACACAGACAAGTAGAAAAGAAAATTTCCAAACTCCTAAAGACAGAAGCCACATCCTTCATCATGCTAGGCGAAGGAATGATAGGACTAGAAGGCGCCATCATAAACCTAGTAGAAGAAGGCGACAAAGTCCTAGTCCTTAACAACGGAGTCTTTGGAGCAGGATTTGCAGACTTTGTAAAATACTATGAAGGTATCCCCTACATATACCAAGACGACTTTAGACGAGGTTTCGACATAGAAAAACTTAAAAACTTCCTAGAAAAAAATCACGACTTCAAAGTAGCAACCATGGTCCACTGCGAAACACCATCAGGCATCACCAACGACGTCAAGACCATCTGCAAGCTACTAAGCTCCTACGGCATCCTAACAATAGTAGACACAGTATCAGGCATGGGGGGAGAAGAATTTGACTTCGACGACTACAAAGTCGACATCGCCCTAGGAGGAAGCCAAAAATGTATATCAGCACCAACAGGCCTAACCCTAGTGACCATATCAGAGAGAGCTAAGAAGGCAATAAGAGAAAGGAAAAAACCAGTACCATCCTATTATATGAACTTCGAAAACTACTACGCCTACTCAGACGGTTTCGCCTTCCCATACACAATGAACGAAAACCTAACCTATGCCCTAGACCTAGCCCTAGATTTATTATTTGAAAAAGACTCCTTGACCCTTCACAAAAAATACGCAGAAGTCACAAGAGAAATATTTGAGAGAGCAGGCTTCGAACTCTACGCAAAGGACTCCAGGTCCAACACCCTAACAGCAGTCATAGTGCCAGAAGGCTTTATAGCAGAAGACATCATCGGAGCCTTGAGAAAAAAAGGAATTTTAATCTCCAAAGGAGCAGGCAACATCTTCGAAAAAGTATTTAGAATAGGACACATGGGCAACAACATATCCTATGAAAACTTCTTAGAACTCTATGAAAAGTTAGATGAGGTCTTTGGGGAACTAGGGATCAAGACAAAGGTTTCTTTAAAAGAAAGATTTGTAGAACTCATGAAGTGAGAAAATTGCTTTTGCAAAAGCAAATAAAAGTTTTAAGGACTTATTAACTAAGAGAAAATAAGCGTAAGGGATGTCACCCAAAATGTCGGTCAAAAATTAAAACCGAATGATAGGCGTGAGAAAATTCTTTATATAATAAAAAAGCTACGCTGTTTTCGCAAATGAAAACAGCGTAGCTTTTTTGATATAATATAAAAATTTAAAATAAAAATTAACCTTTAAATTCAAGTTTCAATTGCATTCCAAGTCCATTTGCTAGTTTTTTTAACATTTTTAGACTTGGATTTCTTGTACCATTTTCAATTCTACTGATGTCTGCTTGATTAATCCCAGTTTTTTCGGACAAGTCCTTTTGTGTTAGATTAAGATTCTTACGAGCTATAATCATGGCTTCTATAATGTCGTATTCCGGAGCAAGTGCATCATATTCAGACTTAATTTCATCATTTTTTAAAATTTCCTTTTTGTAATCATTGTAAGTTCTCATAAAAATCTCCTTTCAAAATCTTTTTTATATTTAATAGCAAGTTCAATTTCAGATCTTGGAGTTTTATTACTCTTTTTAACAAAACCATTGGTTAAAACTATTCTTTTATCAAATATAAAAAAATAAAAGATCCTAGTTATGTCACTAGATTGTTTTGTTCTTAATTCAAAAATACCATCACTTAACTTCTTTGAAAAAGGTTCTCTAAGATTATTCCCAAACTTTTCCAATAGATCGATATCTTTTAAAGTTTTCGCCAATAATTTAGGGCTTAAAGAATCTAAAAATTCTTCAACAGGAACTTTGCCATCTTCCTTATCATAAAATATAATTTCATACATACCGGTATACCTCTTATACAAAGATAATATGGTGTATAAGACATATTGTCAATAGAAAATTATAACTTTACAATTAAATACACATTTATAAAAAGATAAAGATTAGTCAGTATTGATTAAGCTTCTTCTTTATTACAGCTTAATAATTATCTATGAGTTTATAGACTTCTATGGCTTCATAAGGAACTACAACTTTAAAATTAGATATGACCTTATAAAGTTTCATAACTTCATAAGAAACTATAACTTCGTTTTTAGCAGTGAGTTTGTCGAGTGCATATAATGAGCAAAAAAATCGGTTATGCGTTAAAAATTTTCAACTGTTTGAATTCGCGAAGCGAATGAGTTTTGAAAATTTAGCATGACCGATTTTTTTGGACTCAACGTACGTGGGGTGAAGGGGGTGGTTTGGAGGGGCAAGGGGCCTCACGATGCCCCTAAGCCCCTCCAATAAGGATCATAAAAGCGTCAGCTTTTAAAATAATTTTATTAGCAAGCTAACCCCCTCCTTAAAGATAAATAGTAAAGCATGGCTTTACAAAAAATTCTTATTCCTTTTATATCTTATAGAAGAACGAAACCATCTCTTCTTTTCTTTCCAATTTCTTTCTTTATCTAATTAGAAAAGAAAAAATAAAAAATTGCAATCCTGTAACCCTTTTGTTATAATTCTACATACGGTCTTAAAAGACCGGTCCTATTAACACGAGAAAGTGCCAAATAAAATACAAGCCATCACGAGAGAGAATGTTGCAAAAGAATTTCGCATAATTCCTTTATGTAATGTAATTGTAATTTTACAAAGCAAAATTCTAGTGTATAATAGAAACACAAGAGGAACATGACAATTAAATAAAACCAAAAGGCGATATTTATTTGTCGACCTCTTAGCCGAGATAGTTCAGTCCCGGCGACAAAAGTTTGAGACTTTTGTAGAATCTACAAAATTTTTAAGGAGGTCGAAAGACAAATGAACAAGAAAATCATTTCTCTAGTACTAGCACTAGTTATGGTACTAGGAACATTCACAAGTGTCTTCGCCGAAGCAGCTAAAGAAGCTACAGCTAAAAAAGAAGAAGTTAAAAAGACTGAAACTAAAAAAGCTGAAGCTGGAGAAAAAGTTGAAAAAGTAGTTGGAAAAGATAACAAAATCCAATACGTAATCGACAAAAAGCTAGTTGAAGGCTACGAAGACGGAACTTACGGTCTTGACAAAAACATCAAGAGATCCGAAATCACAAGACTTCTTGTACTTGCTAATGGTAATGAAGAATTATCAAAACAACTACAAGGATCAATGAAGATTTACTCTGATGTTGATGCTAAGCACTGGGCAAACGGAGTTATCACAGTAGGAACTACAGTTCCATCTGATGCTAACGGAATCGCTATGCTAGCAGGATACCCTGATGGATCATTCAAGCCAGAAAAAGATGTAACTTACGCTGAATTATCTAAAATGCTTGTAGTTCTTGCTAAAAAAGACCTTACAGCAGACATGGTTAAAAACGCTAAATGGGCATCTGATTGGATGACTTGGGCTGCTCAATTAGGAATTCTTAACGATGTAACTGTTACTGATTCTGACAAGGCAGCTAACAGAGCAGATGCATTCACAATGATTTACAATGCACTTTACACAATGAAAGAATTCAAGAGAGTACCAGCTAACGAAACTAGAGGTATTATCTCTAACCTTACAAAAAACACACTTCAACTTAACCAAGATTCTAAAATGGAATACAAGGTTACAGGAGATACTGTATTTGTAACTGGAACTAATGCTTCAAGACAACAACTTGTTAAACTTAGCACTCTAAATCTTAGAGCTACTGAATACTACCTAGGTTCACTAGTTAGAATTCTTGTTAACGAAAAGAATGAAATAACTCACATTATTGAACTAGGAAACCCAAAGGATCTTGCTAAGGGTATGGATCCTGCAATGGCAGCAAGAAACGATGTTTGGAGAGGTGTTGCTGATAACACTGTTGAAACTCAAAAAGTTGAAAAAGACAGAAAAGCTTCTAACGATGCTCAAGATTTAGCTAAAGCTACTTCTTATGCAACTATTGGTTTCAAAAACTCTAGCAATATTAATGCAAATAAGATTACTTTCCACAATGTAACTGTAGATAAAAAAATGGTTGCAGAATTTGATCTTAAGATTAATGACAAAACTGAATTCTATGTAGCAAACCCTGGTAACAACATCATGAAGAAAGTTGCTAACGTAAACGAAGCACTTGCTCTTCTTGGATACAAAAACTATGATAACTACAGAATTCTTGACGTATATGCAGGATTCGATGTTGATGGAATCAAATCTAACTACGGTGCAATCAAATTTGATACAGCTGATAGAAGAACTGCAAAAGTTGTAGTATTCAACCTAGTAAACAAATCATTTGAAGGCGAAAAGTTCAGAGTAATTAACGATTCTTCTTCTAAGATGATGACAACACTAGAAAAAACTGACGGTACTCTAGTTGATAGAAACAATTCAAATGACACTTCAAGATTCCCAAATGAATATGGTGACAAACTTGACATTATTGAAATGGACGGAGTAAGAACTGGTTCAATCTACAAGATGGTTATTAACCACGACGATTATGCTAAATACCCAGTTGTTGAAATCATTGATGTTGACGGTAAGGTACTTACTGTTAGAGACATGGACGGAGTAATTTCTTACCTTGATGCAAGAGATGCTGACATATTCTCTGCTAAGAGATATGACGGTCTTGAAGTTGGAAACTTCATCCAATTTAGAGTTGAAAACACTAATAGCAACACTGCTACTGATATTTCACTTCTTGGTAAAAACTACAGAGACGAAAATGGTAAAACACTTCGTGGTTCAATGGTTGGCGTACTTCCAGTTGTTCACAAAGGAACTACAATGGGTACTGTAACTGAAGTTGGAAAAGTAGGTAACTATGTAACATTTACAGTAAGAGTAGAAAACTCTCTTGCAAATGCTGATAGAAAATACTACTACAACCACTTTGTAGCTTACGAAGAAAATAAAGATGCTTTAGAAGCATTCAAAGCTAACCAAAGACTTGTATCATTTATCGTTACTGACCAAAAGGTTGGAGACAGATACCTAGCTACAGAAATTAAAGATAATACTACTCAAGCAGCTCTTGCTGAATATTTAAACATTCAAGCAGCTAAAGCAGCAGTAGAAGATAAAGCTTTTACAAAAGAAACAACTGAAAAGGATCCTGCTAAAATAGAAGCAGATGTTAAGACTAAAGTTGAAGCTCAACTTACAGCTAAAGCTGTTAAAGATGTAAAAGTTGAAGTTGAACTTTTAACAAAACTTGAAGCATCTAAGAAAGCTTTTGTTGCTACTGACAAGCCAGAATTTAAAGTTACTTTAACATCAACTAAAGATGCTAAGGCAATGGAAGTTTTTGAAAAAGTAGTATTTGAAGTTAAATAATTTAGATTATTTAATTAAGCTTTAAAGATAAAACCTGAGAGGAAACTCTCGGGTTTTTCTTTTTGTACATATATTTTTTTTCTGGTAGAATTAGGGCAAGAGGTGGTAGTATGTCAGTCAAAGATAAATTCAAAGTCTTATTTAGTAAGATTGGATTAAATAAAAATTCAGACTTTGTAGCAGAAAATACATCTAACAAGAAAGAGAAAGGTAAAGATGAATCCAAGCTACTAAGAAATTGTAAGTCTATATTCAAATTCATAGTAGATATTATATTTCTTATTCTTTGTTTCTCATTAGCATTTTTTCTTTTGGCTATTTTTATTTGTATTGTTTCCAACACTTTAGTTATAGTACCTGAAGAGAGAATAGGAGAGTCTTTGGGCTTGATAATATCATCTGTTATTGCTACTATAGGTGTAGTTGCTGGCTTTTACTTTAATAAGAAACAAACTTACAAGGAGATTGTGACTAGGGAGAGGATAGAGTGGTTACACAAGATGCAAGTGAAGCTTGCCTACTACCTAGAGCCGACTTCATCAACTGAAACAACATCAGATCCAAATAAAAAAGCAAAAGCTTCAGTTGAAGATAATGTGACTGCAAATAGACTTTATTATGAACTTAGTTTTAATATTAATCATAATAAGGATGCTGATGCTCTAAAGGCTCTTAACAATTATCATTATGCTAGAAATTGTAAGCCAGACAAGATTAAAGTCAACTTAGCCTTAATGGATGAAGTCAAACTAGAATTAGTCCTAGATAAGGGCGAGGAAGATGAACTCTTATTTATAATAAAGGATAAGAGAGAGTTAGATAAGTTAAAAAATCTAATTTCATCAGGTAAATTAGAAAAAATAAAAATAGGCAAAGAAAATGAAAATTTTGATGAAGAAAAAGAGTTTGAAAAAGAACTTGCCTTGTTAAAGAAAGATCTTTCAGATGAATTTACAAAAATATTTAACGAGACTTGGGGGGATATAAAGAGAGAAGCAGATTGAAGGGTCTGCTTTATTTTTTTTCTTTAAAGAAAGATGGAAAGAAGTTTTGTGTAAAAAGTTTTTGTAAAGCAGAGCTTTATTATTCCCTTTCCGGAGGGGGTTAGGACCTTTCGATTGGTCCTTCCCCCTCCAAACCTCCCCTTACCACCCCCAACGACCTGGCAGGGGCCCGACCCATTAATACGCAAAAAGCTCTCCGACTAAAAATTTCAAACTACTCGCTACGTTTCACTTCGCTCGCTCGAACAGTGAAATTTTTTTAACGTCTCCGAACTTTTTGCTTACTGCCTTATAAGTCATCAGCATATTGGCTTAGCTCGTAATCCGATAACATTTCAGCTAGCTGGGGCACTCGATTAGCTCACTGTTAAGTACGAAGTTATAGTTTTTTATAAAGTCATGACATCTTATGACCTCGTAACAGAGTAGGAAGTTATCCTTCCTTATAAAGTCATGAAAATTTACAAGCTCACAATTAAATAGAAACTCATAACAAGCTAAAGCTTAATCGTTACTGGTTAAGCTTTTTTTGATGCAAAGATTTATTCTTTTTGTCAGGCTTAATTAAGTGATTTTACATAAGTTTGAAAAGCTGTAGAGGTAAAACCGTGGACTAAAGGTTGAGAAACCCCGTAAGGCAAGACAGCCGTTAAAAAATTCAACTGTTTGAACTAAGCGATTAAATTTTTATCTTATTAAAGGTAGAGATTTTATTAATTTTAAAGTTTTATAAAGAATAAGTGTTAGCTTAGTGAGTTTTGAATTTTAGGATGTCTGCCGCTCGGGGTTGTAAGCAAAGGCCCCTGCCAGGTCGTTGAAGGTGTTGGGGGAGGTCCGGAGGGGGCAGGACCAATCGAAAGGTCACTCGTGCCCGAATGGGTATAACCCCCCTCCGGATAAAGAATCGTAAAGCTCTGCTTTATACAAATTCATAAAAGACAAAGTCTTTACTCAACAACAAGAATCATTAAAACCTAAGTTTAAAAAAAACCTTTTAAAAGCGAAGCTTTTGCCATAATTTTCCAAAAGATTCTTTTCCATATTTTCTATAAAGAAAATAAGTTTAAACAAATGATTGACAAAATAAAACGGAAGTTCTATAATATCCTTAAGAATAATTTACAAAAGGAGGTAAGCTTAATGGAAAATTTTGATGAGAGGTCGGAGGATGTTATGAATGGAGGAAATGATATGTGTAATGCCGCAAGTCATAGTGATTTTTTTGATGTGATTGATCCTAGGGAGGGCGAGCTGGGGACTGGGTCTTGTGCTTCTATGTCTTCTAAGGGTCCTAGGGACTTTAAGAAGTATTCTTATGAAGACTTTGACAGGGTCCTGAGGTCTGCTCTTGTTGGTGAGGAGAGGGCAAGGGCTAAGATCCTTTCTATGTTGGATCCCCTTATTAGGTCTTCTATTAAGAGGTATTGTCCTGTTTATTCTGAGTTTGATGATCTTTATTCTGATGGTCGTTATATGGTGCTTTTTTGTCTGGAGAATTTTGATGGGAAGAGGTCTTTTTTGAAGTATGTGAAGGATTATTTGAAGTTCACTTATCTTGATAATTATAAGTATCTGACTAAGGTGGAGAAGGATCTTAGGGATGAGGATCTTGATGAGGAAGGGATGTCTATTTTTGACTCTATTGATGCTGGGGTGGATATTGAGTCGGACTTTGTGGAGGCTGAGAGGCTGGGTATCTTGAAGGAGGCGGTTGATTCTCTCACGCCAAGGCAGGGGATGGTGGTTAGGCTCTTTTATTATGAGCGTCTTGGTCTCAGTGAGATTGCTGATTTTCTTGGTATCTCTAAGAGGACTGTGGTCAATTTAAAGGTCAATGCCATTGTGAACTTGCGTAAGTTTATTCTTAATAATAATTTTTAAGGGAGGTGATTTTATGGTAATTGATAAGCAACTTATTCGTTATAACTTTATGAAGAGGGCGGGAAATGTGACTCCAAGGTTTATTGTGATTCATGATACTGGCAATCAAAGTCCTGGTGCTGATGCTCTTGCTCACTTTAGGTATTTTAATGGTGGCAATAGGCAGGCTTCGGCTCATTATTTTGTGGATGACAAGAGGATTGTGGAGACTGTGGAGACTGCTAATGCTTCTTGGCATTGTGGCGATGGTCATGGAAGGTATGGAATCACTAATTCTAATTCTATTGGGGTTGAGATTTGTGTCAACAGGGATGGCAATTATGAGGCTGCTCTTGAGAATGCTAGGAAGATTATTAGGTATCTTATGGGTCTTTATAATATTCCTCGTGAGAGGGTGGTTAGGCATTTTGATGCTTCGCACAAGATTTGTCCTCGCTCTATGTCTGAGAATAATTGGAAAAGGTGGTGGGCCTTTAGGGCTTCTCTATAATTTCTAATTTTTTAAAATTTTTTTATTTAAGCCTAGTAACTTTTGTCATTTTATTCTATGTAGATTATAGGAGGTGAAAATAATGGCAGTTCAAGTTAAAGAAACTAAGCTAATGCTTAAGTCAGTTTTTGCTGATAATTCTTCTGGCGTGATGAAGAGAAGAACAGTTACTATTAAGGGCATTAATTCTAAGGCTTCTAAGGACAATTTATATGATCTTTCTAATGGCCTTAACCCTTTAATTGCTGGCGAGTTCGCTACTTCTTCTTTAATTACTGAGGAAGTTTTGTCTAATAATGCTTAAGGTTTTTAATCTTTTGCTTTGTAAGTTGTCGGCGTGAAATTTTGAGATTTCACTTGTTATGAAAGGAGATTTTTATGGATAAGAATACTAGAACATTAAGGATGAGTTTTTTTGATGAAGGTGGTAAGCCTTGGACTCTTACTATTTCTAACCCTAAAGACAATGTTGCTATTAGCGAGGTCAAGAATGTTTCTGATAATATTATTAATAACAAGCTTGTGGAAGGCAAGGTTGGTTTTGTCAAGACTTTCAATGGGGCTGTTATAGTGACTAGGGAAGAAAAACCTATTGAGTAAGGTTGAGTATTATGGAAGATTTATTGGCTAACATTTCAAATATTGGTTTTCCCATTGCCATCTCTTGTTACCTCTTGGTGAGGTTGGAGAAGAAGATGGAGGAGTTAAAGGAAGTTATTGTTGAACTTTCTAAGACTTTGGAGAATATGGGGGAGAGGTAGAGTTTTATTGTTAAAACTCTGGAAAGAATCTTTATGGATTCTTTATTTTTTTGTTTTTTTAATTTTATAGTTTTATATTTTTTATGTTGGATCAAGCCTAGGCTTGGTTATTTTTTTATACTTTTTTAAAGGGAAAGGGAAAAATTGGTAAAAGCTCCGCTTTTATATGCCTTATTGGAGGGACTTAGGGGCATCGTGAGGCCCCCTTGTGCCTGCGTGGTATTGCCCCTCCAAACCACCCCCTTCACCCCACGTACGTTGAGTCCAAAAAAATCGGTCATGCTAAATTTTCAAAACTCATTCGCTTCGCGAATTCAAACAGTTGAAAATTTTTAACGCATAACCGCTTTTTTTGCTCATTAGATGCACTCGATTAGCTTACGGCTTAAACCTTAAATCATTTTATTTCATAGGTCGCAAAAAATGGTCCAAGCACATTGAATTTTTTTACGGCTGTCTTGCCTTACGGGGTTTTTCAACCTTTAGTCTACGGTTTTACCTTTACAGCCTTTCAAACTTATGCTGAATTACATAAACAAACCTAATAACAATTAAAAAGTTTTTCATCAAAAAAGCTTAATCTTTAAAAGATCAAGTTTAATGTTTGATTGAAAATCATGTGTAATATACATATAATGACTTTAAGGAGCTGATGGTATGTCTAAATCAAAATTATCTCTTAATAAGAAGCAAGTAAATGATGTTGATAATAAATTAGAAGAAGATAGAATGTTTGAAGATGCAAGGAATTTTGTTGATAATCATATTGACGCTTTTAAAAGACTTGCAGAAATAAGTGATGGTATTATGGATAAGTATGACGAGGCTTTTAAGGAGTTAGGAAAGTAATTTTAGTCTAAAGTTCACAAAAAAATTGCTAAACCTATAAAAATTAAATCAAAAAAGAAGGTGATGTTGCAGAATAGATGATTCTACTCTGCGACATCATTTTTTTATTACATATTAAAGTTTAGCCATTGTGTTTTTTGCTTTTATATTATTTTCTGGATAGATTTAGCTTGTTTCCTATAAAAATGGGTGCACTTAATAAAGTTGGCTTTAATGAATATTTTTTTCTTAAGCAGCTTTGTATTTTATGATTTCTAAGTTCTTATTTTCTATTTTTGATGTTAGTTTATTTAAGTTTAGCCCTATTGATATGAGGCATATTTCACTTTTTATATTTTCTTTTCCTTTGTGGTGGAATCTGTTGTAGTTTAGGCCTGGCTTTATTTTTGAGAATGCTCCTTCGGCTTGAATTGATCTATTTATTCTTTCTTCTATTCCTTGGTCGGATTTTATGTTTTTTAAGGATTCTTCTCTATATTTTTGAAATGTTTCTGCTATGTAGATTCCTTTGTAAGTCTAAACCTCTACAAGGTCATCCTGAGGGGCAGCCGAGTTCTGCAAATCTGCCTTCACTTCACTCGGCTTCTTTGGAACTCTTTGCATGAGACCTGCTGCGAAATCAAAGATTTTGGCTATGGCTTCGACGGATCTGACCTGTATTTAACTTAGTACTTCCAACTGACTCCACAATATTTTAGATCCTTCGACTCGAGAATAAATTCCCTCGCTCAGGATGACCGAGTTGGAATGTGCTACCATCTTTCCCAACTGTCTTTTTTCACTTCCACATATAACAACAATAAAAATATTAAAAGATCTATATTACAAAAATTTCAAAAAAACTTATAAAAAACCTTGCATAACTTGAAATAATTGAGAAAATAAGGTCAAATATATTTACAGAATTGGTGAAAATAACAACACTCCACGATAATAATTTACTATGTTATCAAGAGTCGAATTTTCAAAAAAGAGAAGATTTTTATATAAACCATTTACAATAACAAAATCACAATAAAAATAATAGAGATTTAAAATTAAATTGAGAAGCAATGCAACAAATATTTTGAAAAAATCTCTATATTTTTATATAATTATATATAAGCTAGTAATAAGCTAAAAATCACACATTAAAATAATAAAAGGAGGAATAAAATGAATAATATTACTGACTCAAAAAATGAAAAAATTCAAATTTCTAAAATTTGGAAACAATTATGCTTGTATTTGTTAGTAATAAGCTTAATGCTACCATCGTTAACAGAAGTTGCATGGGCGGCGGCTAATCCACCAGAAGCAATGCTTAGAGACAATCAAGCGAGAGCAGGAGAAGCGCCATGGAAGCCTGACAATTATGAAAATGGTTCAGACGCTGCTGTAATGTCAAGAACAGGATATTGTGGAAGTGTACCTGCTGGAAGGTTTAGAAGTAGTGTTAACAACATATTCTACAAAGAATATAAAGATCCATATGACGGATTCGGCTGGTCAAGAAAACCAGGCGGAAATGATAATTATGCAGATGAGCTTATTAGAGTAAATGCAAAATTTGATAAAAATACCAACACTATATTTTGGAATATTATAATTAAAGGACAAAGTGCTGGAGACCTTATGGGTGTTACAAAAGACTTAACTAATCCATATTTTACTATTGCGATATCAAGAGGTCTAGAAAATCCGAAGAACCTCTATGTTTCTAATGGATATAGCAAATTGAAAGCATATCCTGACAATTAGCAAGAGCTAACTAGCGGAGACTTCAGAATGTATGATGCTGCTAAGGGTAGAAACTATGCTGTATATAATGGAAGAAGAATTCTTGGAGATAAAACTGATTCAAAAGATTTATTACTAGAAAAATACAGACTGCCATGTACGGGTAAAGACCAAGGGAAGTCAATGGCTTACAACATAGAGAAATACAACTACTATTCAAAGTATGCAATCTTAGACAATCAAGGAGGTTTAAATGTAGCAAACACTAGAATGTATTCTTTCACTACTGAACTGGACGAGGGAGAAGTAGCTGCACAAGGAGAACTTCCAAATGTAGATAGTGACTTTACCAACTATATGGGTTGGGGAGGAAAAAGAAATGACGTAGATTTAACTGGAAAAGTATGGATAACAGTTGGTGTTACAAGTAGAGAAGCGAGAACAAACACGGCAAAACCGCTTGGAACAGGAAACTACAACTTTTCTAAAATTGCAGTTGTTGACGTTGTACCTAATAAAGATAATCTAGGATTAGAGCCTTACTATAATGAAGGAAGCGGAAAAGCAGAAGAGACTGTAAAATTACCAGTCAATTTAAAGAATAGTAAAAAATTCCCAGAAGGAACTCGTTTCATGTTAGAATCTGATCCAAAGGATAAATTTGAGACAAATCATAGTACTGGGGCAATTACTCAAACACCAGCTAAACCAAATGGACCTATAAGCATAAATCAATACACTGGAGAAGTTACAGTCAAGATTCCAAAGGGAGCAAAAGGCGGAGAAGAGATAAAGGATAAGGTTCATGTTATTTACCCTGACGGTTCAACTCACATTGTACCTCTTGTAGTAAAGGTAATTGAAGATAAACCTAATATTAAAAGAGATTCCTTTGCAACAAATCCTTTAAATAATGAAAAGCAATTAGATAAAGTACCTTTTGATGACATCTACATGGGCGATGACGTTTTAACATACACATACGAAGCTGGAGATAAATCTAAAATCATAAAGAAGTTTACAGCAGACGGACTACCATCAGGAACAACTTTTGGTGTTGGGACTAAAGAAAGTAGTAATAATGCAGACGATGCAGACCACAAAAGACTTGAAAGACCACTATTATTAAAAGCTGACACAAAGGCAAAAGTAGGGGATTTTGCCATAACATTTAAAGCGGTAAATGGAAGTGGAAAAGAAACTACAGCGACAAATCCAGGAGTTATAAAGACTTATTTGCCAACTAATAATGGTACAAAGATCCGTATAAAGAAGGGCACACCAGAAGCTAATATACCAAGCCCAGAAGCTGCGATAGGTATTTACCAAAAAAAATACAAAGATCGTGATGATATTCGTAGAGAGCTGAACACAGGTATAAATGCAAATCTCATTAAAAAAGATAAAACTGGATATCTACCTGAGGGTACAACTTATACTTGGGAGAGAACCCCAGACACTGATGCAGTTGAACAAAGTCGTCTTTACTATGCCCTTGTAAAATATAAAGACAAAAACGGTAAAGAAGTTGTAGACAAAGTTCCTGTATATGTAGAAGTGTACGATACGGACGATGTAATTGCATATACTCCTAAGGATGTTACTAAGCCTACAAATGAGAAAGACAAGAATGTTCCTAAAAAAGATAGTAAAAAGGATGATGTCGATGTAAATGATTACAACATTGTTGCATTTAGAACAGAAGATAAGACTAAGGGAACATTAACAAAAGATAAAGAACAAAACAAAGAAGTAATTTCAGTTTTAGTTAAAAAGAACAAGTCTAATTTAAATACTTTTGGAAGTATAAAACCTACTGTAAACACAGTGAATGGTTATACATTTTGGTTCTGGGATAAAGACCCAGCTAATGTAAAACAAGTTGTGAAAGATAAAGATACCTATGCAAACAAAGATGTTTACACAGCATATTTCATTAAATCAGGCGATGAGATAAAAGAAGTTGACAAAAATATACCATTACCAAATGGATTCCACAAAGTAACAATAGCCAAAGGCGATGGAATAGAAGATAATAAATTATTTGGAAAAACTTATGCAGTTAAAGAGGGAGCAAAGCTTAGCAGGGATAAATTCCCTAATTTAAAGGCTCAAGCATCTTATAAAGAGCCTAAGTGGAACGTAGGTAATCCATGGGATCAAGTTATGGGAAAAGCTGATGTAACCTATACTGCAACAGCTGCACAGAAAACAATAGCAGAAAAGATCGAAGTATTAGGCGGCATAGAAGGAAAAGACCTAGCAGTATGGGTAGGCGACACACTAAACGCAGACTTTTGGAAGAAAGGCGTAGTAGCTAAGTCGACAGATACTATAAATAAAGCAGCAGTAGAAGCAACTATCCAAGCAGCAAAGAAAGTTGAAGACGTTACAAAACCTGCAAGAACAACAAATGCTGAAGTATTAAATCCTACAGCCGGAAAATTAAAGATTACATTTGCAGACGGTTCTTCATTAGAAGTAGAACAAAAGCTATATGTATACGCAAAGAAAACAACAAAACCAACAGCTCCTAAGCAACCAACACCAATAGATGCGGTAGTAGTAGCATACAATAAAGGTGACGGAGTAAAAGAACTACAAGGAACAGGAAAAACATTAGTAAAATCTGGTGAAACATTAGCTGATGCAGACTTCCCAAGAGCAACATTAAAAGAAGGACACAAGGATGTAACTTGGTCAGGACAAACAGCAGGTAATCCAAAAGACTACAAAGTAACAGAAAGCAACAAAGTATTTACAGCAACAGCAACAAAGATAGAATACACAACAGACGAAGTAATACCATGGATACCAAAAGATCCAAAGAATCCGGAAAATGACAAACCAACAACAGGAAAAGACGGAAAAGAAATCCCAGCAAACTATATAACAGTAACATTCAAGTCAGAAGACGCAACAAAGGGAACTGTAAAAGTAGGAACAAAAACTGGAGCAGAAGTAAAAGCAAAAGTAAAACCAGACACAGACTTAGCTAAGAGAACAGACATTACAGCAGAAGCTAAAAACGGATATGGATTTACAGAATGGGATCCAGCACTAGGCGTAGCTCAAAAAGAAAAACCATACATTGCAAAATTCATCAAAGATGGAAGCGAAGTAGGTAA
>NZ_FXLP01000003.1 GCF_900176605.1 Peptoniphilus vaginalis
ATAACTTACTCTCCCAGGTCGTTGCCAACCAAGTACCATCAGCGGACTAATGCTTAACTTCTGTGTTCGGTATGGGTACAGGTGTGTCCATTGTCCTATTCTCACCAGATTAACTTAAAAACTAATCTCTTCCTTTTTCTTTTGGTCAAGTCTTCGACCTATTAGTACTCGCTAGCTGAATGTATTGCTACACTTACACCTTGAGCCTATCTACCTAATTTTCTTCTAGGGGTCTTATCTTTCGAGGGAAATCTCATCTCGAGGGGGGCTTCGGGCTTAGATGCCTTCAGCTCTTATCCCTTCCAAACTTAGCTTCCCAGCTATGCACTTGGCAGTACAACTGGTGCACCAGAGGTTTGTCCATCCCGGTCCTCTCGTACTAAGGACAGCTCCTCTCAAATTTCCTACGCCCACGACGGATAGGGACCGAACTGTCTCGCGACGTTCTGAACCCAGCTCGCGTGCCTCTTTAATGGGCGAACAGCCCAACCCTTGGGACCTACTTCAGCCCCAGGATGAGACGAGCCGACATCGAGGTGCCAAACCTCCCCGTCGATGTGGACTCTTGGGGGAGATAAGCCTGTTATCCCCGGGGTAGCTTTTATCCGTTGAGCGATGGCCCTTCCACTCGGTACCACCGGATCACTAAGTCCTGCTTTCGCATCTGCTCGACTTGTTGGTCTCGCAGTTAAGCTCCCTTCTGCCTTTGCACTCTTCGCACGATTTCCATCCGTGCTGAGGGAACCTTTGAGCGCCTCCGTTACTCTTTCGGAGGCGACCGCCCCAGTCAAACTGTCCAACTGAGAGTGTCCCTTCCCCAGATTCATGGGGTTAGGTTAGAATTCTAGCATTAAAAGAGTGGTATCCCAACGGTGGCTCCATAGATACTGGCGTACCTATTTCTTTGCCTCCCACCTATTCTGTACATTTAATCCCAAAATTCAATCTCAGCCTACAGTAAAGCTCCACGGGGTCTTTCCGTCCTGTCGTGGGTAAGCGGCATCTTTACCGCTACTACAATTTCACCGGATCCTTTGTTGAGACAGTGCCCAAATCGTTACACCTTTCGTGCGGGTCGGAACTTACCCGACAAGGAATTTCGCTACCTTAGGACCGTTATAGTTACGGCCGCCGTTTACTGGGGCTTCAGTTCTAAGCTTCGCTTGCGCTAACTTTTTCCCTTAACCTTCCAGCACCGGGCAGGTGTCAGCTCCTATACTTCGTCTTTCGACTTAGCAGAAACTTGTGTTTTTGGTAAACAGTCGCTTGGGCCTTTTCACTGCGGCCCCCTTTTACAGGGGCTCCCCTTCTCCCGAAGTTACGGGGTCATTTTGCCGAGTTCCTTAACAAAGGTTTTTCCGCTCGTCTTAGGATTCTCTCCTCACCTACCTGTGTCGGTTTGCGGTACGGGCGATACTTCTCTTGTAGTGGCTTTTCTTGGCAGTGTGGAGTCATAAGCTTCTCTACTTGTTTTCGATCCGCATCACGCTTCAGAATTTTCGGAAAGCGGATTTGCCTACTTCCCTTCCTTTGCGCTTGCACGCCTCACCAACTGGGCGCTCTTATTATCCTTCTGCGTCCCCACTTCCTTTTAACGATTGTATCGGTACAGGAATTTCAACCTGTTGTCCATCGACTACGCTTTTCAGCCTTGCCTTAGGTCCCGACTTACCCTGAGTGGACGAGCCTTGCTCAGGAATCCTTAGGTTTTCGACGGGTGAGATTCTCACTCACCTCTCGCTACTCATGCCAGCATTCTCTCTTGTATGTTGTCCACAGTGCCTTACGGCTTCTGCTTCTCCCTTCATACATTGCTCCTCTACCAACGTTTGACGTTCCATAGCTTCGGTATATAGTTTAGCCCCGGTTATCTTCGGCGCAGAGTCACTTGACTAGTGAGCTATTACGCACTCTTTAAATGAGTGGCTGCTTCTAAGCCAACATCCTAGTTGTCTCAGTAACTCCACATCCTTTCCCACTTAACTATAATTTTGGGACCTTAGCTGATGGTCTGGGCTCTTTCCCTTTCGACTATGAAGCTCATCCCACATAGTCTGACTCCCTAGTGCATGATATGGTATTCGGAGTTTGATAGGTTTTGGTAACATATGCATGCCCCGCAACCAATCAGTGCTCTACCCCCTTTTCACGTCTTACTAGAGGCTAGCCCTAAAGCTATTTCGAGGAGAACCAGCTATCTCCGTGTTCGTTTGGCTTTTCACCCCTATCCACAAGTCATCCGATAACTTTTAAACGTTACCCGGTTCGAGCCTCCATTGAATTTTACTTCAACTTCACTCTGCTCATGGATAGATCACACGGTTTCGGGTCTACAACTACTAACTTTCGCCCTATTTAGACTCGCTTTCGCTTCGGCTCCGCATCTGTAATGCTTAACCTTGCTAGTAATCGTAACTCGCTGGCCCGTTCTACAAAAAGTACACGATTGTGGCGTATTGCCACTTTCGCTGCTTGTAAACACTAGGTTTCAGATTCTATTTCACTCCCCTCTCGGGGTTCTTTTCACCTTTCCCTCACGGTACTTGTTCGCTATCGGTCACCAAGTAGTATTTAGCCTTAGGGGGTGGTCCCCCTATCTTCCCACGGAATTTCTCGTGTTCCGTGGTACTCTTTTGTGTCGGATATCTTCGCTTTCGCCTACAGGACTCTTACCTTCTTTGGTTAATCTTCCCAGATTATTTGGCTGGCTATTGTCTCTTTTTACACTTTGGGCTCTTCCCCGTTCGCTCGCCGCTACTTAGGGAATCGAGTTTTCTTTCTTTTCCTCAGGTTACTTAGATGTTTCAGTTCACCTGGTTCGCTTCCTATAGTTATGGATTGGCTATAGGATACCTTGCGGTGGGTTTCCCCATTCGGATATCTACGGGTCAATGGATATTTGCTCCTCTCCGTAGCTTTTCGCAGCTTGTCACGTCCTTCATCGCCTCTTGGTGCCTAGGCATTCACCTAGTGCTCTTTCTAACTTGACCTTTGTTAATAAACATTTCTGTTTATTTCCAGTTTAATTGTTTGTTTTAGAAATTTTGATTAGTTTTTAAGTTGTTATGGTTCTCTTCTTTTTTCAAAGAAGTTTTTGAGTAGCATTTGCATGCTATTCATGGTGGAGATAAGGAGATTCGAACTCCTGACCTCCTGCTTGCAAGGCAGGCGCTCTCCCAACTGAGCTATACCCCCATATATAATTAAAATAGTGTGAAGATTTATTTTCCTTAGAAAGGAGGTGATCCAGCCGCACCTTCCGATACGGCTACCTTGTTACGACTTCACCCCAGTCACCTATCCTACCTTCGACTGCTGCTTCCTTGCGGTTTGCTCGCAGGCTTCGGGTATTACAAGCTTCCATGGTGTGACGGGCGGTGTGTACAAGACCCGGGAACGCATTCACCGCAGCATTCTGATCTGCGATTACTAGCAACTCCATCTTCATGTACTCGAGTTGCAGAGTACAATCCGAACTGGGAAAGACTTTTTGAGGTTTGCTTAATATCACTATCTCGCTTCCCTTTGTATCTTCCATTGTAGCACGTGTGTAGCCCAGGGCATATAGGGCATGATGATTTGACGTCATCCCCACCTTCCTCCGATTTATCATCGGCAGTCTCTTTAGAGTCCCCATCCGAAATGCTGGTAACTAAAGATAGGGGTTGCGCTCGTTGCCAGACTTAACTGAACATCTCACGACACGAGCTGACGACAACCATGCACCACCTGTATTGAGGCTTCCGAAGAAGAGGGTATATCTCTATACCGGTCCTCAGTATGTCAAGCCCTGGTAAGGTTCTTCGCGTTGCTTCGAATTAAACCACATGCTCCGCTGCTTGTGCGGGTCCCCGTCAATTCCTTTGAGTTTCATGCTTGCGCACGTACTCCCCAGGCGGAGTGCTTAATGTGTTAACTGCGGCACCGAATTCTTCCGATACCTAGCACTCATCGTTTACAGCGTGGACTACCAGGGTATCTAATCCTGTTTGCTACCCACGCTTTCGTTCCTCAGCGTCAGAATGAGCCCAGTAAGTCGCCTTCGCCACCGGTATTCTTTTTAATATCTACGCATTTCACCGCTACACTAAAAATTCCACTTACCTCTACTCTTCTCAAGATATGCAGTTTCAAATGCTTACAGTAGTTAAGCTACTGCCTTTTACACCTGACTTGCATTTCCGCCTGCGAACCCTTTACGCCCAGTGATTCCGGACAACGCTAGCCCCCTACGTATTACCGCGGCTGCTGGCACGTAGTTAGCCGGGGCTTTTTCTTATGGTACCGTCATTATCTTCCCATATAAAAGAACTTTACGACTCGAAAGCCTTCTTCGTTCACGCGGCGTCGCTGCATCAGAGTTCCCTCCATTGTGCAATATTCCCCACTGCTGCCTCCCGTAGGAGTTTGGACCGTTTCTCAGTTCCAATGTGGCCGTTCACCCTCTCAGGCCGGCTACCCATCGTCGCCTTGGTGGGCCGTTACCTCACCAACTAGCTAATGGGACGCGAGTCCATCTTAGACCGCCGGAGCTTTGATCATTTATGCATGTGCATATGTGATTTCATTTGGTATTAATCCCGGTTTCCCGAGGCTATCCCTATGTCTAAGGCAGGTTACTCACGTGTTACTCACCCGTCCGCCGCTAATCCACCTTATCTTCGCCCCGAAGGGTTCTGTTAAGGTTTCATCGCTCGACTTGCATGTGTTAAGCACGCCGCCAGCGTTCGTCCTGAGCCAGGATCAAACTCTCAATTAAAAATTTGTATGACTCATTAGTTTTCTCAAAACTAAACGAATATCTGGTTTGCTTTTGATTCTTTGACAAGAATCTGTGATTAAATCACGAATTTGTTTATCTTCACACTATTTAATTATCATGTTTCTTTCGCTACCTTTTTTGAAGTAGCTTATTTATTATACTACCGTATTTTTTCTTTGTCAAGTATTTTTACAAAGTTTTTATTTTGTTTTTACTTAACTTCTCAGTAGTTTTTTCTTGCTGTCTTTAAGTGGCAACTTCTATATATTAGCATCTAGAAAATCATCTGTCAACTGTTTTTTATTCTTTTTTCAATTTTTTTATATAAAGAAAACAGCTGCATTTCTTACAGCTGTTTTATATTACTATTTATCTTTTTCTTTGTCAAGTATTTTGTAAAAGTTAATTAAATATTTTACACTGCCTTTACTTGGTAGTTTAATTCTTTTATTCTCTTCATGTCATCTTCTATGCTTATGCCCTTTGTTGTAAGAAGCACTCCTGATATTGCTGCATTGGCTCCTGACTTGAAAGCTGATGTGCCAAACTCTTCCATGAGGGCTCTTCCTCCTGCTAGTCTTATTAAGGCCTTTGGCATGATAAACCTAAAGGTTGCACAAGTCCTATTTACTTCTTCCATTGATAGGGGTTCGTTGTTTTCAAGTGGTGTGTTCTTTATAGGGTTTAATAGGTTGATTGGTACTGAGTGAACATCTAGTTCTCTAAGTTCTAGTGCCATGTCAATCCTATCTGTGAAGTCTTCTCCTAGTCCTATTAGTCCACCTGAACATATTTCCATTCCTGCATCTTGGGCTGCTTTTATTGTATTGATTTTTTGATCATAAGTATGTGTTGTGCAAATTTCTGGAAAGAAGTTTCTTGATGTTTCAAGATTGTTGTGAATTCTTGTTATACCTGCTTCCTTTAATTTCTCAAAGGATTCTTCTGATATTATTCCACCTGATATACACACCTTTATATCTGGTGCTTCTTCATATATTTTTTTTGTGATGCTACAGATCTTATCTATGTCTTTAGGTGTAAGTCCCTTTCCACTTGCTACCATTGAGTATCTAGGGATACCTCTTTTGTATTTTTCTAAGGCATCTTTTACTATTATCTCTTCATCTAAGAGGTCATATTCTTTTACATTTGTGTGATAGTGGGCTGATTGGGCACAGAACTTACAATTTTCTGAGCATTTACCACTTTTTGCATTTATAATAGTGCAAACATCGAAGTCATTGCCGCAAAAGTATTCTCTAAGTTCGTCTGCTGCTGCAGTTAAACTTTCATAGTCACTTTTGTAAACTTCTATTGCCTCTTCTCTCGTTATGACGTAGCCATCTTTTATTTTTTCTTTTAAGTTATTTATATCCATCTCTTCAACTCCTGAAAATTATTATATATTTCAGGAGTTTTATTGTCAATGTTAATTATTTTTTAGTTAACATAATGTTCAAAGACACCAAATTTTATTTTTTCTCCCAGTCCTCTAAACTTGCTTTCGTATTCTGTAACAATGTTTTGGGGATAGTCTTCAAGCTTCATATCGAAGTCTTCGATAAGAGCGGAGAAGCCTTCATCTTTAAAATAATCTAAGCTTTCTTCAAAGAGTTCAAGGTCGTCTGTCTTGAAATAAATTTGTGACTTTGGTTTTAAGATAACTTTATACTTTTCTAAGAACCTTGGATAAGTTAATCTTCTCTTCTTATGTCTTAGCTTTGGCCAAGGATTGCAGAAGTTGATATAGATCCTGTCAAGTTCATCCTTGTCAAAGTAGTCTAAGATGTTTTCTGCATTAATTGGCATGGCCCTTACATTGGTAAGCTCTTCATCAATTATTTTTCTCGTTGCATATATTAGTGCGTTAGTTTCTATGTCTACCATTATATAATTTATATTTTTATTTCTTTTGGCTGACTCTATGGTAAAGGTTCCCTTACCAGCACCAATTTCTAAGTAAATTGGATTGTCGTTGCCAAAGACTTCTTTCCACTTGCCCTTGTTTTCTTGGCCATTAAAAAAAACATAAGGGTTCTCTGCCATTTCAGGTATTGCAAAATGTTTTTTTCTAAGTCTCATTTTCATTCTCCTTTTTGTTCTATGGAATTATAACACAAGCTAACTTAGTGTCAACAAGATTTATATTTTATTTTAATAAATTTAATTTTTTGCAAAAGAAAAAGCCATCCCCATTAGGTTTGGCTTTTAAAATTTATCTACTTGCTCTTTATTAAATTTTATTATCTCACTTCTTCTTTGCAAGTCTGGTCCTTCCAGTTTTGTAATCTATATCTACTCCTTTTTCGATGTTCTTGGCAAATACTCTAAAGTTAATATTTTTCCCACCATCTTCTATGCTGTAGGCTTCAATAATAACTCCTCTTGCCACAAGTTCATCGTCTTTAAAAACTGGCGTCACCCTATACCTAACCTTCTTGCCTGTGTCCTTTATGTAAGAAGCAACAGCCTCTTCAAAGGGCAACATACCCTTGGTATTAAAGGACCTAGTCCCTGTCATAAGATTTTTCCAGTTGTCATTCTCTCCAGTCAACTGATAGGCGATAAGGTGGCACCTATTGTAAACTGCACCACCTTCAACAAAGTCATAAAACTTTTGATGCCAACCTGAAGGATGAACTTTTGATATATCTCCTCTTGGCTTCTTGGGCATTGAGTCGGGACTTAAAAGTGCGTTGGCTGGTCCAACTCTGTTTAAGTAATCTAAGTTTGAATAGTGGGCGAAGTCTGGTCCCATCTTTAAATCCTCTTCAGTAAATTGAGGTGGGTTTTTATCTATTTTATAATAGATGCTTGATGCTTTTATCTCATAGGGATTGTAAAAGCTTGGTATTAAGCTTTCTATTTTATCTAGGGACGAAGCCTGGTTATTGTTGTTAGGTTCTTGAAGACTTTCGTGTCCAAATAAAACTCCAACTATGATAAGGACAAGAGCAACAATGACCTTTAAGTTTTTATTTTTCTTCAATTCTTCTCTCCTCTCCTTTACTCACAAATTAATTATAAGATTTTCAATATTTTCTATTATATAGGATTCTATAAATTAAAAAAAGTTTATGAAGTAGCTTTTAGTTTTCAATTTCTAAAGAATTTTAAAAGCTCCTTAGGACTTCACAAAAGAATTTATTAATAATATAATAGCCTTGTTTAATTTATATGGATTATGTAGTTTACATAAAAACTTAGGAGGAAAAATGGAAAATCAAAATCACAAGCCTAGTCCATCTGGGACTGCACTTCTTCCCTTTCTTGTCTTTGTCATAGTCTACATGGCAACAGGAATTATATTAAATTCAATGGGCATTGAAATGGCATTCTATCAAGTGCCAGCACCAGTTTGTATCTTACCAGCAATTATACTCGCCTTTATTATGTTCAAGGGAAGCGTCGACAACAAGTTCACAGACTTTGTAAGAGGCTGTGGTGACGAAAATATTATTATCATGTGTCTCATCTATATCTTGGCTGGAGCCTTTGCAACAGTGTCAAAGGAGTCAGGTGGAGTTGACTCAGTTGTAAATTTCGCCTTATCAATCATTCCCCTTGAATTTATAACAGGTGGAATTTTCTTAATAGGTTGCTTCATTTCCATATCAACAGGAACTTCTGTGGGAACTATCTCAACAGTTGGCCCCATAGCAGTTGGACTTGCCCAAAAGGGGAACCTCCCAATGGCCTTGGTCTTGGGATCACTCGTGGGTGGTGCAATGTTCGGCGACAACCTTTCAGTTATTTCTGATACAACAATAGCTGCCACACGAACTCAGAATGTAGATATGAAGGACAAGTTTAAAGCCAACATAAAGATGGCACTACCTGCAGCATTAATAACTTTTGTAATTTTGTTACTTGTTGGAAAGCCAGAAGTTCTTCCCACACTAGAAGACCGTCCCTACAACCCAGTCTTAATTATTCCTTACCTCTTTGTACTTATTTCAGCAATTGCAGGTATGAATGTGTTTTTAGTTTTAACATGCGGAATAATTTTATCAGGAATAATTGGGATAGCAACAGGAGGGCTTGACCTCATGACCTTTGCTCAAAACATCTTCACAGGTTTTTCGGGCATGTTTGAGATATTTTTATTGTCAATGCTAACTGGCGGACTATCCTATATGATTTCCAAAAACGGAGGAATAGAATGGTTAGTCCAAAAGATAAGAGGATTTGCAAGGGGACAAAAATCTGCAGAAGTTTCTATCGCCCTCTTAACCCTATTGACTGATGCCGCAACTGCCAACAACACAGTGGCAATAATAATAGATGGACCAGTTGCAAAAGAAATATCTAACGACTTCAAAATTGATCCAAGAAGATCTGCTGCCCTCTTAGATACCTTCTCCTGTTTCATGCAAGGGATAATACCTTACGGTGCACAAATCCTAATTGCAGCAGGACTCACCAAAGAACTTGGCGCCAATGCAGTTTCGCCAATGGAACTAATACCCTTCTTGTGGTATCAAGGAATCCTCGCCCTCTTTGCCATAGCCTCCATCTTTATTAGGTACGCAGACCTAAGAGGTGAGTGGGATTTTGAAAAAGACAAGTTGAAAGAAAAAAATTAAATCACAAAATAGTACGAGAAAACCCCAGGCTTAAAAAACTGACCTCCTTAAGTTGGTTTTTAAGTCCAACTTTTGGGGGTCAGTTCACAATGCCTGGGGTTCTTTTTTCATTTCATTATAAAGTTTATTTATCTTCCTTCTGCATTCAGTAAAGTCATCCATGTAGCTCATTTCTGCAATCACATCTTGCATTTCATAACCCAAGTCAGATATCCTTTCTTTTTTTTTTTTTTTTTTGAAAATCGTCTCGTTGTTATCAATGAAATAGTCTTCCAAATCATTAAATAATTCCCAATCATTCTTGGAGGCTTCTACAAATAACACCTTCTCTATTTCATTAAAAAAGTTATCAATTATGTTCATATTAATTATCACGCTCTCTTACTAAAAAATAAACTAAATAAACTTTTTACAAAAATAAAAATCTTTAATTAGCAAACTGCAAAGAACTAAGGTTTAACTTTATCTTAACACTTCCATTACTAAATACATATATTCTCCAGGTATTAATTTGTTCCCTATCACCCATAAAATTCATATCGTCTTCTTAAATTATTATTTATCCTTCCCGTCTAATTTTTCTATAAAACAACACCCCCGCCTACGCGGGGACTACCCTCTGGTGGCAGAAACCTGGTATCGACTATTAGGATCACCCCCGCCTACGCGGGGACTACTAAAACTTCATAAAAAACAACTTGCAAGCGTGAGGATCACCCCCGCCTACGCGGGGACTACGAAGACTATGAATATATAGTGTTTGGTAGTGAGGGATCACCCCCGCCTACGCGGGGACTACTTTGTTTTTATCTAATCTAGTAATTGTAAATTAGGATCACCCCCGCCTACGCGGGGACTACTCATAAATATTTAATGCATCAGTATCATAGGGAGGATCACCCCCGCCTACGCGGGGACTACTTCAAGAAACAGATTTCCCGTTATATCATCCGAGGATCACCCCCGCCTACGCGGGGACTACACTTAAAAGATCCTACAATTGCACCATTCTTATTATAATATATCCCACAATTTTTTCACTTTGTGAATTAATTTCTCTTCTAATATTGCATCTTCAAGTGCTCTATGAGGTACTTTTTCTTCAATCCCATAGGATTTTAAAACTGTTTCTAGTTTATAATTTTTTAAGAATAGATTATCTCTTTTTATAAATTGCATAATGTCATATACTTTGTTGTTTATTTTAGGCATTCCTTCTTTTTCTAAAGATTTATTTAAAAACTTTATATCAAATCCTATGTTATATCCTAATATTATTGTGTCACCAATAAATTCAATAAGTTCTTTTAATGCCAAGTCTACTGAAATTCCTTCTTCTTCTAGAATTTTATTATTAATTTTTGTTAAAGTCTCTATTTCTTCAGATAGTTTTCTATCTATCTTTACAAACCTCTGAAAGTTTTCTGTTTTTTCTCCAACTTTTATTGCCCCTATTTCTATTATGTTATCCTTGGTTGGATCTAAACCGTCTGTTTCTAAATCTAGAACTATATATTTTTTTATTTTTTCTTTGTTATTTGATTTTTTTAGTTTACTGTGCTCTATGTTTTTTATTTTTCTAAATTGTACTGCTTTTGAAAATCCTTCCTGTAAAGACCTATCTTTTTCTCTTATTTCTTTTTTTATTAAAACTAATGGGAGACCTTCTGAATCCAAGGACTCTCTATTTCCATTGATTGTCTCAAAGTTATATCCAATTTCATTTCTGTAATAATAAGATATTGTTGCTTCACCATCTTTAAGGTTGTCTTTTACTCTATCCCAAAGCTTTTCTCTTACTTTGGTATTTAGATTGCCAATATATACTCCGCCTGCAACTTCTTGAAGCCATTTAGTTAAATCTCCCTTAAGTGAATTTGGTACTTTTGAAAGTGTTATAACTGTGAATGGCATTATAAATCACCTTCTGTGTAATTAACTCCATATTTTACCAATTTGCCCTTATCATCCCAGAGATTTATCGTCTCTGTTTTAATAACTTCTTCTGGATTTATTTCCATTAGGTATTGTAAGTCCTCTACAATTTTTTTCATTAACTTCCCATCTACACATCTATTCCTTAGTTCGAGTCTGGCAATTCTTCCTATGTCTTCATCTTCTGTTACTTCACTTGCTAATTGAAAAGCAAGTGGTATTGTATATTCTGCTTTATATAGATCTGCAACATCATAAACGAAGGCTTTGTCATGTCCAGTATGAACGAATCCTAATCCTGGTGCCATTCCAAGCGCCACTATTACACTATGGCAAATTCCATATAAGGCTACATTAGCAGCCGAAAGTGCTTTGTTGACTGGGGTCCCACCTTCAAAATTATTTGGATCATAATCTCTTTTTGTCCAATCAACATCATATCTTTTTGCTTCTTGTCTATACAGATTCCTTATCCTCGCCCCTTCTCTTCCTCTTAATTGCTGCATTGTTAGTTTCATTACATCTTCACCAGGAAATCTTATTTGATACATTTTTCTTGCTACCATGAGCCTTGTGTTCCTATTCGAGCATAAGAGTGCTTGCCTTTCAAGATATTTAGTTGAATGAGCGAGGGGTCTTCCATTAGCATAGAATCTTACCCCTCTTTCACCAACCCAAATAATTGATGTTCCTGTATCCCCCAGCAGCTCTACTGCCCTATGACTTATTTCTGTACCTGGTCCAAGTAAAAGTGTTCCAATTATAGCAACAGGTATTCTTATAATGCCTCTTGAATCTATTACAGTTAAGGCACCGTCCTGTCTGTTAATTTTTGCATGTTCCAAATAAATAAAACTTACTCTATCTTCAATACGTGGAAGTTCAGTGAGTTCAGGTTTCTTTGGTCCAGTCATTTCTGTCATTTTATTTCACCGGAATGACTGTAAACATTCCAAAACCATAAGCTTTCTCTCTACCCATTCCATATTTAAGAATTTTTAAGAATTTTTCTTTATCAATTATTTTTAGTCTACCTTCATAGACTACTTTATTTAATTTTACATGTTTCGTTCCTTTTCTTCTAAGAATAGAACGAGATTTCTCTACAATTTCGAAGTCACTCTCTTCAAGTATAAATCCATTTTTTTCTGACCTATCAATAAGAAACTTCATTTGATCTTCGGCATTATAACAAGGGTAAATCTTGCCTCTTTTATTTTCTTCCTCTTTTTTTGAAATTATTGGATTTAACGTTGCTCTAAATCTTAAAACTTGTCCCTCTTTCAATTTTTCTAAAAATAAATCATAATACTTGGTTTTTGCAGAGTCTTCTACACCATATTTTTCAAATAATTTCAAATTTGGTTTGCTCTCTGATACAAGTAATAAAAAACTTTTACCATTAATTTTATCAACTCTCCAGAGTTTTCTACTTCTCTTATCTTTATTTATTTCATCAGGAAAACTCATTTCTACCCAATTATGATATGCTCCTAAATGGGTTAGGTCTCTAGTCTTTTTTCTATTGTTAAGGTCAATTTCAACTTGTGATATATACATATTAACCTCCCACCGCTCCAAAGGCATCATGATTAGTTTCTCCAATATTTCTGTCAATTTCCACATAAATAATGGATTCACCCCTATAATTGAACTTTCTCTCCTTTTGAGAAAATGAAACCGCATCATCTTTTCTGAGTTTTTCATTTCCCCCTTTTATAATTTTTGAGTCTCCATAAATTTTCAACCTATTACTCTTATTCTGTCTGTAAAATTTATTCGCTTGCCATTCTGTCTTTTTTAAAAGTTCAATGGGATCGTCATCAAAACAGCCCATAATAAAATCGTAATTTACAGGACAAGATCTTCTTCCAAGAAAATTTTGGAAATAAGGTCTCTTTAATGCTTGATAAATTTCATCAATAAATTCATTATCTTTGTGACTTAAGACAACTAAAAAAATAGCATCTGCTAAATAATATCTATTTGTCACATAATTTCTTTCAAGTTGACCATTTTTCTTGTATTTTTTTGCTATTTGGTAGTCTCTTAATAGAACACCTACTTGATCAACCCTAGTCGCAAAATTTATTTCTCTTAATTTATTTAATTCTTTAATTTCATGACGTTTGTAGCCGAGAGAAGCTGCTAACATACCAAGAACTCCACTTTTTGATGGGTAGTCGTCTGTATGCCTCGTTTCAAAATGGGAATTTGTCCCCCATGATTGCAGAGGTCCATGAAATTTTAATAAGATACTTTTCAATTTACTCACCCAATTCGTCAGGTATTATTTCTCCAAGTTTATCTCCTATATCCTTTAATAGTTCTTTGAGATTTTCTTCCTTTTTCATTCCATCTAAAAATTCAAAATCATTTAGAGATAAGCAAAATGTGGCTATAGGTTCTTCTACAAATTTTTCTGCTTTTTTATATTCTAATAGAAGCTTATTTACAGATTCGTCAATAAAACCTTGATTTTTATATGCTTTTACAGGATTTTCAAAGGCACTTACTAGGTTAACTGGTCGGTCTTTTCTTAAACTAACCATAATAAAAGATGGAATAGTTGTGTTTGCGAATGTGTTAACCTTTCCTGTTGGCAATGACTTTGAAAAGGCTTCTACAAATAATTTTATTGCATTAATTGTTTCTTCTTTATCTGATAGTTGTTTGTAAAATTCATGAACAGCTATATTAGCATATCTATATAAAGTTGATGAATTATACTCAATCGTACCAAGCATTCCTGCACCAGCATTATCTTCTTCTTGCAAGTCATCTACAGCAGTGAAAAAGTCAAATTCAGTTTCAACTGAATGGGTAGAGATTGCATGAGCAACTTGACATGATGCATCTTCATTTAATGACGGATCATCTGCAACCATTCTTCCAAAAAGAGCAATATCAACAGCTGGATCATCTTTAAGTATTTCTTTTATAAGGCTCTTATCCTTTACACCATCTATAGCAGCCCTAGCTAATTTTTCTGCTTGATTATTACCCATAAAGAATAGAGCTGTAGTTTTATTGTCTTTTGTTTTAATTCCTCCTGTATTTAGAAGGTCATCAGCCATTTTTATAGCATCTTCTTTAGGAATATTTCCATCTATTTTTCTAATTTTTAAAGCAATATACTCTGGAATTTTGTAACTTCGAATACCGACATTACTACTTTCAGACATTTCTAAAAAGTATGATCTTATTGCCCTTTTCCAGCTTTGAGAGCTTACTCTTGCTCTCCTTACACCTCCATATTGAGCTGTTTTTGGACTTCCTGTATCATCTCTATTAATATTTGATGGCGGTAAAGTTTGTATTGCGTTTACATCTAAATAAATTATATTTTTCATTTTACTTTTCTCCTTCATTTTCATTTTTCAAAAAATAATATCTGCTTGCCCAAGAAAATTTAACTTCTTCCCCGTAACCTCTTAAATACCTATACAAATCTCTAGAGAGTCTTGGATAATCTACCTTTGCATCAGTTTTTGACTTTAATAGTTTTATCATTTGTCTCAAATGATGAGAAAGTTCTTGGAAGGTTGCTGAAGTTATCATGGTGTTAAATCTTCTACCTGAAGCTGTGGAATCTCCATCTTTTCTTAAAAAACTAAGCGAATATCCAAGATTTTTCCACTTTTCGCTATCTTCTTTTAGAAGTACACTTTCCATTTTAGACTGTTGATGAATTGCATAAAGCTGAATTGTTGTTACTATTGCTTCTTCTTCATCAGATATTTTTCCATCATTACTTAAAAAGTCTTCGGGCATATATCTAAAAAGAAGGGCTAATAGATCAGTGGATTCTGTAAGGGGTCTGTTTACCGAATTTCTAATACTAGCCATAATTGCTCTTCCTTTTGTAGAGTTATTGTCTGAGTCAATTTCATTTATAATATTTCTTGTAACTGACTCGACACTGAAAATCCTACTGTTTTCTTTTGCCATTTTCTCCTCCTATTACAAAGTTTTATTTAAAATATTAATATACTTATTATATATTGTGGCAATATTCATGATTTTGCCATCCTTTTCGATTCCTCTATAATCTCTTGTGTTTGCTTGAGATAGAACTTCTCTTGCTTCTCTTTGTGCGAGAGACTTAAAAGTTATTCTCCATTCTCTAACTTTATTATTTTTCTCGTCTTCTTTTTTTATACTTGCAATCCAATCTTTAAAAGGCTCGTTCAACTTATAGTAAAGTTCTTCAACTTTTTGATTTTTAAAAACCTTACTCTTGTCATTCCTAATAGTCATTAAATCAGAAATGAAGTATCCATAAATTCCCCCAACAACTTTCTTTGCGAGATTAACTTCAGAATCTATTATTGGAATCCAGCCTTCTTTATTATCATCTGTTAAAACCTCTTCATTAATAGCTAATGAATCGTAGATTTCATCAACTGGAACCCAAGAAGTTGCATTTCCGTCATCTTTCATACTTACAGATTTAATATTTAGATTATAATCTCCAACTTCTTTTTTTAGCTTATAGTTAAATTCAATTATTCCCGGACCCTTAACTTCCTTATTATCTTCACTAATATTTGTAATTATTCCAAATGATCTCCACAGAGCTTCACCTGAATTATGTTTTCTTGGCTTAAACTTATCTTTTTTCGGACCATTCGAATCTATTCTCCACAAAGTCATAGGTTCTAAAAATGCATCTAAGTGATTAATTTCAGGTATTTTTACAATTTCAAAATTAAAAGCATCATTAAAATCTCTTTCACTATCAATAAATATTGCTCTGGACCAGTTGGTGTAAAGTTCTGAAAGGTTATCAGGATTTCTGTATGATAAGTAATTTGATATTATTTCGGAACTATAAAACTCCCAGCAAGGTCTTTCGACTTTTCCAATATATTCTTCATTTGGATTTGGTAAAATCAAGTTTAGTAATAAGGTGTCATACAGATTGTTACCTGATAAGTAAATCCCTCCAATATCAAAAAGCCAACCTTTTGAATTTGGTATTTTATATTTTTCTTTTCCAAAGATTACCTTATCTGATAAACCCGAGTAAGATTGGAAAGTTAAAAGCCATCTCAGAGCTTCGTCTTCTTTTAATATCTCCTTATTTTTTACTTTGTCATACTTTGGAGAGAAGAGAGCTACCTTATTTCCACTTTCGGAAATCATCCTATTAATATTTTTGCCACTTACTGAACTTGGATTTTCCTTATTAATATTTTCCTCTTCAATATCTTCTTTTCTAACTTGATAAAATGGATACTTGTCATCAAGAAAATAAAAACGATCCTCCCAAATTCTCAAATACTCTCTAACAATTGCGGGAAACTTTTTACTTTCCCAGAGATTCTTCCATGTCCTCTCTAGACTCTCTGTGTATTCTTCTACATCATCTTCATCAATATCTTCAACCTGTCTAAATTTTTCATCTAGGTCAATCCCTGGATGAGGATTCCCTTCATAGTCAAATCTTGAAAAGACTGTTTGAAGGACTGCCAGCAAAAGTCTAGTTATGGCAAAATCTTGTGTCTTAGTATCTCCAGCTAAATCCTTAAATTTTTCTGCATTTTCAAAAATTTCAATTAGGGAAATCTTTTTATTTTCCATAGTATGACCTTCAATAACAGGTATCCACGTTTCATTAAGTAAATTATATTTTCCCAAAATTTCACATCCTTTCATAAAGCAAACCAAATTTATTATCATAAATTAACTTGTAACCATTTAATACAAATGTATTATCTTCATCAAAAATAATTCCCAAGGAACCCCTTAGCCAGGTTTGTCTTTGCCAATTTAGTAAATATTTCTTATTGTAATCTTCAAGTTCTTTTATAGTTTGTTCAAAAGCTTTTGGATACCTACTTAAAACTAGAGGGAGCCTAAGAGTTTCTCTAGCAATAATTTTTGCTGTACTTGGATTATCTATATCCTTTGATAAATCAATACAATCTGCAAAACTTCCATATCCTTCCGGAAGTTTTTTTAACGCTATAACTTCGATAGTATCCTCAATATCCCTTACTCTCGCATAACCAATTTCTTCTGTATCTATAGGAACTGGTGTATCAAGCAAACCAATTAGAGTCTTTTTAAAAGTTGTATCAGGTTTATCTAGTCTAAAGGTTTTTGCTCTTTGCTCTTTATTACTTAATTCCGCCTTTCTCTTTTTACAACTTTCTTTCATAAGACTTAGCAATTCATCGTTTAAGTTAATTTCTATATCTTTATCTTCATAAACTTTGTTAACTAAAGTCGGAATGTCTTCAGGTATCTTTATTCGATCTGGTAGAAAATATTGACTCCTCATAAGTATATATTCATCATAAATTGCTTTAGCCTTTTCTTCATACTTAAATTCATCATTTGTCCCAACTACATAAATGGTCGGAATCTCATAACAATCGGCCCTATCAATTTCATGTCTTTGGAGCCTACCAATCCTTTGAATTAAAAGATCAATAGGACAAAGCTCACTAATCATCACATCAAAATCTAAGTCCAAGCTTTGTTCTATAACTTGCGTCCCTATAATAATTTTCCTTTTTGGTCTATCTGTATTTTTTGATACTAAGCTCAGTAGCAGATTTTCTCTTTGAACCCTATCTGTTGCAATAAAATTTGAATGGAGAAGTTCTATTGCATCTGCACCAAATTTCTCTTGACACTCTTTTGCTAAGTCTTGAGAATCCCTTACAGTGTTTAAAATAATTCCTATTATTCCCTCATTTTCATAAAGTTTAGAAATTAAATCTATTAAATTTTTCTTATCTTCTCTTATAACTTTTACTTCCTTATCTGCACTTAAAATAAAATCATTTTTAAATTTTATTTCATCCCCATCTGTATAAGAAATAAGAGGATATACTGCAGAGATAACTTCATCTGGTTTTTTTAATTTTTTCCATTTTAATCCTCTTCCTCTCATATAATTTTCAATTAATTCCATTCTCCTATTTATAGGAAGTGTTGCCGATAAAATTATAACTGGTACTTTATAGGCTCCCATCCATCTCAAAGCCTGATTTAAATATTGCATCATATAAATGTCATAAGCGTGTACTTCATCTATAACTACAACTTTTTTTGTAAACCCAAGATGTCTCAAGGCCAAATGTTTTTGCTTTAAGGTTGTGAGTAAAAATTGATCAACTGTTCCAACAATAAAATCATCTAGTACAGTTTGCTTTCTACCAGAAAACCATTCATTAGTAATTACGCTACCCTCATTGTTATCTAGGTCAATATTTTTTGCCAAACTTGTAAAATCTTCATTCAAGGCAGCTTTGCTGTGAACTAATCTAATACTAGTGCTTGTCGATAATTCTCTTGATAAATTTTCTAACCAGTTCTCTACCCTAGAAAACATTCCATTAGAAGTTGCTTGTGTTGGTAGTCCGAAGAATAAACCACTCCTATTGGTTTTATAAATTAATTCTTCTGTTGCTACCAAAGCTGCTTCAGTTTTTCCAATTCCCATTGGAGCTTCTAATATAATAATCCCAGGTTCTTGAGCTTCCTCCACAGCTTCTACAAGACCTTTTTGAATCTCATTAGGGGAGTCAAATCCAAACCTATTATTAAAAACATCATTTATTCCACCGAGATTATTTATTTCTATGCAATCGTTTTTGTACCACTTAAACCAAGCTTCTTTGAATCTACATATCTGGTCTTCTATTTCTAAAGCCTCAATACCTATTAATGGAAAATATTCTTCATTACTTGCAATCCAATCTGCCATTATCAATAGTCCAGATAATATAAATGCCCCCTCTTGAGAGATTTTTGGAATCTCTTCAATAGAAAAAAACTCAGCCTCTTCCATTGCCCAATCAAAAATTTTTTTCTGCTCTTCTTTCCATTTTTTATGTGCACTATTATCTTGATTTTCAACTTGAAAGTAATTTGCACCGTAGGAGTTCTTTTGAACCTCAATAAGTCCTTTGCTATCAATTGGTTTCCCGTGATGTCCGCCTATAATTGATCCTACATCGTCTTTTACTCCAAACCAGGAAAGGATAGACTGACCAGCTAAAGCATGGTGACTCTTATTCGCAGTAACCCTATCAAAGTTTTTTAAATCATAAAATCCACTTGACTCCAATCTTTCGACTAAATAATCATCAAGGTCTCTAGGGTTAGAGTAACCTTCCATAGTTTGAAAAGCCGGAGTACACTTTCCTATATCATGAGTTATGGCCAAAAAAATAGAAAGGTTTTTCGCGATTTCCTCTCCACTCTTTCCATTATTTTCAAAAATCATGGAGTCTACGATAAATTTTTTTTGACCTGCACTTAAAAAGTGTTCCCAAAGTCCATTCATTACATTTTTTGTATCCTCTAAGTGCTGTCTCAAGGATAGCCATTTAAAAAGTCCCCTCTTCTTCTCTTTCTTCGCCCACAAAAATTTATTTATCATATTTTACTCCTATCGATAAAATACATAATTGTCTTTAATAAAATTTTAACACATTAATTCCCTATTTCAATGATTTGGATTTATAAATTCAAGAAAAGTTTTAGACGGTACTTAAAATTTTTAAGCCCTTATTAAGAAAGAATCATAAATAGACTGTTGACTCTATTTATATTATAACTCATTAAATTATATTTTTCGATAGCTTATCTTATAACATCAAATAAAAAAAGCTGTGGTGACACAGCTCTTTTATAATTCATATTCAATTTTTCAATAATTTATTTTATCAAGTATCCCTTTGAAATATGCTATTACTATTCCGTAGTTTGTTATTGGGATTCTTTTTCCTTTTGCGTTTTCGATTCTACTTCTAATGTTTTTTGCGTTTAGCATGCAGCCGCCGCATTGGATTATGAGGTCGTAGTCAGAAATATTTTCTGGGAAGACTGAGCCTGAGGTCACGTCAACTTGCAGACCTTGACCAACTTTTTTCCTTATCATATTTGGAATTTTTATCCTTCCAATGTCTTCTTCTGCTGGGGCATGGGTGCAACACTCTGCTATTAAAATTTTTGAGTTTTCATTTATCTTTTTAAGGGCCTCCACTCCCCTAACATATTCGTCAATATCTCCCTTTAGTTTTGCAAATAGGACTGAAAAGGAAGTCAACTTTACATCTCTTGGTATTTTTTCATAAACTTCTAAGAAGACAGATGAGTCTGCAACTATTAGGTCTGGTTTTTTATTTAAAAGTCCTAGGATGTCTGTAAGTTCTTCTAGCTTCACCATAGAAACTAGAGCATTCCTATCAAGGAGTTCACGAATTGCTTGAACTTGTGGAAGGATAAGCCTATTTTTTGGTGCGGCAATATCCTGTGGGATTACTAATAAAATTAGGTCTTTTTCTTTCACCATTCCATCAAAAAGTCTTTCTTCTTTCTTTGGCGTGAACTTCAAAAGTTCTTCTAAGAGTTTATCAAAACCAATTTTTTTAACAGCAGAAACTTCTATTGTCTTATAAGATGAGAAGTCCTCTCTTATTTTTTTTATTTCATCTTCTGACAAGATGTCAATTTTATTTATTAAAACAAGAATGGGAGTGTCCTTAAATTTTTTTAACATTTCCCTTTCAGCTTCTGTTTGGGTATCTGATACAACTAGAACTCCTATGTCAGTTTTTGAAATTACTTCATCGGTCCTCTTCATCCTCTTTTGTCCAAGGGCTGTTTCGTCGCCTATGCCCGGCGTATCCATTAGAAGACAGGGTCCCAAGCTTTTTATCTCCATGGACTTGTAAACTGGATCTGTTGTTGTACCCTCTTGGTTTGAAACGATAGAGATATCTCGACCTGAAAATTCATTTATTATTGAGCTCTTGCCCGAATTTACCTTGCCAAAAAATCCAATGTGTATCCTGTTCCCAGAATTTGTTTTGTTAAGTTCCATTAAAATCTAAAATCTCTCTTTCCAACTCTTTCCATTTCATAAATATATTCTTTAGCCTTCTTCTTCACAACTTCATTAGGAATTTTTTCAAGTTCCTTTGCGATTAAGTCTTCGCTAAGTTCTCTCGTCTTTTCGTTTCCATAATCTAACATATATTCCTTCAAAGTCATAAGGGCATTTGGTTGACAACAATTTAAAATTTGTCCTGACTTGCAAAGTTGCATGAACCTGTCGCCAGTCCTTCCCGCCCTATAACATGCTGTGCAAAAACTTGGAATGTATCCTAGTTCTATTAGCCAGTCTATAACTTCTTCAAGGGTCCTGTGATCTGCAACGTCAAATTGTGCAGAGTTGTCTTCTTTCTTTTCTTCTTCAACGTAACCACCTACAGATGTTCTTGATCCACCAGAGATTTGACTTACCCCAAGTTCAAGGGCACGTTCTCTAACCCTTTGTGACTCTCTTGTTGAAATAATCATGCCAGTGTAAGGCACAGAAACCCTAATTAGGGCAATAAGTTTTTCAAAAATGTCATCAGCAAGTTCGTTTTTAAAGTCGCCTGGGTCAATGTCATCAGCAGGTTGGATCCTAGGAACAGAAATAGTGTGAGGTCCAACCCCAAATCTTGCCTCTAGGTGTTCTGCGTGCATTAAAAGACCAACTAACTCGTACTTATAAGTTTCAAGTCCAAACAAAACTCCAACACCAACGTCATCGATGCCTGCTTCCATTGCCCTATCCATAGCTTCAGTGTGGTAGGCATAATTGTGCTTTGGTCCTGTTGGGTGAAGTTCTTCATAAGACTTCTTGTTGTAGGTTTCTTGGAAGAGGATGTAGGTTCCAATTTCTGCATCCTTTAATTTTTTATAATTTTCAACTGTTGTTGCAGCAATATTAATGTTGACCCTTCTTATTTGTCCATTTTTATGCTTAATAGAATAAATTGTCTTTATGGATTCTAAGATATACTCCATTGTATTGATTACAGGGTCTTCTCCAAGTTCAAGAGCAAGTCTCTTGTGACCCATATCTTGAAGGGCAATTACTTCATTCCTAATTTCTTCTTGAGTTAATTTTTTCCTTCTTATGGATTTGTTCTTTGCATGGTAAGGGCAATAAACGCAACCATTTATGCAGTAGTTTGAAAGATAAAGAGGTGCAAATAAAACAATCCTATTACCGTAGTGGTCTTCCTTTATCTTCTTAGCAAGCTTATAAATTTCATCTTGGTAGTGCTTGTCTTCAGCTAATAAAATTAGGGCAGCCTCCCTGTGGCTTAGTCCCTTTTCCTTCTTCGCCTTTTCAAGAACCTCATCTAACAAGTCCTTGTTATTTTTATTTTTTTCTGCATAGTCAAGAGTATCGAGAATCTCTTGATGGTTTATAAATTCTTCTGCAATTTTTGAATCTACCTTATACACTGTCTTCCTTCTTCCTTTATCCTTACTTATAATCTCCTCTTGATCTGGAGATCTTATATCCAATCTTCCTTAGCTTTTCTTCTAGGCCCATAAAGTCATCAGAATTTTTAACTTCTGTACCAATTTTATTATCGTAAAGCTTATAATTTTTCCTCAGTTTTTCTGCTCCAACATTGGGCATCAAAACATTGGCCCCCGCTAAGATACCCTTCTCTCGTCCAAAGTCATCAATGCTGCCAAGGGCAGTTGTCGATGGCAAGAGAAGTTTCTCATCTGCAATCCTTACAATAGATAAAATATTAAGGACATCATCTAACTTGCCTCTAGGAAAGTCCCTAAAGGGTGTGTCATGCTGGGGTATGAAGGGCCCAATCCCCACCATCTCAGGCTTTAACTTTACGATAAATTTTAAATCTTCATATAAATTTTCAAGCTTTTGATAGGGAGAGCCCACCATCATGCCACAGCCAGTTTGAAAACCCAGAGCCTTTAATTTGAAGATTGAATCTATCCTGTGTTGAAACTTCATAGAGTTTGGGTGAAGCCTTTCATAGTGGGACTTTGAATAAGTTTCATGACGCAAGAGATACCTGTCAGCCCCCATATTTTTAAGAACTTCAAAATCCTTAAAATCTCTTTCACCAAGAGAAAGTGTAATGGCAACATCAGGAAATTTTTCTTTAATTTCGCCAATAATTTCCTTCAAGTATTCAAGACTATAAAAGTCATCTTCGCCACCCTGCATGACAATAGTCTTTATTCCCAAGTCCACAGAGTGACCTGCAAGCTCTAAAATTTCTTCTTTGCTAAGCCTAACCCTCTTGGCATTTTTATTTGCCAACCTAAGCCCACAATAGTAGCAATTATTTTTGCAGTAGGTGGAAATTTCTATTAGTCCCCTTATGTAAATTTCATTTCCAAAATTTTTTACCGCCAAATTTCTTGCAAAGACATGAAGGACCTCAGCCTCCTCACCCCTTAGCCTCATTAGGTAAGAAAAATCTTCAAAAGAAATCTCCTTTGACTTATAAAATTGTTCACATAAATTTAAAGTTCTGTTCATACAATCCCATCTTAGTTAAAAAGTTCACAATCTATTATAATACTTACAGTTAATATATCAAGTGTAAAAATTTTGACACAATTGATAAAAATTTTATTTTTCTTCATAAGCAAATATTTTATATTTTGATTATAAATATTACTTATAAAAGTATAATTCTTTTATTCCCTTTAATCCAATTTTGTAATTTCTCTCTATTTAAAGTACAATATTACTTATTAATAAACTTATAACTACAAAGAAATTTATTTGGGATGATATAAAATTGAAAAACAAATCAATATCAAATGTTGAAAAAAATTTAATGACTTCGGGATCTATTTGGAAGACAATCTTGTTCTTCTCCCTTCCCTTAATTCTTGGAAATATTCTCCAACAAACCTACAACACCATCGACTCTATGATCGTTGGCAATTACCTCGGAAGGTATGCCTTGGCAGCAGTTGGGTCAAGCACTCCTCTTATTAATCTCTTGATTTCTTTTAGTCAAGGGATTGCTGTGGGTTGTGGAATTTTAGTTTCTCAATCTATGGGTGGAGCCAATCAAAAGGAAATGAAACTTGCCGTCCACACTTCTCTTTCCATAGCTCTTCTTCTTGGACTTTTAATTTCTCTTATGGGATATGCATTCGCTCCTTGGCTCTTGAAGCAAATGGATACACCAGCAGAAGTTATGGAAGAGTCCATTACTTATCTTAGAATTTTTTCCTTTGGTCTTGTCTTTAATATTATTTACAATATGGAAGCAGGCATCTTAAATGCTGTGGGAAATTCAAAGAGGTCCCTCTTGTATCTTGGCATTGCTTCTGCTACTAATGTTATCTTGGACTTTTTATTTATTAAAAGCTTCGGACTTGGAGTTGAAGGGGCCGCTATTGCAACAAATATTAGTCAGGCCCTTTCAGCCCTACTTGCCCTCATATTTTTAATTAGGGTGCCAGAAATTTACAAGGTCCGTCTTTCAAAATTAAAAATTCACAAGGACATGGCTCTTAGGATTTTAAAAGTTGGAATCCCAACTGCTATTCAAAACACAGTTATTTCTCTTTCCAACGTGATTATGCAGTCCTCTGTCAATGTCTTTGGTGCCCTACCCATGGCAGGTTTTGGTGCCTTTATAAAAATCGACGGCTTTAACATCTTGCCTGTATTAAGTCTTAGCATGGCAATTACAACTTTTGTCGGTCAAAATTATGGGGCAGGACAAATGGAAAGGATCAAGAAGGGCATGTGGACCACTCTCATAATGACGGTCCTTTATACTCTCATAAGTGGCAGTCTCCTTTTCCATTTTTCGCCAAAACTAATTGGTCTCTTCACCAAGGATGCAAGAGTAATCGAGGCCGGAGTCCTTGCAAGTAGATTCTTATGTCCCTTCTACTTCTTGCTTGCCATCTTGCACTCACTTGCAGGTACAGTGAGGGGAACTGGAAAAACTATTCCACCAATGATAATTCTTTTGTTGTCACTTTGTTTATTTAGGATAATGGCAGCGAAGTTTGTCATCCCACATTATCACACTATAGAAAATGTCTACAGACTTTACCCAATCTCCTGGCTTATTGGGGTCATATTAATTATTGGCTACACAATAAAGGTTGACTGGATTCAAGAAAATAAAATTTCATAAAAATAAAAGCATTGATTGAACTCTGAACTCAACCAATGCTTTTTTATTGCATAACAATTTTTAATTTTCTTTAAAACCTTCGTAAAGATTTCCTTCAGCTTCGTCAATATATTTTTGAGCATTCATAGCTGCAACTGCACCATCGCCTGCTGCGTTTACAACTTGACGAACAGTCTTCTTCCTAATGTCTCCAGCTGCAAAAACCCCTGGTACATTAGTCCTCATTTCATCATCAGTCTTAATGTAGCCATCATCTGTTAATTCTACCTTGCCCTTGAACATTTCTGTACTTGGGATATAACCAATGAAGACAAAAATTCCAAAAGGTTCGTCAGACTTAATTGATCTCTCTTCACCTGTTTTTGTATCTTTAAGAATCATTTCATTTACAATCTTATCGCCCTTTATTTCCTTAACAGTTGTGTTCCAGATAAAATCAATTTTGTCGTTGTTAAAGGCTTGCTCTTGAAGAACCTTTGAAGCCCTAAGCTCATCTCTTCTGTGGATGATGTAAACCTTCTTTGCAAAGTTTGTGATGAAAAGTGCTTCTTGAACAGCAGAGTCGCCGCCACCAACTACATAGACAACTTCATCTTCATAGAAAGCTGCGTCACAAGTTGAACAATAGCTTACGCCACGTCCCTTGTATTCCTTTTCTCCAGGTGCACCAATCTCTCTTGGAGATGCACCAGTTGCAATGATAACTGCCTTAGCTTCATAAGAGTCAACATAGCCCTTGATTTTTTTCACTTCTCCATCAAGTTCCATATCTTCAACTTGGTCCATGATGATTTCTGCACCAAACTTCTTAGCTTGGTTTGCCATTCTCTTGCCAAGTTCAACACCATCTATGGAATCAATGCCTGGATAGTTTTCCACTTGAGTTGTTTCGGCGATTTGACCGCCTTCAATGCCCTTTTCTATGATTAAAGTTTTCTTTTTACTTCTTGCTGCATAAAGACCTGCAGTTAAACCTGCTGGACCTCCACCAATTATTATAATATCGTACATTCTATCCCTCCAATTCTTATTATACCCAAAAATATATTTTTGTATATAATAGAGATAGGTGATTAAATGGAATTAAAAATGAACTTTTCAACTACATACTTTTTTATTATAAATGTCTTGATTATTATCCTATCCTTCTTTATGTTTTACCTTCTCAATAAGAAAAAAACATATGAGACCGATAAAGATGTGGATTTAAATTATTATGAAAAGGCCTACCTCTACAAGGGCCCAAACTTTATCTACAACCCCATCATCGCTATGATCCTAAGAGCCAAGGCTCATGGGAATATTGAGATTGAAAAAAATATTTATAAGAACAAGCGAGGAGAAGAAAAAGTTGAATATATATTAAAGAACTTAAAAGAGTCAGGACTTAGCCTTGGAGAGAAAAAACTTTTTGAAACTCTCTTTTCCCTTGAGGGTGGATCTTCAATTTCCACAAGACAAATGGATAAGTTGAGAAGGACTGAAGCAGATAACTACAACAAGAAGTTCAACGACTTTATCTACTTCCTAGAAGATGAAATGATGAAGAAGAAACTCTACACAAGAGAAAAAAATACATTTAAGATTTTTATAGCCTTTGTAGTTTATTCAATTTTATTTTTTGTAGGGATTGTGACAGTTTACAACGAAAGATTTTTTGGAATCGCAAGCATAGTCCTCTCACTTTTCTTTTACGTCTACCTAATCAAATCCTTCTCCAAGATGACAGATCTAGGCAACAAAAAGTTTAGAGAATTAGAAAATCTTGAAGAAGGGTTAAAGGCTGGAAGAGGATTAAATGAAGAGGACTTTCTAGCAGCTCTTGGCTTTGGACTAAAATATGAAATTACGAAAGATATTTGCCAAAAGCTCCATGACAAGGCATACGAAACCTATCTCGATGAAGACTTTTATAAGACCTTTAAGACTGCCCTCGTAGGCGACCACTTACTAGTGAGAAACTAAATAAAAATTTGCATTAAAACCTGCTAACAAAAGTCAAGCTTAACCTGAAATTAATTTCAGGTTATTTGATTGTTTGAGTAATTAAATTAGCGCATGGCAAACAAACCGAGTGTAATCAATCGGCTTGCTTTTTAGTGTTATTCTAAATCTTATGCTACTTTTAATTCTTGTTTCTGGGCTTTTGATTCCATAACTCTTGCATAGTAGATTCTTAAGAATTTGTTTAATCCTGCAAATTTACAAACTTTTTTGGCTTTTCCTTCTTTTTCTTTTTTTATCATGTAATTATATATTTCGTTTTCTGGATTTTTCGAACTCATCATACATTTCATGGCTTGATAGCCTACTTTTCTTAGTATTGCATTTCCTCTTTTGCTTATTTTTCTTTGATCTGCTTTAAAGTTTCCTGATTCGTATGGTGGTGCGTCTATTCCTATGAAGGATATTAGGCTTTTTTTATTTTTAAATTTTCTTAGGTCTCCAAGTTCTGCTACTATTTGTACTGCTAATTTTTCTGATATGCCTGAAAATTTTTTTGCTTCTTGATATTCTTCTAGGGGCTCGGATATTTCTATCATTTGTGATAAAATATTTTTTAGAATCTGATTTATTTGTTTTATCAGGTTTATTCCTTCTCTGATATTCGTTTCTATTTTTGAGTTATGGGAAGGTTGTGTTGAGATACTATCTTCTGCTATTTTGTAAATGGCTTTTGCTTTGTTTACATTTGGATGGTATCTCTTTTCTTTTGCCCAAGTTTTGTATTCTTCTACAAATTCTTCTTCTGTGTTTTCTATTATTAGGTCTTTATGCCACCATTTTTCTAGAAAGTCTAATAGTTTGTCTTTTGAAAAGTCTCCTGAATTATGTGGTATTAGTTTTTTTATTCCTGGAAATGTTTGATGTATTGTTTGATCTATGTAGTTCATTTGATTGATTCTTAGATTCATATAATGTTGGTAGTTTCTGTTTAATTCTTTTAGGACTCTGTAGTTCTCTTTATCTATTTTGTATTCTTCTAATTCTTTCCAATACATTAGTCCATATTCTGCTATTTGTTTTGCATCTATCTTGTCATTTTTTGCTTTCCTAAAGTTTAATGCTCTACAGAATTGTTTCATTTTTAATGGATTTATTACTGTTACAAAGTAGCCTCTATCTTTTAATTCATAAAGTATTGGTAGATGATATTTTCCTGTTGCTTCCATTGTTATTTTTATTTCTTCTTTTAATTTTTCTAGTTTCTCTATTAATTTTTCTATTTCTGTTTTGTTTAGAGAAACATCGAAGGGTTTCCAAATTATTTTGCTTCCTTGTTCTAATGCACAAACTGTTATTTTCTCTTTTGATATGTCTATTCCTACAGATATCATATTTTTTCCTTCTTTCTTTTTATTTTGTAGTTTCTACCTGCACCATTACACTCATTTTAGCTTGTGACACGGGCGCTTTGCCCAACCTGCTTAACCGAATATGAATAATGAAAAGGTAGTTGACAGTTTTTATGGCGGATGTTTAAACCCTAAAACAGCCTCGTCATACTACTTCTTCATTATACAAAAATAGTGCAAGATAGGAATTACTTCCTTTCTTACACTATTTATGGTACTAAAAAACTGTGATTGGCTCACAGTTTCTTTTTTTATAAAATTTTAAAATTCACAAATTATTATTTTCCCTTGACCTTCTATTTTTATTTTCTCTTCTTCTAGGTAGATGGCTGAGAATTTTTCAAAGACTTTGCCTTGGACCCTTAATTCTGAATCGTAATTAAAAATCACTGCCCTCTTGTCTGCCTTAAAGTCAAAATTATTTATATTTAAGGAGAACATCTTGGCTTCTTGTCCCTTCTTATAAATTAGGTTGAAGTCTCTAACATCGCCTGATGATTTTGTGGAGTGGTCTCCGTCAAAAAATAAAACTTCAAAGGGATTTAATTTAAATTTATTTCCATCACTTTCAATATCCATTACATTGTCAATTGGTGTGATGTATCTGTAAAAACCTGTGTAAGGTGTGTAAACTGATTCCTTGTCCTTGCAAGTTGCTGTTGAAATTCTAAAGTCAAAGTTCTTTTCGCCAACACTTGCTCCTTCTGGATAGATGAAAACTTCTGTTGTAACACCTGCAGACCAATTTGAATCTTTAAATTCTTCTTTTTTTATAAATTTCATTTAGTCCTCCAACAATTCTCTTAGCTTTCCAGTCACCTTGTAGTCAACTTTTTGAAGTTCAGAAATATTTCTTACTCCATTTAACATCATAAGTGCCTTTGTCTTTTCCATTAGTCCGTCAATGTATCTTAAGGTGTATTCGTATCCACCACGAATAATGTATGAAAGAATTTCGCCACTAATTGCTGTCATATCTGCTCCAAGGCAAAGGCTCTTTATTAGATCCACAGAAGTTTTTATTCCACCTGATGCTATTAAAAACATATCATCGTAGGCAAGTTTCTTTGCTTCAATTAAACTTAAGGCTGTTGGAATTCCCCAAGAAAATAAATCTGAGATATCTGCATTGGGTTCTCTTAGGTTTTCAATTTCGAAAAAGTTTGAGCCACCGTAACCAGATATATCTACATACTTAACTCCAACATCGTGAAGCTTCTTTACAGTTTTTTGTGACATTCCAAAGCCAACTTCTTTTACGATTACAGGGACTTCAGAAGTCTTTACAATTTTTTCTATGTTATTTAAAATTCCACGAAAGTTTCTCTCCCCTTCGACTTGTACAAGTTCTTGGGCTGGGTTTAAGTGGATTTGAATTGCATCTGCCCTTAAGAGTTCAACCGCTAACTTTGCATCTTCAGTACTAGCAAATCCAGATAGGTTTGAGATTACAATTCCATCTTTTATTATTTCCCTTACAATTTCAAAGGACTTTCTTGAGTCTTCGTCTTCTAGGGCAATAGTTTGTGATCCCACAGCCATAGGAAGGTCGTACTCCACTGCCACATTTGCAAGAGATCTATTTATTTCCTCTGAAAGACTTGAGCCACCAGTCATGGCATTTATCATCAATGGAAATTTTACTTTCTTATCTAAAAAATTAAGACTTGTATCAATTTCATCATAATTTATCTCTGGGAGAGAGTCATTGTACAAAAAGATATCAGAAAAAAGTGGGTCGCCAACATAAGTTGAGCGAAGAAAATTTTCTATATGTTCTGTCTTTCTATATTTCCTCATTGTATCCTCCTTTATAACAAATAAATAATAACATCTTTAAATTTTTTTTACAAGAAAGGACTTCTAAAAATGCTGGTCCCTATCTTGTCGCCGTCATGCCTTATAAAGCCGTCCTTAATTTCTATGAACTCGCCCTCTGTGAGCTTGACATTTTTTTCCTTAAAATATTTTTTATCTTCTTCTGTGGCAAAGATTGGACTTGATTCGTCCTTGTTGTAGTAGTATTGATAAATTTCATCTGTTGCCCTAAGGTCATTGGCTATGACTTCATCAATAAATTCGTAGCTAGAGTGTTTTAAAATTGCCTCGAAGTGGTCCTTCAAGGAATAATTTTTTGTTTCTCCCTTTTGGGTCATGGCATTGGCAATATAAATAACCCTGGCATTTGTATCTCTTAGAGCTTCATTGATTCCTCCAACTAAAAAATTCGGGATAATAGAAGTGTAAAGTGATCCCGGTCCAATTATAACGATATCAGATGATAAAATTGCTTCAAGAGCATCTTCATTCGCACTTGGATAGCGGGGAATCATAGACATCTTTTTGATTTTTGTGTTTAGCCTGTAGCACATTTTGGGAATGTAGGACTCTCCCACAACCTTATCCTTGGACTCGAACTCTGCAACAAGATGAGTTTCATCAAGAGTCACCGGTATCACCTTGCCTGTTACGTTAAATACACTAGACATTTCAAGAAGAGCCTTGTCAAAGGACCCAAAAATATCAGTGAGTGCTGCAATTAAAATATTGCCCACATTTTGGTCTTTTAAGGATCCTGACTTAAACCTGTAGCTCAACAAGTCCCTCATGGTCTTGTCAGTGTTGGAAAGAGCAATGAGGCACCTTCTCACATCTCCTGGTGGAAGGATATTTAGTTCCTCTCTTAAGATTCCACTTCCCCCACCATCATCAGACATAGAGACAACAGCAGAAATATTTGTAGTAAAATCTTTTAGTCCACGCAAAATAGTGGAGATGCCTGTACCTCCACCTAGGACTGCTATCTTTTTTTCCATAAATTTTTCTCCATATCCCTGTGGGTTACATAGGTGGACTTGTACTCTTCCTTGAGGATCCTGCCTATCTCTTCAGCTATGGCAACAGACCTGTGAAAGCCTCCAGTGCAACCTATCCCAATTGTAAGAACCCTCTTTTGCTCTGCCATATAGTTGGGAATCAAAAACTTCAAGAGGTCTATGGTCTTATCTATAAATTCTCTTGTGACATCCCACTTCATAACAAAGTCCTTAACTTCTTCAGTATTTCCATTTAAATCTTTAAGCTCTTTTATATAAAAAGGATTTGGCAAAAACCTCACGTCAAAGACAAGGTCAGCGTCCTTTAAAATGCCAGATTTAAAACCAAAACTTGTGACCTCAATGGCAAAATTGTCCTTCTCGTCATAAGAAACAAAGGCCATAAGTTGCTTCCTCAAATTTTTTGTAGAAAGTCCTGAAGTGTCAATTACAAAGTCAGCACTCTCCTTGATCTTCGAAAGAGTTGCTTCTTCAAAATTATAACCATCAACAATGGACCTATTCATAGGGTGGGGTCTTCTAAGTTCCTTGTATCTTGCAATAATAGTTTCCATATCAGCATAGAGAAACAAGAGCCTGATTTTTAAATTCATTCCCTTTAACTCTTCGTAGGCAGAATAAAAATCGTTGAAGAGTTCACCACTCCTCATATCTACAACAGCAGCTACCTTTTCAAAATTCTTGCTCTTTGCATCAAGGGCAATGTTGCAAAACTTTGGCAAAAGGGCTGGTGCAAGATTATCCATGGCATAGTAGCCAAGGTCCTCAAAGACATCAAGAGCATAGGACTTGCCCGATCCACTCATTCCAGTAATAATTATAATTTCCATTTAATCACCAACTTAAAGACACTTAGTCACCAATAATTTTAACTTCTCTCTCCAAAGTCACGCCAAACTTATCATGAACAACTTTTTGAACTATTTCAATAGTTTCAAGTACATCTTGGGCTGTAGCCTTATTCTTATTTACAACGAAGCCACAGTGCTTTTCGCTAATGCCAGCCCCCTTGTGGGTAAAGCCTCTTAGGCCAGAATCATCAATTAATTTCCCAGCAAAATAACCTGTAGGTCTCTTAAAAGTCGAACCAGCAGAAGGCATATCAAGAGGTTGCTTGTCAGCCCTTCTTTGGTCAAAGTCCTCATACTTTTCTCTTATTTCATTCTTATCTCCATCTTCAAGAGAGAAGGTCGCACCAAGGACAATTAAGTCCCTCTCTTGGACAAGAGAATGCCTGTAAGAAAAGTTCATCTCATCACCAGGAACTTCAATAACCTTTAAATCTTCATCAAGAAGTCTCACGCTCTTTACAACATTTTTAATCTCTCCGTCATAGGCACCAGCATTCATAACAATGGCACCACCAAGAGAGCCTGGAATACCGTGAGCAAACTCAAGACCTGTAAGGGAATTTTCCATGGCAAACTCGCTGATTTTTTTCATACTTGCACCAGTTCCTGCATAAATTTCCTTATCAGAAACTTTTTTAACATCATTTAACTTGTTTTTAAGCTTGATGATAATACCGTCAAAACCCTTGTCCCTTACAATGATGTTAGTGCAGTTGCCAAGAATATAATATTTGTAATTATTTTTTTTAATAGATTTTAAAATTTCCACAAGAGCCACTTCATCATTAGGCTTAATGAGAAGCTTAGCAGGACCGCCAACACAAAAAGAAGTGTGGTTCTTCATAGGCTCATAGTAGAAAAAATCTCCCAAATTTTCATTTATATCAAATAACATAGAACACCTCAATTAAATACTAAGTCAATTATAACATTGAAAGAGGGGAAAAGAAAAAGTTTTAAAAATGTCTTTAAAAGCTAAAGCTTTTACATTTCTTTAAAAAATTTTATCTTTAACTAATTTTTTCTAAAACCTAAAGTTTTAATTCTTCTCTTGGAGGGGACTTATACCCATTCGGGCACGAGTGGCTTATTCGTTCGCCCTTGCCTGTGCCTGTGTGGCATCCCCCTCCGGGCCACCCCCCCCCCAACACCTTCAACGACCTGGCAGGGGCCTTTGTCACCAACCCCGAGCGGCAGACATCTTTTTTTTGCAGTAGAACACAAATTGTCGCAAGCTCCAATTTGCGAACTGACCTACCATCAATTTGCTACGCAAATTGGGTTAGGTCATGTCAACTCGCATCGCTCAAACATTGAAATTTTTTAACGTCTCCGAAATTTTTGCTTACTGCCTTATTAGCTTGCGATTTATTGGCAAACTTTACAAACTCATAAGCCTTCAACAAGTTGGGCACTATTGCCAAGCTCACAACTGCATATAAAGTTACAAAAAAATAAAGCCTAATCAAAAATTATTAAGCTTTAACTTTTTATGAGTTTACATTTATTTGTGAAGTTATCATTTTCTATGACTTCATAAGAAACAACAACTTCATAATTAGTTACAAGGTTATAAGATGTAATCACTTCATAAAGAATTACAACTTATCCCATAAGCCGCGAGCTAATCAAGTGCATCTAATGAGCAAAAAAATCGGTTATGCGTTAAAAATTTTCAACTGTTTGAATTCGCGAAGCGAATGAGTTTTGAAAATTTAGCATGACCGATTTTTTTGGACTCAACGTACGTGGGGTGAAGGGGGTGGTTTGGAGGGGCAAGGGGCCTCACGATGCCCCTAAGCCCCTCCAATATTGATTCGTAAAGCTCTGCTTTACAAAAACTAATTTAAAAATAAAAACTTTATCAGAAAATAAAAATTATAAAACCCTTTTTAAAATAATTTTCACGAAAAAAGCAGCCTTTCTCTGGCTGCTTTAATCCTTCTTAAATTTTATTTTTCCTTCAATATCTCTAGGGCCTTTTGAAGTTGTGTATCTGTTTTGAGATAGTCTACTCCAATTCCCTTAACATTTTCTGGAAGGTTTACTTCTACGTCTGGTTTTATTCCTAATTTATTTATTGAGTCGCCACTTGGTGTGAAGTATTCTGAGGTTGTAAGTTTTAATCCATCTCCTTCTGGCAAGGCTATTACATTTTGTACTACTCCCTTGCCATAGGTTTTCTTACCAACAATTTTTGCCCTATGAAGGTCGCTTATTGCTCCTGCCAAAATTTCTGATGCCGAAGCTGACCCTTCGTTAACAAGGACTACCATCTTGATGTCGTTGTACTTGTCGTCAGTTTTGTAGTCTTCTATGACTTCTCCCTTGTTGTTCTTCAAGGTTACGAAGTTTGTCTTTGGAAGAATTGCATCTCCAATTTCATAGGCTGAGTCCACAACTCCACCAGGGTTTCCCCTCATGTCTAGGACTATTCCCTTGACGCCTTCATCAGTGAGTTCTCTTAAAACTTTTTTGAAGTCCTTACCTGTCTCTTCGTCAAACATTGTTATACCAATGTAGCCATAGTCTCCAATTTTATTTTTTAATACAGAGTCGATTTTTATCTCTTCTCTTTTGATCTCAACTTCTTCTGTCTTTAGATTTTTCTTCTTTAAAATTAAAATCTTGACACTTGTACCTACCTCACCACGCATCTCCTTTGATGCCTGATCAATTTTGTCTGCAGAGAAGTCCTTGCCATTGATTTTTAAAATCTTGTCGCCGGACTCTATGCCAGCCCTATCAGCTGGTGAACCCTTTATAGGAGAAACTACTGTTACAGTTCCATCTTCTGCAGGAGAAATTATAACTCCAATGCCTTGGAACTTGCCTGTGGTTTGCTCTGACAATTTTTTCATCTCATCTTTTGTGAGATATTGTGAATAAGGATCTTCAAGTCCTGCGACTAGCCCCTTTAAAATTCCAGCCTCAAGATTTTCTTCTTTTATGTCCTTATTGTAGAGGTAGTTTTCCTTTAAATACTTTTCAAGTAAAACTACCTTTCCAAAATTTTCATTTGTAGCTAAAATACTTTTTACTGTGTATATTCTAGTAACAACAGCAGTTGTCAAAATTAAGATAACAACTGCTGCCACTTTTAAAAATTTATTTTTTTTCATTATACATATCCCAATGGATTTACTGGTGTTCCATTAACCCTAACCTCAAAGTGAAGATGTGGTCCTGTTGATAAACCTGTTGTACCAATAAAGGCCACAACATCTCCTGCTGATACAGAATCTCCTACTGACTTGTTAAGTGCAGAACAGTGAGCGTAAACTGTTACTGTGTCACCATGGTCTATCATTATTACATTTCCATAGCCACTCATAAGTCTTGATAAAATTACTGTACCTGACTTAGCTGCAACTATTGGCGTTCCACTTGGTGCCGGTATGTCTATACCTGAGTGGAATTTAGAATAGCCGAGAATTGGATGCTTTCTGTAACCAAAAGGTGAAGATATTGAGTAATGACCTGGCACCGGCCAAGTGTATGCTTGTCCATCTCTTGGTCTTGATGCAACACTTATGTTGCTGTTAACCCTATTTGTCCTATTAGATGAAGCCCTTTGAGCTCTTGCCTTTGCCTCATTTTCCCTTTTCTTTTGAACTTCAATTTCCTTTTGAAGTTTTAAAATTTCTAGATCTAGATTTTGCCAATCTGATTGAGCCTTTTCATATTCTAGCTTATAGGCATCAATATTTTTTTCAAGAACCTTCATATACTCATTCTTTGCATTAACTGCATCTTGATATCCTTGTCTTTCAGATTCAACAGCAGCCTTGCTAACAGAAAGTTTTTCTCTATCTACTTTTAATCTTTCTTCAGTGTTTTTTATAGTGTCGATTTGAGTCTTTATAAACTCAATAAGTTCTCTGTCAGCTCTTGCTATAGAAGAAATAATTTCGTTATTCCTAAGTAACTCTTCGATGTCTTTAGAGTTTAACAAAACTTCAATATAAGTGATATTGCCTCTCTTATACATTTCCCTTAATCTTGATCTTAGGGATTTCGTATTTGCTTCAAGATTTGCCTGAGCCTCTTGCATTTTTTTTTGATTTTCAGCTATATCTTGGTTGAGTTTATTAATTTCTTTTTCAAGTGATTGAATCTTGTTAGACTTCTCCAGAATCTTGGCATCTAAAGTTTCAATCTCATCAGAAATGGAGTCCTTTTCTGTTTCTGTGTTAGAAATATTAGTCTTTTGCTCCTTCATTTTTGAATTGATTTTTCTTTTTTGTTCAATTTTTTTATTTTTTTCAATAGTTAGAGTCTTAGAGCTCTTGGCAAAACTTGCACTTGGTGTAGCCATTATAGCAGCCAGGCAAATTGCAAGAATCTTTTTCTTACTATACATTCTTTCACCTACACATCTAAATACTTTTTAGTAGAGAATAAGGATCCAAAAAATCCAATTCCAACACCTATGCATAAAAATACAATATATAAGTCCATCCTAACAGATGCAGCTCTTATCATATCTACACCTGTAATATCATGGAGTTGTGGGTTTAACCTCTCAAAAATTATTCCATAAAGTCTCAGTGTCAAGAAACCTGATATGGCTGAACCGAGAATTCCAAAAATAATTCCATTTATTAAGAAGGGTCCCCTTATATAAGTATTAGTTGCCCCAACATACTTCATTATGTTTATTTCCTTTTCCTTGTTTGAAATAGCAATCTTAATTGTGTTGTGAATAATTAAAACAGAAATCAAAACTAGGATTAGAACAATTGCTGCTCCCACATACTTAACTCCATTTTGGATTTTCATCATTTGAGTTACAAAGTCATAGTAATAGTTGTGGTCTTCAACAATTGGAAGGTCCTTATACTTGTCTTCAATTTCCTTTCCATAGGAAAGCTCCTTCATCTCAACAGTTATAGAAGCTGGTAGAGGGTTCCCACCAGGAATATTATCTAGGATTGAAGAGTCTTCTCCAAAACCTTCTTTGAATTCCTCTAGGGCTTCTTCCTTAGAAACATAGGCAACCTTTTTTACCTTTTTATTTTCATCGAGCTTGTCAATAAAAGCATTTACATCCTTAGGCTTTGCATCGTCCTTTAAGAAGAATACAACCTTGTCTAACTTTTCTCCAGTTTGAAATACCAGTCCATTTAAATTCAAAATCATAAGCATAACTACACCAAAAAGTGTAAGCATTGCTGTAATGGAAATTACAGAAGTAAAGGACATAGTCTTATTTCTCCACAAACTTGAGAAGGCTTCTCTAACAAGATTAGAGAACTGTCTTATTACCTTCATAGTAACCTCCTTCCCTTATATCAGAAACAATAGCACCATGGTCTAGGGTCACTACCCTTTTATTAAACTTGTCTACAATATTAACTGCGTGAGTAGCCATTATAATAGTTTTCCCTGCATCATTAATATTTTTTAAGGCAGTCATAATATCCCAAGCAGTTGACTCATCAAGATTACCTGTTGGCTCATCACAAACTAAATAGCGAGCATCATTTACAATTGCTCTTGCAATGGCAACCCTTTGTGACTCTCCACCAGATAGCTCAGAAGGATAATTCTTTACCTTGTCGCTTAAGTTAACAAGGTCAAGAGCGTACTCAACTTTTTTATTTATTTCTTTTTTTGACTCTCCAAGAATTTCTAGGGCAAAGGCCACATTCTCAAAAACAGTTTTCTTTTCTAAAAGTCTAAAGTCTTGGAAGACAACAGAAATATTTCTCCTAAGTTTAGGAATCATATATTTTGAAATTTTAGTTATTTCATCATCGCCAATAAAAATTTTTCCACGATTAGCTTTTTCTTCTCTTATAAGAAGTTTTATCATAGTAGACTTCCCTGCACCTGATGGCCCAACTAAGAAAACAAAATCGCCACGTGGCACTTCAATATTTACATTTGATAGTGCAGCGACACCATTGTTGTATTCCTTATAAATATTTTCAAATTTTATCATAAAAACACCTTTCTATAATCTTAATCAATTATATTACAAAGTGGTTACAGATGTACAGTGAATTTATTAATTTCCCCAACAAAGCCTTGAAATAATAATATTTTTAAAGTCTTTAAAAATTTTTTTGAAATTTTTTAAAAAAATATTTTACATTTTATTATCCATCGTGTATAATTTTGAAGTAAAAAAGTAGTTTATTTAAATGTAGGAGGAATTATGCAAAGATACATTGGTACAGTAGTACGTGGAATCCGTACACCTATTGTAAAAAGTGGAGACAATCTAGTCGATATTGTCGTTGATTCCCTAGGAAAGGCTCTTGAATCAGAAAATATTTCTGTGAGAGACAAGGATATTGTTGCAGTAACAGAATCTTTAGTTGCAAGAGCACAAAACAACTATGTTACTATTGATGACATAGCAGAAGACATTAACAAAAAGTTCGACAAGGAAATTGGAATAGTATTCCCAATTCTTAGCCGTAACAGATTTTCAACAATCCTAAGGGGTATTGCAAAGTCAGGAAAGAAAATACATTTTCTTTTCTCCTACCCATCTGATGAAGTTGGAAATTCACTAATGGATCCAAGCCTTCTTTATGAAGCGAAGATCAACCCATTCACAGATGTCTTAGAAGAAAAAGATTACAGAAGAATCTTTGGTGAAGAAGTTAAACACGAATTTACAGGTATTGATTATGTAACTCTTTATAAGGAAATTTGTGGTGGCAACTGCGACATTCACTTCTCAAATGATCCTAAGACTATTCTAAATTACACAGATGAAGTTCTTATTGGATCAACTCACACAAGATTTTCAATAAAGAGACTTTTAAAAGACGAAGGAGCAAAAGTTGTTCTTGGTCTTGACGATATATTAAATGAATCCATTAATGGAAGTGGCTACAATCAAGAATTTGGTCTACTTGGATCAAACTTTGCATCTGACACTAGATTAAAGCTATTCCCAAGAAATGGAGAAACTTTTGTAAAAGAAGTTCAAAAGAAACTAATTGAAAAATACAATAAGCAAGTAGAAGTTATGATTTATGGCGACGGTGCCTTCAAGGATCCAGTTGGAAAAATTTGGGAACTTGCAGACCCAGTTGTATCACCTGCCCACACTGATGGACTTGCTGGTCAACCAAGCGAACTTAAAATCAAATACATTGCAGACACTGACTTAAAGGATATGGACACTGAACACGCAACTGCTGCAATGAAAGAAAAAATTTCTCACAAGCAAAAAGACCTTGTTGGAAAAGACGAAACACTTGGAACTACTCCTAGAAGAATCACTGACTTACTTGGAAGTCTTTGTGACCTTACAAGTGGATCAGGTGACAAGGGTACTCCAGTCATCTTTATCCAAGGTTACTTCGATAACTATGCAAGTGAATAATTTATAAAATTTTTGCCACCCTTAGGGGTGGCTTTTTTATTACAATTTTTTAATTTTTAATTCACTTCTTACACACTTCTATATAATAAAAAATCTTTAGTTTACTTTGGCAACTTCTACTTGCATCTTATTTCATTAAAGCAAATTTTTATACTCTCAATCCAAATAAAAACTTCAAAAATCTACTCTGTCATTTCTTTTTTTAATTTTCTAATTTTATACAAGTTAATAAAAGCTCACTAACTTATAAAAACTTATGGGCTCACAAGTTTTTATAACTTAATAAAAAAATATAAACTCATTAAAATTTATGACTTCATAGGGTCTTATGAGTTAATAAAAATAAATTATAAGCTTCGTAAGGATTAGCTAGGATAAAATAAATTTCTGTAATAAAAACCTGCTAACAAAAGTCAAGCTTAACCTGAAATTAATTTCAGGTTATTTGATTGTTTGAGTAATTAAATTAGCGCATGGCAAACAAACCGAGTGTAATCAATCGGCTTGCTTTTTAGTGTTATTCTAAATCTTATGCTACTTTTAATTCTTGTTTCTGGGCTTTTGATTCCATAACTCTTGCATAGTAGATTCTTAAGAATTTGTTTAATCCTGCAAATTTACAAACTTTTTTGGCTTTTCCTTCTTTTTCTTTTTTTATCATGTAATTATATATTTCGTTTTCTGGATTTTTCGAACTCATCATACATTTCATGGCTTGATAGCCTACTTTTCTTAGTATTGCATTTCCTCTTTTGCTTATTTTTCTTTGATCTGCTTTAAAGTTTCCTGATTCGTATGGTGGTGCGTCTATTCCTATGAAGGATATTAGGCTTTTTTTATTTTTAAATTTTCTTAGGTCTCCAAGTTCTGCTACTATTTGTACTGCTAATTTTTCTGATATGCCTGAAAATTTTTTTGCTTCTTGATATTCTTCTAGGGGCTCGGATATTTCTATCATTTGTGATAAAATATTTTTTAGAATCTGATTTATTTGTTTTATCAGGTTTATTCCTTCTCTGATATTCGTTTCTATTTTTGAGTTATGGGAAGGTTGTGTTGAGATACTATCTTCTGCTATTTTGTAAATGGCTTTTGCTTTGTTTACATTTGGATGGTATCTCTTTTCTTTTGCCCAAGTTTTGTATTCTTCTACAAATTCTTCTTCTGTGTTTTCTATTATTAGGTCTTTATGCCACCATTTTTCTAGAAAGTCTAATAGTTTGTCTTTTGAAAAGTCTCCTGAATTATGTGGTATTAGTTTTTTTATTCCTGGAAATGTTTGATGTATTGTTTGATCTATGTAGTTCATTTGATTGATTCTTAGATTCATATAATGTTGGTAGTTTCTGTTTAATTCTTTTAGGACTCTGTAGTTCTCTTTATCTATTTTGTATTCTTCTAATTCTTTCCAATACATTAGTCCATATTCTGCTATTTGTTTTGCATCTATCTTGTCATTTTTTGCTTTCCTAAAGTTTAATGCTCTACAGAATTGTTTCATTTTTAATGGATTTATTACTGTTACAAAGTAGCCTCTATCTTTTAATTCATAAAGTATTGGTAGATGATATTTTCCTGTTGCTTCCATTGTTATTTTTATTTCTTCTTTTAATTTTTCTAGTTTCTCTATTAATTTTTCTATTTCTGTTTTGTTTAGAGAAACATCGAAGGGTTTCCAAATTATTTTGCTTCCTTGTTCTAATGCACAAACTGTTATTTTCTCTTTTGATATGTCTATTCCTACAGATATCATATTTTTTCCTTCTTTCTTTTTATTTTGTAGTTTCTACCTGCACCATTACACTCATTTTAGCTTGTGACACGGGCGCTTTGCCCAACCTGCTTAACCGAATATGAATAATGAAAAGGTAGTTGACAGTTTTTATGGCGGATGTTTAAACCCTAAAACAGCCTCGTCATACTACTTCTTCATTATACAAAAATAGTGCAAGATAGGAATTACTTCCTTTCTTACACTATTTATGGTACTAAAAACAGGTGCCTTAACACCTGCCACAAATCTAAATATATAAAAGATTTTATGATATCATTTTTGCATCTTTATAAGCAACTTCTTCATCTAAAACTGTAACTTGAACTGTCGATGTCAATACGTCTGAATAAGTGTAGCTTGCAGTTACTAATTCTTCTCCATTAAAAACCTCAAGTACAAAAAGACTTGGGTAAGTTGCCTTTAGGATTCCCTTCCTTGTTACGATTTTTTTTCTGCCCTTGTTGGCTCTCACAATAACTTTCTTTCCTATGTGGTTCTCAAGTTCTCTCTTGATAATTTGCATTTGATTCATTCGACACCCATTCCTTCCAGAGCTTTAATATTAATTAATTATACATTAAAAAGCTATGTCTGTCAAATAAATCTATAATTTTACTCCATAGAAAAAATTTTGTCAATAAAATTTCTCTATTATTTTTAATTTTTCTTCAAAATATTTTTTATAAAATTTTTAAAAAAGGACAAGAATTTTTATGGACTAATTTTCGAAATAAAAATTTTTTATTTTCTCTTCAAATGTCTTACAAACTTGTATTTTCTTAAATAAAGGTGGATTTTTCCAAGCAACTATTGTATAATTATGTATTGTTATTGAGTGGATTGGAGGTATTGATGCAAGAAAAGAAAAAAGTCATTCTTGGAATGAGTGGCGGTGTGGATTCATCTGTTTCTGCAATTCTCTTAAAAGAGGCTGGCTATGATGTTACAGCTGTCTTTATGAGGAACTGGGCAGAAGATGATGGCATGTGCACTGCTCGAGAAGATTATATAGATGTTGTCTCTGTATGCTCTCAACTTGGCATTAAATATTTTACTGTCAACTTTGAAAAAGAATATAGAGATAGGGTTTTTTCTTATTTTCTAAGTGAATATAAAAAAGGCAGAACTCCAAATCCAGATGTTATGTGCAATACTGAAATTAAATTCAAGGCCTTCCTTGACTACGCAATGGATTTTGATGCTGATTATATTGCTATGGGTCACTATGCTAGGACTAAAAAAGTCGATGGCAAGACTTACCTCTTAAAGGGTTTAGATAATAATAAGGACCAGTCCTACTTTTTATCAAGAGTTAAGTCGGAAGCACTTGAAAAAACTCTCTTCCCTGTTGGTGATTTAACTAAGGATGAAGTAAGGCGCATCGCAGAAAAATATGAACTCTCAACTGCTTCTAAGAAGGATTCTACTGGAATCTGTTTCATTGGTGAAAGAGATTTCAATGAGTTTTTAGATCAATTCCTATTTACTAAGCCTGGTAAAATTGTGGACGAAAAGGGCAAGGTATTGGGAGAGCATTCCGGTCTTATGCACTACACCATTGGTCAAAGGCGTGGGATTGGTATTGGTGGCATTGGAAGTGGAGAACCCTTCTTTGTTGCTGATAAGGATTTAAAAAACAATCTTTTAATTGTGGCTCAAGGGATTAACAACCCCGTTCTTTATAGGGATGAGTTTGAAGTTGAAGATATTTTCTGGATTACAGAAAATCCTTCTCTTCCAGTGGATTTATCTGTTAAAATAAGATACAGGGCCAGTGATCAGGCTGCCACATTGGAAAAACAAAATGATAAATATGTTGTTAAACTGAAAAAACCACTTAAGGGTGTCACACCTGGTCAAGTGTGTGTTTTTTATCAAGGCGATGTTTGTCTTGGTTCAGGTATTATAAAATAATTTTTGGAGGTATATATGAAATTAGTTTTAAACAAAAGAGATGCTAAGGGTAAAAACAAGGTTGATAAACTAAGAGCTAATGGTGAAGTCCCAGGAGTTCTTTACTCAAAGGGTAAGGAAGCAAGAATGGTAAGTGGCCTTGAAAAAGATCTTTTAAAGGCTTATGAACAAGAAGGTTATTCAAACATTTTTGATGTCGAAATTGATGGCGAAAATACTTCTGTTCTTTTCAAAGAAGTTCAAATGCACCACATTAAAAATGCTATGGTTCACTTTGACCTATATGAAATCGACATGAACACAGAAATTTCTGTTGAAGTACCTATCGTTCTTGAAGGTAGAGATGAAGTTAAGGTTCAACCATCTTCATTAATTCAAGTACTAAACGAAGTTACTGTTACTTGTCTTCCAAAGTATCTTCCATCAGAAGCTATTGTAAATGTTGTTGAAATGCAAATTGGTGAAACTAAAACTATTGCTGACCTTGACATTTTCGGTAACGAAAACATCAAGATTGAACACCTTGAAGCTGATGAAGCTGTTGCTACTCTTGTTGAACCAACAGAAGAAAAAGAACCAGCTGAAGGCGCAGAAGAAGCTTCTGCAGAAGTTCCTACTGTTTCTGAAACTGAAGGAAAAGAAGAATAATAATTATTTAATAAATTTAAATATTATAAAAGGGCTCGTGGAGCCCTTATTTTTTTGCCCAAATTCATCGGGCTTTTTTGTTTAAGTTTTCAATAGCAGAAATATCTTATAGCTTATAAAAATTTCAAGACTTGGCTTGGCTCATCTATTATATTGTCTGTGTACTTGGCAAGCATTTCCCTTGACCCAGTACCACAAAGGACCCCAACCTTTAGGGTGCCTTCACCAAATACCATATCAACCCTTGAGTCCCCAACAATTATTATTTCCTTGTCTTCTAGCGAATACTTCTTTTTAAAAACTTCAAGACTCTCCTTGTTGGGCTTCTTCTTATAAATATCTGCAGCTGCATAGAAATCTATAAAGACATCAAGACCCAAGTATTCCATAGAATACTTGACCTGCCTATAATTATCTGATGTAAAAATCCCTATGATGATCCCCCTCTCTCTTAAGGATTCAAAAAGACTCCTTAAGTCGCAGGTTTCCCTTATGAATTTATTATTTGCCTTTAGATAATTCAAGAGGTGGTTGTCTAGATCTTTATAGATTTCATCTAAGTCTTCATCAAGATACTTTGAAAAAATTATCGCCAGGTCCATAGCAGTTTCTGAAGATAAAATTGAATTTTCTTCTACTCCGCCATCTTCCCTTATGCCAATTTCTTTGAAAAGTTTTCTCTTCTTCTTGTCATCTAAAATTTTATTTTCTAAAAATCCTACAATGGAATCAACCCAGCCTTCAGTAAACTGGAGGAGGGTTCCATCCTTGTCAAATAATATTGCCCTTATCATCTTTATTCCTTTCCAATTGTTATAAGTAAATTATAGCTTAAATTTCTCCAAAAGAAAAAGCCCTGAAGCTCAGGGCAAAATTTTATTTATTTTCAAACCATTCTTTCATAGTTCTCATTACTTTTCTTAGTTCCTCTTCCTTAATTACATAGGGAACCATTGAGTAAATGTATTTCACAAAGGGCCTTGCAAAGACTCCTCTTTCATAGGCGAACTCTTGGAAGCCTTCTATGTCCTTGCCATCCTTTACTTCAATGCAGACGCAAGCTCCCATGATCCTAACTTCTTCAATCTTGTCATGAGTGAAGCCTTCCATCTCTTCTCTTTCAACTTCTTCAATCCTCTTTACCTTGCTCATAAAGTCCTCTTCTTGGAAGATTTCAAGACACTTTGATGCCACTGTGCAGGCTAGGGGATTTCCCATGAAGGTTGGTCCATGCATAAGGGCATGTCTTGGGTCATCATCGTAAAAGGCATCGAAGACCTTCTTGCTTGCAACTGTAGCTGCATGGCCCAGGTAACCACCTGTAAGGGCCTTTCCCAAGCATATTATGTCTGGTAGGACTAAGTCTGCCACAAACCTGTTGCCAGTCCTTCCAAAGCCTGTTGCGACTTCGTCAAAGATAAGTAGGACATTATGCTTATCGCAAAGTTCCCTTGCTCTTTCTAAGAAAGAAAGGTCATACATCCTCATTCCGCCAGCCCCTTGTAAAAGTGGTTCAACTATAAAGGAGTTTAACTTGTCCCCATATTTTTCAAAGGCATCTTCAAGGGCATCAATTTCTGTTGGAATATTTACCACATACTTGCTCTTGCCATAGGCTTCTAGGACAAAATGGTAGTCTTCATCGTCGCCAACTTCCATAGTCTTGAAGGTATCTCCATGGTAGGCATGAGTCAAGGCAAGTATCATGGTCCTGCCACTTTCTCCCTTGTTCATATAGTATTGAAGAGCCATCTTTAGGGCAACTTCCACTGCCACAGATCCTGAATCAGAGAAGAAGGGATAGTCCAAGTCCCCTGGCAAGAAGTCCTTTAATTGGTTGGAGAGTCTTTCTACTGGCTCGTGTGTTAATCCTCCCAACATTACATGAGAAAACTTCTTCACTTGCCCTATAAGGGCTTCATTTATCTTTTCATTTTTGTAGCCATAGATTGTAGACCACCAAGATGAAACTGAGTCAATCATTTTCTTGTCCTCAGTATAAAGGTAAACCCCCTTAGCATCTACAATCTTATAGGGTGGCTTCATAGTCTTTAACTGTTCGTATGGATACCAAATCATTTTATATAGTAGCTCCTATTCATAAATCTCTCTTAGTTTATCAATATCTATATCCAAGTCCTTGTCGCCCTTCTTTACACAGGCTAGAACTTTGAGGCCTGACATGTGCTCGCACATTTTTATGTTGTCCTCTTGCAGCACATCTCCAGGGATAAAGTTGTTAAAAATTATTCCCTTGACCTTCATTCCCTTTTCCTTCATATAAAAGGCTGTCAAGACAAGATTGTTTATAGTTCCAAGACCTGCATCGGCAACAATAATAGAAGAAAGCTTTGCCTTCTTTACAAAGTCCTCTAAATAAATTTCTTCATCATCAAACCTTAATGGGCAAAGAATCCCGCCAGACCCTTCAAGAGTAATGTAGTCGTACTTTTTCTCTAAGCCCCTAAATTTTTCCACTACCTTGTCAAGGTCTACTGGATTGCCCTCGATTTGTGCTGCCAAGTGAGGAGAGTAGGCCTTCTCATAAACATAGGGACACATTTCTTCAAGAGGCTGGTCAATAGATCCAAAGTCTTTTACAAACTTTGCATCGCCTGGTATGAGCTTGCCCTCTTGGTCTCTTTCGTTGCCACTCATAGCAGCCTTATAGTAGGCAGATTTTTCTCCTGCCTCGTGAAGCTTCTTAACAAGAAGTCCTGCCACATAGGTCTTTCCTATTTCAGTTCCCGTTCCTGTTACAAAAATATTCTTACTCATTTCTTCTCCTTTAATTATAAGACTTATTTATAATTGGAATTAATCTCTTGCCAAGGAAGGCTCCTAAGAAGCACAAAACAATGTCTCCTGGGATTGCAAGTAAGAAGCAATAAATTATAATTGCCTTAACTCCAATTGGTGATGCAAGATAAAAATTGCTGATTAAATAGTAATAAATCATGCCAAAGCTATAAACTATGGCAAGACCAGCAAAATTTGCCTTAAGAAGTCTCTTCATATCAGGTTTCTTATCCTTGTTTGCAATCTTTCCTGTGACATAAGCACCAACTGCAAAGCCTATTATGTAACCAAAGCTTGGCTTAAATATATAGGCAAGGCCGCCGCCCTCAGTAAATACTGGTAGACCCATAAGGCCTAAGACTATGTAAACAACAACTGCTGTAGCACCAAGTTCTGGTCCCAACAAAAGCCCTGCCAACATGGTAAATAAAAGTTGTAGGGTAAAGGGCAAAACTGGTATGGGCACCTTAATAAAAGTTCCCACAATAATAAGTGCAACAAAAAGTGAACACATCACTAGGTCTCTCGCTTTTAAATTTTTCACATTAACCTCCAAAAATTTTATTAGTAAATAAATTACTTTAAATAAGTTAACATTTTACTTTTTATTTGTCAACTATATATTTTTTATAGTTAACCTTATCTTTGTGGCCTTATATTCCCTCCTTTGCTCTAGAATTCAAGTAAAAAGCTAAAAATTTTATTTGCTATTAATTTAAATTTTTATAAAAAAATCCCATTTCATTTTTATGAAACAGGATTTCAAATTCTTAATTAATAAAATTTTTTATTTAATAAGTTGTAAAATTAAATGCGACACAAATAAAAAATAAAAACTCATACTAACTTCGTGTAAAATGTTAATAACGACAAAAACACACACGGAGGTTAATATGAGCTATAAACATCTTACAATAAACGAAAGAAATAAGATAGAGGTATTAAACAATCATAACCACCGGCTAAGCCGGTGGTTTGTTTTGCCCCTATAAGGGGCTGTTACCGGCAGCATTCCATGCTTTGAACTTTCTTTCTCGTGCACCAATTTTCACATCTGGTGCTAAAGCACCTTATTTTTTGCTTTTGTTTACTTGCTCACCCGTAAACGGGTCTACAAATTCTTTAATGCTTATTTGATCTGCCATGTAATCTTCTTTTAATTGATTTTTTATATATTATTGTATCTTTTTCGCATTCTTTCCTGCTGTGTCTACATAATATCCTCTACACCAAAAGTGTCTATTCCCATATTTGTATTTTAAATTCGCATGCCTATCAAATATTATTAGACTACTTTTACCTTTTAAATATCCCATTGTTTGAGATATGCTGTATTTTGGTGGGATTTCCAACAGCATATGAATGTGGTCTGGACAACATTCCGCTTCTATTATATTTATTCCTTTTCTATCACATAAATCCCTTAATATTTTTCCTATATCTTGTTTTAATCTTCCATATATTACTTGCCTTCTGTATTTTGGAGCAAATACTACATGATACTTACAATTCCAGGATGTATGTGATAAACTATTTTTATCCATTTTAGGATACCTCCCTTTTCTATTTATGCTACTGCCAGTAACATTAATAGTTTATCACGGGAGGTTTTTTGCTTGAAGCTAAAGCTTATTTTCCTACCACCAGCATAGCTGGTGGTTTATTCATGCTAAAGCGTACAAAGAGGGCTATTCTTCTAGAAGAATAGCGAAAATTTTAGGATGTCATCATTCCACAATAGCTAGAGAGCTTAAAAGATGTGATACTGAATACGAAGCTGACCTAGCAGAAAGAGATAAAGAATCTAAATCATCATTAAAAGGAAGAAAAACTAAAGTAACTTATGAAATATTAGAAAATATCAAAGAAAAGCTTAATTCTAAATGGTCACCTGAGCAAATTGTAGGTTGCCTTTATAAAGGAATATTAAGCTTTAAAACAATATATAACTGGATTTATTCTGGAGTAATAGATTTTGATATTTCAAGATTAAGAAGAAAAGGTAAGTCTAGAAAAAGCAAAGAAACAAGAGGAAAATTTAACATAGGTACATCTATAAGAAAAAGACCAAAAAACATAAAGTATAGGGTTTCCTTCGGACATACCCAAGGGGCACAAGACTGGGAACTTGATACAGTTGTGTCTTCTAGAGGAAAAAGCAAAGGGTGCTTAGCAACATTTGTTGAAAGAAAAACAAGGTTTTATATAGCATTACCAATGAAAGATAGAAACAAAGATTCAATGTTTGAAGCAATCAATAAACTTGTTAAATCACTTCCAAAAGAAGCCTTAAAAAGTTTTACATCAGATAGAGGAAAAGAATTTGCTTGCTATGATGAAGTTGAAAAGCTTGGGATAGACTTTTACTTTGCTGACCCATATTCAGCATGGCAAAGAGGAAGTAATGAAAATTCAAATGGTCTATTGAGAGAATATTATCCTAAAAAGACAGATTTAGCAGAGATATCTGAAGAAGATCTTATTAAAAATTTAATGGAGCTTAACAGCAGACCTAGGAAATGTCTAAATTATCAAACTCCATTTGAATTATTTTTACATGAACTTAGTTTAATTTAGGTGTCGCAATATTATTTGCAATTCATCATTTCTTTAATTATTTATTTCTCTCACTTAAAAATTTTTCGTTGGCTTCCAAAAGTTTATTATAATAATCATCATAGGAAGGGGAAATCTTCCTCATTAAAGGGATGACCAAGTCATAATAATTATTATCCACCATATAAGCTCGGAGCTTGTCAGCAATTTTTTTGACTTGGCTAGACTTGTAGTCCTCACTCTCCTTAAAAGCTTCATAGGCTTGGACCTTTTCTTTGTTGGCCTCCATCCAGTCATCATAATTATATACAGCTTGGATTTTTTCTTGATTGACTACTTCTAAAGTTTCTAAGTCAAAGTCACTAGTTAGCTTTTCAATATATGCCTTCTCATCTTCTGTAAAGTTAATTTCTTCTAGAGAGTCCAAAATTTTTACGAGTTCGTGGAAGGCAGGTTCTTGATCTTTGCCTAGCTTGTCACCCAAGAAGGACTTGTAGGACATAAAGAAGATGTGACCAAAGTATCCAGGAAAAATTCTTGACAGCCTTTCATAAAGGCTCTCTTCCTTTTCTAAATTTTCAAGTTCTTTAGAAATTTCTTCAAAGTCCTGAGATTTAATTAATTTTTCCAACAATTCCTTCTTGCTCTCTTCAAGTTCAAGTTTATATTGACGGTCTCTTAAAATACTTCCAAATTCTTTTTCCTTAGAAGATAAAATATTTTTTATTTCAGAAATACTAAGACCTAACTTCCTGTAAATGGAAATTTGCAAAAGCCTATCTGCATCATCTTGGGAGTAAGTCCTGTAATTATTTTCTCCCTTGTGGGGTCTTATGAGTCCCTTATCCTCGTAATATAAAATCGCCTTTCTTGTGAGCCCAGTAATTTTTTCTACTTCATTTCTTTTCATAGTCCACCTCCGAGTATAGGATAAGCCTGTCCCTTGTGACCAAGTCAAGAGCTTTTAAAATTTAATATAAAAAAAGATACCCCTTAAGGGTATCTCCAAAAATAAATTTTAAATTATCTTCTTCCAAGTTCTGCATCGAAGATATAAAGTCCAGACCAGCTTTCGTTAATTCTTTCAAGTCTTTCGATAAGTCCTCTGAAGTGATCTTCTTCTTCAACTTGTTCGTCAACATACCATTGTAGAAGTGAAGTAACTCTGTGGTCATTTTCCTTTACTGAAAGATCGTAAAGATTGTTAATTCTCTTTGTAACTTCTTTTTCGTGTTCTAATGCAGTCTTGAATGTTTCTGTAAATGTACCAAATTCAGTTTCTGGTTTATTAATACCTTCAAGATCAGGTCTTACATCAATTGCAAATAAAAATTGTCTTAATTTTTCAGCGTGTTCAAGTTCTTCTTCAGCTTGTTTGTCAAAGAAGTGAGCGAAACCGTCCATGCCCTTATCTTTAACATAGTTTGCCATAGAATAATAAATATATCCTGATTCTACTTCAAAATTGTATTGGTCAATTAGTCCTTTTATTAATTTGCTTTCCATAATCAAAAACCTCCCAGTTTTTTATTTTCTTTATAAGCTTATTGCTTTTAAATTTATGTTACCCCACAAATATATTTCTAAACAATTTATTTTAAAATCCCTAGATTATCTATAGAACCTTTTATATTATCCTTGAATTTAAACTCAATCTTGTTTATCTCATCTAAATTCAAATTGTTGTTTTTGTTTTTAAAGTCTCTTAGTGGGATTATAAGGGTTTGAGGTACAAACCTCTTATAGTAATCATCTTCAAGATAATCAGCTTTATAGAGGTGAGATTTTGTCATTGGTATAAGCTTTTTATAATCACTAAGGCTTAGGGTCGAAGTATTCCCCCAAGTGTCTTGGATTTCTAAGTCAATATCTCCTCCAATATCTTCAAAGTTTAAATTTTCCATATCAAATTGTAAAAATCTGCCACTTGGAATTTTTTCTGTGAACCTTAAAGCGTAATTTGAATTTTTATTGGCATCAATAAAAACCCCTGTCGTCTTTGAATTTTTTTCTCCATATTCGTGACTGTCTTCATAAATTTTTGCCAAGTTAGAAAAGTTTATGATTCCACCAGGGAAAGATGTTGTAGTGATGTCGTAGTCCTCTTCAAAGTCTGCTAACTTTATGAAATCCGAATCCATATATCGAGTGTAGTAATTTGTCTCTGGAAGGTCCCTATAATTATAAGGTCCTTCCTTAAAGATTTCTCTGTTGTAGGTTTTGCCAAAGACATTTTCCAAGAAGTTTAAGGTGTAAGCTGAAAGAATTTCTCTTTGTTTCTCACCATCTAATAGTTCCTTCCTGTTTAAGAAAAATCCCTCGCCTGGGTCAGAGTCAAAGTCTCCCCAAAGTTTATTGAAGTTGCCATGGTTGGCATAGCCAACATAAAGTCCAGCCTTGAACTTGTCCTTTTCACCAGAAAAAACTACATTGTCATAGAGGAGCATACCTTCGAAACCATCTACGTCAGCATCATTTGTTCCACCAATGGTAAAATAATCTACATCTTTTAAAATTAAATCCTTTCCACCTGGTTGATATTGGTTGTAGGTTGGTGCAACTGTAATTATCCCCTTGATATCAAAGTCATACTTGTGAGTTAGCTTGCCATTGTCTGGGTGAAGTTTGAGTTCGTTAAAGTTGTAAGCAATTGCTGCTGCCTCGCCACCTCTTGAGTGACCCATTAGGGCAATATTGTCCTTGTCAAACCTATTGTAAAGGACGCTGTCCTTGACCCTATTCCTCTTAAAAATATTTTCCATATTTTCAAGTAGGAGGACTGCCCTTGCATCATTTTCATTCCCGAGTCCAAAGCTCATAAATCCATTTAGCATATTCATGTCCACAGAGACCATGGCTATCCCCCTCTTGGCTAGGTAATGACCTAGGTAGTCATAGCCAAGATAGTTTTTTGTTGTGAGTCTGTGGTTGCCATGTACAACAAATAAAACTGGAGCCTTCTTTAAGTCCTTGGGTGCATAGATTCTTCCCTTGACTTCTGTCTTGTTAAGCCCCTTTCCAAAGAACTTGTCCCTAATCTTTTTTGTATTACCCGAATAGGATACAAAGTCCCTTAGGTCTACTGGCTGGGCCTCATAATCAATGACTTCAACCTTATACCTTTCACTTTTGCCTGCAATTTTATTTTTTTCTCCATCAAACTTATAAATTTCTCCAGAATCAAAACCTGGAAAGACCATAAAATAAATTGCAGCGCCCAAAATTATTCCACTTGGTAGTAAAAATAAAAGTGCCAACTTTTTCTTGTTCCTTGTAAAGGAAATTAAGGACTTTGAGAAAGTCACAAGAACAATAAAGGCTAGGACAATAAAAATTATTTCAAAATAATCTATGTCCACATAGTAAAGACACTCGTCATAAAAATACTTCAAGCCCCAAAGGAGTATGGTGTAGATGGCAAGGTTCTTTGCCCTCACCCTCTTTATAAGTAAGAAGCCAATCTTTAAAAGTTTCCAAACAACAAAATAGGCAAAATAAAATAGGACTGATAGACCTAAGAATGCCAAGCTCTTTGGAATATTAAAATCGGATATATAGTAATAAAAAAAGGTGGCTGAAAACAAAGATATTATTGCCACCATTATAAGGGCAAAGCCATTGGCCCTGCCAAAATGTCTCTTAAAAAAACTATTTATTTTATTGGATAATTTAACTAAAAAATTATTTATTTTCATATCAAAGGGGATAAGACCTTATCCTATCCCTAATCCCTCTCTAATTCTACTAATTCTCTTTCGTCGTACTCTTCAACATTAAGTGATTTTGATCCATCTATAAAGGACTTATTAAACTCACGTGTCCTCTTGACTTCGGAAAGTTCCATATAGACAGTTTCCTTCTCTTCATCAACTTCAAACATAACCTTTACAAGTTCTTGTATTGTGTAAGTTGATACAACTGTACCCTTTCCTCTTTCCGTCTTTACAATTTCTCCAAGTCTTGGCATCCTCTTGTTAATACACTCGTAGCCATCTTGTTCATATTTTAAGCAGCACATAAGCCTGCCACAAATTCCAGAAATTTTTGTTGGGTTGAGACTTAAGTTTTGGTCCTTTGCCATCTTAATTGAAACTGGCGAGAACTCACTTAAAAAAGTTGAACAGCAAGTTGGTCTGCCACAACATCCAAGCCCTCCAACAAATTTAGCTTCATCACGGACTCCAATTTGTCTAAGCTCTATTCTAGTCTTAAAGATTGCCGCAAGGTCCCTTACAAGGTCCCTAAAGTCAACCCTCCCATCAGCTGTGAAGTAAAACAATAATTTTGACCTGTCAAAGGTGTATTCGCAAGAAATTAATTTCATATCAAGTCCATGCTCTTCCACCTTTTGGTCGCATATTATTATCGCTTCCTTAGCCTTATTTCTATTTTCCACATTGATATTCTTGTCTTCATCACTTGCAAGGCGAAGTACAGGTTTAAGCTCTCCCTTTATGCTTTCCTCTTCCACTTCTTTTAAAAGTTCAACTGCTCCAAACTCAAGGCCCCTCACAGTTTCAACAATTACATAATCTCCAATTTTTAAATCTATATCAATGGGATCGAAGTAATAGATTTTTCCGGTTCTCTTGAACCTTACTCCAGCTATTTCTATCATCTAACTCCCCCTAAATCTATTAAAAGCTTCTCTATATTTAAATCAAAATTCACATTTTTTTCCTTGCGTCCCAAGGCATTTATAAGTGCATCATAAGAATGGATTGCCCTATCAATTGAAAGGTCTTGGAGCTTCAAGAGGTCTAACTTGTCTAGGTTTACTACTAAGTCTTCTCTGCCAGTTTTCATATAAACTAAGTCCAGATACCAAATTATCATAAAGTTTAAAATGTCATTGAAGTCATCTTTCTTGTCCTTAAAAAACTTCATTTCATCAAAGACAAATTCTGTCTTTCTAATTATCCTGTCAGTCATATTTATTATATCTTCTCTCTTTGAGAGGAGTTCAGGATTTTCAGAATATTTTATGGCAAGACTCACGTCTCCCTTGGAAAGCCTAGAGAAGAGTTTGGCATTCTTAGGAGAAAGCCCCCTTGAAAGCAAAAATTCTTCGAGCCTATCTTGGGTCAGGTCTTTAAATTTTAAAATCCTACATCTTGAAATAATTGTTGGAAGAATATTTCTCATATTGCTTGATATTAAAATTAAAATCAAGTAGTCCATGGGCTCTTCCAAAGTTTTTAAAAGGGCATTCTGTCCCTCAGCTGTAACCTTATCAAAGTCATCAATAATGACAATCTTGTGGCTTCCAGAAAAGGGTTTTGAAAATGAGTTTTCGATTATTTCTTCTATATCTTGTTTTTTTATTGCATCTTTTTTTTGCACCACAAAGAGGTCTGCATCTTCAAAGTCATCAATCCCACTAAAAAATCTTATCCCTTCAGGGGCATCCCTTAGTATTGCCCTGGAAAAATTTTTGGCATGAGAAAATTTACCTATGCCCTTGCTGCCAGAAAAGAGATAGGCATGGCTATAGGACTTGTTGATGAGGTCTCCCTCTAGGCTATTTATTACGGATTTATTTTCTAAAAACATTAAATTCTCTTTGATTCTTCCAAATCAACTACAAAAATTGTAGCACCAGAAACCTTGAAGTCCCCTTCTTCCATGTGGACATCTTCAGCTTCTGTTTCTTCTTTAAAGATTTCATAAATCTTGTCGATTTCACTTTCCTTGCAACCTAATAGAAGGGTTGTGTTGCCAGCTTTAAAAAATCCCCCAGTTGAAGAAAGTCTTGTTACATAAATATCTTCATCTAAAAATCTATCTATAAGTGCATCAGTATATTTTTCTTGCACTATTGCAATCATCATTTTCATATTATCACCTAAAACCTTTTGAAATCCACTACATCAGTTACAAAAATTGTTGCTCCCCCAACCTTAACTGTGATTGGTACTGGGATCATTGCTTGACCAGGAATGTTTACTGGTTGGATAGTCCTCTTTACTTCTCTTGTCTTAGAGTTTTCTTCAAGGATGCCCATAAACTTGTCAAGCTCTTCATCTTCTATACCTGAAAGGATAGTGACATTTCCAGCCTTTAAAAATCCACCAGTGGAACTAATTTTAGTAACCTTAAAATTATTTTCATTGAGGCTTCTTATTAGATTTTCGCTGTCCTCATCTTGGACAATTGCGATTACAAGTTTCACAAAATCTTCCTTTCTTTAAGAATCTTCATACAGTCACCGAAGACTTCTTCTATAGTCTGATTTACGTCTATAAAATAATAATTTTCTTCTTTTTCTAAACTATTGTAGTAGTCCCTTACCTTCTTGTGGAAGTCATCTCCCTCACATTCTAACCTGTCGTAGCACGCTTGGTCCTTCCTTGTCAAAGTAGAATTGTTAGTCCTAAATATAAAGACAATGTCTGGCTTTTTGCCACCAGTTGCAAAATCATTTATTGCCTTAATGTCTTCTAACTTTTGTCCTCTTGCATGGCCTTGGTAGGCAAGAGATGATAGGACATATCTTTCGCAAAGGACAGTAACCCCTTCCTCTAGGGCAGGAATAATTTTTTCATAAGTATGTTGGGCTCTTGAAGCAGAATAAAGTAAGGCTTCTGTCCTCATGTCCATTTCCTTTAAGTCCTTATCCAAGATTATGTCCCTAATTTTTTCTGAAATCCTAGTTCCACCTGGCTCCCTAGTCTTTATAGTTTTTATATTATTTTTTATAAGTTCATCATACACTAGGTTGCAAATTGTAGACTTGCCAGATCCGTCTGGACCCTCAAATGTTATAAAAGCGCTCATTTAACTACCTCAATCTCGTCTTCTAAAAGTCCAATGACTTCTATTCCTTCTTCTAAAAATTTATCTATTTTATTAATTATTTCTTCACTTATTACTTCTCCAAAGGACACCAAGGGGACTCCTGGTGGGTAGGCCCCAATAATTTCTTTGGAGATTCTGCCTTTTGCATCCTTATATGAAATTCTCTCTCCAGGGCTTAAGAAGGCCTCTCTTGGTAAAAGCTTCTTCTCTGGGATAGGAAAATCTTGTGGGATAATTTTTTTGTAAGCCCCAGCTTCATAGGATAAAATTGCTTCTTTAAGGCTCTCTAATTCCTTACTTGTATTAATTGGAGAAATAATTCCAAGGGCATAGTAAAGGTCTCCCATCTCAAGCCTTATGTCCTTATTTAAAATAAAGTCCTCGACAACTTCTTCTCCTGTCATACCAGGTATCCTAAATAAAAACTTCATGGGGTCCTTGGCAATAATAGACTCATGACTTAGGTCTAGGTCATACCCTATTGCTTCTTTAAGATTTTCTATTTCTTTACATCTCTTTACTAATTCACTTCTTCCTTCCCTATCCATATAGTCTAGTCCTGCTTCAATTGAAAGCATGACCAAGTAGGATGGTGAAGTAGTGTTATAAATATTTACATACTTCAAGAGGTCCTGGTGAGTGAACCTGTCTGTCCCCCTGTGGATAAGGGCAGCTTGGGTAAGAGATGGAATCATCTTGTGGGTTGAATTTATTACAAGGTCTGCACCTGCATCAAGGGCAGAAAATTTTTTTAAGTCTGAAAAATAAAGGTGGGCACCGTGGGCCTCATCAACAATTACTGGAATATTCTTCTCGTGCAAGATTTCAATTATCTCCCTTAGTCTCAAAATTCCGCCAAAATAGTTTGGAGAAACCAAGACGCAGGCGGCAATATTGTTAGCCTCTATTTTTTCTCTAAGTTCATCTAAGTCAATGCCAAAATACATGGCACGATTTTTGTCGTAAATTGTATTCAAATAAATTGGGTCTAAGTCATTAAGTAGAAGACCATTGTAAATAGACTTGTGAGTGTTTCTTTGGATCAAAACCTCATCCCCAGGTCTAGTTGCCATTGACATTGCAATGTGAAGAGCTCCCGTTGACCCATTACTTGTAATAAAAGATTCCTTTGAGCCAAAGACCTTACTAATTTCTTTGTGGAGGTCCTCAATGACTCCCGATGGATTGAGCAAGTTGTCTGTTCCATAAATTTCTGTCAAGTCTCTTTTTATATCCAAGTCAAAAAATTCTTTTCCCTTGTGACCTGGCATCCCAAAGGATATTTTATTTTTTACTTCATCTATCTTATTACTTAAAGGTCTCTTCATCTCGTCTCCTAACTTCTCTTAATTATACTATAAGTCTAAAGACTTTAAAAGTTAGGACCTACTTATAAAAGTTTCCCTTTACAGAAACTTCTCCGCTAGAAAGAGTTATTTTTTCTTCTCCTGTGTCAACTATTAGATTGCCCTTTTCGTTTATGTCGTAGCCCACAGCAGAATACTTTTTGCCGTTAAGTTCAAAGGTCAAGTCCTTGCCAATGACAAGTGAGTGCGTCTTGTAGTAGTCTATGATTTCTTGGTCGGACTTATTATAATTATTTTCATAAAAGGCATTTAAAATTGCTGAAAGAATTTCATTTCTTATTACATCAGTTCCAATGTAACCGGCAATGTTTTTCAAGTCCTTAAAGCTATCGTCCCTTGGCTCATTTACATTTATTCCAATTCCAACAATAACAGATTTTACACTTCTTGATTCAAAATCTGCGTCAAGCTCTGATAGGATTCCGCAAATCTTTTTACCATCAATAAATAAATCATTGACCCATTTTATTTCAGCTTGCTTGCCTGTTGCTTCTTTAATTCCCTGAGCAACAGAAACTGCAGCCTTTACTGTAATTAAATCAAAGTAAGAAAAGTCAAAGAAGTCCCTTGGGTGAAGAATTATGCTAAAGTAAACTCCACTTCCCTTAGGGGATGCAAAGGACTTGCCAGTCCTTCCTCTTCCACCCTTTTGCATGTCAGAAACTATTACTGTGAAGTCCTTGACATCTGAGGAGTAAAGTCTTCTCTTGGCTTCTGTGTTTGTAGAGTCTATTTCGTCATATACAATAATGTCAATGTCCTTTAATTCTTTCCTAAGTCCCTTCCTTATTCCTTCATCAGAAAGCTTATCGTCACTTTCTATTAACTTGTAACCCAACTTTGTTTGTGATTCTATTTGAAAGCCCTCTTCCTTTAAATTATTGATGGCCTTCCAAATTGCAGTCCTTGAAATGTTCAATTTTTCTGCCAATTCTTGACCAGAAATATAGGATGCCCTATTTCTTTCTAATTCTCTTAATACTATATCCTTAGTTTTCAATTTATCACCTTATTCTTGACATTATTAACTAACTACTGTACAATAAGTTTCTAGGTCGTGGAGAGATGTCCGAGAGGTTGAAGGAGCCCGCCTGGAAAGCGAGTATACACGAAAGTGTATCGGGGGTTCGAATCCCCCTCTCTCCGCCATCGCCATGCTAAGCGGGAAATTAGCGATGTCCTGTACCTGCGATTCGCTACAGCAGGGCTGAATTCCCATTAGAGGATTTTAATCTTACAGCCTGCCCCTTATAAGTGGTGTTGACGATTGGGTCCTGCGCAACAGAAACTTGTGAACCGTGTCAGATCTTGATCGAAGCAGCACTAAGCAAGATCTTTTGTGTGCCGCAAGGGTCGCCTAATCTGAGCTAACTGTAAGGGTAACGTGTGAGGTTAACTTTCGACTTTGGGTGCATGGCTACATATTTAGTCCCAGTGATGGGACTTTTTTTATTGCCTTTTTTTAAATCTCGATACATTTAAAAGTTCTCTCTCTTTAAGAACTCCCCTCTCCCTTAGATACTTCTCTGCCCTTGAGTAAAAGCCACTCTTGGACCCTGTCACATAAAAATAATCCCTAATATAATTTTCCTTCTTGTAAGTATAATCTTCTAAGATTCCATCAACATTGGAATAAATTTCTATCTCCAAGACCTTCTTTGCAAAATAATTTATGAAAAAGTCCTTCTTCAAGTGGAGGCCACTTGAGGCAAAAAAAATCATCTTGTATCCTGAAAAATCAAAATCTTTAAAATATTCATCAGAAATCATCTTCATTATGTCATCAGCGACTCCATCATTGGCTCCATTTATCAAAAGTGGGACTTCAATATAATCTACTTGCGAATCTGTAAAATTTTTCAAAGTCTCTTCCTGGCAAGTTAGCTTTGATCCAAGGCAGAGAATTTTTTTATCCTTTAAATTTTTCTTTAAAGCTTCCTCTCCATAAAAGACTCTTGGAGAATTTTTAAAGTAGTTGATGGCATCAAAGTCCATGACTATTATTTTTTTTGACTTTTTAAAGGACTTTTCTAAAAATTTTATCCTCTCATTAACTGCTTCTCGCTCATATAGCCCATAGTATTCAAACTTATCATCAACATAATAATTTAAGTAGTCCCTGTGAACTTCATAAAGTCCAACTATGCCTGGACCTGTATCAAAAACTGCCAAATTCCTCACCCACTTTCAGCTTAAAGGTCTTGTCATAAGTTTTTTTGAAATGTCCGTAAGCATCTTCTAAGTCATTTTTATTTTCAAAAATTCCAAAAATTGTTGCTCCACTTCCACTCATAAGAGAGGCAGAATTAAATTCTCTCATCTTCTTTTTTATCTCTAGAAGGTCCCTGTGTTTTCCAAAAACCACATCTTCCATCTTGTTTTCTAAAAATTTATTTAATCTTTCTATGTCTAAATCATAAAGAGCCTTTAGTACATCATCAAAGTCTATTCTCTTTTCATCTATCTTAATACTTTCATAGACTTCCTTAGTGGAAACTCCGTAGCCAGGATTGACTATCAAGACATTGTCAAGCTCAATAGCCTTCACTTCTTCTAAAACTTCTCCAATCCCAGAAGCAAGCTTAGTCCCACCCGTCATCATATATGTAAAGTCTGCTCCAAGTTTTGAACCTAGCTTGATTAATTCTTTTTTTGAAATTTTTAAATCGTACAAATCATTTAAGGCGTAAAAAGTCCCAGCTCCGTTAGAAGTTCCCCCAGCAAGTCCTCCTGCCATAGGAATATTTTTTTCAATTTCAACTTTAAAGGGAAGGTCCTTACCTACATAGTCTCTTAATGCAAGGTAGGCCTTGTAAATAAAATTTTCCTTCATATCAAAATCAAAGTCGCCAAGGATTTCAAGCTTGTCACTCTTGGAAAATTTCATTTCGTCATAAAGGTCTGTCATCACCATTAAAGTTTTGATGTCGTGGTAGCCATTCTCCCTCTTACCTGTTACATCAAGAGACAAATTTAACTTAGCATGGGCTTTCTTCGTAATCATAAAACACCTCTAAATAATTATAATTCATTGAAGATATTTTTTCATCTACTTAGAAGTTAAATATGGGTTCAGGGAAAATAAATTTTTAAATTTTATTTTAAATAAGTTTATGTAAAACCAACTTTACTATTTATCTATTTGAGGGGACTTATACCCCTCCGGAAAGGGAACAGTAAATCTTAGATTTACAAAAACTTTTAAAAATTAAAAAAGGGCCCGTGGGAAGCCCACGAACCATTTTCTTTAACTTACTGAAATCCTCTTCTTATGCATATAATAAACTCCAGCGAACAAGACTATTGTTTCTATAAGTGTTGGGATCAGTATTCCTATTCCAATTCCATTCTTAAATACATCTCCATTGTTTAATAAGAGCTCAGCACTTGTAAACAAGTCAAATTTATCTAAGACATAGATAATAGCTACTTCGACTAATCCTAGCCCTATATATACAAGGACTGGTCCACCTAATCCAAATCTTCTAAGTTTTTTTCCACCGCCAAGTGTCACTGAAAAGATTATGCTAATTATGTTGTTAAATAAAACCATTAGACCCCAAGCAACACCTATTAATATGTTGCTTACTCCAACTTCATTGATTTTCTTACTTATCTCTGCCCAAGGTGATTCTAATGATCCTTTATCAACAGTAGGTAAAGCCATAATTAGGAAACAAATTAATGCCACATAAAGTGAATAGATAATAAGCATTATAAGATAATATAAAAATCTTGAAAAAGTTTTTGCTGATGGACTAATAGGTGTTGACTCATAAAATAGGGCGCTGTCGCCAAAGAACATATTGTAATCCCCAACTATTACTGATATAGATGCTGCAAAGTAGCCAAACATTAGCGCCATCATGCCTAGGGCAACTGCACTGACACCAACTTTATTATTAACATTTGAAAATAGCACTCCAAATAGAATTAGGACAGCTGGTAAAACTGGTATAAACCAATTATTTCTAAAGTGATTCCTTATTTGATGTCCAAGTAATTTTCCCATTAAAATACCTCCGTAAAGTAGTCTTCTATACTCATATTCTTTTCACTTCTTATCTCATCTACTGTCTTGTTAAGGCTGATCTTACCTTCTGAAAGGAAGAGGACCCTGTCAAGTAGTGGCTCGATTTGATTTATTAAATGAGTTGATAAAATAATTAGAGAGTCTTCTTCAAAATTATTTAAAATAGTTTGAATGATGGCCTTTCTCGCTGAAGGATCAACTCCAGAAATTGGTTCGTCTAAGAGGAAAATCTCTGCCCTTCTTGAAAGACTCAAGGCAATTTGCATTTTTTCTCTCATACCTTTACTCATTTCTTTGACCTTGGCTCCTTGAGGAAGTTTAAATTCTTCGTAAATCCTATAAAACTTTTCTTCGTCAAAGTCCTTGAAGAATTTTTTGTAAGTTCTCACAACTTCCTTTATAGAAAGCTTGTCACTAAGAGCAAACCTATCTGGTTGATAGGAAAGAATTTCTGCTGTCTTGTAAGAAATTTCTTCTCCGTCTATTACCACACTTCCCTTGTAAGTTTTTTCTAGTCCTGCAAGAATCCTAAGTAGGGTTGACTTACCTGCACCGTTGGGTCCAACTAGGCCAACAATTTGTCCCTTATCAAGTTCTAGGTTTAGGTCGTCAAGGACCTTCTTCTTGTAGCCCATATTTAAATTTTTTATCTCTAGCTTGCTCATACTTCCCTCCAATATTTGTCTAAAAGTTCCAGTGATTTTTCCTTTGTCATCTTGAGTTCTCCTGCAACTCCAATTAAGTCATCGCAAGACCTATAAAAGGCACCCTTTGCAATTTCTTCTATTAGTTCTTCGTCATCTGTTATAAATCTGCCGCTAGTCCTGTTTGACTTGGCAAGACCCTCTCTCTCAAGTTCTTGCAGTGCCCTTTGGACTGTGTTGGGATTGACTCCATAGGCTTGGGCAAGATTTCTAACAGTTTCCATCTTCTCGCCACTCTTCCACTCTCCACTTGAAATTTTTAATTTAAAATCTTCAAGGAGTTGGATGTAGATGGGTCTGTTATTATCAAATTCCATGTTTACCTCCTCTTTGAATCCACTTCTTAATGATTTTTAATCTACATATCCCTTTTATATTAAGTAAAAATTTTGATTTCATTTTCAGATCTTTGGTCTCCTGCCTTTTTTCAAATTTTTAATAAAAGCAAGGCAAGACTTTTGTTTTTTGTATTGTTGTATCAATTCCTTAATACAATAGTTATTATATACAAGCCCTTTTATTTTTGCAAGACTTTTTTATAGGATGCTTAAAATATTTAAAAATTTTTATATTGGGTATTACTTCTTTTATCTTCTTCCTTAGATATTTTTATGATAATATTTTTTATTTACTCAAAGGATACCTTGTATCCAACAGCTTTCTTTACTTTGAATTTTAATAGTCTTATCATAAAAAGCTCAGGGAAGAATTATAAGGAGGTACTATATGAATGAATTATTAATTATATTTTTGATAATGGTCTTGGGTTACGCCCTTGGTCATGTTAACTTTTTTGGTCTAGAGTTTGGTGCATCGGCGATTTTAATTGTGGCACTCTTCTTTGGTCACTTTGGCTTCACAGTTCCAAAGTTCTTGGCACAAATTGGTCTTGTGCTTTTCCTTACACCTATTGGCCTCATGGCTGGCCCAAGCTTTATGGCAAATATTAAGAAGAATGGCCTTTCCTTCTTGGCAATTTCTTTTATAACAGTTGCCATTGGAGGAGTTTTGATTGTATTAGTAGCTAAGTTTTTTGATATTGACCTAGCCCTATCCATGGGACTTGCAACTGGAGCTATGACATCAACGTCAATGCTTGGAACTGTAAAGAGTCTTACAAGTTCAAACTTGCCTGGCGTTGGCTACGGGATCGCCTATGCCTTCGGTGTTGTTGGAGTTGTTCTTATTGTTCAACTTATGCCAAGAATATTAAAGATTGATGTTGAAGAAGAAAATAAAAAATTAGTTTTACCAAAAGATAATCCTCATCTTGGAGAAAAAGACCTTGGTAAATTAATTGAATTTGAAAAGAATGGACTTTTTTCAATAGCCCTAGCTTCCACGCTTGGAATCCTTCTTGGGTCTATAAAAATTCCTATAGGAAATGTTAGCCTTTCTCTTGGAGCTGGCGGTGGCTCTCTCATCGCAGGACTTGTCCTTGGTCACTATGGAAGACTTGGCAGGATCAACTTAGTGGTTTCTAACGATAGACTTGCCCTTGTTCGTGACCTAGGCCTTGCCTTCTTCTTATTAGAATCAGGAGTAAGTGCTGGATCAGGTTTTGTAGAAGTTGTAAGTCAGTATGGAATAAAATTATTTTTCGCAGGAGTTATCCTAACACTAGTGCCTGCTTTAATTTCACTTTTTATTTCCTACAGGGTCTTCAAGCTTCCACTTTTTGCAGCCCTTGGTGCTACAACAGGATCAATGACCTCTGCCCCATCTCTTGGAGCCCTACTCCAAGTTACTAATGGCGACGACAAGGTTGCATCCTTCTATGCAGCTACTCAACCAACTGCTACTGTGATGATGGTTTTCTTGCCACAGATAATTAATATTTTCTTTCCAATGAGTTAAGAGTGAGAGATTTATAAAAATTTTTAAAAAATTAGGATGCCCTTGAGGCATCCACTTTTTTCAAGTCATACAAAAAACCCAAGCTGAATTTATTTTCAACTTGGGTCTTTTTCTTTGTTTTCTTTATTCTCTTTATTCTCTTTGTTCTCTTTGTTTTTCTTATTCTTTTTATTTTTTACCTTCTTAAGTCTAAAGAAGTCTTCCCTTTCCTTTTCTGCCAAGATGTCTTCAATCTCTCTAATGATGTGCTTGTACTTAGGAATTTGAATCTTGTCAAGGGCATTTGCCCTCTTAGCAGTCTTCTTGATTTCATTGGCAAGCCTAAAGACAGAAGTTTCTATCTCTGCAAGCTCATAGATAACAGGAAGAATTTCTGCAATATTTATCCTTGCCCTGTCAAAGGCTGCGTTGGATTGGTGAAGGGAATAGTCTGCCCTAGCACTTGGCTTTTCATATTTTATTTTTGGAAGCTCAAGCCCCATGACTGAACGAGAAATAATTTCATAGTCCTTTTCAAAGGGAGCTGACTCTCCCATGTCCTTGAGGGACAGTGCCCCCATGGATATAGTTGCCATTACAAGTTCAGAGTAAGACTTTTCAAACTTTTCTTCTATCTCATCTTGCAAGGCCTTGGCGTTTTTATTTAAGTCCATCATTTCCTTAATAAGGACTGTCCTCTTCTTGTCAAGAAGGTCATAACCCTTCTCAGCAAGAACAAGGGCATTCTTTGATGCAATTAAATTTGCCTTAGTAGGAGTTACCTTAATCGCCATTATTATCACCTAGATATTTTTCTTTTAACTTAGGATCAATTCTATCAATCATTTGAGCTGGAAGAATCTTTAATAGTTCCCAACCTAAATCTAGGGTTTCTTGAATATCTCTATTTTCATTTTGATCTTGACTTAAAAATCTCTTTTCAAACTCGTCGCCAAATTTTAAAATTAATTTTTCGTCATCAGATATATCATCTTCACCAATAATTTGAGCAAGGGCTCTAGTTTCTTGCACCTTTGAATAGGATGCAAAAAGTTGTGAAGATAAGTCTGGATGGTCTTCCCTTGTGTAGCCTTCACCAATGCCGTCCTTCATAAGTCTTGATAGGGATGGAAGGACATCAATTGGTGGATAAACTCCCTTGGAGAACAAGTCACGGCTTACTACAATTTGACCTTCAGTGATGTAACCTGTAAGGTCAGGGATTGGGTGAGTGATATCATCGTTAGGCATTGTTAGGATTGGGATAAGAGTTACTGATCCTTCGCTGTCCTTAATCATACCTGCTCTTTCATAAAGAGCTGCTAAGTCAGAATAAAGGTGACCTGGGTAGCCCTTTCTTGATGGAACTTCTTCTCTTGAAGATGATACTTCTCTTAGGGCTTCTGCATAGGAAGTTATGTCTGTCATTATTACAAGAACTTGCATATTCTTTTCAAAGGCAAGATATTCTGCAGCAGTAAGGGCACACTTAGGCGCAATAAGTCTTTCCATAATTGGGTCGTCGGCATAGTTGATATACATTACAACCTTGTCGATAACACCAGAGTTTTTAAAACTTTCTCTAAAGAAGTCGGCTTCGTCATGCTTTACACCAATTGCTGCAAAGACAATAGCAAAGTTATCCTTTCCGCCTTCATCTGCAATCTTAGCTTGTCTTACAATTTGAGCAGCAACTTCGTTGTGAGGAAGTCCTGATCCAGAAAAGATTGGAAGTTTTTGTCCCCTAATTAGGGTCATAAGTCCATCAATGGAAGAAATACCTGTTTGGATAAAGTTCCTTGGGTACTCTCTTGCTGATGGGTTAATTGGTCTACCATTTATGTTGTAAACATCCTTAGAATAAATGGCACCGCCCTTGTCAATAGGGACTGCTGTACCATTAAACACTCTTCCCAAGATATCTGATGAAAGAGGTATTTCAAAAGGATGGGCAGAGAATTCTACCTTTGTATTTTTTGTTGATACACCAAGGTTGTTGCCAAATACTTGGACAATTGCCCTGTCTTCATCTATTTTTATAACTTGACCAATTTCAGATCTCTTGCCGTCTTTTGAAATAATTTTTACAACTTCACCGTAGCTAACTCTGTGAAGATTTGAAAGTTCTAGTAGGGATCCTTCAATTCTATCAAGTGTTAAATATTCTTTTTTCATTCTACATCACCATAAGTTGAGGCAAGCTCTCCATAGAAGTCGTTAATTTCATTGTTCAAGCTTACAAATTTCTTTAAGTTTTCGTTTTCTATATCGTACTTCATGTTGATTACTTTTCCATAAAGTTTGTCGTTCTTGATTACAGAAATAGGAATCTTTAGCTTTAGGGCTTCCTTTCCCTTTTCATATAAGTTGTCTATAGTCTTTAACATTTCAAATTGCTTTTCAAGTGGCACAAAGGTGTCAATTGGGTTAAAGGCATTTTGTTGTAGGAATCCAACCTTAACAACACGACAAATTTCTAGGACAAGTCTTTCTTCATCAGGAAGAACATCCTCACCAACAAGCATTACAATTTCATTTAACTTGGCTTCCTTGTGAAGGAGGTCAAGGTATTTGATTCTTAAATCAGGTAAGTCACCATCAAGTCTCATATCGTAATAGTTTTTAAGAAGTGGAATGTAACCTGAGTAAGAGTTCATCCAGTTAATAGCTGGATAGTGTCTTGAGTAGGCTAGTTCCTTATCAAGAGCCAAGAATACATTGACGAACCTCTTAGTGTTTTCTGTAACTGGTTCAGAGAAGTCACCACCTGCTGGTGAAACTGCACCAATAAGAGTTACTGATCCTTCAGTTCCTGATAGGGTATTTACATAACCAGCTCTTTCATAGAAGCCTGCAATTCTTGATGGAAGATAAGCAGGGTAACCTTCTTCTGCTGGCATTTCTTCAAGACGACCAGAGATTTCACGAAGGGCTTCTGCCCAACGAGAAGTAGAGTCACCCATTAGGGCAACGTGATAACCCATATCTCTAAAATATTCTGCCATAGTTACACCAGTGTAAATAGATGCTTCACGGGCAGCTACTGGCATATTTGATGTGTTGGCAATAAGGATTGTCCTGTCCATAAGAGCCTTGCCAGTGTTAGGGTCAATTAGCTTTGGAAAGTCTTCCAAAACTTCTGTCATTTCATTACCACGTTCACCACAACCAATGTAGATAATGATATCGGCATCACAATACTTTGCAATTTGGTGTTGAGTCATGGTCTTACCAGTACCAAATCCTCCTGGGACTGCAGTAGTTCCTCCCTTAGCTATTGGGAAGAAGACATCGAAGACCCTTTGACCTGTTACAAGTAGCTTGTCAATTGGAAGTCTTTCCTTAACTGGCCTTGGAATTCTTACTGGCCAGTTTTGATACATTTTTACTTCATTAATTTTTCCAAATTCGTCCTTAACTTTTAAAAGAACTGTTTCAATATTGTACTTGCCATCTTCAAGGATCTCTACAACTTCACCAGATACTTCTGGTGGAATCATAACCTTATGAGTTATGATATCAGTTTCAGGAACTTCTGCAAAGATTTGTCCTCCATGGACCTTATCGTGAAGCTTTACCTTGAAAGTTACATCCCAAAGTTTTTTTTCATCAAGGGAAATAAGCCCAATACCTTCTGGCATAAAGGACCCATGTTTTTCTTTTATAACTTCAAGAGGTCTCTCAATACCATCAAAGATACCTCTTATCATACCAGGTCCAAGCTTAACAGAAAGTGGTGCTCCAGTAGAAATAATATCTTCATCACGTTTTAGACCTTCAGTTTCTTCATAAACTTGAACTGTTCCAAGGTCTCCATCAATAGAAATAACTTCGCCAATTAATTTTTTTTCACCAACTAGGACCATTTCTCTAATCTTGTAGTCAGCCATATTCCTACCAATTACAACAGGTCCATCAACTGATTTAATTGTTGCTCTTTCCAATGACTTCACCCCTTTCCTTTAGTCTTTCGTGTAGCATTGACCCTATTTCATATTTCATATCGTCAAGTTTATTCTTTAGAGAAAGGTTGATGTTGTAAGTTCGATTGATGTCAGACACAATGAAACCACCTATGTGGTATTCATATAGCTGATCTAACTTTAGCACAATTCCCTTTTCCTCTGCTATCTCTTTAAACTTATCTACTAATTCTTTTTTCTCATCGTCCTTAACATAAAGGTAGATGGCCTTTTCATCTATTTCATCTAAAATATCTCTAAAGCATTTAGCTTCTCTTTCTACATATTCATCTGTCTTTGTAAATTCTAAGAGTTTCTCTGAAAGAGTTTCGAGGAGTTCATTTAAAAGTTTTTCATCTTCTTCAAGAAAGAGAACTCTTTTTCGCTCTTCAACAGAGGCAATAAGTTCATAACCCCTTCTCTTAGCTAGGCTAACTCTCCTATCCACATAGGCCTTTTCATCTTCTTCAAGAGATATTTTCTTATCTTCAAGAATCTTAGCTGCCTTATCTTTTTCTTCCTTAATTCTCTTTTCACACTCTTCTTTTTGCTTTAGAAAAACAATCTTGTTGAATATGGCAATTTTGTTTTCAAGTAAAATCATTTAATCACCTACAGCTTTCACACCAACAGATTCTCTGACATATTTTAAAATAAAGTCATCTTCCATCTTGCCATCAAGGTCCGGGATAGTTACCACTAGAGGAAGGTCTCCAGATAGTTTAAAGTCTAGGACTTCCTCTTTTATTTCCTTAAAGGAAGAATAAGTTAGGATAATTATTCCAATACCATCTTCTTTTGTGTAAGATTTAAAATTTTTTAAAAGTTCAGATCTGTTATTACATTTAACAGACCTTACACCAGCTAGGCGAAGGCCGTTAATAATATCGTCATTTGATGTTAAAAGAATTGATCTCATTATAGTCTTCCAAGAATCATAATTGAAATGATAAGACCATAAATAGCGATACCTTCTGCAAGTCCTAGATAAATCATTGATTTACCAAGAATGTTAGGGTCTTCTGATACAGCTCCAATTGCTGCAGATCCTACATTAGAAACGGCAACACCAGCACCTAGTGAAGCAAGACCAGTTGAAAGACCTGCTGCTAAGAAACCTAGTCCGTTACCACCTGTTGGAGCAGCTGCAGCTGATGCCATTTGTGGAACTAGAGATATAAGACCAAATGCGAAAACTGGTGCGAAAACAAAGAGGTTTAATTTCATAAAAGCACGAGCAAACTTTCTGTTCTTGTCTGTTCCCTTATATATAAAATAAAAACCTGTTACTACCATTGAAAATACTGTTAAAACTCCTAAAATAATAATCTTTTCCATCATTAAACTCCTTATTAATAAATTTTGTCGGCTTTAAATAGTACGCCGTCACCACTATAATACTTACTAAACATTTCATAATACTCAAGTCTAAGAGATTGAATAAATACAATAAGACCTTCTAGGGCAAGAATTAAGATATTGCCGAAAATTAATACTGCAATATTTCCTCCCCTTGATCCAAGCATTTCCCCAAGAGTTTTAAATGCCAAGAATAAACCAACGTGGTTAATAGCAAAGGCCCCCACCCTTATAAAAGAAATAATTGAACTCATAGTAGAAAGAAGGGCTTCCAAGAGTCCAAAGGAGGACTCAATGTAATAATCTGCAGCAGATTCCTCTGGCTCTTTCTTAAATAAAATCTTAAGAATAGGTCTCTTTAATAGCATGATAACAAGTGATCCAAACAAGATTCCCATAGAAATATTCTTAGGAATAGGAGATGAACCTCCCATAACGGAAATACCAATGTTGATCATGGCTATAAAAATTAGAACTCCCAAGAATCCTTCCTTTGCGAAAAAGGCTTCATCAGGTCTGCCACTTTTTAATCTATTGTAAATACCAATGCCATAGGCTATGGCAAGTAAAATAATGCCGAAGTAAATGGCAGTTACAAGTGTGCCATTGATGTCTTCAAAGGGTCTAAACCAAAAGGCAGGAATAATTTCTTCTATGCCAAAAACTGACCCGTACATTATGCCAAAGAACATTGAGGATACTCCCATTCTCAAAAGGAGACCTCCAAAGTCCTTGTTCTTCTTAGCTAACATTAGTCCAGCAACTGCAAATACCGCCCCTTGACCTAAGTCGCCAAACATTGCACCAAAAAGAATCATGTAGGTAATTCCAAAAATCACTGTTGGATCAAACTCACCATAACTAGGAGTGCCATACATGTTAATTAATAGTTCAAAGGGCTTGAAAAAATTTGCATTTTTAAGCTTTGTAGGTGTCTTTTTGCTTCCCTTCTTAGGATCAAAATATTCAATATCAATATCCTTGTAATGGGAGAGCTTTTCTTCTAATTTTTTTGTATCACTAGCTCCAATCCATCCTGAAAGATAAAAATACTTATTTGACTTAAGCATATATTTCTTTGCTTTTTCAATTTCTTCATAGGAAAGCATATGGGCAAGACTTGTCCTTAACTCTTCATCCATTGATTCCAAAAGATTTTTCTTATATTCTTCAATTTCGAAAATCTTTCTCTTTATATTTTCTTCCTCTTCTTCAAGGTTCTTAAAAATTAAACCTGCTGTACCTTCTATATTTTCGCCAAGAAGGTCAACTTCTGTAAAGTTTAAACTATTTAAAACCCTATCAATATCCTTTTCTGTTTCCTTTGGATAGATAACAAGGAAAAGTTCCCTATTGTCCACTGTACCTGTGTGATAAATCATAGCAAGGATATTCCCATAATTTTTCTTTAACCTAAGCCTTGCATCCTTATCCAAGAAACCAAACCTAGTGTTAAAGTATTTTAGATCAGCAATATCCTTTAGGTCTATATCAACGTTTTTAAAAAGTTCATAATTTTCCTTTAGGGTATCTAAAATCTTCAGACTTTCCTTTGTGTTTTCATATTCATCCATCTTCTCGCTAATATTTTTGACAAAGGAATCCACATCTTCATTCATATCTATTCTTTCGAAGTACTTGTCTTCAATCTTGTCAATGTCCAAAAACTTCATTATTTCTTCGGCTTTTTTTGCACTGACCTTGTGAGACTCATCTTCTTCAATAGGTTCAATATAATTAAGCTCAAGATTTCTTTCTAGGTTCTTATCTAGATTTTTTTCATCATCTAGGCTGAAAACAAACTTGTTTTCGGCAACGTTTGTCTCAGCAGACATAAATTGCATACATTTTAAATTTAAAATATCCAAAACGATGGAATCCATATCTTGAATTTCGCCCATTATATTAGCGATCTTCATTCTTTCAACGGCCAACTTTTTCACTTTCCTTTCTATCAACGATCATGTATCTCAATTTTTCTTCTTTACTTAAGCCAAACCTAGTAGCCTCTAAGATTCTTTCTATATTTGCAATTTCTGAATCAAGAAGAATTAGAAAACTCATGAATTTTCCAATGCCATCTGTCCTCCTAAAGTTTTTGTTCGCTATGGAGTAGAGAAGTTTTTTGGAAGTTCTTCCAGTCATTATAACCCTTCCATCAGCAAATAGAATTGAGTACTTGGAATTTTTAATTTCCTCTTCAAATTCTTCTTCCTCCAAATAAGATAGGTGGAGGAGCTTTTCAGAATTATAATTTCCACCAAAGATTGTAAAATTGAAAATTTCTTCGGGAGAAATATCATAATACTTTTTAGCCCTATAAATCCAAATAATATTTAATAAATCTATCTTGACCCCAAATATATTTTTGAACTCATTAAGGTCCTTCTTAGATAAAGACTTCACAGATTCAGTTAAGTTTCTATAATAGAACTTATCAAGGTTCATCTCAATAGAAAAGAGGGCGTCCTCATCACTTGATGACTTGTAGTTTTTCATATACTCATAATAGGAAGTGTCCTTTAAGTTATCTATAAAGGACTCAAAGCTTTCCTCCTTAAAGGGAATTGACTTTGCTCCAATAATTAACTCGTCAACTCTAGGCTCCTTATTCATCCTAAGAGACCTAAGGATTTTTACAATCTTTTCTACTTTTTCTCTTTCCATATAGGCCTTAATAAAGTCTGAATACTTACCAGGCAAGAAGGCCTTAAGTTTTTTAAGTTGACTTCTTCTATAGCCTTCTAAGAACTCTTCGATCTCATAAATATCTGAAAAGGAATCAATTGTAGGGAACTTCTTTTCTTTTAAATAATTAAGACAAAATCTAACACTGTCTCCCTCTGCCATATTAACAAAGTCTTCGTAGACCAAAAAGTTCGAATACATTTTTAAAATCTTAGCATTTAAAGCCTTTAGACCTTCAAACATTAGAGTCCCTTCCAATCAATTTGTCTAAGACAACTTTAATTAAATCATCAGAAGTTTTTTCATAAAAAGCTTCAATTTCCTCAAGATTTTTTTGATTTTCTTTTTTTAGGTCCTCTGCCTTCTTTTCAAAATTCGATAAAATTTCATCGCTTTTTTCTTTACCAAGGAGCTTTGATTTTTCAATTGATTCATTTTCAAGATCTGTTAATTTTTCTCTCAAATCTTTTTTAATTTGTTCAATTTCTTTATCAGTATTTTCGACAAATTCTCTAGTTTTTTTATCTATTGCCAAAATACTATCTATGCTTTCTTTCAAAAATATCACCACTCTTTTTATTTCCTTACGTGACTTTCATTATATTACTTTATATTTCTATTTCAAGCGATTTACACCAGTTTTAAAAATTTCACATTATTTTCACATTTCGTATTATGAATTAAAATTTCACATATAAAAATTTTTTTTTATAAGTTTTTTCTAATACTACTATTGTTAAAACTTTTATAAAAAAATGAATTTATTATTTTATTTTTTTAATTATTATTAACTAATTGAAAATATTTTACATCAAATAATTTTGTTTAGATTTTAGAAAATATTTCTTACTAAAGTCTTGGGAGATTATTTTTATTTTTTATTTGCGAAACTCCAATCCTTATTCTATAGACTACTCCTTAATAATAAGTTACAAGCTAGCAAATTTTTTAATCTTATTCTCATAAGTATTAGATTTAAATAAAAAGGCTCTATAATATCTGTTGGGAAGTAAAATCTCTAGATGGTTCCAAGCACTCTAGAATTGATATTTTGCCTACTAGGGATAAAAATTTTTTGTTTAGCTATTTTAAAAGTGTTCCTTCCAAGGAGAAACAGGGCCTTAAGTTTTTTGTAAGTGATATGTCCAATACCTTTAAGTCTGTTAAGAATAGGTTCTTTAAAACTTCTATCCATATTGTTGACAGGTATCATTTCATAAGACAAGTTTCCTGGGATTTAGAGAATGTTTGGAAGAGGATTCAAAAGGATATTTCTTCTAAGCTTAGAAAGTATTTTAAGAGAAGTAGATGTTTATTAACAAAGCCTGCTTCTAAGCTTACTTCTGAGAAAGCTAAGAAAGTTTCTTTAATGCTTGGTTTTAGTGAGGATTTAAAATTGCATATAGGTTAAAGGAACTGTTTTACTGTGTGCCCTGTGGGTACCAGTATGTTCTTAGTCAACCCAATAAAGTTAGAGCTGCAAGTCTTTAAGAGAATTGATAAGAAGGGCTGAAGAGTCTAATTTAAAAGAATTTAAAGCTTGCGTCACTGCTTTTAATAACTGGTTTGATGAGATATGTAATTCTTTTGATTATTCTTGGTCTAATGGTACACTTGAAGTTACTCATACTAAGATAAAGGCTTTAAATAGAAATTGTTTTGGTATGAAAAATTTCAATTTGTTTAGAAAAAGAATTATGTTTGCTTGTAAGTAGTGGTTAGGAAAACAGGAAAAATTCGCAAAACCCCTAGGAGTTTTGTTTGCTATGCTTATTTTTAGTAGTTTTTTGTTTTTTTAGAATTGATAATTTAATTAGCGTCTAAGTATTGATTTTTAAATGAAAAGAGAGACTCGAATTAACGAGTCTCCCCAAAATTTGACAAATAGCCTATTTTAATCATTATCTCTTTGCATCAATAATAATTCTACTTTATTTATTTTATTAATAGCAATAATTGAAGATATTGGTCCTAACAAGGTTCCCAAAAATATTACTATTATTAACATTAAAATCATAAGGAATAGATTTGGTCTTAAAAAAGGCATATTTAAAAGTGATGAAAATACATTATTGAAAGTTATACTTAAAACAAAGGAAAGCACAGAACCTATGACTGCACCTGTACCATTAATTAGCATAGATTCAACAAGAACTACTTCACTGAGTTTTTTCTTTGTTGCTCCTAATATCCTTATGGTTGCAAATTCTCTTTTTCTTTCCTTAACTGATAAGGTATTTACAAGACTTAAAATAAAGAAAGCTAGTATCCAAATCAAAGCTATCAATATATACACATATACAAGCATGTTTTTTGCTGAATCTGAAACTTGTGTCATTATTTTTCTTGGCAATAAAGGATACACTTTTTCTTTTTTAAATTCTTCTTTAATAAGCTTTTTAATTGTTTTTGGATCTTTGTTTTTTTCAACTTTTACTAAAATAGAAGATATATCATCTTTTTTTGCCACCGGATGATTAATTATCTTTTCATATTCCTTGGCTAATCTATGAGTTTCTTCTATTGTCATAAAAACTGAATTATCAAAACCCATGCCAGTTTTTGCAAGCCTACCTCTTATATCAAATTCTTGATTAAAAAATTTAACCTTATGATTAATATCCCCCACAATGTTAGCACCTACAACAACTTGCCCAGCTTTAATTGGAGTTTTAATCTGTTTTTCAAGCCAAGGTTTTACACTAAAGTCATCAGAAAAGTCAATTCCTATAACTTGAATGGGAAAAGAACAACATCCAGCAGAAAGTGTAGCTAGATAAACTTGACCACAAGCTTTTTCTATGCCCGGTATTTTTTTTACTCTACTTAATATGTCCTTGTCAAAAAAAAATGTATTAGGTTCTCCCCTTAATATTGCACCTGTAATTTTAGAATCATAACCTTCTGGAACTACTATAATGTCTGCTCCCATCCTATCTGATAAAGATTTCATGCCATTTTTAAGAGAAAAAATTATAAATGATGACATGAATAAAATAAAAGTTAAAATTCCTACAAGTAAAATCAAGGTAATTGATCTTGTCTTCTTATTTTCTATATTTTTTTTTGCTAAATTAATTGTGTATAAATCTTTCATTATTTTGCACCATCAAGAGCATTATTGCAAGCTTCTATAAATTGCTTGTAAGTTTGTGTTGCCCCCGAAATAACGTCCACTCCTTCAGGATTTCCTTTTTCCACTAATCTATCTGGGTATGACTTCGAAAAATTTATAGCTTGTTGGGCTATCTTATATAGTCCTTCATTTTGGCTTTGACCATAAGATTCATCCTTTTCTTTTCCATCTCCATCAATGTTTTGCATTGTGCAAGATTCAATCTTATTGTCTTTAACACTTATATCCACCTTTACAAGTCCGCCTCTTTCATCTTTGGCAGATTCTCCATGATATGTGCCGTCTTTATAGCTTACGCTTGGAGCTTCTTCTTTTTTATCTCCTCCACAAGCAACTAGGACAAGCCCCAAAGAAAAAATCATTAATACATTTAAAATTTTTCTCATATAAACTCCTTAAGTTTTTCATCTTTTTTTACAGTATCAAGAACTGGTCTTTTTCTTTTCATTTTTTCTTCTCTTGAAATTATACCATGTTCAAGAGTTATCATTCTTTCAGATTCTTCACCGACTTCAGGGTCGTGAGTTACAACAATAATTGTTGATCCTGCATTGTGAAGTTTTTCAAATATGTCAAGAACTATATATTCATTCTTTTCATCCAAATTCCCTGTGGGTTCATCGGCTAAAAGTATTGTAGGATGATTAATAAGAGCTCTAGCAATGCATACTCTTTGTTGTTCCCCACCTGATAATTGGTTGGGTAAGTGCTTGGCTCTATCAGCAAGACCTACTGCAGCCAAAGCTTCCATTGCTTCTTGTGCATCTGGCATAGAATGATAATATTGTGACATCATTACATTTTCCAAAGCACTTAAATAATTAACTAAATGAAATTGTTGGAAAATAAGTCCTATCTTATCCCTTCTAATAACTGTTAGTTCCTTAGGTGATTTTTTTGCTATATCTTCACCATCCAAAATAACTTCGCCAAGTGAAGGTTTATCCATGGCACCAATAATATTCATCATTGTTGTTTTACCAGAGCCTGATGGACCCATTATAGAAATCCATTCACCCTTTTCTACACTTAAATTGATTTTGTCAAGGGCTTTAAGTTCACCATAAATTTTTGAAACATCTACGAGTTTTAATATATCCATAAAATTCCTTTCTATTCTCCACGAAGCACTAAAGCTGGATCAATATCAACAGTTTTAGATACTGGTATTAAAGATGCAACTATAGTTATTATTATACAGACAATAATTGTCATAGGTACTAAAAGAGGCAAGAAACTTACCTTTCTAGCAAATACCGAAATACTTACTCTATTGGCAAATATATATCCTAATGCAACACCTAAAAGTCCACCAAAAACCCCCAAAAATGCTCCTTCACCTAAAAAGTCAACAATTACCGACAAATTTGTAGCGCCCAAAGCTTTCTTAAGACCTATTTCTTTACGCCTTTCAGTTACAACAGCCATCATTGTTGTGGATACACATATCATCATTATGAATAATACTATTATCGTTACAATGAAGACAAGAGCTTGTAATTTATTCAAAACTATATCTTGTGAGGCGGTAACTCTTTTTACCATTTGTGGAGTAAGAGATCCATCCTTTTGTGAAATATTTGATACTATTTTTGAAAGATCATTTTGTTCAGCTTCTATTGAATATTCTACGACATCAAAATTTTTGTCTTTAACAAGATGTGAAATATCATCAATACTCATAAAAATAAGTTCTTCTTCTTTACCGCCTGTTGTTACAACTCCTGAAACAACAAAATTAGTATCTATAGAACCTTCTCCATTAACTTTGGGAGTATTTATAATAATTTTATCTCCCTCTTTTAATTCCAAAGCCTTTGAAACTTCATTACCTATTAAAACTTCTCTAGGCTTTTCAGGCCATGAACCATCAATAAGCCAGTATGGAGAATTTTCTTTCGCTCCCTTTAAATCTGTACCTGCAAGCATATAAGGTTGTTCATTAATTTTTGCATTTGTATAAATATAGGGTGCCTGACCTACAAGCTTTCCCGATGGAATTAACGTTTTAATTTCATCTAACTGTTCATTGGTAATTTTTTTATCAGGGTTAGTAGGAATTACCAACATATTTGCACCATAAGACCTAAACTCCTTACCCATTTGTCTAGGAATATCATAGTAAATAGTAACAAGTCCTGAAATAATTGTTGCTCCCATAGCTATAGCAAGTAGTGCTGTTAACATTCTTGCACGTCTCCTTGCCAAGGAAGTCATTATCATTTTTAAGTAAAATTTATTTTTACTTTGTTTATCTGCCATGTAGTACCTCCGTTGGATTTAAATTCAAAAGGTATCTTATAGCTGGTATTGAACCCAAAATTGTAACAAGAATAATAAGTATTGCTACAATAGGAACTACCATAGCTGTTGGAGCTATTGCTGAGCCAAAAACTGTTAGACCAATAATCTGAGTAAGTAGCAGACCAACTCCGTAACCTATAACTGTTCCAAATATCGCCGTCAAAATTATTTCCAGAAGAATTATGCAAATTATCCTTCCATTTGACGCCCCTATAGCTTTTTGAAGTCCAATTTCATTAGATCTTTCCATTACAGATGCTGTAATAAGATTAGAAATACCAAAGCCTGAACCAATCAAAGTTAATACTGTAATTAAAACCATAAGAAGAGTAGTCTTATTTAAAATATCTCCTTCACTTTCTGCAACTTGGCGAATTGGCTTAGCTACAGAATCAGTCATTACTTCTGTTATTTGATAACAAATAGCAGAAACATAAGCTGTACAATACCATACTTCCCATTCCTTAACAGTTAAAGATAGTGGGTTTTTGGCAGCCTTTCTTGCTAAGTCATTGTCTGGTGTAGTAAGAGCTGATACTTCAACTTTATTTACAACTCCAGTAACTCCAGCAAATTCTTGTGCTGTTTTTAAAGTAGCATAAATAAATGCATCTTCATCAGAACCTGATGAGAAAATACCCTTAACTTTTAATTTTTTGTCTAAATTATTGCTTTTTAGTTGGATTTCATCACCAACTTTAAATCCATTTCTGTCTGCAAAAATCTTTCCAAGCATAACTGAATCGCTATCATTTTCTGATAACCACTCACCTTGAACTTCCCACCAGTTTTTAAGTCTAATCATACCAGTATCAACTGACTCTCCAGTAGGCAAATCCATATGATTATTAAACCATGTTCCTACCATCTTAGTATGTTTAGAATCATTATTACAAGAAACCCAAGTGTTAAGATATGGCGTATAGTCTACAATATTGTAAGCCCAAAAAATAGTTTTAATGTTAGGAAGTTCTGATTCCTTTAAATATTTTTGAACCTGCCCCTCTTTTTCTTGCATGCCATACAAATCATCAAGAAGAGAAGCTTCCTTAGGCAATACGTTAATATTTGCTCCATAAGTCTTTAATTCTTGATTAACTTTATCTCCAACACCGAGCATGGTATTTAACATTGAAGTGGCAAGAGAAGCTCCAAGGGCAACTGTAAATGCAATAAGAGCCATCTTTCCTTTTTGTCTAAAAAGTGCTCCTTTAACTATTCTCCAAAACATAAGCCCTCCTACTTAAATACATTAGACAATGCGTCAAGATCTTTTGGCGCAATCTTTATCTTTTTATCATGGACAATGTATGGGAAAGGTATTGGGTTACATCCACCCTTAAAACCTATTGTACCCCTATTCATTACAACGTCGCACAACTTACAAATAATATCATCGCCTCTTTCAAAATATCCTGATGGACCACATATCTCGCAAGCATCAAGTACAACTCCATAAGAACCTTCTGATTTTTTAATACAGAAAAATCTCATTTGTGTACCATCCTTTGCCTTATACAAATATCTGTGCAAATGCATATCCTCTAAACTACTTAAAGGAATAACAATCATTCCATTTTCAGTTTGATAATCTTCTGGTGGTGAAAGAGCCTGTTCCTTATTAGCATATGCCTTTCCAGCCGTTAATGAAAAAGTATTAATAAATAAAACGACAAGGAAAAAAATTGCCCAACGTCTTTTATTCTTCATTCTATACTTTATTTTTCTTAACTGAGCTCTATTGCTATATTCTTCATTAACTTTAATATTTTGCTTATATAAAATTACTGGAATAGCAATCATAATTAACATTGTTGCAAATAAAAACACATTTTCGTGATTAGCTATAAATGCAATAACTCTAAAAAAGTTAACATTTCTAGGAATAATCCCTTTAGAATAAAACCTTTGAATTATGATATTAAATTGGCTGATACCCGAACATACCAAGCTCAAAAAAACAATAATCTTTAAGTTTTTACCTTCAAGTTTAACTGAAGACTTATATATAGCAAGCCCTGATAAAATCATCATGATTATCCCAAAAACAAAGCCTAAAATCCTAAAAAGTACAATAGTTGAAACAGCACTTTCGCCATAATATACAAATTTGTTTGATTGGTTAAATACATACGGTAAATAATAAAAACAAATTCCTACAAGATAAACAACAACCGATGATGAAATGAAATTATCATAAATTTTAGCATTTATCTTATCTTCAAATATCATAAAAATTAATATTAAAAATACTGAGATAACTATGGGTACCATAGACCAGAAATTCAATTCTGTTCTATTAATAAAATTAGGTATATTTCTTATAATTATTGAAACAATTGCTGCAATTACCCCTAAAACTAAAGAAATTATAATAACATACTTTTTATATTTGCTCTCTTTAGTTGTATAATAGGCAAGTATTAAAGAAATCATTAGAGAAAAGGCTATTCCCGCCTCCATAACTTTAATAAAAATTTTTAAAATAATTTCACCCCCTATAAATGCATATAAGGGGAACATGAATTCCCCTTCAAAATATTAAAAATTTTCAAAATTTTACCATTGTGGTCCGTTCCATTCGAAGTCAGTCCATTCTGCAACAAGTGGTTCTGTCCAGAATCTACCTGTTACACCAGTTTCTTTATCTACGTGTAGTAAGTAGTCATTTCCTGGTGCAGCTACTTCGAATTTTACATCATAAACACCAACACCTTCGTCAAATTTAACATTTGCACCATAGTGTGGACCATCAGATGCGTTCATTGGCATTAAAGCTACTTCTTGAACATGGTCTGAACCTTTCTTTTGTAAATAAGCTTTTACTTTTAACCATGGAACAAAATCACCAACACCATAACCTAATGTTGAACCTTCTTGTGATGCTGTAATGTCAGCTTCAATATGGCAGTCAGCTTCTTCTTTAGGAATTGAGTTTCCTGCTGGTTCCATATCAACTGGTTGGAAATATACACCAGAGATTACTAAAGGTCCTTTAGTTTGGTCATCGCCAATTGGAAATTCTTCAAATCCTTTACTTTCTCCTGGAGCTGCAGCTTTTGCATCTCCTGCTTCTTTCTTGTTTCCTTCAGCTGGTGCTTTTTCTTCTGTAGAAGTTTTAGCTGCATTATTAGCTTTTGTATCTTCTTTTTTACCACAAGCTGTAAACATTAATGCACCCACAAGCGTCATAACAACAAGAAATAAACTTTTCTTTTTTAACATAATACCCTCCTATTTTTTTTCTTGGCTGGCTTCAAGCTCAGCTCTAATTTTTTTGTTTCTATTATTTTGATAGATAACAGAAACAATGGTTACTACTAATAGAATAATTTGTGGAATAAGATTTTCATACCTATCATATATACCTATAACTTCAGCAGACCATCCATTCATCCAAGGAACTACAGTTCTGCCAATTACATCTGCTTCTTGTAATTCTCCTATGCCCTTTCCTAAGAAAGACAAGCAAAGTATAAACATTAGCCAAGAAGTAAATGTAAAGAATGGTTTTAATGGTAGCCTTACAGAAACTTTAGCAATTAAATAATATACAATTGCAAGTATTATGGCGGCAACTAAAAGTCCAATCCACATATGCATTGGATTATCAGAAATACCTGTTCTCATACCTTGGAAAAACAAAATAAGTTCTGCACCCTCTCTTGCTACTGCTAAGAATGAAGTGAAAGATAAGGCAAAATAATTACCCTTGGAAACAGATTGTTCAACTTTGTTTTTAATGTATCTATTCCAAACTTCAACTTCAGATTTAGAAAGCATCCAATTGGATACATAAAATAGTACGATAACAGCAAGAAACATCGCAATTCCTTCGAATATTTCTTGTCCCATTCCTGACTCAACTTCTCCCACTGTATTGGCGATGATATTAAATGCTCCAGCTAGGACTACTGAAAAAACAATGCCTAGCAAGGCTCCAATATATACACCTTTTAAATAAATTCTATTATTAGTCTTTGATAAATATGCAGCAATGGCAGCTACAACTAAAATGGCTTCAAGTCCTTCACGAAGTGTAAGTCCAAGAACTGCAAAAAATGTGCCAAATCTTTTTAGCAACTCTCCCAACAATTGACCTGTTGAAAGGCTGTTTGCATCTTCTTGACTTTGACCACTGGACTTAGAATCTCCAGAGGTTCCATCAAGAGTATTAGCATCTTCATGAAGATAAGTTATAAGTGCATCAATTTCATCTTTAACTTCTTTTGGGTCTGCATCTTCTTTGATAGAATTTTTTGCTCTGTAAAATTGATGTTCAACCATTGAACCTCTTTGACCTGAAATTGCAGACATAGTTGTTTTTTCAAATCCTATTTTTTCATAGAATTTAAAGTAAGCAACATTAATTGCATCTGTGGCTGCTTTTTTAGCATCCTTATCTCCAGGCTTGTAAACTTCCACAGCTTTTTGTAAATGTTCTGACATAGCATCAGCGACTTCAACCCAGTTATCATAATTTGTTTCTGCTGCAAAAGCAGGTATGAAAGTGAGGCTAATCATGATTACTATCATTGCGAAAATGCTAGTCCTTTTCCTTAATAAATTCATCTCTATCCCTCTTTTTTTATTAAACTTCCATCTTCCATTTGGCAAAGTGTATTTCCATATTTTAAAATATCAAGCTCATGAGTAACTATAATAAGTGCAGTACCTTTTGAATTTATTTTTTTTAATAAATCCATTATCTCTATAGTAGTATTTTTATCCAAATCACTTGTAGGCTCATCTAAAATCAAAAGTTCCGGCGAATTAATCATAGATCTGGCTATCAGCACTCTTTTTAGCTCTCCTCCAGATAAATTTTTAGGAAAATCATCTTTCAAATGCAAAATTCCCATCTCATCAAGAAGCATAGCTGCTTTTTCATAAGCAGAGTAATCTCTTTTAAATAGATAATAAGGAAGAGACACATTCTCTAAAACATTTAAATTTGGAAGTGTTCCTAGACTTTGTGGTACAAAACCTATGATTTCATTCCTATATTTGCTAATTTCTCTATCAGAAAAATCACTCATATCTTTGCCCTTAGCAAAAATTTTACCTTCAGTCGGTTTTAATAAACCAGACAAAAGATTTAAAAAAGTTGACTTCCCTGAACCACTTCTGCCAATTATATTGACAAAGTCTCCCTCCTTCAAGGTAAAGCTTACATTTTTAACTGCAAAAAGTGTATTAGAACCTCTCTTAAAACTCTTACTTAAATTTTCAGTTCTAATTATTGATTCCATTATGAATTTCTTTCTTTCATAAAATAATAAATATTAACTAAAACCAATATGACTGACAACAATGTGCAAAATGGAATGGTTCTTGCTCTGCAAGCCATATCAGCTTTCATACATCCACCAATAAGCACATGAGCGTTTAGTATCTCTAAAATACCAATTGCTATATTTGAAATAGATAATCCTAAAGATATTTTTGAATCTTTAACTACAATAAGAATGATTGCTAATACTAAAATGACTGCGCCAATACCCATAGTCATATTTCCCATCCAGTGGCATTTCATGAACATCCCATCTTCCATAGGAGGGCAAACGGGTGTTATAAATTTTGGTGCAAGCACTAACAAGAGACCTATAATAGCAGAAATATATCCTAAAATCTTCTTTCTATTCATTTTAATCATCCTTTCTTTTTATATTTATTAATAACATTGTAACATAAAAACGCGTTTATATTTTTTTGAAAATTACATCAATTAAATATAAATTTGTAATTAATATTACTTAATTACTATTTTTAATTATAGTATGTAATTTCGCCAAACTTTTACAAGATTTTTCAGAAATATATTTAATAAACATTTAAAAGAATTTAGATCTTGTGTCACTTCTTTTAATAAGTGGTTTGATGAAATATGCAATTCTCTTGACTATCCTTGGTCTAATGGTCTTCTTGAAGGCACACATACTAAGATAAAAACTTTAAAGAGAAATTGCTTTAGTATGAAAATTTTTAATTTATTTAAAAAAAGAAATATGTTTGCATTTAAGTGGCGATAGGAAAAAGGGGAAATTCACAAAACCCCTGGGGGTCTTGTTGCTATGCTTATTTTTAATGGTTTTTTAGTTATTTTGGATTTGAGCTAGTTAAGTCGTTGAAAAGAGTGGACTTACTACTTTTGGGGTTTCCGGCAAGTGCAATAGCAATAGCCATCTTAGTCCTCCTTATTTTCTATCTCTTCAATTGCAATTAACTCAGCATCTGCTTTTCTAGTGCTAAGTTCATAATTCCTAATATTAATTTGCACAGGATCGCCTAGTGGAGCTACCTTCCTTATATAGACTTCTGAATTCTTTGTAATACCCATGTCCATTATCCTTCTTTTTAAAGGACCAGAACCATTGATTTTTTTTAACGATGTAGTATTTTCCTACAACTGCATCCTTTAGTGTAATCAATTCTTGCAACTCCTCTACTAATATTTTTTTGCAATATCTTTTCCTAATGCAACTCTAGAATCTTTAACATATACAATTAAACTACCATCGTTCTCATTAACAACTTTTATAACTGCGTCTTTGACAAAACCAAGGTTTGCCAGGTGGGACTCAGTTATATTACTATCTCCTAAAGACTTAATCCTTAAAATCTTATAATTATCATTTAAGGGTGCCATTACTAAGCTAAGCATTTAACCACTCATTTCTAATTTTAATTTTATTAAGCTTTAATCAATATTTGAGTTTGATTATCATTTGCTTAGACATTATACCATAGTTAACTGAAAATTTAAATCAATACGCTTGATTTTTTTAACATAATAAAATAATTAATATTGTTAACATCCTTAAAAAAATTTTGTTTTAAAAAAATATTCTCTCTTAATTAAGAGATAGCTATTACTTATTTATTAAAATATACTTTCTTATTATTAACTAAGATATAATTCCTTACTCCTTCATCAAAATTCACTTTCTTATTATTAACTAAAAATAATTTCTTACTTCTTCATCAATATTCACTTTCTTCTTATTAACTAAAAATAATTTCTTACTTCTTCATCAATATTCACTTTCTTCTTATTAACTAAAAATAATTTCTTACTTATTTATTAAAATATATTTCTTCTTATTAACTAAAGTATAATTCCTTATTTATTAAAAAATTTTTCTGCTATTAAATAATTTCTTTCTATTATGTAGAGCACAAAAAAAGACAGCCTCTCGACTGTCTTAACTTTATTATTTTGCTTCGCCGTTTAATGTCCTGTAGCTTATCCATCCGTCACCAACGTTACACCAAGTTCTTCCATCTGAACGTCTAGTGTCGTAAACATAAACTGGGTCACCTCTATGAAGAACATAAGAGATGCTGTAGGCAAATCCAGGTCCACTTCTTACATTCGCCTTGCCTGAAGTTACAAATTGATATGTGTCAACTAGGCTTGACACTTCACGATTTTGAAGTCTTTGTATCTGAGCTTCTAGCTCATCAGCTCTGGCCTTTTGCTTTGTGGCTTCACTTTCTTCTTGAGTCTTATTATCGTTGTTTGTCTTTTCAAGATTTAAATCTTCTAGCATCTTTTTAAAATCTGCGTTGTCAGGATCAACAGTAAGGTATTCATTTAACCTATTAATAGCTCCTTCATAATTATTATTAGCTTTAAGTTGCATTATTTCAGACTTAATTCCATCGTAGTTTTTCTTAATAAGTCCATCAACCTTTTCTCTAAGTTCATCATCGTCTTCAGTTTAAATTTCCTTTAGGTTGGCAAGAGAAGTTTCATAGTCTCTCTCTTCATATTTCTTATTGGCCTTATTTAAAAGGTCCTTAGTTTCTAACATCTTATCAATCTTGTTGATTTCATCTAAGTACTTTTTATCAGATGACTTTTCATAAAGTTGGCTAAATTTTTCTCTTGCTTCCTTATAATTCTTTGCTTCTAGATTAGCATTTGCAGATGTTTCAAGTTTTGAGTACTTGTACTTGCTAAAGCCAAAATTAAATATCAGAGAGAATACTATTAATCCCACAACAACTAATCCAAAGACTAGACCCTTTTGTTTTAAGCCCATGGAATTATCTTTAAAAGAATTATTTTTTACTATCTTAGTATCGTCTTCTTCATAATAACTGTGACCCTTATTTATAATTTCTGTTTTAGAGAAGTCTCTATCTTCTCTTAAATCGTGACCACAGTCCATACAAAATAAAGCATCTTCTTTATTTTCTTTTCCACAATTTCTACACTTCATCTTAAGCCTCCTAACTTTTTTTCTTTGAAATATCCTGCTTTAATTGTATAAGTTTATGAATTACATCTTCATCAAGGGCTGTAACCCTTTCTTCCTTTAGTCTCTTGGCAAGATAATTGACCTTGTTTTTGGAATGATTTACTTCAGCCTCAAGCTCCCTAGCAGAAATCCTCGTTCCACCACGAGATAAAATTATTTGCTGCTCCACATTGTCACTTGTGGCTACACGAACCTTGGTGAGCCTTCCTATTACATCTAGCTGTCTTTCAATATAATGGTCTGCTGTTTCAAACTCCTTGGTAAAGATTATGTCAATCCCGTCTTTCTTATAAGTATTGCCGCCAGATTTTTTTACCAAGTAGGCATCAAAGACTAGGATTATGTGCTCCCTACTTATGTGAGAAAATTCAATCATTATATCAATTAATTCATTCCTCGCATCTTCAAGGGATACGTTTTTCAATTCTATTAAGGGTTGCCAAGAATTTATTATATTGTATCCATCTACAAAGAGATAGTTTACATCTCTTCTATACCTACTTGCTCGCCTTCTCATTTTTTTCTCTGTTATCTTCTAATCTCATACATTACAATTGCTGCTGCAACTGAAGCGTTAAGGGAATCAAAGTCAGAGAAGTTTGGAATAGTTATGGTCTTGTCTGAGTTCTTCAAAATATTTTTTGAAACTCCCTTGCCTTCGTTGCCTATAACTATTGCTGCCTTGCCAGAGAAGTCACACTCTCTTATATCTTCTCCCTCAAGGTCCGTTGCATAAATCCAAAAGCCTGCTTCCTTTAACTTGTCAATGGATTGAGAAATATTTGAAACCTTGCAGACATCAATGTCATAAATTGCGCCTGCAGAAGATTTTACTACAGTGTCGTTTACTGTTGCTGCCCTCCTATTTGGGAAGATTATGGCGTCAATGCCAAAGAAGTTACAACTTCTTGCTATTGCTCCAAAATTGTGAGGGTCTTCTATCTTATCAAGTATGAAAATACTTGCGTCTTCCTTGCCTTCTAACTTTCTCATTAGGTCTTCAAGCTCAATGTATTCAAAGTCACTTACAAGAGCAACCACTGCTTGGTGGTTTTTTGTGCCAGCAAGTTCTTCTAGCTTTTCATTGTCACTTGTAACTGTAGGGACCTTTGCATCTCTTGCCATTCCAAGGATTTTTTTAATAGACCCGCTGGCATTTTTCCCTACATAAATTTTTTCTACTTCTTCATTTTTAATGGCCTCCATAACGGGGCCTCTTCCATATATATATTTCATTTTAAATTCTTAAACTTCTCTCTAATTTCCTTTGCCTTGCCACAAGTCATTTTACCTTCAGGGCAGGGTCCACTTACGCAGCCTGGTCCTTCGTCCCTAAATAGAAGTGGTGCTACTTCCTTTACTTCTCTTAACATTTCTGTTGCAAGGTCTCTGATTTCCCATTGGGCTCTTTCGCAACATCTAACTGTAAAGAAGTGTTGGAGAGTTCTAACATTCATTGTGACAACAATTTTTGTCTCACAAGCATTAGGGAAGACATACCTAGCATCTTCTATAGACATTTTTTCCACAGACTTTCTTGCCTTGGCTTCATCCATTCCCTCTGCTATTAGTGGTCTTGCATTTTCTTCCACTAATATTTCAACTAGCTTGTCGTAGTCCTCTTGGTCCCTCTTCATAGCTTCTATAAAAACTTTTTTCGCTTCCTCATTTCTTTCGATTTGAGGTGGAATAATGTATTCAAAGGAATCAAGTTTTACATACCTTTGTGATTGTTGTGAATAGGATGCAATTCTATGCCTTACAAGTTGATGAGTAAGAGTCCTTGAAACTCCTTCAATAGCAAAGGTAAAGCTAACATGTTCAAGTGGTGATAGGTGAGAAAAAGACAAAAGTCTATTTAAAAACTTTTCTGTAGATTCTTCTGTTAAATTTTCCGTAATTTCTTCAACACCAACTCTTGAATAGCAAAGTTTAGCAGCCGCAGCAATAGTCTTGTCTGGATCCATTGTGTGGGAAATAATTTTTACCTTCATCCTATCATCTCCTTAAATAAGTCTCTAATCCTATCATATCTCTTTAAGAGGTAGAGGTAGCCATAAAGAGCCTCCACGCCAGTTGCAATCCTATAATCTATAGGGTCTGCATTCTTTGGAACTGTGTGGGACTTGGCATTTCTTCCCCTCTTATAAATTCTCTTTTCATCTTCTGTTAAAATATCTTCTATTTTTTCAAAAAGGTCTCTTTGGCCCTTGGCCCTCACATACTTTATGCTTTCCCTGTGAAGCTTGTTGGGGTTCTTTCTTATGTCCAAGATTTCACTCCTGACTAAGATTTCAAAACAAGCATCACCTATATAGGCTAGGGCAAGGGGACTTAGCTCCCTTACCTCGGCTTCAGTGTAATTTTTGACTTCTAAAAAACTTAAATTCTCTTCCAAGTTGTTCCACTTCTCGTATCTTCTATTTCAATTCCCATATTCTTTAACTCATCACGAATTTCATCAGCCCTAGCAAAGTCCTTGTTCTTTCTTGCTTCATTTCTTTCCTTGATAAGTTCTTCAATGTCGCCTGAGATTTCTTCTCTTTCTTCTTCCATTATTCCAAGGACCCTAGTAAGCTTTTTAAGAAGTTCTAAGGATTTTTCAAGAACTTCCTCGGAAGAATTTTCATCAAGATTTAAGTTGATGTCCTTAACAAGATCAAAGATTGCAGTAATGGCATCAGCAGTGTTTAAGTCATCTTCCATGGCTGTTTCAAACTTTTCTATGTGCTTGTCATAGCCCTTTAATAAATTTTCTTCCTCTTCTGTGATTTTTTCTACAGAAGTTTTTTCTATGGCATCTTCAAGCTTGTACTTTGCATTGTAAAGTCTCTTGCTTGAATTTTTTGTTTGTTCCATTACTTCTCTTGAGAAGTTAATTGGCGAACGGTATTGAGTTGTTAAAAGGAAAAATCTCAAAACTTCTAAGTCAAACTCATCAGAAATTTCTCTAACTGTGAAGAAGTTACCCTTGGATTTTGACATCTTTTCGTTGTCAACAGTTATCATTCCATTGTGGAGCCAGTAGTTGGCAAAGGGAACCCCGTTGCAAGTTTCTGATTGGGCAATTTCATTTTCGTGGTGAGGGAACTGTAGGTCCTCGCCACCAGTGTGGATGTCGATGTTATCTCCAATAATAGTCTTTGCCATTACAGAACACTCAATGTGCCAGCCAGGTCTACCTTCTCCCCAAGGTGCCTGCCAGAAGGGTTCTCCTTCCTTTTTATTCTTCCAAAGAGCAAAATCTTGTGGGTTTTTCTTGTTGTCATTTATATCGACCCTGTGACCAGAAATTAGGTCATCGAGATTTTTCTTTGAAAGCTTGCCATAGTCCTTGGCATGGCTAATGTCAAAGTAGACATCTCCATTGGAAACATAGGCTGCTCCCTTGTCTATTAGGGTTTGGACGAAGTCAATTATTTCATCAATGTGTTCAGTTGCCCTAGGATTTATAGTTTCATAGTCATAAAGGTGAAGACCACCTGCATCCTTCTTAAATTCTTTTATATATCTTTCAGCAATGTCAGAAACCTTAACGCCTTCATCATTTGCCTTGTTAATCATCTTATCGTCAATGTCTGTAAAGTTAACAACAAATTTAACCTTCATCCCCTTGTATTCAAAGTACCTTCTCAAAGTGTCAAAGACAACAAGAGGTCTTGCGTTACCAACGTGGATAAAGTTGTAAACAGTTGGTCCACAGTTGTAGATTCCAACTTCACCTTCCTTAATAGGAACAAAGTCCTCCTTCTTCCTACTTAGAGTATTGTATAATTTCATAAATCCTCCTATAAAAAAACGCCTCACTTGAGACGATTATATACCTCTGAAAAATTTTTCGTAGTAATCAAGTCCAATAAAAGTTTTGTCTTCAATCATTCTTTGAATCTTTTCCACGCTGGCTAAGTCAACATCCATAACCTCTTCCTCCTGCATGACTATTTCATCAAGAGAAATATTTTTACGCACTAGAAAAATATAAAATATTGTGTTTTTTTCAGTGATAATCCTCTTGAGTCTAAGTTCATCTTCACTTATATCAACGCCAAGCTCTTCTTTGAACTCACGGACCATACCCTCCTTGGGAGTCTCTCTCGATATAACAGACCCACCAGCAGAGCAGTACCACATGCCAGCAAAGGATTTTTTATTAAGAGACCTTCTCTGGATAATAAAATTTCCATCATCTCTTAGGATCCATCCCTCAACTATAAGGTGGTAATCACTATTTTTAAGACGCTCGCCCTTTCTTATGGCTCGCCTCTTCCATTTTCCTTTTTTATCATATACATCCCAATATTCCACGACAAAACTCCTTATAGATATTTTACACTATTATTAGGCTTTTTTAAAGATTATAAGGACTTTATTTGAGTAAAATTGAACTTAAAAATACTGGTATATTTCCTATGATTTTTTATGATTTTTTTCCTATAATCTGACATTATTTTTCTCAAAATTTTAAACAAGTATGAAAAGCTTCCACATATAATTTGATTTCATCAATGTAAATTATAAAAATAGATAGAAGTCTGATTTAGTTACTTTTACAACTTATGTTATAATGGGATAAAGAGGTGATAATATGGACTTTCAAAAAGTACTTTTAATTATATTTTTGTTGGGATTTATCTCTATTAATTTTAATATTCCAAAATTTAAAAAGAGTATCGATGATTTAGATACAATTGCAACAAATATTCAGTTTACCTGCATGCTGTTTGCCTTGCTCTTAAATCAAATGAAAATTTTTTCCTTAATTATGATTCTTGGACTTATTATAAGTGTTTGCAATAATAAGGCTAAGAGTCTTAAGCCAATCTTTTTTGAACTCATTATATTGATTATCTTGCCCCTACTTATTACTTTTGATTTAGGCATCTTTGTTCCTCTTACTGAATCTGGCTTTACAAGATCTTCTGATATTTATTTGGGACTCATACTTACCCTACCTGTTTTCTTCTTAAACCTATATAAGTTTTCAAAGCTCGAAGCTGTGACTAAAAAATATTTTATTAGCTTTCTTTTACTTAATTTAATTCTCTATGCTGAAAATTATTTTTTGGTGTTTAAATCTATAAAATAAAATATTAAAAACATAAACGCTGCTTGTATTGTTTTTCAAGTAGCGTTTTTATTGTCTTAGTAATTTTTAAATTTTATTTTCATTCAAAGGTCACAAGCACTTAAGCAAAAAAATTTTTTAATTTCTTTAAGCTCAACGAAAATTATTTCTTTAACTTAAGAAGCTAAGAAATTTTTTCAAAAAAAAGAAGCTACCAAACTTGGTAACTTCTAAAAGTTTTTATAATTCTTTAAGATATTTCTTTAATAATTTGTATGAAGCTTCTTCATCCACAGTAGAAATTAGTCCAGCTGATGATAGGATATACTCCTTATCTAAATAAGTTTTTACGTCCCTGTTAATTAGATATTTTTCATCTAAGTCCTTAATGGCTGATAGGATTTTCTTTGGCTCATTAGAATTAATGAGCGATCCACCAGTGCCAATAAACATTTCTGCTGGTCTCAAATCTTTTCCATACTGCTCATAAATAGTTCTAGTAGGTGTTTTAATTTTTTTTATGTGCCCAACGTGTCTCATAAGGGAAGTATGAGTTGCTATATAACACAAGACATTGTCAAAGAATAGGTCTTCTTCATTGTCTGGAATATAGCTAGTATGGTTAAAACGAAATTCAGTTTCTTCCTTGGCATCTTTTATTCCAAACTTTAAGAAGGGCTCTTCTCCAACTGACTCATAAAGAGCAGTTGCAGAGTACCTCATACCCATATCGCCTTCAACCGTTCTCTTTTCATAGGGCTCATCAATGGGAGGTGAGATGACATTTTCTTCTCCATAATAAGTTTTACCTATGGAATGAATATCTGTAGTTGCCCCGCCTATGTCAACGGATAATATAACCTTATCCAAGTATTTGGCGTAGACTGACATTGCCTTTTGAACTGCAACTGGAGTTGGCAATAATATTTCAAAATCTTGACTTAATAAATCAATCCCCTTTGCATGGGCGATAGTCTTAATGAAAAGATCTCCAATTGTCTGTCTAAGTGGCCTATAATTTATTGTGTTTGTTGTCGGCATGACATTTTCTGTGAAGTCACAAGGGACATTAGCTTTTGTAAAGATGTCCCTTATTTCTTCATGAGTGTCAATATTTCCTGCCACAACTACAGGAGTCTTAAGTGACCCCTTTGCAAGTTTCTTTGCATTGTAGATTATGTTGTCCTTGTTGCCGTGGTCAGTTCCACCACATAAGACTATGATATCAGCACCAGCAGATTTTATTTCTTCTACTTCTTCGTCCTTGAGTTCGTAGGAATAAACATTTAAAATCCTGGCACCACTTGATAGTGACGCAAGTCTTGCAGCGTCAGTAGTAAGGCTTTTTGAAAAACCTATGGCTATGACCTTTAGTCCTCCTGATGCTGAAGAACAACCCAATATTTTATCATATTTAACATCAGAGATTTCTCTTAGCTTTTTATAAGCCTTGTTAAAGCCTTCTCTAACATCGGTCTCCACAGTAGTATAACTTGAAGCTCCAGCCAAAATTACATTTTTACTTGTATCCACTAAATGCAACTTTGTATAAGTTGATCCAACATCGACTAAAAGATAAATCATGCTAATTTTTCATCTACCACTTTCATAATTTCTGCGTGATTCTTTTCTACAATCTTTCTTGTAGCAGCCATTTTTTCTTCAAGTTCGTGTCTGTAATTTTGATCCTTAAGTGAGTTAAGGTTGATGATTACATTTAAGAAAGCTCCGTGAACTGCAGCTTCAATGTTTAATAGAGCTACCGCTACGTCAGTGATTGCATTTGAATTACCTTTTTCAGCAAGTTCTCTTGCGTAATCGTATAATTCAGTAACTTTCATTCCAAGTCCAAGAGGTACTTCAATTGCATTTCTGTATCCTTCTTGAATTTTTTCTGATCTTGCTGCCTTTTCTTCTTCAGTTTCCTTAGGAAGTTTCATAGCGTCCATAACTCCATTAAAAGAGTTAGCGTCTTTGTCGATTCCATCAACAAATTCGTCCTTGTATTTTAAAAGTTTTGCTTGAAGTTCTTCCATTCTTTCAGAAACGTCCATATATTTTTTCTTGCCAACAGTTAGTCCTGCAACCATTGCAAGAAGTGAAGCAGCCATTGATGCATTTAGGGCAGCAATAGATCCACCACCAGGTGCTGGTGAATCTGAAGCTGTTTCATTTGCAAATTCTACTATATTTAAATCTTTAAGCATTTTTCCTCCCGAGAATTAGAATAATCCAGTAATAACTCCGTCGTTGTCAATGTCCATCTTGTTAGCAGCTGGAACTTTTGGAAGTCCTGGCATTACCATGATGTTTGAAGTTTGAACAACTATGAAGCCTGCCCCTGCAGATACTCTTACATCTTGAATTTCTATGTCAAAGTCTGTAGGTGCTCCCATTATCTTTTGATCATCAGTAAATGAGAATTGTGTCTTAGCAACACAGATTGGAAGCTTGTCAAGACCAATTTCTTCAAGTTTCTTAACTTGGCTCATTGCAGCCTTAGTGAATTTAGCTTCTCTACCTCTGTAGATTTCTTTAACAATTGTGTTTACCTTGTCAACGATAGATGCATTTACATCGTAAAGTAGTTTGAAGTCAGATTTTCCTTCGTCGATTAGTTCAACAACTTGTTTAGCAAGATCTTCTGCACCTTCGCCGCCCTTTGCGAAACATTCACAAAGTGAAATTCTTACTCCAAGTTCTTTACAAAGTTCTTCTAACTTAGCAATTTCAGCTTCAGTATCATCAGCAAATCTGTTGATGGCAATAATAGCTGGAACACCAAACTTCTTAATATTTTCAACGTGACGTCTTAAGTTAGCAAATCCTTTTTCAAGAGCTTCAACATTTTCTGCCTTAAGTTCTTTTTTATCTACTCCACCGTGCATCTTAAGAGCCTTAATTGTTGCAACGATTACAACTGCATCTGGAGCAAGACCTGCCATCCTACATTTAATGTCCATAAATTTTTCAGCACCAAGGTCAGCACCGAATCCAGCTTCTGTAACTGCATAATCACTTGTAGCAAGTGCAAGTTTAGTAGCTAGGATTGAGTTACATCCATGAGCGATATTAGCGAAAGGTCCACCGTGAATAAAGGCTGGTGTGTTTTCAAGAGTTTGTACCATATTTGGTTTTAGTGCATCCTTAAGAAGCATTGCAACAGCACCTTGGATTTCGAGGTCAGCAACTGTTACAGGTTGATTGTCTAGGTTGTAGCCAATAATCATCTTAGCTAGTCTGTTCTTTAAGTCTTCAATGTTTTCTGATAGACAAAGAACTGCCATAATTTCAGATGCAACTGTGATCATAAAGTGGTCTTCTCTAGGGAAGCCATCAGCTTTTTTACCAAGAGAGATAACAACATTTCTAAGAGATCTATCATTCATATCGATAACTCTCTTCCAAGTAATTTGTCTACAGTCAATTCTTAGAGCATTTCCTTGGTGGATGTGGTTATCAATACAAGCTGAAATAAGGTTATTTGCAGCTGTCATTGCGTGAAGGTCTCCTGTGAAGTGAAGGTTAATATCTTCCATAGGAACTACTTGTGAGTATCCGCCACCTGCAGCTCCACCCTTAACACCAAATACTGGTCCAAGAGATGGTTCACGAAGAGCTACTGCAGATTTCTTTCCAAGTCTATTAAGTCCTTGAGTTAGACCAATAGAAACTGTAGATTTACCTTCACCTGCTGGTGTTGGAGAAATAGCAGAAACAAGAATTAATTTACCATTTTCATTGTTTTCTTCGATTCTCTTGATTGCATCCCAAGAAATCTTAGTCTTATATTTACCATATTGTTCAAGATCGTCTTTTTCGAATCCAATCTTTGCAGCTACTTCTTCAATTGGAAGCATTGTTGCTTCATCAGCTATTTGTATATCTGTTTTAAATCCCATTTTACTTAATTACTCCTCTATTAAAAGTGTTTCTAGAACTTGTTCTTGTTTAAATCCATCAATTTGCATGTAGTAAGCTGCTGAATCAACAAGAGCTTGTAGTGGAAGAAGTCCAATAAGTTCTGTGTTAACAACAGTTACTCCATATCTCTTAGCTTCTGATTTTACCATTTCAAGAGCTTGGTAAATTGCAGTCTTTTCATAATTTACAAGGTTCATTGATACTTGTGTTAGACCCTTTTCTTCTAGTTCAAGACCAATAGCCTTACAGAATCTAAGTCCTCCACCAATGTGACGAACTGTTTTTGCAATTTTATCAGCAATAGCTAAGTCCTTTGTGTTTAAGTTTACGTTAAATGCAACTAGGTGGAATCTTGCAGCAACAGCTGTAGCTCCAGATTTAACATTCATTTCTTGTGGACCGTAGTCAGGTTTCCATTCAGGTTTTTTGATTTTGTCGAAGAATCCTTCGTATTGTCCCTTTCTAACCTTAGCAAGGTTCTTTCTGTCTGGGCTTGTTGCAGCATCTTCATATAGGTAAACAGGAATTCCCATTTCTCCTATAGCCTTACCAACCTTGTTTGCATATTCAACACATTCTTCAGTTGTACATTCAGTTACTGGAACGAAAGGTATAACATCAACTGCACCCATTCTTGGGTGAGCACCTTCGTGCTTAGACATATCGATGATTTCAGTTGCAACCTTTACAGATTCAAGAACTGCAGCGATGACAGCTTCTGGTTCACCAATTACTTCAACAACAAGTCTGTTGTGGTCAGCATCTGGTTGGTAGTCGATTAGCTTTACATTTTCCTTTGCCCTAAAACATTCTGTGATTTTTTCAACTTTTCCAAGATCTCTACCTTCAGAATAGTTAGGAATACACATTACTCTTTTCAATTAATTTTCCTCCTATTTATTTGAATTATTTAATACTTTTTCGCTTACTTCTATATTATAGGTTAATTATCTTACTATTTATTAAAATTTTACTACCTTTTCAACTTCTTCAAGAAGTTTGCCAGTGTTAATAAGTTCTTGAGCTTTTTCAAGTTCTTCGTAGATTTCAACAGACTTATCATCTTCGATAAATGCAACTTGTTTTCTTATTACATCGTGAGCAACTTTTGTTCCCTTACCAAGTTGATATTTGTTGTCTTCCATTTCCATTCTGAAGTCAAGTGCTTGAGCAGCTATCATAAGTTCAGTAGTTAGAATTCTAGCTGTATTCTTAACAACTTCTCTAGCTTTTCTTGATGCCCAGTTACCCATAGAAACGAAATCTTCTTGGTTTTCACAAGATGTTATTGAGTCAACACTTGCTGGGTGAGATAAAGTTTTGTTTTCTGATGCTAAAGCAGCTGCTGCATATTGAGTGATCATAAAACCAGAGTTTAGACCAGGGTGTTTTACTAAGAATGAAGGCATTCCAGAAAGTGTAGTGTTAACCATTCTTTCAATTCTTCTTTCAGAAACATTACCTAGTTCAGAAACTGCAATTGCTAAGAAGTCAAGTGGTTGTGCCATAAGTTCTCCGTGGAAGTTACCACCAGAAATTACCTTGCCATCGTGAGTGATGATTGGGTTATCAGTTGCAGAGTTAAGTTCGATTTCAACTTTTTCTTTAACATATTCAAGAGTGTCTTTAGAAGCACCGTGAATTTGTGGCATACATCTAAATGTATAAGCATCTTGTACTCTAAGTTCAGCTGTGTGAGTGATATAAGTTGAACCTTCAAGAATATTTCTTAAGTTTTCAGCAGTCTTAAGTGATCCGGCGTGTGGTCTAATTGTGTGAAGTTCTTCCCAGAATGCATCAATGATTCCTCTAGCAGATTCACAAGACATAGCTCCTGCTATATCAGCAATCTTAGAAAGTTTAAGTGCATCGTAAGTTGCAAGTGCTCCAGTTGCTGTAAGAACTGTTGTACCATTAATAAGTGCAAGACCTTCTTTAGCTGCAAGTGCGATTGGTTTTAAGCCAGCTTTTTCCATAGCAACCTTACCTGGAAGAAGTTCACCTTCATAATAAGCTTTTCCTAGTCCAAGCATTGGAAGAACCATGTGTGCAAGTGGTGCTAAGTCACCAGAAGCTCCAAGAGATCCCTTTTCTGGAATAAATGGAACTACGTTTCTGTTTAACATTTCAAGAAGTAATTCAATAGTAGAAAGTCTGATACCAGAAACACCCTTTAGAAGTGAGTTGATTCTAATAAGCATAACTCCTCTTACTTCATCTTCAGGAAGTGGGTTGCCAAATCCAGAAGCGTGAGTTCTAATAATGTTTTCTTGAAGTTGAGCTGAATCTTCTTTAGAGATACTTACTCTTGATAGAGAACCAAAACCAGTGTTGATTCCATAAACAACTCTTTCTTCTTCTACGATTTCTTCAACATATTTTCTTGATTTGTTTACATCAGCGATAGCCTTTTCATCAATTTCTACCTTAACGTGGTCTCTACATACGGCTACTAATTGTTCAAGATCAAGATCGTTGCCTGTTAATACTACTTTGTTCATAATTGTACTCCCTTTCTTTTAATACATTACATCTTACTTACTAATTCAAAAGAAAATATTAAAGATGAAATATTAAGTCATCTTTTGAAAAGTAGTTGCCAAAATTTCTACACTTGCTTAGAAAATTCCTTGCAAATGTTTTCTAAGTAGATTTTATTCTAAACATAAATTATTGTCAATAATTTTCATAAAAATTAAACTCAATTTGCTAAAAAAGTACAATGTTTTAATACGTTTTCTTGATAGTCTGTTTCTTCGATTGTACGCTATAATGTATGCTATTACCTTTTTCCTCGGAAAAATTTCTTAATATTATTTATTTTTTCTCAATAACTTAAATAAAATATGTTATTAGTTTTAATCTATATTTAAATGCATATTAGTAAAAGGCAAAATAAAGTTTACATAAAAAATGACTTAGTCGCCTAAGTCGTAAATTCATCTTAATCCTTCTTTATTAGTCCATAAATAATAAGCCCTATAGAAAGTATAAAGGCAATTATTATTGTAATGTCATCCTTATCAAAGAGCCTGATGTGTTTTATTTCTGCAATTTCATAGCCAAGACTCTCTTCCATTTGTTTCTTCTCATCACTAGTCACTTCTAAAATTTCAAAATTTTTATTGTCCTGGTCTTCATCTAACTTCACTTCTTGCTTAGATACCTTCCCACCTTCACTGTAGGATTTGTAGGCAGTCCTTTCAAGGAAGGCGAGAGTTAAAAAAATAAGAGCGAAAAGAATAATTAAATTTTTCATTAAACACTTCATCGCACTCACTCCTTAAAAAAATTATATCATTAAAAATTTATTTTCTACGATACAAAACTGCAATAAAAAATGACCTAGCCTTAACTAAGTCATTTGATTTAAATTTTTAAAAGTTATTAAAGAACTTTTCCTAAGAAGTCTTTAGTCCTATCGTTTTGTGGATTGCCAAAAATTTCTTCTGGGCTGCCTTCTTCTACGACGTTGCCGCCGTCCATAAAGATAATTCTGTCACCCACTTCTCTTGCAAAGCCCATCTCGTGAGTAACAACTACCATGGTCATACCTTCCCTAGCGAGGTCCTTCATTATGTCAAGAACTTCGCCAACCATTTCTGGGTCAAGGGCTGATGTTGGTTCATCAAATAGCATTACCTTTGGATTCATTGCAAGGGCCCTTGCAATTGCAATTCTTTGTTTTTGTCCACCTGATAAGGACTTTGGAAAGGCCTCTGCCTTGTCAGGAAGTCCAACTCTTGCTAGTAAGTCTCTTGCCTTTTTTTCTGCTTCAGATTTTTCAAGCTTCCTAACGAGTGTAGGTGCAAGTGTAATGTTGTCAATAACATTTAAATTGTTGAAGAGGTTAAAGGATTGAAATACCATTCCCATTTCTTCACGAATCTTATTTATATCAACATTCTTTGAAGTTATCTCTTCATCGTCTACAAAAATTTTGCCACCTGTTGGCTCTTCCAAAAGATTTAAGCATCTTAAAAAAGTTGACTTACCTGAACCTGATGGTCCAATGACAACAACTACTTCTCCATCTTTTATCTCTTGGTTTATTCCCTTTAGGACCTCAAGTTCTCCAAAGGATTTTGTAAGATTTTCTACCTTAATCATTTGCAAGTCTCCTTTCTAGAAGTCCCAAAGCCTTTGAAAGGCTAAAGGTCATTATAAAATAAATTACAGCTACAAATACGAAGGGTTTTACTAATTGATAAGTACCTGAAGAAATAGTTTTGCCTGCGTACATTAATTCTCCAACCCCTACTGTATAAGTTATAGATGATTCCTTAATAAGTGTAATAAATTCATTTACTAGGGCTGGTAAAATATTCTTTATTGCTTGTGGCATAATAATCTTCATCATCGCTTGCTTTTTGTTAAGTCCAAGAGATCTTGCAGCTTCCATTTGTCCAGGATCAACTGAAGATATACCCGACCTTATTATTTCAGCAACATAGGCTGCTGAGTTTAAAGAAATTGAAAGTGCACACAAGAACATTGGTGCAGTCAAAAGTGTAAATTGTTCTGGAATAATTTTCTTTAGTCCAAAGTAAACTATCATTATTTGTACAAGCATTGGGGTTCCCCTTACAATTTCGATGTAGATGCTTGACAAGATATTTAAAATTTTCATTTTCGATGTTTTCATTAGAGCAAGAATTACGCCAAGGGTAAAACCTAGAAGGACACCAATTATCGAAAGTTCAATAGTTGTTATGGCCCCATTTAAGTAAGTTGGCAGGTATCTCTCAATGAAAACAAATTGATTCATAATTCCCATAATTTCCCCTTATTTTTTAAAAGTTTATAAAATAAAAATTCCCCACATTTAATGTAGGGAATATTTAATTATTTCATTGCCTCTTTGTTAGATAATTCAATATACTCATCAAACCATTTTTCTATTTGGCCTGAATCTTTTAATCCTTTAACAACTTCATTAACAGCTCCTGTTAAGTCGTCGTTACCCTTTTTAATTGCTACTGCAAAGCCACTTTCATCTGGAATTCCTAAGCCATCTATAATAACAAGTCCATCTGTTATTGATGCAAATTGTTTTGCTGGAAGTTCTGATAAGAAAGCTGCGTCAATAGACTTGTTCTTTAATTGTTCAATGATCACATTGTTAAGATCAAATCCCTTGCACTTATCTCCAAACTTTTCAGTTGCAAATTTTTGTTGAAGTGAACCAAGTTGTGTACCAATAGTTTTTCCTTTAAGGTCATCAAAAGTTTTATACTTGTCTTTATTTTCTTCAGTTACAAGTAAAACTTGTTTTCCCTTTGAATATTCTTCAGAGAAGTCAACTTGTTTCTTTCTTTCTTCGTCAGCACCCATTCCTGCAAGAACCATATCAACGTCGCCTGAATTTAGTGAAGCAAGAAGTCCTTCGAAAGCCATGTTCTTAACTTCAAGTTCAACTCCAAGTGAATCTGCAATTGATTTTGCAATTGCAAGGTCAACACCTGTAAATTCTTCCTTACCAGATTGGAAGGATGTCCATTCCATTGGTGGGAAGTCTGCTGAAGTTCCAAGAACTATTTTTCCCTTCTTCTTAATAGCATCAATTGTTGGACCAGTAGTTTTTATTTCAAACTTAACTGCTTCCTTAGCTTCTTCCTTTGCGTCCTCTTTTTTTCCACACCCAAATAATAAAAGGGCCGTCATTGCAACAAGTGCAATACTAAAAATTTTCTTTTTCATAATTTCCTCCCGTTTTAATTTAAAATAGCCTTCTTAAAGCTTTCGCTTCAATTTTAAGAAACATTATAACTCAAAGGCTTATGATTTTCAATGACTTAAATCTACTTTATTAACTTAAAATTCTAGTAGATCACCTGCTGGAACTTTTTCGATTGGGTTAGTATTTTCTTCTACAGGCTTTTGCTTTTCTACTGGCTTCGCCTCTGCCTTCTTAGGTCTTGAGAATTGGTAAACTCCCCAAGATTCTAATTCTGCATCTGTCCCCAACCAAACTGGTGCTCCAACCCTCATCTGTGGAAAAACTTCATTTTCTATATCGTAGTTAAACATCCTTACGCAACCATTGGAATAGTAGCCACCAATTTGAAGAGGTTTTATGTTGCCATGAATTCCATAACCACTTTCCCCTGGTATGCTTAGACCCATCCATCTTTCTCCAAGAGGGTTCTTTGGATCATTTGATGCAGCCGGAGTGTACTTACCTCCCATTCCGCCCCAGGCAGGATTCTTGTGCATATTGTGAATTTTTGCCTTTGCTGATGGAGTTGGAGTTGAATTTGTTCCAAGAGTTACAGGGAACTTTCCAATAGCTTGCCCTCCCTTGTAAAGAGTAAGTGTCCTCCTAGACTTGTTAACCACGATCCAAGTCCCACTTGTTGGTGGATTAGTTACCATGTCATAAACTTCATAATTTTCTGTATAAAGAGCCTGTTTTGTCTTAGCGTTCATTCCACCAGTTACAGGAAGGTTCATCCTTGCCTGCCACTTCTTTAGAGAATGGGTCCTCTCATTGCCAGACTTGTTCATAAAGTCATTTGGTCTCACAAATCTCTTTGCTGAAACAAAACTTGGCAAAAGACTTGCCGCCAATACAAGAACGACCATTTTTTTAATCCTTTTCAAATTAATCCTCCAATTTATTCTTCAAGAATTCTCCTGTATAAGAATTCTTACACTTAATAATTTCTTCTGGTCTTCCAGCGAAGATAACTTGACCTCCACCTTCTCCACCTTCTGGTCCAAGGTCTATAATGTGATCTGCACACTTTATAACATCAAGATTGTGTTCAATTGTTATAACTGTGTTACCCCTATCCACAAGTTCTTCCAAGACCTTGATTAATTTATTTACATCTTCTGAATGAAGACCAGTTGTTGGCTCGTCCAAGATGTATAGAGTTCTTCCCGTTGCCCTCTTAGATAATTCTGTTGCAAGCTTTATTCTTTGGGCCTCACCACCTGATAGGAGTGTAGAAGACTGACCTAGTTTTATATAAGAAAGTCCAACGTCTCTTAGGGTTTCAAGTTTTCTCAAAACTCTCTCATGATTTTTGAAGAAGTCAATTGCCTCTTCCACTGTCATGTCTAAGACTTCATAAATATTTTTTCCCTTGTATTTTACTTCAAGAGTTTCACGGTTGTATCTCTTTCCATGACAAACTTCGCAAGGAACATAAACGTCAGACAAGAAGTGCATCTCAACTTTTAAAATTCCATCACCCTTGCAGGCCTCACATCTTCCTCCCTTGACGTTAAAAGAAAATCTTCCCTTCTTGTAGCCACGCATCTTTGCCTCGTTGGTATTGGCGAAGACATCTCTTATTATATCAAAGGCACCTGTATAAGTGGCAGGGTTTGACCTTGGCGTTCTACCAATTGGTGATTGGTCGATGTCAACAATCTTGTCAATATTATCAAGCCCTTCAATAGACTTGTGCTTGCCAGGTTTTATCCTAGACTTATTTATCTTTTGGGCAAGGCTCTTGTAGAGAATTTCATTTACAAGAGAAGACTTGCCTGATCCAGAAACTCCTGTCACGCAGACAAACTGTCCCAGTGGGAATTCAACATCAATATTTTTTAAGTTGTTTTCCTCCGCACCTATTACCTTGATAGACTTGCCTGTGTATGCCCTTCTTTCCTTGGGAACTTCAATTTTCTTTCTCCCACTTAGGTAGGCACCAGTTATGGACTCTTGAACTTCCATAATTTCTTCGGCAGTTCCTTGGGCAACAATCCTTCCACCATTAACTCCTGCAAGGGGTCCAATGTCTACAATTTCATCTGCAGCAAACATAGTGTCCTCATCATGCTCAACAACGATTAAGGTGTTGCCAATATCTGTTAAATTTCTAAGGGACTCAAGAAGTTTTGCGTTGTCCCTTTGGTGAAGTCCAATACTTGGTTCATCAAGTACATAGATTACCCCAACAAGTTTGGACCCAATTTGAGTTGCTAACCTTATTCTTTGGGCCTCGCCACCAGAAAGTGTCCCCGCCATCCTTGATAGGGATAAATATTCAAGACCGACGTTAACCAAGAATTCTAGCCTGGACTTGATTTCCTTTAAAAGTTCTTCAGCAATTATCATTTCATTTTTTGTAAACTCTAAATTTTCAAAAAACTCGAGAGACTTGTCTATGGATAATTCTGTTAGCTCATAGATATTTAGGCCTCCAACTCTTATTGCAAGAGATGAATCTTTTAATCTTGTTCCATGGCACTTAGGGCAGGGGACTTCTTCCATAAACTCGTCAATTTTATCTAACATCCTGTCAGAGCTTGATTCAGTGTACCTTCTCTTTAGATTTTTTAAGATACCCTCAAAGCCTCCAGAGTATTTTTTCTCTCCAGAGAAGTAGGAGTTAAAAGAGAAGTTAAGTTTTCCCTTGTAGCCTTCAAAAATTGCTTCCATAAATTCCTTTGGAGCATTTTTTATTGGTTCCTTAGTAGAAAAATTAAATTTCTTTGCAATTTGTGAAATTATTTCATAATAATATGTTCCCTTAGAGTTAGAGTAGCAGGCAATTGCTCCCTCATCTATTGAAAGGTCTTTATTTGGAATAACCAAGTCTCTTGAAACTTCTTTAGAAAATCCAAGTCCCTTACACTCATCACAAGCTCCCATAGGAGAGTTAAAGGAGAAGGACCTAGGAGTAACTTCTTCTATTATAATGTTGCAGTGGGGGCAGGCAAACTTTGTGGAGAAAATCATATCATCTCCATCGATTACATTTATCTTTGCTATCCCATCACTTAAGTTTGTTGCAATTTCTAGCGAATCTGCAAGTCTTGATTCGATTTTTTCCTTTATTATTATCCTATCAATGACAATGTCTATGTCGTGATTTTTATTTTTTTCAAGTTCTATTTCTTCCCCAATATCGTGCATTTCTCCGTCAACTAGAACTCTTAAAAAGCCTTCTTTTTTAATTTTTTCAAAAACTTTTTTGTGTTGACCCTTTCTGTGTCTAACAACTGGTGAAAGAATTTGAATCCTTGTCCTCTCATCTAGTTTTATTATTTCATCTACCATTTGGTCTATAGTATAGGAAGAAATTTCTCTTCCACACTCTGGACAAAAGGCATGACCAACCCTTGCATACAAGAGTCTTAGGTAGTCGTAGATTTCTGTAACTGTCCCTACTGTTGATCTTGGGTTCTTTGACGTAGTCTTTTGGTCAATGGAAATTGATGGACTCATTCCCTCGATGTAGTCAACTTCCGGCTTGTCCATTTGTCCCAAGAACTGTCTTGCATAGGAAGATAGGGATTCCACATACCTTCTTTGACCTTCTGCATAAATTGTATCAAAGGCAAGAGATGACTTGCCCGATCCAGAAAGTCCTGTGAAAACTACAAATTTATTTCTAGGAATTTTAAGGTCAACATTTTTTAGATTGTTGACCCTTGCTCCCTTTACTATTATTTCGTCTTTCAATATAACACCTCTTTAAAGGAGGGCAGATTTTTTCTTCTCCCTTAGATCCTTTATCTTGTCCCTAATTTCAGCAGCCTTTTCAAAGTCAAGTTCCTCTGCTGCCCTGTACATTTCAGGTTTTAGGGCATCTATCATTTCATTAATTTCATCCTTAGTAAATTCATTTTCTTCATCTTTAATATCCTTAAAGTCAATAGACTCTTCTGCAACAATGGCAGTATTTATGACTTCACGAACACTCTTGACTATTGTCTTTGGAGTGATGCCATGCTCTTCATTGTATTCTTCTTGAATTTTTCTTCTTCTAGAAGTTTCATCAATAGTTATCCTCATGGAAGGAGTTATTGTATCGGCATACATTATAACTTTTCCATCAGCATTTCTCGCTGCTCGACCAGCAGTTTGGATAAGTGATGTGACAGAACGAAGGAAGCCTTCCTTGTCTGCATCAAGTATACAAACCCTTGAAACCTCTGGCAGGTCAAGCCCTTCTCTCAATAGGTTGATCCCAACTAGGACGTCAACCTTGCCAAGCCTTAGGTCTCTTATTATCTTCATCCTCTCCAAGGTGTCCACATCAGAGTGCATGTAAGTTACCTTATACCCAATTTCCTTTAAATGTCTTGATAAATCTTCAGACATCCTCTTTGTTAAGGTTGTGATGAGGACTCTTTCATCCCTTTCAATGGCTCCATTCACTTCATTTATTATGTCGTCAATTTGATTTTTAATTGGTCTCACTTCTATTATTGGATCAAGAAGACCAGTTGGTCTAATGATTTGTTCAACCTCTTGCTCAGTGTGTTCAAGTTCATAGGGTCCCGGAGTTGCAGAAACATAAACGCATTGGTTCATCATTTCTTCAAACTCATTAAACCTTAGTGGCCTGTTGTCTAAGGCCGAAGGAAGTCTAAATCCATATTCAACTAAAGTTTCTTTACGAGCCCTGTCCCCATTGTACATCCCCCTAATTTGTGGAATAGTTTGGTGAGACTCGTCAATTATTGTCAAGAAGTCCTTGGGGAAATAATCTATTAGAGTATAGGGTCTTGAACCTGGCGCCCTACCTGATAGGTGTCTTGAATAATTTTCTATACCAGAGCAGAAGCCCATCTCAGACAACATCTCCAAGTCGTACCTTGTTCTTTGCTCCAACCTTTGAGCCTCCAAAAGTTTTTCTTGGTCCTTTAAGACCTTGAGTCTTTCCTCAAGTTCTTCTTCTATTGTAACAATGGCACGCTTTACCTTTTCTTCTGAAGTTGCAAAGTGAGATGCCGGAGTAATGTAGGCGTGGTTTAGATAATGAAGAACTTGACCTGTCAAGGCATTTACTTCAGTTATCCTATCAATCTCGTCCCCAAAAAATTCGACTCTTATAGAGTTTTCCGATGAAGAAGCTGGAAAAATTTCCAAAATATCTCCACGAACCCTAAAGGTCCCACGCTTAAATTCATAATCATTTCTCACATATTGGATGTCGACAAGTTTGCTCATGACTTCGTTCCTGTCCTTTATCATGCCAGGTCTTAGAGAGATTGCCAACTTTTCATAGTCAATTGGGTCCCCTAAACCATAGATGCAAGAAACTGATGCAACAATAATTACGTCCTTCCTCTCGAAAAGAGCCATAGTGGCAGAGTGACGAAGCTTATCTATTTCATCATTAATAGAGGAGTCCTTCTCGATGAAGGTATCAGTCCCTGGCACATAGGCCTCAGGTTGATAGTAATCATAGTAGGAAACAAAGAATTCCACAGCATTCTCTGGGAAAAACTCCTTTAACTCCGAACAAAGTTGATAGGCAAGAGTCTTGTTGTGGGCAATTACAAGAGTTGGCTTTTGAACTCTCTCAATTACATTTGCCATGGTAAAGGTCTTGCCCGAACCTGTTACCCCAAGTAGGTTTTGGTGCTTGTAGCCCTTCTTGATTCCCTCAGCTAACTTATCAATTGCCTGAGGTTGATCACCTGTGGGCTTGTATTCAGAATGAATTTTAAATTTCATTTAATCACCTTCTAATAAGAAAAAATATTGGAGTCCGTCCTCTTTTCTGTTCCACCAATATATACGTCTTTATCTTTTAAAATAATCTGGCCCCTACCCATATCTTTGTAGTCACTTACAACTTCAACTTCGTGGCCAAGTTTTTTAAGTTCATTAATTATTTCAGGTCTAAAGTCCTTTTCCACCTGAATTTTTTTGTCATCTATCCACATAATCCTTGGCGCATCAAGGGCAGCTTGTGGATTTAAATTAAAATCTATCATATTCATGAGAACTTGAACATGGGCTTGTGGTTGCATAAAGGCTCCCATTATCCCAAAGGCTCCAAGTGCTTCATTGTTTTTTGTCATAAAACCAGGAATTATTGTGTGATAAGGAAGCTTCCCACCCTCAAGAGAGTTAGCAAGTCCTTCTTCAAAATAAAAATTTTCAATCCTGTTGTTTAAACTTATGCCAGTTCCAGGGACAACAATGCCTGATCCAAAGCCAGCGTAATTTGACTGAATCATAGAAACCATGTTGCCATCCTTGTCGGCTGTTGCAAAATAAACTGTGTCAGAAGAATTTATCTTAAAAGCTTCTGGACTTTTTGCCCTTTCACTTATTTTTGCCCTCCTGTCCTTGGCATAGTCCTTTGACAAGAGCCTTTCAATTTCAATTTTCATCTTAACTGGATCAGCCACATAGGTCTTGGCATCAGTGAGAGATAATTTTATAGCCTCAATAATCTTGTGAAGGGTCTTAGGGTCCTCACGATCTTCTATTTCCATTTCACTTAAAATGTTTAGAGCCATTAAGACAGAAATCCCATGACCATTTGGTGGTATTTCCCAAATGTCAATTCCCTTGTAGTTTGTGGAAATTGGATCAACATATCTTGCTTCAAAGTCTTTTAAGTCATCAAGACTTAAAAAGCCACCAAGTCTTTCAACTTCACTTGCAATTTTTTCTGCAAGTCCTCCTCTGTAAAAAGATTCTCCCCTAGTGTCGCGAATTTCTCTTAGAGTCCTTGCCATATCAGGGGACTTGAAGACTTCTCCAGCTCTTGGCGCCCTTCCATCTATAGTAAAGGACTTAAAAAATTCTTCGAACTCATCCCTATTTAAGTTTTTATATTTTTTCACGCTTTCTCCCCAAAGTTTTGCAATTTGAGGAGTAACTGGATAGCCCTCTTCTGCATAAGAGATTGCAGGCCCAAAAATTTTATCGAGACTAAGACTGGCGAAGTCCTCATGAAGTTTCATTACTCCACCAATAAGTCCCGGCGTATTAATTACATTTACCCCACATGAAGGCATTTTATCATAGCCCTTTTCTCTTAACTTTTCAATAGAAATATTCTTAGGACTTCTGCCACTGGCATTTACCCCATAGAGTTTGCCTTCAAAATAAATTAAGGCAAACATATCTGATCCCAATCCATTACCTGTAGGTTCAACTACTGGCAAGGTCATTGATGTGGCAAGGGCAGCGTCAATGGCATTTCCTCCCTCAAGAAGAATTTTTGCCCCAGCACTTGTCGCATAGGGTGACGATGTTGCCACCATTCCGTTTTTGCCAAAAATTGTCCTCCTTGTGGAAGGATAGGGATAGGCATTGTAATCAAATTTCATTTTATCATCCTTTAAAATATTTCTATAAGTTTATCTTCTATAAAGTCTTAAACAGAACCTAGCTTAACTAATTTCATCTAATTTGTTTTTATACATTTATATTTCAATTCATATTGCTAACTCTATCAACGAGTATCTACTAACAAAGTTAATTCTATAATTAAAGTGTAAATAATTCAACTTTTAAGACTTTATAAACTTTCATTAAGTCCTTACCTTTTATAAAGTCATAAAAAACTACAAAGTCACTTTTCTTTATAAAGTCATAAAATCTTGTGAAGTCACTTCTCTTTATAAAGTCATAAAAAACTACAAAGTTATAATTTTTTCGCAAACCTATAGCCTTCTATAACTTAGTAAATTATAAAAAATTCCCCAAAGATAATAATCTTATCTTCCCCTTCAAAAAATCGACATAAAAAAATAAAAAAACAGGCAGCTAATTAGCTGCCCGCATTTAAATGACTAAAGTCAATTTTTAATTTTATCTTATTAAGATAATAATACTGCTCCGATTACACCACCGATTACTAGGAATACGTCAAATGCGATAAATGTAGGTACGCAAGTATCCCAAATGTGATCGTGTTGTCCGTCAGCGTTAAGACCAGATGTAGGTCCCATTGTTGAGTCAGATGCTGGTGATCCTGCATCTCCAAGAGCTGCTGCTATACCAATTAGAAGTATAATAGCTGGTTTAGAGAAGCCTAATTGTTGAGCTAGTGGAACATAGATTGCTGCTACTACTGGAATAGTACCGAAAGATGTACCGATACCCATTGTAATAACAAGACCAATTGCTAGCAATACAATTGAAGAAACTACAAGTGAAGCTCCTTCCATAATAGATGCTGTATCGTTAACTAGGTTAACTACTGCACCTGATGTGTTAAGAACGTTAGCATATCCACCTGCGATTAGCATAACGAATGCTATAAATGCCATTAGGTCAAGTCCACCGCTAACCATTTCATCTATTTCTTTCCATTTAATTGAACGAGTGATTAATAGGAAGATAATTCCGATTAATGCTGAGAATGGAAGGTTAGTTGTAATGATTTGAACAACAAGCATTGCTAGGGCTGCGATCAAAGCTCCCCAAGCTTGTGCTGTCATGTGAACTTCTTTATCAAGAGAAATAACTCCTGGGATTTCAAGATCTTCATATTCTCTGTCTTTTCCGTAAAGAACAAATACAACGAAGATTAAACCAATTAACATTGAGAATCCACCAATCCACATTACTTTTTGAGTATCTGCAACTGTTGTTGGCATACCTGCATCTGTCATATTTGATGCAATAATGTTGTGGAAGATAAGTCCAAATCCTGCTGGGATTGTAATGTAAGGTGCCTTTAATCCGAAGCAAAGAGCTGATGCAACTGCACGTCTATCAATCTTTAACTTATTCATAAGTCCTAGTAGAGGTGGAATTAGAATAGGAATAAAGGAAATGTGAACTGGTAAAAGGTTTTGTGAGAAAATTGAAATAAATGCTATAAGGAAAATCAAATAGAATTTATTATTTCCTACAACTTTAGAAAGCTTTTGAGCTAGTATAGTTATAAGTCCTGATTTACCAATTGAATAAGCGAACATACCAATTAGGATATAAGCAAGAGCTGTCTCTGCCATTGTTCCCATACCGCCAATTATTGTACCAATAATTGGATCGCCTTCAGTTCCAAATCCTGGTAGCTTTCCAATTGTATTTGCTTGCCAAGAATCTGCATCAAATACGTATAGTGGCATGCCTGCAGTTAATCCTGCAACAACACCTGCTACTAACAGTGAAAGTAGTACGTTAAGTTTTAACATACATAATACTACAAGTAGTAATACTGATACTACTACGGGGTTAAATAACAACATATTATTCCTCCTTTGAAAATGTTTTCTTTATTTTCTCACACTCTTATGTTTTTGTCAATAATACAATTCTGCATTTAACTAAATAATACAATCTACTACTTAAAGTGTTGTATTAACTTATTAAAGTAAACCTTGTTTCGTTCTCTTAATTTCCTTGATTTTTAAAGCTTTTTTTGGTACTTTATTTTTTTAATTTTCTTCATAAACTACAAAAATGTTTTATTATCAAGATTATTGTATTTTTTATTTTTTTCAATAAACAATATGTTTTCATAAAAAAACAAAGGGACCAAAGCCCCTTTGTTTTAAATCCTATATTGTTTTCCCGATTAATTATTTTACTAACTTTCTATCTTCAACAACTAGCTCTCCGTCAATATAAACTTGCTTACAGAGGTTTGTTGCGAAGAAGTAAAGTGTATAGTCAATGCTGTGTGCATCGAAGATTGTAATGTTTGCCCTCTTGCCCTTGTCAAAGGATCCAATAGTTTTTGCCCTATCAACTGAGTAAGCAGCGTTAATAGTTACTGCGTTGTAAACTTCAATTGGTGTAAGTTTCATTTCTAGGCAGCCAAGTTGCATAATGAACTGAAGGTTTGCTGTTGGACATGATCCTGGGTTGGAGTCTGTACAAAGTGTAATTGCCATTCCCTTGTCAAGCATTCTTCTTGCTGGAGCATAAGTGTCTAACATAAGTGAAAAAGTTGTTCCTGGAAGAAGGTTACCAATTACATTTGCCTTTGAAAGAGTTTCAATTTCTTTATCATCAACTACCATTAAGTGTTCTGCAGAAACTGCCCCAACCTTAGCAGCAACATCTACTCCACCAACATTTTCAATTTCATCAGAGTGAATTCTTAATTTAAAGCCATGTTTCTTTGCAGCTTCTAGAATTCTGTCAGATTGCTCTGCTGTGAATACTCCCTTTTCACAGAATACGTCACAGAATTCTGCAAGATTTCTCTTTGCAACTTCTGGCATCATGTCGATTACAATGTCAACATATTCGTCTGGGTTATCCTTGTACTTTTCGTGAATAACGTGAGCTGCCATAAAGGTTGTAATCAATTCTATTGGGAAATCTTCATTTAATTTTTTAAGAACTTCAAGTTCCTTTAATTCTGTTTCAAGAGTGATTCCGTAACCACTTTTTGCTTCAACAGAAGTTACACCATGAACTAGCATGTGTTCAAGAAGGTCTCTTGTTTTATCATAAAGTTCATCAAAGCTTGCTGAATTTGTTGCCTTTAGTGTAGAAAGAATTCCTCCACCTGCTTCAAGAATTTCAAGATATTCCATTCCATTAAGCTTCATGGCAAATTCATTTTCACGGCTTCCACCATATACAAGGTGAGTGTGGGCATCAATAAGACCTGGAGTTGCAGTCTTGCCTGTAAGATCAACTATTTCAGTCTTGTCATCTTTTAATTTTTCGTAGCCATTACCTTCGCCAACTTCTAATATTTTGCCATCCTTAATAGCAATATAAGCATTTTTTAAGATGTCAGCTTGGTTCATTTCTTCTCCCCTAAGTGGTCTACCAATGTCCCTTGGTGAGAAAACCTGTTCAAGATTAACTAATATTTTATCCGCTTTCATAAATTCCTCCTTTTTCTGTCAATATATTAACACAAATTATATACCCAATAAATATGAAAATATTTTTATTTAGATTCTTAAAAAGTTTCTATGTTTTTTTGAGTTGGCTTTTTTAGTTTGTTCTATAGAAATTTTCAGAATAAAATTTTAAGAAAAACTTTTCTTCGCAATAAAAATCTATTTCTTATTTTTTCTAACTCAACAGGTATTTACGACTTTATAAATTTTTACAACTTTATAAATTTTTACGGCTTTATAAATTTTTGCGACTCAAGAATTATTTGCAAGTCCATAAAATTGTATTTAAATCATTAAACTTTTTATCGTTTATCTTTCAAACTCCTTCTCCAGGTTTGAAAACGATTCATTTTTTCAATTTATCACGGTGAATTAATCACATATTTTAAGGAAAAGTGTCCTTTACATACTAGTTTTAAAGACAATTCAAGAAATTCATTTGTTTTTTTGATATATTTTTAATTTTTTAGGAAATTAATTTCCCTTTGTGTTTACATTTCAAAAATTTTAATTTATAATGTCAATTAAATGGAGGTTGATAAAAGTGATAAATAATCATAACGCAGAAGTTCAAAAGATAATGAAGGTAGAAATTTCAAACCTTCCAGAAAAAAAATCTTTTGAACAAGGAATTAGAAGAGCTCCTGATAGAGGATTTAGACTTTCAAAGGATCAAACTAAGATTGCTCTTAGAAATGCTCTAAGATATATCCCAGAAAAATATCATGAAGAACTAATTCCTGAATTTTTAGAAGAACTTACTACTAGAGGAAGAATCTACGGATACAGATTCAGACCTGAAGGAAGAATTTACGGTAAACCAATTGACGAATACAAGGGAAATTGTTTAGCTGGTAAAGCTTTCCAAGTAATGATCGACAACAACTTAGATTTTGATGTTGCTTTATATCCATACGAACTTGTAACTTATGGAGAAACTGGTTCAGTTTGTCATGACTGGATGCAATACAACCTAATTAAACAATATCTTCAAATCATGCACGATGACGAAACTCTTGTTATGGCTTCAGGTCACCCACTTGGACTATTTAAATCAAGAAAGAACTCTCCAAGAGTTATAATCACTAACGGTCTTATGATCGGTGAATATGACAACCTTGAAGACTGGGAAGTTGCTGAAGAAATGGGCGTTACTAACTACGGTCAAATGACTGCTGGTGGTTGGATGTACATTGGACCACAAGGTATCGTTCACGGAACTTACAACACAATCCTTAACGCTGGTAGATTAAAACTTGGTCTTGGAAATGAAGACAACCTAGCTGGTAAATTATTCGTTTCTTCTGGACTTGGTGGAATGTCTGGTGCTCAAGGTAAGGCTGGAGATATCGCTGGTGCTGTTTCTATCATCGCTGAAGTTGACATTTCAAGAATCGAAACTAGACTTGAACAAGGCTGGATTAAGAAACTTGCTGAAAGCCCTGAAGAAGCTGTTAAGCTTGCTACAGATGCTCTTGCAAAGAAAGAAGCTCTTTCTATTGCCTTCCACGGTAACATCGTAGACCTTCTTGAATATATGGAAAAAGAAAATGTTCATATTGACCTACTTTCTGACCAAACTTCTTGCCACAACGTTTACAATGGCGGATACTGTCCAGTAGGAATCACTTTCGAAGAAAGAACTGAACTATTAAGAACTGATAAAAAGAAATTCCACGAACTTGCTGATAAAACTCTTAGAAGACACTTTGAAGTTATTAAGAAGCTTACTGAAAAGGGAACTTACTTCTTCGACTACGGTAACTCTTTCTTAAAGGCTGTATATGATGCAGGCGTTAAAGAAATTTCTAAGAACGGTAAAGACGATAAAGACGGATTCATTTGGCCTTCTTACGTTGAAGACATCATGGGACCACTTCTATTTGATTATGGATATGGACCATTTAGATGGGTTTGCCTAAGCGGTAAACACGAAGACTTAGTTGCTACTGACCACGCAGCTATGGAATGTATCGACCCTAACAGAAGATACCAAGACCGTGACAACTACAACTGGATTAGAGACGCTGAAAAGAACCAATTAGTTGTTGGTACTCAAGCTAGAATTCTTTACCAAGATGCTAAGGGTAGAGTTGCAATAGCTCATAAGTTTAACGAACTTGTTAGAGAAGGAAAAATTGGTCCTGTTATGATGGGACGTGACCACCACGACGTATCTGGTACAGACTCACCATTTAGAGAAACATCTAACATTAAAGATGGTTCTAACGTAACAGCTGACATGGCTACACAATGTTTCGCAGGAAACTGTGCTAGAGGTATGTCACTAGTTGCTCTTCACAATGGTGGTGGAGTTGGTATTGGTAAATCAATTAACGGTGGATTCGGTCTAGTTCTTGACGGATCTGAAATGGTTGACGAAATCATCGATCTTTCACTTACTTGGGACGTTATGAGTGGTGTTGCTAGACGTAACTGGGCTAGAAATGAACATGCAATTGAAGTATCAAAAGAATTTAACCAAGATAACGAATTTGGACACATCACACTTCCTTACTTTGTTAAGGACGAATTAATTGATAAGGCTGTTAATTCACTAAATCTTGACTAATATCAAAATATCTTAAACCCCGCAGGACTCTGTGGGGTTTTGTTTTTTTATTGTAAAAGCCTTTATAAACTTATAAAATCAACTTAAGATATAGTTTTAGTTAAAGGAGGAGTCATGAAAAATTATTATTTTAAAGAAAATCTTTTTAAGATCACAGACCACTACCCCATCCTCGATGATGATGGCAGAGAAGTTTATTATGTAGACCAAGATTTTACATTCATTGGTTATGATGTGAAAATTTCTGATATGAAGGGCAAGGAAATTTTAAAAATTGAAAAAGAAGTCTTCTCCTTCCTCCAAAAGTTTAATGTAAATTTCTCTGACGGGAAGTTTATGAGGGTCGAATCGAAAATCAGCTTCTTAGTTAGGAGGATTGGGATTGATTATGATGGCGAGTCCCTACGTTTAGAAGGGCAATTCCAAGATTTAAATTTTGAAATCTATAAGGGAGATAAGGTAATTGGCGAAATCGAAAAAACCTTTTTTGCCTTGACTGATACCTATAAGCTCACAGTTTATGATGAAGAATACACTGAAGCCCTACTTGCTCTCACCCTTTGCGTAAATAATATTAAGGACACAGCGGAAAGAAATAATTAAAATTTTGCAAAGAAAAACATCTGTAAGAATTTATCCCACAGATGTTTTCTTGTATAGGCATTTAATTATTTAACTTGTTTATTATTTCCCTGACATTTTTCTCTACTTCATTCTCATCAAGTGAAAAAATTCCACTAGACATACATAGGCCAGGTATCTCTACCCCCTTAAACAAGTCTAGGTTCTCCAAATTTATACCACCTATTGGGAAGGCTGGTATTAAAATGCTATCTCTTATTTCCTCGTAAGTCTCCAAGCTAATCATTGATGCATCTCTTTTAGTTTCCGTTTCAAAAAAAGCTCCGGAACCAAGGTAGGATGCTCCCATATTCTCTGCTTCAATTGCAAGCTCAGGAGTTTTTGCAGTTGCTCCAATTATTGGGTCTCTACCCAAAATTCTTCTTGCAAGAGAAATCTCTTCATCATCTTGTCCCAGGTGAAGGGATGTCTTATATTCTTTTGCAAGTTTTAAGTTATCGTTTAAGATGAAGAGACAATCTTCTTCAATTTCCTTTTTTATCTTTAAAATTTTTTCTCCAAGCAAAGCTTCATCTGATATCTTGTCCCTTAGCTGGTAAATTTTCATCCCAGCTCTTGTGGCATTTTTTATTTTCATCAAATCATTACCATCAGAAATTCCATATAAACTTGGCTTTTTAAATTTATAGCTTGGCGATAAAATTTCAATTTCTCCACTTATTTCCTCAAGCTTTTGAACTTTACTTATTATGTCTTGAGCCTTTATACTTCCATCAGCTATTACTTCTCTTGCAAGCTGTCTTAAAAATATTGCCGAAATGGCACAAGCCTTTAGGTTTGACATAGGTGTCGCCAAGAGTGAGCCTATCATTGCTGATTCCATATCCCCAAGCCCACTTATTTTTCTAAAATCATCATGACCACCAGGTATAGAAATAAGCATGTGAGAGTTAGCAATTACTTCATACTTGCCACTTACAACTACAGTTGCTCCAGTTTTTTCATTCAGTCTTAGCGCAAGTTCTATAAAGTCCTCTTCCGATAAATTTTTATCTCTTGAATCTATACCAGCGAAGGCTTGACCCCCAGCTAAATAATTTATTTCATTAAAATTTCCCCTAATGACATTGAACTTAAAATTATCAAGAAGATATTTTGCTAAGTTTCTTCTTATCTTGCTAGAAGCAACACCAACAGGATCAAGAACAGTGGGGATATTATTTTCTTTTGCTGTTTTTCCTGCAATTTTAATTGCTTCAATTTTATCTTCATTTAACATTCCCATATTTAAAACTAGGGCTAAAGATTTTTTTGTGATTTCAGATACTTCTTTTGAATACTCTGCCATCATTGGACTCGCACCTATGGATAGGACAAAGTCAGCTACCCTTCCCCTGGTAACTCCATTGGAAATAATATGTATCAAGGGAGCCTTGTCCCTTAGTTTTTTTAAATTGCATTTAATTTTCATCTTTATCACTCAAATTATAAAAATGATACAAGGGACCTCTGCCCCTTCCTATATCCAAGCCAAAGGCTATTGCTCCACTTAAATATTTTTTCGCAGACCTAACTGCATGGAGAAGATCTTTTTCCGTGCTGAGCTCACACGCCAAGGCACTGGAAAGAGTGCAACCTGTCCCATGTGTGTTTTTATTTTCAATATTCTTTCCCTCTATGAGAAAGATGCCAGCTTCATGGCAAAGAAGATCATCCTTTGACCCCTTAAGATGTCCACCCTTGATTAAGAAGGCTGTCCCATATTTTTCAAATAAAAATTTGCCAGCTTCTTTCATATCATCAATATTTTCAATTTCTTTTCCATAAATAATTCCAGCTTCAATAAGATTTGGAGTTATTAAGGTAACTTTATCAAAAAGAACTTCCTTCATCTTCTCTACAGTATCATCAGGCACAAGGGTAAAGCCACTTGTGGATGTAATAACTGGATCTAAAACAAGGGGGACACCCTTCAAATATTTATCAATTACTTCGCCTATAACTTCTACCTGACCTGGGCTTGCAATCATTCCGATTTTTACAGCGTCAGGAAGGATGTCATCACAAATAGATTCAAGTTGCTCCCTAAGTATTCCTTCATCAAGACTTAGTGAAGCCTGAACTCCCAAGGTATTTTGAGCAGTTATGGCTGTAATCGCACTCATCCCATAATACTTGTAGGCACTTATAGTTTTTAAGTCTGCTTGTATTCCTGCACCACCACTGGAGTCAGATCCAGCTATTGTAAGAATTTTTTTTATTTCCATTTCTACTCCCTTATAAGTTGAAATACTTATTAAGCCCTGTGTTTTTAATACTTAAAATAATTATTATGGCAATTATTGATCCACCAAGTGTACTTACAGAAAAAGGAATAATCATACCAAATAATGCCATTTCTTTTCCTAACACAAATTTGGCAATAGGATAAGCTAAAAGTGCACCAATAAGGCCTGTACCAATTACTTCACCCAAAAAGGCAAGAGAAAGTTTCCTTGTCTTGTAAAATAAAATTCCTGCAAAAAATGCGCCAATCATTGAACCTGGAAATGCCATTAAGGATCCTGTTCCAGACATATTCCTAATAAGTGAAATACAAAAGGCAACTAGGACTGAGTAAAGGGGTCCCAATAGGACAGCTGATAAAACATTAACCATGTGTTGAACTGGATAACACTTGGCAAGACCTACAGGTATATTTACAAAGGAAAAAACAACTCCAAGGGCAACAAAAAAAGCTGCCACTGTTAACTTCTTAGTATTTGATTTCATATTAACCTCCCGAGAAATGTTGACAGAGCAGCTAAAGTCCTTATATCCCTACGTTGGCATTATCCAAATCAGGTAACGGTCGAAATTAACAATTTCCTCTCAGCCTGTCAACAAGCTCCCTATTTTTATTTTTTTATTCTAATTAAATTTTTTACGCTAGCAATTCTTTGATACCATATTAGTGAATTAACATTCTATTTTTATATCTTTACCTTCAAGTATTAGGTTCATATTTTTTGCAGAACACATTGAGCCACACATTGTGCATGTGTTTTCTTCTTCAGGCATTGATGAATCTCTGTACTCTCTTGGTTTTTCCTTATCAAGTGCAATTTCAAACATGCCATCCCAATCAATTTTTTGACGTCTCTTACTCATTTCAAGGTCCCAAGCTCTTGCGTCCTTTAGCTTATTAATATCTCCTGCGTGAGCTGCAATCTTGCAAGCAACAATACCTTCACGAACATCCTTGACATCTGGTAGTCTTAAATGTTCAGCAGGAGTTACATAACAAAGAAAATCTGCTCCATAAGCTGCAGCAATTGCACCACCAATTGCAGATGTAATGTGGTCATAACCTGGTGCAACATCTGTAACAAGAGGTCCCAATACATAGAAAGGTGCCTTGTGACAAAGTTTCTTTTGAAGTTTCACATTCATCTCGATGTCACCAATTGGCACGTGACCTGGTCCTTCAATGATTACCTGCACATCCTTCTCCCAGGCTCTTTTTGTAAGTTCTCCAAGTGTAATGAGCTCCGCTATTTGAGATGGGTCTGTTGCATCGTGAATCCCACCTGGTCTTAATGAATCTCCTAGAGAAAGAGTTACATCATATTCACGACAAATATCCAAGAGTTCATCATAGTATTCATAAAAAGGATTTTCTTGATTATTCATCTTCATCCAACCAAAGAGAAGAGAACCACCACGAGATACAATTTCATTAACACGTCTATTTCTCATAAATATTTCTGAATTTGCCCTATTAATTCCTGCGTGAATTGTAACAAAGTCGACACCATTTTCAGCATGATTTCTAACTACGTCTAAAAACTCCTCTGCCTTGATGTAGGAAAGACCCTTGTCTAAGAATCCAACTGCATCATACATTGGAACTGTTCCTATCATAGCTGTAGATTTTTCAATTAGCTTTTTTCTAAACTCCTGAGTCTTGCCATAATTTGAAAGATCCATTATGGCTTCTGCACCCATAGCTAATGCCATATCTACTTTTTCCATTTCCATGTCAATGTCATTTAAGTCCTTAGAGATTCCCAAGTTTACATTTATCTTGGTCCTAAGTCCAGTCCCTATACCCTCAGGTGAAATTGACTTGTGGTTTTTGTTTTTAGGAATTACAATTTCACCACATGCCATCTTCTCTAAAAGGTATTCGCAAGACACATTTTCTTTCTTTGCTACAATTTTCATTTCATCTGTAACAAATCCATTCTTTGCTGCTTCCATTTGAGTAGCATACTTCATAAATAAAAAAACCTCCTATAAAATTATAGGAGTAATAATACTTTTCCTTGTCAAGGCATTATCCTAACAAGTAAAATGGTCGAGTCTTAACTCCTCTCAGCATATTGCTCCCATAAGTTTATTTATTTAATTTTTAAATCATATTATTTTTAAAAAATAATATGCGTACTTGAAACAGTTTAAATCAATTCAATTATATTTACAAGAATTTTTAAATTTTTAAATTAATACTTTATAACTGAAAGAACTTTTTCGCCCTTTAATAGGTCTCTTCCCTTTAGTCCTTCAAGCTCTATTAAGAATAATAGTGAAGATACTTCCCCTCCTAGACTTCTAACAAGTTTTAAACAAGCCTTTGATGTTCCACCAGTTGCAAGTAGGTCATCCACTATTACAACTTTTTCTCCTGGATCAATGGCATCCTTGTGGATCTCAATAGAATCTTGTCCATATTCAAGGTCGTAAGACTCACTTAACTTGTCCCAAGGAAGTTTGCCCGGCTTTCTCACAGGTACAAAGCCCTTGTTTAATTTATAGGCAAGAGCTGCTCCTAAGATAAAACCTCTTGCTTCAATCCCAATTATTTTATCAACGTCTTCATCTATTCTTGCTGCCATTTCATCAACTGCTTTTTTGAAAGCATCTTTGTCCTTTAAAAGAGTTGTTATGTCCCTAAAGATGACTCCCTCTTTTGGATAATTTTCAATTGCTCTAATTGTGTCTTTTAATTCCATAATTTCCCCCAATCCCTTATAGTATATCATCTTTGCGACCCAATAAAAACTTTTAATGAAGTCTTTTAAATGATATAATAATTTAAATTTTTGAATTTATACGAGGTGTTTTATGAACCAGAATAATATAAATAAATATGAAAAAGAAGTGAGGAAGGCAAACTTTGCTGAAGCCCTCTTCACCTTTGTCTCTCTTACAATAATAATGTTTATAAGCATAATTAAATATAAAGAGAGTCCACACATCCCTATGCTCATTGGAGTTTTAATCGCCTCCCTTGTCGCTCTAAAGATTGGCTACTCTTGGAAGTTTATAGAAAACTCAATGATAAAAGGAATTTCACAAGCCATGCAGTCCATAATAATCCTCGCCATAATTGGTGTCTTAATAGGAATTTGGATCTTGGCAGGGGTTGTACCAACAATGATTTACTACGGGCTTATGATTTTAAAACCCTCAATTTTTCTTGTTGCAACAGTTTTAATTACATCAATTACTTCTCTTGCCACAGGCACAAGTTGGGGAACAGCTGGCACAATGGGGATTGCCCTTATGGGTATAGCAAGTGGACTTGGAATACCTGCTCCCCTAACAGCAGGTGCAGTTTTATCTGGCGCCTACTTTGGCGACAAGATGAGTCCCCTATCTGATACAACAAACCTTGCACCAGCCATGGCAGGCACAGATGTATTCACCCACATCAAGGCAATGTTTAAGCCAACTCTTATTGCCTATGGCTTAACACTTTTGATTTTTGGATTTTTATCTATCAAGTACAAGGGAACTAGTGCTGACTTATCCAATGTCGACATCATCGCCAAGGGACTCAAAGAAAGTTTTACAATTTCGCCCGTCCTCTTGTTGGCACCCTTAGTTGTAATAATTTCCATTGCCAAGAAGCTCCCAGCAGTCCCTGGCATTAGTCTTGGTATTATTATTGCTGCAATCTTGGGTCCAATCTATCAAGGTGTAAACTTTGGAGACATTTTATCAGCTGGACTCAATGGTTATGTTTCAAAGACTGGTCTTGAAGCAGTGGATAAACTCTTAACTACTGGTGGCTTAAACAATATGATGTCATCCATCTCTCTAACAATTATCGCTATGATGTTTGGTGGCATTGCAGAAGAAACTGGAATACTTGAAGCCATAGTAAAAAAATTCCTCTACAGGGTTCAGTCTGTGGTTGGACTTGTTATTTCTACAATTTTAACTTGCTTCTTTACCAACGCAACTATGCCAGAGCAGTACATCTCCATAGTTGTACCTGGAAGAATGTTTAAAAATGAATATAAGGATAGGAAGATTGCTCCTAGACTCCTATCATCAACTCTCGAGTCAGGGGGAACTGTTACATCAGCCATGATTCCTTGGAACACTTGTGGAACTTATATGTCAACAGTTCTTGGTGTCTCCACAGTTCACTACCTTCCATTTTTGTTCTTTAACCTATTGATGCCTATAGTTCAAGTAATAGTTGTAGCAATAGATTCTAAAAAGTACAGAATAGACTAATATTAGAGGCCTTTCATTCATTGAAAAGCCTCTTCTTTTTGATATAATAGTTATTAAAGTATAAAAAGAGGTGGAATATGTATAAAGACATAGTAAATAGATTAATAAGCTCTGCTAATGCAAAGAAAGATTTACTAGAATCTTCTTTCTTCAAGTACATGGTTGCAGCTATGATGGCTGGGTTTTTTATTGGCATTGGGATTCTAATAATGGTCCTATCAGGGAATGTTTTTTCCTCATTACCCATTGCACTTGTAAAATTTGTCAATGGATTTGTCTTCTCCCTAGCCCTATCCTTCGTTATGTTTGCAGGTGGCGAACTATTCACAGGTATTGTTCTCGTTACAACTGTCGCCAAGTTAAATAAGAAACTTGAAACGTCTACATTTTTAAAAATTCTTATTTATTCTTATATAGGAAATTTTTTGGGAGCAATTTTAATTTCCATCTTATTTAAAATGACTGGCGTTTCTCCAGACTACAATGAAGCCCTTTTAAAACTAGCAACAACAAAAGCAAGTTATGACTTCACTTCATTGTTATTTAGGGGAATTATGTGTAACATTTTAGTTTGTCTTGCAGTACTAATTTGTTCAAGAAATCTATCTGATTCAGCAAAATTAATTTTAATTTTCTGGTGCATACTTGCCTTTGTAAGTTTAGGCTTTGAACATAGTATTGCAAATATGACTTGTTTCGCATTAACAAAGATGCTAAACCCTGAATTTGGATTTGGACTAATTTTCAAAAACTTAATACCAGTTACCCTTGGAAATATTATTGGTGGCTCTCTAGTTGCCGTAACTTATAATATTTTGGGTAGCGAAAACTAATTTGACGAGGTCCTTCCTCGTCTTTATTTTTTTACAATCAAGCTAAAATAAAAACCTAAGCTAAAATTTACTTTAACTTAGGTTTCTTTTCTCTTATTAATTTTGAAATTATCTTATAAATAAAAAATGTAAGGACCATAACAAAGACTGTGACTATAAAAAGTCCCACAACATAATTTGGAAAGACGTCCTTTATAGTTGCAAGGGCTGATCCCTCATAGGGCTCTTCTATAAAATAATAATTTGCATTGAGCTTGATGTTTAAAACTTTTATTATTGGAAGAGTCACAAGTATGAAAATTATTGGATATATTATATCTCTTATCTTTGGCAGGTATTCCTTTGAAAGCACAAGATAAATTGGATAAAAGGCATTCACTCCATGGATGATCCAAGAAATAATTGCCACATAAGAATATTTATTTACTTGGTCCCAGCCTGGTGTAAAAAGACTTAGAATTGCCGCTGGCATAAACAAGTAATAGAGGCAGGCCTTTATAAACTTTCTTTCAACAAAGGCATCCACTGCCATGAACTGTGCCCCAATTGTGCAGAGGTGGAAGGGCAAGTAAGAAGAGTCATAGTGACCGCTTATTAAGACTGCCACAAGCCTAATCATTTCCAAGCTAATTGGTGTTAAGGCGATAAAAATCCTAAAGCCTCTGCTCCCTCTCCAAGGTTTGTATAAAATTATTCCAAATATAAAAATAATAGCAAGGCAAGCGAAATGGTAAGTTCCATAAAATTTAAAGCCAACCTCTCCATAGTTTAAGTCCCAAAAATTTCTCATAATTAAATTCCTTTTATTTTATTTCTTGACTATTTTAGCATAAAATTTCGAAAAAAGATTTACTTTTTTTATCTTTTAAGGAAAGAAAGTTGTCTTATGTTTAAGTCTACCAAGTTTGACACTGTTATACCAATTAGTCTAAGCTTATCGCCCTCATAGGCTTCTTCAAAAATTTCCATGGACTTGTTAAAGATATCCTCTTCTTCGTAGATTGCATTCTCATAAGTCCTTGACCTGGTCTTGACCTTGAAGTTCTCGTCCTTCATCTTGAGGGTCAAGGTGTAGCCGGAAATTTCTTTTACAATTAAGTCTTCTGATACTTCCTTAGAAAAATCTCTTAAGTGAGAAATTAACTCTTCCCTCTTGCTTGTCACTTCAAAGGTGGACTCTGTCCCCAGACTTTTTCTCACAGTGTTGGGAGTGACTTCTCTATTGTCAATTCCCCTTATCCTCTTGTAAATTTCTTCACCACTCTTCTTGAACATGGTGACTAAAAAATCATAAGATAGGGAATACAAGTCCTCTACAGTATTTATCCCTATGTTTCTCAACCTTTTCTCTGTCTTATTACCAATCCCATGAACCCTTCTTATGTCTAAGGGAAATAAAATCTCTGGGATGTCCGACTTCCTGATAATCTTTACTCCCTTGGGCTTGTTCCAGTCGCTGGCAAGCTTCGCCAAAAATTTGTTGTAACTCAAACCACAACTCACACTTAAGCCAGTCTCTTCAAAAACTTTTTTCTGTAAATCATACACAATATCCACATCGTAACCCAGCCCACTTATGTCCAGATAGGACTCATCAATGGAGACTTTTTCAATTTTATCTGTGTAGGTCCTTAGGACTTCAAAGACTTGTCTGGACTTCTCCAGATACCTCTCTCTTCTCATGGGTTTTATTATCAAGTGGTCGCATAGGTTCTTTGCCATATACATGGGCATGGCAGAGTGAATACCATACTTTCTTGCAACATAATTAGCCGTAGTGACAACTCCGTGATTGGACCTGCCACCTACGACTAGGGGTTTGCCTATTATAGATTTATCGTCAAGCTCTTCTACAGATGCGTAGAAGGCATCTATGTCAACATGTATAATAATTCCCATAAATATCACAACTTTAGTATATCATATAACTTTTTATAATGGAGTCTATTTGATATAATTCTATTGAGGTGAGATTTTGAAAAAAAAGCTTGCGCTCTATGATTTTGACAAAACTGTAGTTGCTTGCGAATCAATATTAGAGCTTTATAAGTATGGATTTAAAAATAAAAAAATAAAATTTGCGAGTACCATGGCTGGCCTTGCTTCTGCCTACATAAGGTCTAAGCTGGCATCTGATTTTGACATAATGAAGAACCAAATGGTCTCTGTTATAAAATATTTTACCGAAGATGAGCTGAAGGACTTTGTAACAGACAACCTCTTCCCAAAATTTTTCTTTGTGGAGTTTGAAGAAGAATTCTATTCCCACGACGAGGACACAATAAAAATTCTTTGCTCAGCATCTGCCACTCCCTATCTAAAGTATGTAAAGGGCCTCTATCCCTTTGACTACATAATTGGGACTGACCTTGGAAGTGACTACAAGATGACAAGAGGCAACAACAAGAAAGACGTCAAGGTGAAAAACATAAGAGACCTCTTGGCACAAGAAGGAATTGAGATTGACTACGAAAACTCCTCTGCCTATTCCGACTCCTATGATGATGACAAGTATATGCTAAGGATGACAAAAAATAGATTTTTAATAAACTCAAAGGTCAAGAAGAAGGGCTACGAAAATTTATCTTGGCACACAGAAGAAGCCTAATAAATTTTAAGAGAAGTTAAGGTGTAAAGACATAAAAATAAACTGGGAACTCAATCCCAGTTTTTTTATGTCTTCTTATAAGCCTAAGAGATATTCTTCTATCAAGCCAGCAATTTCGTCATAGGATTTTTCTCCCATAAACTCGTAAACTTTTTTTCCATCCTTGTAGAAAGAAACCCTAGGAAGTTGAAAGATTTCATGTTCTTCTGCAAAGGACTTGTTCTTGTCAAGGTCCATGTAGAAGCAGGACACATCTTTGAACTCTTCTTCTAATAGAACTTCCATAACTTCCATAAGTGGCTCGCAGTGAGAGCACCTCTCTGCCCCATAAATTAATATTGCCATCTTCTTATCTCTTATTGTCTCGTCAAAATGATTTGCCGCAATGTATTTAATCACAGATTCATTTCTCTTTATTACCTTCTTGTTTTCTACAAGGTCTCTTACAGATTCTGACTCTTGAGAAAGTGGGTCGATGTCAATTGATAGCCTACTCCTATTTACATTTGTAATCTCGACTGACTTAAAGTCTCCAGCTCCAGGGAGTTTGAAGTAGGATGCATCCTCTATCTCTTGAATTTCATTTTCTTCTTCATCAACGTCTAGGTAGTCATAGGGATACCTATAGACCCTGTAAATCATATTGTTCTTCAAGAGGTTTTCTGTGGTTGTCCTATAAGGGCAAGTCCACTGCCATACAATTTCCTTTGAAGGAGTAATTTCAATTACAAGACCCTCTGTGGCAAGAGTAATAAGTGTGTTTCCATTAGGCAGTCTTTGAAGATTACCACCATAAGGAGAATAAAACTTGTAGCCATTCATTGGGATTGAAAATCCAAAGTCCCTTGGGTCCACAGACCAATTCACTGCAAGAGTAACTGGATTTATTTCAAGAATCCTAGAGTAATTTCTAACAAAGGGGAGTAAACCCGATGGCGATGTCAGAGTTGGCGAACCGTAACCACACCTTCCCCCGTTGTCAAAAATTAAGAGGTTGCCTTCTCCTGGTAGACCCTTAGGGATAATACTTGCAAAGGCAGAGCCAACAACTGGGTCAACCTTTGTGAAGTCGGAAAAGTTTGGTCCCAGCTTGTAGCAAATTCGTGACCTCTTCTTGTCAATTATCCCAATAATATTTGCAGCCCTTGCTGTAAATAAAATATTGTCAGGATGGAAGCGTGGATCTCCTTGGTCATACCACTTGTTTTCTCCAATTGTTGAAATTGAAGTTATGTCAAGATAGTTGCCCAGAGGTCTCTCTGTGATCCTCAAGTTTGGATTTCTGTAAATTACGTTTTTTGCTTCTTCAGAAAAGCCAAGTTGATCAAAGTGTTCGCTAAAGGAAAACTTCCAAATTATATTTCCATCTTCATCAACTTCTAATATAACGTCATCAAGCAGGGCCTTGTCAGAAATTCTCGTGTCGACAATAGCATCATGAACAAGAAGGAGGGTCTTTCCATTTTCCACGATTTTTTGGCCTGGATAATAATAGCCAAGAGAGTTGCCTTCTCTTTGAAAGTCAGAGTGGGCCCTTGCCATCCACTTAGGTCTATAGCCCCTGTCCTCTGTGAACTTAAACTTGTTAAAGTGAAAGACAATCTTGCCCTCCTTATCAAATTCAAGTAAGTCAATCCCATCACTGACACCAAAGTCCGATGACCTAAAGGAAGAAATACTCATGATATTTTTGTTTGGTAGCATCTTTGCCGGCATGGGGTTAACAGAATACCTCTTTAATTCTGTCCCATCCATTTTTATTATAAGTGCCCCGTCCTTGGCAGTTGAAATTAAATTTATGCCATTGTAGGCCTTTTCTCTCTTGTAAACTACTGTCCCTCTTGGATAGACTCTCATAAGACACCCCTCTTCCTAATGTATCTTTCTGCATAAACTGTTGCCACTGCACCATCATTGGCTGCAGTTACAATTTGTCTTAGGGCCTTGTTCCTAATATCTCCTGCTGCAAAAATTCCTTCAACAGAAGTTCTCATAGCTTCGTCTGTTTTTATAAAGCCAAGCTCATCAAGATCTACAAGATCTTTGACAAAGTTGGAGTTAGGACTCATGCCCGCAAAGATAAAAATCCCATCAGAAGTCACCCTAGTCTTTGTCTTGTCAGATAGGTCAAGAATGTCAAGGCTGTTGACCCTTTCATTCCCATTGATGCCCTCAAGCTTTGAGTTCCAAGTGTAGGAAATTTTTGGATTCTTCAATATCTTTTCCACTTCCAACTGGTTGCCATCAAACTTGCCTTCTTCGTGGATGATTATCATGTTAATAGAGTTAGCAAAGTTGGAAAGATAGTCGGCCTCTTCAAGAGCCAAGTCGCCAGAACCTAGGATATGTATGTCCTTGTCCTTGAAATAATCTGCATCACAAGTAGAACAATAGGAAACTCCTCGACCTGCAAACTCAGTTTCACCAGGCACATTTAAGATTTTGGCATAGGTTCCTGTTGCAATAATAAGGGCCTTGGCAGTATATTCTTTCCTTCTCAAAGTCCTTAGCACAAAGCCATCCTCAGTTTTTTCAATTTCCTTCACAGTTCCAAAGGCAAATTCATTAGTGGGAAAACTCTCTGCCTGCTTCCTAAATTCATTAATAAGGTCCCTGCCAGAGATTTCCTTAAAACCAGGATAATTTATAATCTTGGGAGTGTTGTTAACTCTGCCACCAAAGGAAAATTTTTCAATGACAAGAGTTTTTAAAAGGGCTCTACCTGCATATATAGCTGAGCTAAGGCCAGCTGCTCCTCCACCAATAATTATTAAGTCATAAGTATTCATATTATCACCTCAAATTGAGTCCACTGGATTCTTAGGAGCCTTCCTAATAATTTTAAAACTCCCATCTTTATAGTCTGCTATATTAAATTCGCCATTTCGTCTTACCCTGTTGGACCAAAAATCTTCAAGAGGAATCCCTTCCATGAGAGAATAAATGGCAACAATGGTAACACCATGAGTCACAATAAGGATATTTTCATCTTTCTCTGGATAAATTGCTTCCTCAAAAAATTTTTCCACCCTAGCCCTAAGGTCATAGATGCTTTCTCCATCAGGTCTCTCATAATTTTTTGGATCTTCAAAATATTTTTTGTAAAGGACCTCATCATTTACTTTGACGTCCTTGATTTTTTTGCCTGACCAAGTCCCAACATCAATTTCTCGAAGAAGGGGCGTCTTAATAATTTCCCTGTCAGGGCAAATTAACCTTGCAGTGTCATAGGCACGACCAAGATCAGATGAATAGACCTTGTCAAAGTGAAGGTCCTTAGACATCTTTCCAAGTCTCTTACCCATCTCAATCCCCTCAGAAGTTAATGCAGAGTCCAATTGTCCCTGGATGATTCCAAGCTTGTTCCACTCAGTCTCCCCGTGTCTAGTAAAATAAATTCTCATCTTTCCCCCACAATCCACAAAAACATTTTCTCACATATTAATAGTATAAAGGATAAAAATCAAGTATTAAAGGCAAAAAAATTACTTAGGTAAAAATTTACCTAAGTATCATCTTAAAATTTATTTTTCTTCCATCTCTCTTGAAAGATTTTTTGCTTCTTCTATTATCTCTCTTGGATAATTTAAGTTATCCAAGATTGCAATTGCGTTCCTACTTGTGGCTGGTCCATCCTTTAGGAGATAGTCGAACTTTATGTCGCCTTCTTCTATCTTTTCTTCAAAGTGCTTGTTAACAAATAAATCTTTTAAAAGAATTGTAAGTTCTATGTCGTGGGTTGCTGCTATGACGTGATTATTCTTTGCCAAGTATTTTAAAGTTGCAGTGGCTGATGCAATCCTATCAATGGTGTTCGTTCCCCTAAAGATTTCGTCTAGCAAAATTATTTTTTCGCTATCATCTGCTATCATTTCGCCAATTGCCTTGGACTCTGCCATAAAGTAAGAGAGGTTTTTCATTATTGAGTCACTGATATCTATGGCTGAAGTAATTTTCATTGGCTTGACTTCAAATTCATCTCCAAAAAACATTCCAAAGCTAAGGGCAAAAACCACGTTTATTCCAAGAGTCCTAAGATAAGTCGACTTGCCTGATGCGTTTGATCCTGTTAAGATAATTGACTTCTCCAAGTCAAGATCATTGGGAACTGGATTTCTTATCAAAGGATTGTAGAGATTTTTTCCCACAATTTTATTTCCAAATCTTACTTCTCCAGTCTCGTAGGCCTTTGATAGAGAAATAATTCCTATCTCGCAGTCGATTTTTCCCAAGAGGTAATAAAGTCTAAAGATTTCGCCCTTGCATACTTTAAAATATTTTTGAGTTTTTGAAAAGCTCCTTGCCTCTGACAAAAATAAAATATTCTTGTAAGTTTCTGCGAAGTCCATCTCCATGTTGCCAGTCAAGAATCCAAAGGACCTCAAGCTTCGCTTTAAGGGAGCAAGCCCTTTTAAAATACTTTCTATTTCCTTAATTTCTTCTTTGAAGACTTGGCTTTTATTCTTAAGCATGCCTTCTGATACATTGAGAAGACCTTTGAGCCTAACTAAGGCATCTAACTTTCCAGAAGTCATCTCATTAAATTTTTTGTAGATAAAGACGTTAGTTGCCAAGAGAGCAAAAATAAATAAAATTGCCTGAGCCCTTAAAGTCATAAATAAAATCAAGATGTAAAGTGCAGTAAAAGAAAAAATCTTTGCAGCAAGATCAATCTCTCTTTGAATTTTAATTTCTTCTTCCACTAGGTCAAGTACATCTTCCTTAAAGTAACCAAGTCTTCCTAGTTGAAATTGTAAGTCCTCAAGATCTTCTTCCCTGTCTTTATAAATTTTTCTCTTCTCTTGAAGTCTTATAAGCTCATCCTTATCTAAAATCAAATCCCTAAGTCTGTAGTAAAAATATTCTAGTCCCATTTTCGACATAGAGTGGTTCATCTTTTCTAAAATTTCATCAAGGTTTAGGTCATTGGCAGTGATGTCGCTAACATTTCCCCCAAGCCTCTTATGTAGTCCATTAATTTTACCCTTGAAGATTTTGGAATGAACTCTTCCGAAGTTCTTTATTATCTCTTGCCTTAAAAATTTTTCATTTCTCTTCTTCACATAGAAGTTGTAGATCAAAATTATTCCAATAAGAACAAAAAATAAAATCACAAATGAATAGTAGTCCTCCATACAAGACCTCCTCTTTATTTCTTGAAAATTTTTGCTTTATAAGCTCTTATGATTCACTTTATAAGATTATATGATTTACTTAATTAAACTTTATCCTTAATCATTTTCCCTGTCAACAAAGTCTATTTAGTTGCAAGAAAAAAAGACTGCTCACCTAAGCAAGCAGTCTTAAAAATTTAAATTTTATTTATTTTTATTTTCCGAAAAGTTCATCAAAGTTTCTTAAGATTACATTTCCAATATCGTCTTGAGCATCAATTGTTGATCCACCAATGTGTGGAGTTACATAAAGTCTGTCAAGTTCGAATAATTTACTTTGTACTGGAACATCTTGAGTGTCAAGTCCGCCAGAGCCAAGTTCGTTAGAAAGTGTATCTAAGTTTGCTCCGCCTAGTTTGCCATTCTTGATGTAGTCATATAGGTCATCTTCGTTAACAATTCCACCACGTGCAGCATTGATAATGCAAGCTCCATCTTTCATCTTTTCGAATTCTTTTGCTGAGAAAAGATCCTTAGTGTCTGGAGTTAGTGGCATGTGAAGAGTGATAATGTCAGAGTTTTTAACGATTTCGTCGAAATCAACTAGTTTAACATAATCAACTTTAATGTCTGATGGCTTTAGGAATGGGTCATAAGCAAGAACGTCCATATGGAATACATTAGCGATTTCAGCAACTCTTCTTCCGATTGCACCAAAACCACAAATTCCTAGAGTCTTGTTTCTAAGTTCTCTACCAATCCATCTATATTTGTTCCAGATTCCACTCTTAACTTCGTTTTGAGCTTGTACAGAGTTTCTGTATAGGTCAAGAGCCTTAGCAAAAACAAGTTCAGCAACTGCATTTGCATTTTGTCCTGGAGAGTTTTTAACTGGAATATTTTTTTCCTTTGCATATTCAAGGTCAATGTGGTTAGTTCCTGTTGAACCAACAAAAATTGCCTTTAAGTTTTTAGCAGCATCAAGAACTTCCTTGTTGATGAATGGGTCAACTCTCATGAATAGGAAATCATAAGGTTCAATAATTTCTGCTAATTTTTCTGAAGTAGGAAGCATAACCTTATCAAGTTCAATACCTCTTTCTTCAAGTCCTTTGTCAATTAGGTCTGACATATAATCTACCATTAACGCTTTCATTTACATCCTCCTTAAAATTTTATGTACTTCGTTACACTTATATTTTAGATGAAATCCTTATCTTTTTCAAGGTCATTTACGAGCTTGACCTAATTAGCACTTTTCTTTAAAAAAGACCTTGGAAAACCCTTGTATATTTACTTAAAGTTAAAAGATTTTAAAATGACTTCCGCCTATATTATAAGACGTGTCTTCACAAGCTTTTTCAATTGCATATCAAAATTAAAATAAAAAAGAGGCAAGCCTGCCTCCTTAAATATTAAAATAAAATCTTAAAAGTCCCAGTATTAATAGATGGACTGGATAAAACAAATAATTAAAAATTTTATTTTGCCTTCCCTTCTCTCCATTGTATAAGATTGTAAGTCCAAAGCCCAAGATGGACCAAACCTCTTTTATTATTGTAAGATAGGCAATAAATGCTCCAGCCACTGGTCGGTTGTAGAGTAAATAGAAAACAAAGGCTGTAATAATTGCATGAAAGTCATAGTCTCCTGATACAATGTTGGATACAAAATACATAATAATTAAAAGTGGAATAGAAATTAGGAGCCAAAACTTTCCAAGCTTATCCTCGTATCTCTTCCTAAATTCATCTAGGATCCAAATGGTAATTAGGGACAGGGCAAGTGAAAACAATACATTGTTAAGCCTAAACTCTAATATGACTTTTGATGAAAACATATCATAGGGAACTTCTGATATAAAAGCAAAAATTATTAAGTTTAACAAATATTTTTTCTTGTCATGTGTCCTAAAGAATCCTTCCACTACAAAGAAGGAAAACAAAGGGAAGGCAATACGTCCTATTACATCAAAGATAGAGCTAATAAGTGATAAGCCTCCGCCTCCCTCTAAGTTGGGCCAAATTAAGGCCTTATTTATGTGATCAATTAACATGGATCCAAAGGCAATATACTTTAGCTGGGCTCCATTTAAAATTTGGAGTTTTTGTAAATTTTTGTGATTAAATCTTTCCACAATCTTCCCCCTTATTTTTTGTTAGAGAATCATTTTACAATAGACTCCTACCCTTGTAAAGTTTTATTATTCTTAAAACTTGCTTTTTAACTTTCATCTATCCAATCATCAAAAATTTTTGAATTACCTTTTACACAAGTGATAATTTCCACTTCACTTACCATAGGCATTTCATTTAATTTTTTTAATTTCTCTATGAATAATTACCAAGTTGATGCCAAAAGGATTGTCTATAATCCTTTATATTATTCTAATTTCATATCTCACCTAGCCTGGAACAAAGATAACTGCGAATATCATCCTAAGTCCAACAGTCTTTAAAATTGTGTATGCTGAATTTGGTGTAGAAATATTTGTCAAAACTCCATAAAGGATTTTATATTTAATATTTAGAACTTTGTTGTTTTTCTAAAACCACCAAATTTTAACTCTTTATAATAACAAATTCACAAAAAATATGATTATAATAATTAATTACCTGAATACAACAATTTTGTCATTATCTATAAAGAATGAACAACTTTTTTAATTCAAGTTAAAATTCATTTATACTTTTTATTTAATAAAAATGGAGTATAAATAACTATATTAATTATTACAGATACAAGTAAAAATTCTTTTGTAAAAATAAAATCTTGATTGTATTCTGCACTCGTGAGATTAGCCATAAACATATTGTGCAAAAGATGGATGAAGGTTACCATAATAACGCTTCTACTCTCCATGTAGATGAGTCCAAGTACTATCCCAATGGCAATACAAAATACAGTAATTTCTATACCTGCATAGAGACCTTCTATTCCAGAATAAAATACCATACAATATAAGGGAAAATGAGACAAGCCCCACATAAGACCAGTTAACAAAACTCCTATTCTATTACTATACAATGATTGAAGTCTTGTTTGTGAAAAATATCTCCAACCATATTCTTCTCCCATAGTAAATATTAAATTAAAGGTTGCAGTCAATAATCCTACTGTAAAGGCCCCAGCTAATCGATTAAAAAGATCAGAAAAATCAACTTCTGGTTGAAAATAAAAATTTAATATTCCCAATCTAAATATATCTATTATAATTACAATAAAAGCCCATTTAAGAAATAAAGCAAAATTAAATTTTCCTCTTAATCTTTTATCATCTATCGTTAATACATAAAGACTAATTAGCCAACCTAAATACACAACAAAATTTATATTATTTAAAACTTTTTCTGAAAAGAATGACAATATGTAAAAAAATATAAATATTATGAAGTATAAAGAATATATCAAACTAAATTTATCTTTAGATAAATCTTTTAACTTAAAATCTTTTTCTAATAAAATTGCAATAAATGCAGGAACTAAACTAATAACAAGTGTTATAACCCCTGTATTATCTACTTTATAAAAATATTTAAAAGTAATTCCTATCAATAAATCGATAAAAAGAACTATAAATAAGAAATATTTTATTCCTTTTTTTGTACTCATATTAACTCCTATCTTACTATATTTATTAACTCACTCATTTATTTATATTCACGAAAATATTTTTATTAACAAAAACACATTTCTTTAATGCATACAGTTTTCCCTGACTTTCAAATATAAAGGCTCTATAATATCTGTTGGGGAGTAAATCTCTAGCAGAAATTTTTTGCAGACAAAAGAGAGACTCTCTTAAGGAGTCTCACAAAAATTTAATCTTAATTCTAAAAATAATGTATTTATAGTTTTATTTCTTCAAAAGTTTCTTCATTTTCTGTATCAATGACATTTTTTACAGTTGCCTTAAATTTTTCAATATCATTTGTTGAGAAAAATTCAATCTTAGGATTTTTTTCTTGATTTAATAAATCATCTTTTTCTAAAATTTCTTTTATTGCTATAGCTGTTCTATTTGCTGGATCTACTAATTTGACTTTCCTATTTTGTTTTTCAAAAATTCTTTCGAAAGCCTTCCTAGCAAGTGGAAAATGTGTACAACCTAAGATAAGTGTATCGTAGTCAAAATCTCCCAATTGTCCTAAGTACCCAGTGATTGTTTTTTCAACTATATCATTTTCTAAATTTCCATTTTCAACATCTAAAACTAATTGTGGAGCTCCAACTCCTTTTAAAATTATATCTTTGTTAAATTTTTTTATTGTTTCATCATAAACCTTTGACTTCACTGTTCCTTCAGTAGCTATAAGTGCAACCTTATTATTTTCTGTAACTAATGATGCATAACTACAAGCTGGTTCAACAACTCCTACTACTGGTATATCTAATTTTTCTTGTGCATTTTCGAGACCATAGCAAGTTGCTGTATTACAAGCAATAATTGCCCCCTTAGCTCCTACTTTTGCAAGAAAATCTAAACACTCAAAAGTTGAGTTCTTAACATCTTCAGGACTTCTAACTCCATAAGGCATTCTCAAAGTATCTCCAATATATTTGAAATTTTCTTCTGGGAATACTTTTAATAACTCCTTTAATACAGAGAGTCCACCTACACCACTATCAAAAACTCCTATTGGAGCATTTTTTTTCATTATGATAATCTCCTTTTAAAATTTTAGTTAATTTTTATAATTCTAAATTTCTTTTTTAATTAATCTTAACAAGATAAATTTTTATGAATAATTTAATACTCTTATAATAATTATTAATAGTTGTTTCTTAATAAATAAATCTAAAAAATTAATTCATTTTAATAAAAAAGCACCAGATATAATCTGGTGCTTCTTAAATTTTTTACTAAGCAAATATTCCTAAGAATACTGTGATAATAAATACATTTGTAAAGTCGATGAACATACCACCTACAATTGGTAGAACGAAGAATGCCATCTTTGAATAAACGAATTTATCACAAATAGATTCCATGTTTGCTACACCATTAGGTGTTGCACCCATACCAAATCCACAGTGTCCGCCGGCGATAACTGCTGCATCATAGTTGTTACCCATAAGTTTAAATGTAATGAAGTAAGCAAATATAGCCATTAATACTGTTTGAGCTGCTAATAGGATTAACATTGGAACTGCAAGGTCAACTAATTGCCATAATTTCAATGTCATTAAAGCCATAGCTAAGAATAAGTTAAGTCCAAGTTCTCCAGCAATAGCAATTTCTTCATTAGGTAAGAAATTGTTATGCTTATCAGAAATAGCTCTGAAAAGAATACCAAGTATCATTGGTCCAATATAAATTGGAAGTGCAGCTTTGTCAGTGAATTTCGCAATTTCTGCATTCAAGAATCCTGAAATGTAAACACCGATTCCCATAGCAACTATAATAGCAAGGAATCCTAATTGAACTTTCTTACCATCTAAAATTTTGTTTTCTTCTTTTAAGATAGATTCGTCAACAACAACTTCTTGTTCCATTTTTTTCTTTTCAACAAGATTGTTTTTAAGGATAATTTTGTTAGCTAATGGACCACCCATTAATGATCCCATTACCAATCCAAATGTTGCTGCTGAATAAGCTACAGTTTCTGCTCCAGTAATACCAGCTGCTTCAACAAGTGGTGCAATACCAGCACTTGTTCCGTGTCCCCCTGTCATAGGAGTTGATCCTGTCATAAGTGCAAGTCCTGGTTCTACTCCTACAGGTCCTGCTAATGCTACAGCTAAAATATTTTGTAGTACACATAGTACACTGGCAATAATTAAGAATTTAATTACCATAGGTCCACCAAGTTTAAGAATTTTTATACTTGCTCCAAAACCTATACTTGTAAAGAAGATTGTCATAAAGAATGATTGCAATGTTGTATCAAACTCGAATGCTGCTGTTTCTGTCAATCTTAATACTAAGTGAATAATTGCAAATAAGAATCCACCAATTACTGGTGCTGGAATTGCAAATTTTTGGAAGAAGTAAACCTTACTTCTTATGTACCTACCAATTAGCAGTAGTATTACTGCTAGACCAATCGTTTGGATCATATCCATTTCAATTGTCATAAATATCACCTCTCTATATTTTTTTGTGATTTAATTATATCAAAAGGTTTTCATTTTTTAAAGTAGTTTGTTTTTTTATTTTGTTATTTTATTTTGTTTTTTATTATTATATTTTTCTTATCGGAATTTTACCAGACTTATATGTTTCTATTTTATCTTTTTATCTGATTAAATTATTAGTTCGTTTTTAATTCGTAATAATATTCGTATTTATATCAAAATTTAAGATACTTTAATCCATTTTTTATTTTTGATTAATGCCTAAACATAAACTAAGTTCTTACTAACTAAATTCCTATCAAATATACTTTGTTTTAATTTACATTAACCTTTAATGAAAACATTTTTATTACTATTGTATGTACTAATTCTATAATCAGAAAAGCTTTATTAATTTTTACTTAAGATAAACTGCATAAAATGTTTAAGTACATTTAAATTTTAAGTGCCATGATGCAAAATATTTTTTAAATCTATAAATATATTCTAAAAAAATGCCCCCTTTATTGCTTAGTCCAATAAAAAGAGCATTCCCTTAAACTTTCTAATCATTAAATTTTATTTCCTGTATTCCCCATGGCCAAAGATTACATACTTGTAGCTCACAAGTTCATCAAGTCCCACTGGTCCCCTTGCGTGAAGTTTTTGTGTTGAGATGCCAAGCTCTGCTCCCTTGCCAAACTCTCCTCCATCTGTGAACCTTGTTGAGGCATTTACATAAACGCAGGCTGAGTCAACTTCTTCTAGGAACTTCATCGCCCTCTCATAGGACTCTGTCAAGATGGACTCTGAGTGACCTGTTGAATATTTTGTGATGTGGGCAATAGCTTCGTCGACATCATCAACTGTCTTAACAGAAATTTCGTAGTCCAAGTATTCTCTGCCGTAGTCATCTTCTTCTGCCTTCACAGCATTTTTTATCTTAGGAAGAGCTGCTTCATCAGCGTGGACTTTGATCTTATATTTTTCTACTACTTCATTAAATAAGTCAAAGAACTTATCTGGTAAATTCTTATTTAAGACAAGAGATTCCACTGCATTACAAACTCCAATTCTTTGAGTCTTTGCATTTTCAATAATTTTTACAGCAATTTCAATATCGGCATCTTCATCTACATATATGTGACAATTGCCAACTCCCGTTTCAATCACAGGCACCTTGGCATTTTCAACTACTGAGTTAATAAGTGAAGCTGATCCTCTTGGCAATAGCAAGTCAACATAACCCTTTAGTTGCATCAATTCCTTTGAAGACTCCCTTGATGTGTCCTTAACGATTTGAACAAAGTTCTCATCGTAGCCAGCATTTTTTATTCCAAGTCTAATGGCGTCTGCTATGGCTATGTTGGACTTGATGGACTCCTTACCTCCACGAAGTATAATGGCACTTGAAGCCTTTAGAGATAAAATTGCTGCATCAAGTGTTACATTAGGTCTTGATTCATAAATTATGGCAATAACTCCCATTGGAACAGTCTTCTTGCCAATTAAAAGTCCTGCATAGTTTTCTTCCATTGATAAGACCTTGCCCACTGGGTCTTTAAAGTCGATGACCTCGTCAATAGACTTTGCCATACCTTCAAGCCTCTCATCAGTTAAGAGAAGTCTATCAATTAGTCCTTCTGGCATATTATTTTCCCTGCCCTTCTTGATGTCCTCTTCATTGGCTCTTAAAATATTTTCCTTTTGGCTTAAGAGGGCCTTCTTGATTTCAAGAAGCATGGCATTCTTTTCCTTAGTTTTTAATTTTTTTAACTTATAGGAAGCTTCCTTTGCGATCTTCCCCATTTCCTTAACACTTAAAGTATGTTCCAATTTCTTCTCCTTTAACTATATCTCTTATGATCTTCATCTTTTCTCCTGATCCAATAACAACTTCTATGTCCTTTTCTATGGCAAGCTTGGCAGCCTTTATCTTGGTGTACATACCTCCAGTTCCAACATTGGATTCAGTTTCCTTTGCCATACCTTCAACCTCATTAATGTCTGTAACCTCGTGGATAATTTTTGCATCAGGATTCTTTCTTGGGTCATCTGTGTAAAGTCCCTCGATGTCAGTCAGCATAATAAGTAGGTCTGCCTTAATCATCCTTGCAATAACTGCTGATAGAGTGTCGTTGTCCCCAAATTTAATTTCATAGGTTGAAATTGTGTCATTCTCGTTTATTATTGGAATTACATTCATACCCAAGAGTTTCTCAAAGGTATTCTCTGCATTAATTCTCATCTCCTCGTCCACTTCTATTGTCCTTGTGAGGAGGACTTGGGCAGAGTTGTAACCATAGGACACAAGAGACCTGTCGTAAATATTTGTAAGGGCAACTTGACCCACTGCTGCTGCAGCTTGCTTGTCCGAAGTTTCCCTTGGCCTTTCTTTTAGATTTAACTTCGCACGACCTGCTGCAATGGCACCCGATGAAACAAGTACAACATCATAGCCTTGGTTCTTTAGGTTTGCAATTTCAAAACAGAGCTCGTCGATTTTTTGTAAATTTATTTTTCCATTGTCGTGAGTGATGGAAGAAGATCCAACCTTAATCACGACTTTTTTTATTTCTTTTGAAAATTTTCTCATTTCAATCACCTTATTAATAATATACTTGAAATTTACACATTAGTAAATATTTTTTCACATTTGAAGAAAGTATAAATTAAATAAATAATCTTATTATATTAAATTTCTCTCTCACCTCTTATTACCCTTATGCTATAATAGACTTGGAGTGTGATTATTTTGCCAAAAATTTTAAGAAAAAAAGAACTTGCACCAAATATATTTTTATTTGACATATATGCACCTAAGATTGCAGCCTCTGCAAAACCAGGTCAATTTATTATTTTAATTGCCGACAAATATTCCGAGAGAATCCCCCTAACTATTTCTGATTACGACATAAATCGAGGTAGCGTTCAAATAGTAGTCCAAGCTTCTGGTGAATCTACAAAGAAAATCGCAAGCTTTGAAGAAGGCGAAAGCTTTAAGGACTTTGTTGGACCCCTTGGTCACGCATCAGATTTTTATTATATAGACCTAGAAGACTTAAAGGACAAGAGATACTTATTCGTAGCTGGTGGTGTTGGTACTGCACCAGTTTATCCTCAAGCTAAATTTTTTAAAGAAAAGGGTCTTCACTGCGACATAATCATTGGAGCAAAGTCCAAAGAATTTGTAATTCTTGAAGATGAATTAAAGTCCGTTTGCGACAACCTATACATAGCAACCGATGACGGATCCTATGGCTTTAAGGGTCTTGTAACAGACAAGATTGTAGACCTTGTGGAAAATGAAAAGAAACATTACGACCAAGTTGTTTCCATTGGACCTATGATAATGATGAAGTTTGTCTGCCAAACTACTAAGAAATACGACCTTCCAACAACAGTGTCCCTAAACCCAATTATGGTTGATGGAACTGGTATGTGTGGTGCCTGCCGTGTTTCTATAGATGGAAAAACAAAATTTGCCTGCGTTGATGGACCAGAATTTGACGGTCACCTAGTGGACTTTGATTCTGCCATGAAGAGGCAAAGACAATATGTAGACAACAAGAAGACTCACGCAATAGCTGACCACCATTGTACAATGGACCTCGCAGTGTCTGACCACCTAGCTGAGACTTCTTCAAAAGATGATAAGGGCCTTGTTATTAAAAAAGCTGAAGACAGGTTTAAAAAAGTTCCAATTGCTGAACAAGCACCTGATGAGAGAAACAAAAACTTTAAAGAAGTTTGCCTTGGCTACACTGCTGAAGAAGCAGCCACCGAAGCTTCAAGATGTCTAAACTGTAAAAAACCTGGCTGCGTTGGAGGCTGCCCAGTTTCCATTGACATCCCTGGATTCATAAAGGAAATCGCAAGTGGCAACTTCGAGCAAGCCTACAAGGTTCTTTCCCTTTACACTTCCCTTCCAGCAGTTTGCGGTAGGGTTTGTCCACAAGAATCTCAATGCGAAGAAAGGTGTGTCCTCTTAAATAGGGGCGACGCAGTTTCCATTGGTAAGCTTGAAAGATTTGCCGCTGACTATGCAAGACGTCATCAAGTCCAAGAAAATGCTGACATCAGAAAGATTGACAAGAAGGTTGCAATAGTCGGAGCAGGTCCAGCTGGTCTTACTTGTGCAGGTGAACTTGCAAAAATGGGCTACGATGTAACGGTTTTTGAAGCCCTCCAACAATCTGGCGGAGTATTAATTTACGGTATTCCAGAATTTAGACTTCCCGACGAAGTCGTTGAATACGAAGTTGAAAATATTAAAAAGCTTGGAGTTAAATTTGAAAACAACTTTGTAATAGGAAGGACTGAAACCATAGACGACCTAATCAAGGATGGTTTTGAAGCAGTCTTTATTGGATCAGGTGCCGGTCTACCTAAGTTTATGAACATACCTGGTGAAAACCTAAATGGAGTTTATTCAGCCAACGAATTCTTGACTAGAAACAACCTAATGAGATCCTTTGATGAAGAGTACGACACTCCAGTTAACGTTGGAGAAAAAGTTGCAGTTATTGGCGGCGGCAATGTTGCCATGGATGCCGCAAGAGTTGCAAAAAGACTTGGGGCTGATGTTTCTATTGTCTACAGACGTACTGAAAAGGAACTTCCTGCAAGAACTGAAGAAGTTCACCACGCCAAGGAAGAGGGCATTAAGTTTGAAATGCTAACTGCTCCAGTTGAAATCCTTGGAGATGATGAGGGCTGGGTTAAGGGAATGAAGTGTGTGAGAAACGAACTTGGAGAACCTGATGCATCTGGTAGGAGAAGACCAGTTGCTGTAGAAGGTAGCGACTATGAAGAGGCCTTCCAAACAATTATCATGGCTCTTGGAACAAATCCAAACCCACTAATTTCTTCCACAACAAAGAATCTTGACATAGAAAAATGGGGTGGCATAATTGTAAATGAAGAGTCACAAACATCTCGCCAAGAAATCTTTGCCGGTGGTGATGCAGTTACAGGATCTGCAACAGTAATCCTTGCCATGGGTGCTGGTAAAAATGCCGCAAAGTCTATCGACGAATTTTTGAGAAATAAATAAGATTATAAAAAATAAATTTAGGGAAGAGTCTTATCTCTTCCCTATTTTTGTGTATTCATTACTTAACTTAAGACGTTTTGATAAGTTTTTTAAAATATAATCATATCTTTAAATCTTCTTATGTAATTTTGAAAAAATGTAATAAAATGAAGAACTAAAAGATAGAGAGAGTTATTACTAGAATCATGACCCTTGATAGGGCAATAAGATGTGGTAAATACACAAGTGAATCGGGTTATTATGGCAAAGGGCTTATAGTATTCTGAATTGGGTATCTATTATAAAAATAGTATTAGGAGGTACAGATAAATGATTAATACAAATAGTTTTCTAAATAACTAAGAGAGGAAAAGAAATCCTCTCACAAAAACTTAGGAGGATTTATGATATATATACAAGACTTAATAAAAACTTTACCAGATAGAAAGCTATTTGAAATTGATAGTTTATCAATAAATAAAAACGAAAAGATAGCCTTAATAGGAGAAAATGGTACGGGTAAAACTACTTTTTTAAGAATAATATTAGGCTTAGATAAAGACTATACTGGTCAAGTAAGAGTTGAAAGAGAACTGGGTTATTTATTAAATTATAATAGTAAAGGCAAGTGCTTTTCTGATGAAATCTACTCTAAATCACAGTTAAGGGCTAATGACAACTATAGTCCAGGCGAAGAACAAAGATTAAAGCTCACAGACCTATTATCAGATAGTTTTAAATTTCTATTAATCGACGAGCCTACATCTCACTTAGACTTAAAGCAAAAGGAAGAACTTATAGGAAAGCTAAATTCAAAAAAAGTTGGATATCTTCTAATTTCGCATGATCGTGATTTCATTAATAGAACTTGTAAAAAGATTTTAGAATTAAAGAACGGAAAAATTGAAGAATATAATGGAGACTACAAATTTTATCTTGAAGAAAGAGAGAAAAGATTTAAGTTTAAAGAAAAAGAGTATTCAAATTTTATAAAAGAAAAAAGAAGACTTGAAAATTTAGCTAGCAATATAAAAGAACAATCATCAAAAGTAAGAACCACGCCTAAAAGGATGGGAAACTCAGAAGCAAGGCTCCATAAGATGGGCGGTCAAGAAAACAAGAAAAAACTAGATAAACAAGTAAAATCTGTAGAATCCAGAATAGATCAACTAGAAGTAAAAGAAAAACCTAAAGAAGAAACAGAAATACAACTATCCATTCCAGATAATAAACAACTTCACTCAAAAATCTTGATAAGAGGAGAAAAGCTAAATAAAGAGTTTGGAAATAAGATTTTATTTGAAAAATCCAACTTTCAAATAAAAAATAATTCTAAAACAGCTCTTATAGGAGAAAATGGAAGTGGAAAAACCACCCTATTAAACATGATTCTCAATCAAGAAAATGTATGGGTGCATCCAAATCTTAAAATAGGTTATTTTAGTCAAATGAGTGATATTTTAGAAGAAGATGCTGATATCCTAGCAAATGTATTAAATACATCTATTTATGATGAAACAATGACAAGAATTGTTCTTGCAAGATTAGGATTTAAGACTGACGATGTATACAAGATTATAAGCGTATTAAGCGATGGAGAAAAAGCCAAGGTAAAATTGGCTAAAATATTAACTTCTGATTTTAATTATCTTATTTTTGATGAACCGACAAACTTTTTAGATATAAATGCTATAGAAAGTTTAGAAAATCTATTGAAATCTTATGATAGACCATTTATATTTGTAAGCCATGATGAGGAGTTTATAAATAACCTAGCAGATACTCTTTTGATTATAGAAGATAAAAGAATCAAAAATTTTAAAGGTAGTTTATCACAATACAAAAATAAAAAAGAGAAAACAACGAGTAGCAAGGATAGCGATAGTTTTTTACTTGATTTTAGAATATCTTCCATAAGTTCTAGACTAGCAATGGAGATATCTAAGGAGGAAAGAAAAAAACTAGAAGAGGAGTATAATAAACTCATTGAAGAAAGAAAAAATTAAATTTTAGCATCTATGAGAGTAGGTGCTTTTTTTATTACTTAATTTTAAAATGTAACATTAGAAAAATAAAATTTCTAAATTAAAACAATAATTTTCACGCTTGCAAATTTCTATGACTTAACAAATTTTTATAAGCTCATAAATTTTTACAAAGTCATAAGTTTTTTCTAATTACCAATAAATTCCTACTTCTTAAAAATACATAGCCAAACTGCCTTCTCCTGCCAAGAAACTCTGTGGATCTCGTGGGGTCTTATTGCCAGGCTGTCTCCTTCTCCTAAGTCAAGTCTCCTCCCATCTTCATATTCTATTTGTGCCTTTCCCTTTAACAAGAAGACAATCTCAAGGTCATCTTGGTCATAAAAACCTGTGACTTGATCAAGGGACATAGTCCTAAAAACTTTTACCCCTTCATCTTCGTAAATCTTTTCTTCAATTTCTCCATCCCTAGAGAATTTTATATTTTTGAAAATATTGTATAATTTATCCATAGGCTAATTATAACATCATTTTTATTTAGATTTATGATAGAAAAAATTTGCTATAATTAAAATAGAGGTGGAGTATGTTTAGAGAAATGAGAAGAATAAAGCAAGAGCTTCCCCTTGAAGAAGCTAAAAGCTTGCTTAAAAAAAATAAAAGAGGAGTCCTATCTTTAAATGGCGAAGATGGCTACCCCTATGCCCTTCCCATAAATTTTTTATATGACGAGGAAGAAAATAAAATTTATTTTCACGGAGCCAAGAGTGGCTACAAGCTTGACTGCATCAAGAAGAATAATAAGTCCTGCTTCGTGACCTATGGAGACCAAGAGCTTTCAGACAATGGTTGGTCCTACTATCTTAAAAGCATAGTAGCCTTTGGAGAAATTGAAATCATAGAGGACAGGGACCTTGCTGCCAAAAAATTAATTGAACTTGCTTCAAGATATTTCCCATCAATAGAAGAAATAAATGAAGTTATGGAGAGAAGTTTTAAAAACGCCCTAGTCTTTTCCCTTAACATCCAGCACATGACTTGCAAGAGAGTCCACGAAAAGTAAAAAATCGCAAGCAAAAAACCAAGGTCTTAGTTTTACCTAAAACCTTGGTTTTATTTTTATATATTTAATTCAACTTCTTCTAATTTCTTTTCCCTTTGGCTTTCCCTATAATGGGCAAAAATTGAACCAATTAGGTTTTGAACTACTGAGAAAATTGCTCCTGGCAAGGCCGCAAGTGGATTCATTGCAAAGTTTGTGTTTGCAAGAACTACTGCAAGACCTGAGTTTTGTGTGCCAACTTCTATGGAAAGAGTTGACTGCTTGTCGTAGTCAAGTCCCATTAATTTTCCAAGTCCAAGTCCAAAACCAAGTCCCAAAATGTTGTGGATAATAACTACTCCAAAGACTAAAAGTCCTGAAGTCATAATTTTTTCTGCGTTGAGTCCAACAATGGCTGCAATAATAAGGGCAATTGCCATAGAAGAAATAAGTGGGAAGACAAAGTCAACCTTCTTAATTCTTTCTCTTAAAAGAGCCTTGGAAACAATTCCAAGTCCTACTGGTAATACAATTACCTTGACAATAGACATAAACATCGCCATAAAAGAAACTTCAACAAGAGATCCTGCCATCATATAGACAAGAAGTGGCGTCATAATTGGCGCAAGTAAAGTTGAAGCAACTGTTAATAAAACAGAGTAGGCAAGGTCGCCTTCAGCTATGTGGCTCAATACATTGGAAGCAGTTCCACCAGGGCAAGCCCCAACGAGGATGACCCCAAGGCTTATGTCCTTTGGCAATTTAAAAATCACTGATAAGAAAAGTGCCAAGAGGGGCATAATTGTGTACTGGCAAATAGCTCCCAAAAAAATAAGTTTTGGCACTTTTAAAAGATTTTTAAAGTCCTCAACTTCTATGCTAGTTCCCATGCCAAACATTGCCGCTGCCAAGAACAGGGCTGTATAATTTGTCATTCCCTTAAAGGCATCTGGATACCTTAAGGCAGTAGCAGAAAGTAGCATGATAATTAAGATCAAGTATTTTTCTATATAAAGTGAAATCTTTTTAAGCAATTCACACCTCGAAGAAAAAGTTGTCTATAAGTCTGGTTGTGCCAAACCTAACAGCAAGGGCAACAAGGCAGTCCCTTTCAATGACGTCCATGTCCCTTATCTCATCTGTGTCAACAACTTGAACATACTCAATGTCAGCAAGTTCTTCGGTTTTTATTTCATCTTCAATAATCTTAATTAAGTCTTCAGCCTTCATTCCCTTTGTCATAACAGCCCTACCCTTTTCTAGGGCCCTATGAAGAACTGGTGCCGCCCTTCTCTCTTCATCAGACAAGTAAACATTTCTTGATGAAATTGCAAGGCCATCCTCTTCCCTCTTAATTGGGCAAGGAACAATTTCGATTCCAAAATTCAAATCCTTGACAGCCTTCTTAACAATTAAAAATTGTTGGGCGTCCTTCCTGCCAAAGTAGGCTCTAGTAGGTCTAAAGATGTGAAATAACTTTGTTAAGACAGTTAAAACTCCCCTAAAGTGAATTGGGCGAGTCTTGCCACATAAGTTGTCCTTTAAATCTTCGATAGTTACATAAGTTTTGTGATTTTGATAAAACTCCACAGGGTCTGGTGTGAAAACTGCATCAACTCCAGCCTCTTCACAGAGTTTAAAATCTCTTTCTTCATCTCTTGGGTAAGATTCATAGTCTTCGCCAGGTCCAAATTGAGTTGGATTTACAAAAATAGACACGATTACGACGTCGTTGTTCTTTCTCGCCTCATCCATAAGTGACCTGTGACCTGCATGCAAAAATCCCATAGTAGGAACCAAACCCACAGACTTTTGGTAATTTCCTTTAGTAAATTCCAAAGCTTCTTGTACATTTCTTAGTACCTTCATCATTCTCTCCTTAAAAATTTATTTTGGAGAAATATTTAATTATAAATATTTAAGTACGGTTTATAAAAATAATACCGTCTCCGGCAATATTATAACAAATATAATAAATTTATGCAGAAAAAAAGGCACCAACTTAGTGCCTTGTCTACAAATTTTAAATTATTTCTACTATCTCAAAGGAATTTATTTTTCTTATCTTAACTTTCCCATCTCTTATAAGGTCTTCTAAGATATTTTCTTCTTTAAAAACAATTTTTATTTCATCTTTTAAGACGAGGTCGTAGGACCTTATGTAGTCCAAAATTTTTTCTTCGTCGCTTAAGTCTTCTTCTCTCTCTTCTAGGTCTAGGTTCTCTAAGAAAAATTCTTCTACTCTTGAGAAGTCCATTATGTTTTGCAAGACTCTATGATTTTTTGTGATCAAAAAGCCTGGAAGTTTTTTTATCCTGTAGTCAAAGGACTCCATCCTGTCTTGTAAAAATAAATCGTGAGAGTTCTCGTAATTAAATAAAAATTCATCGTAGTCTAAGCCAAAGCCTTCTAAGATTTCTTTTTGAACTTCGAATTTGAATATATTTTTCTGAAAGACTATGGCTTCTTCCAAAATTTTTCTCATGTAGTCCCTGGCTAGGTCCTTATTCATTTCTTCTACTGATATGAAGTACTTGTCCAAGGGATAGGATGACTTGTAGTCCTTTGTGAAGAGGTCTGGTGAAGTTTCAAAGCCTGGCATGTGAGTCAGGGTTCCACTTGCCCTATACATATCAAAGAGGATTTGGTTCCCAAGACCTACTGAGTTTTTGTCCCTGAAGTTCTTTGGCAAAAATTCTTCGTAGTTACCAATCAGTCCTCCCATGACAAATTCATAGGAAAAGTTTTTATATTTCCTTTCAAATTTTCTAATTATTGGAAAGAGTCCCCACAAGAAGGGATCTAATACGTCTGTAAATATTTTTAACATAGGTCCTCCTAATCTAGGTCGATTATATCAAAGAGAAAAAATTTTTTCAGCAAATTCTTCTCCAAGGGACTTGACTTTTAAATATTTTACAATAATCACCACAATATATATTTTCCTTGTGGTTTTCATATACTATATGTAGTATAATTTTATCTGTATTAAAGAGAGAAAATAAATAAATTATATAAAAGGAGATATGGAAAAAATGCCAGAAGTTATTAAGAGAAATGGCGAGAAGGTTGCCTTCGACAGGGACAAAATTGTAATCGCTATTGAAAAAGCTATGCACTCAAGTTCCGGTGTCTACATTGAGGACCAAGCTCTTGAAATCGCCAAGGAAATCGAAGAACTTGCCAACTCAAAGGACCTTCCCCTATCAATCTATGACATTGAGGGAGAAGTTTATTATCGTTTGATTCAAAACGACAACCCAGCTACTGCTAGGGCTTACGAATCTTACAAGTCAGTTCAACAATACAAGCGTGAACAAAATACTACTGACGAGGACATACTTGGTCTATTAAACGAAACTAATGAGGACCTAATGGATGAGAACTCCAACAAGAACGCCGTTATTGCCTCTACTCAAAGAGACCTAATAGCTGGAGAAGTTTCTAAAGATATAGCCAAGAGAAAAATGATCCCAGCCGACTTAGTCGAAGCTCACGATTCTGGCGCCATCCACATCCATGACATGGACTACTTCATCCAACCAATTTTCAACTGCTGTCTTGTTAATATGAAGGATATGCTTGACAATGGAACTGTTGTTAATGGTAAGATGATTGAAACTCCAAAGTCCTTCCAAGTTGCCTGCAATGTTATGACACAAATCATTGCCCAAATTGCCTCAAACCAATATGGGGGCCAAAGTATTAATATTTCCTGTCTTGGCAAGTACCTAAGAAGATCTTACGAAAAGAATCTTTCTCTTGCCCTTGATACTCTTGGTGATATTGAACTTGCTGAAAAAATGGCAAATCAAATGACTAAGAAGGACCTTGAAAGTGGAATCCAAACAATTCAATATCAAATAAATACTTTGATGACTTCTAACGGTCAAGCACCTTTCGTTACTTTATTTATGTGGCTCGAAGACGACGACCAATATGTTGATGAAGTTGCAATGATAATAGAAGAAATATTAAAGCAAAGAATTCAAGGAATCAAAAATGACGCAGGTGTTTATGTTACACCAGCCTTCCCTAAGCTAATTTATGTTCTTGATGAAAACAACATAAACAAGGACTCAAAATATTATTATTTAACATCTCTTGCAATTAGATGTACTGCCAAGAGGATGTACCCTGACTACATTTCTGCCAAGAAGATGCGTGCCAACTACGAAGGCAACGTATTTTCTCCAATGGGATGCAGGGCCTTCCTTCCACCATATAAGGACCAAAAGGGCAACTACAAGTTTGAAGGAAGATTTAACATGGGCGCTTGCTCTATAAACCTTCCTCAAATAGGAATTCTTGCAGGAGGAAGCGAGGAAAAATTCTTTGAAATCCTGGAAAAAAGACTAGACCTTGTTAAGAGGGTTGGTCTATTGCGTTACGAACACCTAAAGAAGGTAACAAGTGATTCATCTCCAATTCACTGGCAACATGGTGCCATAGCAAGACTTGGCAAGCACGAATCAATTGCTCCCCTTCTTTTAAATGGCTACTCAACAGTTTCCCTTGGCTACATTGGAATCTACGAAGCAACTATGCTTATTAAGGGAGTAAGCCACACAGACAAGAAGGGTTACGACTTTGCCATGAGAATTATGGATGCCCTTAACGATGCTGTTAATAAGTGGACTAAAGAATATGGAATTAAATTCACTCTTTACGCAACACCAGCTGAGTCACTTACACAAAGATTTGCCAACATAGACAGAGAAAGATTTGGCATCATAGAAAATGTTACAGACAAGGGCTACTACATCAACTCCTTCCACGTTGACGTTCGTGAAGAAATTTCTGCCTTTGAAAAGTTCAACTTCGAAGCTAAGTTCCAAGACAAATCAACTGGTGGCTGCATATCTTATGTAGAAATTCCAAACATGAGCCACAACCTAGAAGCCCTAGAAACAATTGTGAGATATATTTACGACAACATCCAATACGCAGAATTTAACACAAAGTCAGACTATTGTGCAGAGTGTGGCTTTGACGGTGAAATCAAATTAAATGACCATGGCGACTGGGAATGCCCACAATGCCACAACACAGACAGATCAAGCCTTACTGTAGTAAGACGTACTTGCGGTTACCTTGGAGAAAACTTCTGGAACGAAGGCCGTACTAAGGAAATCAACGCAAGAGTTCTTCACATCTAATGAACTTTGCCCAAATAAGAAAGTATGATGTTGCCAATGGACCTGGCATAAGGACCACAATCTTTGTGACAGGCTGCACCCACAAGTGCCACAATTGTTTTAATGAAGAGTACCAAGATTTTAACTTTGGTGACCCTTGGACTCGAAATGAAACAGATGAAGTTATAAAAGATTTAAAGTTAGATGAAGTTAAGGGCTTAACCATTCTTGGTGGTGAGCCCTTCCAAAACGAGGTGGACCTCTTACAAGTTCTTCGTGACATAAAAAAAGAAGTCCAAAAGGATATTTGGATCTTCTCTGGCTATACTTATGAAGAAATTTTAAAAAATGAGGACAAAAAGAAACTCTTAGAAGAGTGTGACGTCCTAGTTGATGGAAGATTTGTGGAAGCTCTAAAAGATTTAAGCCTTAGATTTCGAGGATCCTCCAACCAAAGAATAATAGACATAAAAAAATCCTTAGAATCCAATGAAGTAGTTTTATTTGACTTATAAAGTCTAACTACGATAATATTTTTTCCAATCTCTTAAAATATAACTACTTAGATAAAAATAATAAAAACCCCAGTATTATGTGGTGACCCCATAAAGTTGGACCTAATACCAGGACTGGTAGTTTACTAGTTCTGGTATTATTTTATTGCTTTCCACCCCTAGGGGTGGAAAATTTTTTATGCTGCGTTTAACTTTCTATATTCCA
>NZ_FXLP01000002.1 GCF_900176605.1 Peptoniphilus vaginalis
GGACAGCAAATGTACCTGAAGGGAAAAAATTAACAGAAGGTCAAACAGTAAAAGCTAAAGCTACAGTAACTGGAAAGACTGAATCAAAAGAAGGAACAGCAACAGTAGGTAAAGCTGAAGAACAAACTGCCCCACCAACTATCACAGAACCAAAAGCTGGAGATAAAACTATCTCAGGTACAGGTGTTCCAGGAGCTAAAGTTAGCGTTACTAAAGAGGATAAGGGTGGAACTGGTCAAGGCTCACCAATTGCTAAAGATGTACTTGTAGGCAATGATGGAAAATGGACAGCTGAGGTACCTGATGGAGTAAATCTTGAAGAAGGCGACACAATCTTAGCTACACAAAAAGAAGATGGTAAAGATGAATCTGACCAAGCTCAAGCAAAAGTAAAAGGAAAAGAAACTCCTACACCTCAAAAACCTAGCGTAACTTATCCTTACACTAACATTGATAAGGGAGATACTAAGAAAGTAACTCCTGACATCAAGGATAAGGATGGAAAAACTACTACACCTGATACAACTCCAGAAGTTGTTCAACCAGGTAATGGTGTTATAGTTACACCTAACAAGGATGGTTCTATAGATGTAACTGTTCCTAAGGATTATGATGGTCCAGATACAATTACAGTTGATATAACTGTTAAGGTTGATGGAAAGGATATTCCTACTAAACTTGTTATTAGAGTTAATAATGGTGGAGAAGTAGAAATTCCTGGAATTAAGTATAAGGATCACTACATTCCAACATACCCAGTTTATGTAAGTGTACCTGATAAAAAAGAACCTGTTCAAGATATCTTCACTCACGAACAATATATCTTTGGTTATCCAGATGATACAATTAGACCGGATGGAGATATGACAAGAGCAGAAGCTATAGCAGTAGTTGCTAGACTTCAAAAGCTAGACCTAAGCGACAAGACTTCTAACATCTATAAAGACACTAAGGCAGGCATGTGGTACAACGCTGCAATCAACGCTGCATTTAGAGAAGGATATTTATTAGAAAAAGAAGGCGAAAACATTAGACCAAATGACAAGATCACAAGAGCAGAACTTGCATTACTAATTAGCCACATCGACAAGAAGAATGATACAGTAGCACCATTCGAAGATGTGAAGGGTCACAAGTTTGAAGCAGCAATCAACCAAGCATATGGTAATGAAAGAATAAAGGGATATCCAGATGGAACATTCAAACCAGACAATTCAATAACAAGAGCAGAAGTAGCTACAATGTTAAACAAATTGTACGATAGATACCCTGACAAAAACTATATTGATGCAAACCAAAATCTAGTTCACAATTACAAAGACATGTCTTATAAAGGACACTGGGGATATTATGAACTTGTAGAAGCATACCATACTCACAAATTTGCAAGACTTGCAAACAATATGGAAGAATGGAAATCTATAATCAAATAATTTTGATTTGCTATAGAAAAAGGACTCAAGCACGAGTCCTTTTTTCTTAAATATTTTGGTTCTATAATAAATAGTGTTGGTGAGAAATCATCAGCACTATTTTTGTATCGAAATGTATAAAAAATAGACATAGAAATCACATTCCTATAAAATATAGTTGCTACCAAATATCAAGGAGTGATTCTATGTCTATTAATAATTATATAAGAGATTTGTTGAACATTAAAGATAAAAATATAGTAATTGAAATATTATTGTCAAGAAAGTTAAGTACATAGATACTAAATTTATTTATGGGAAATTAACTTACAATCCAGAGGTTTGTCCATGCTGCGGTCATGTTAATGAATCCTTTAATATTATCAAATATGGTACTAAAACCTGTAAGATTAAACTTTCTAATATTTCTAATATTCCTACTATTCTTTTTCTAAAAAAGCAAAGATTTTTGTGCAAAGAGTGTGGTTCAACTTTTATTGCTAGAACCGATATAGTTAATGAATATTCTAATATTTCTAATGATGTTAAAAGAAAGATTGCCTTAGATCTTACTAAAATTTCATCCTTTAAGTCTATTGCTGAATCTAATGGTGTTAGCCACAATACTGTTGTTAGAGTTTTTAAAGAATGGAAAAAATCCTTTAAGCAGGATTTTTCTTATCTTCCACCTGCACTATCTATAGACGAATTTAAGTCTACTAAAAATGTATCAGGTGCAATACCCATAGGGCACACGTGAGCTTTATTTGCACAAATTCTATCACAGGTGAGATTATTGATATTCTTCCTGATAGGAGACTATTTAAACTAGATAATTATTTTCTAAGATTCCCAAGAAGAGTTAGAGATCAGGTTAAGATTGTTGTTTGTGATATTTACTCTCCCTACATGGAACTTGTTAAAAAGGTTTTTAAAAATGCTTGTATTGTCCTAGATAAGTTTCATATTGTTCAAAACATTACTCGTGCTTTCAATATGGCAAGAGTTCAACTAATGAAGAAGTTTAAAACAGATTCTCATGAGTATAGGTGTTTAAAAAGGTACTGGAAGTTATTATTGCTCCCTAAAGCTAAGTTAATATCAACACATTTTAAAAGTTACCCTTGTTTTAAAAAATTTATATCTCAAAAAGAAATAGTTGAGCATATTTTAGATTTTGACTATTCTTTCAGGATGATTTATGACTTAATTCAAAATATTCTATTTGCTATTAGAGAGAAAAATTTTGACACTTTAAAGACTCTATTACAGGAATCTAAGCCTGAAGAGTTTGGGGAAATATATAGCAAAATTAAGACGGCGATAAGTACAGCTATCAAACATTTAGAAAAGATTAAGAATACTTTAAATACTAATTACAACAATGGAAAAATTGAAGGTATTAACAACAAGATTAAAATTATTAAGAGAGTTTCATATGGCTATCGGTCTTTTGATAATTTTAGATTGAGAATATTTTTATGTTTTTATCATAAAAAAATATATGGTTTAAGCCCTAAGACATAAACCATATTTCATTAATTTTTATTCACCAACACTATTTGACATAGAGCCCCTCTGGTTACTGGATTTACAGTAAGTTTTCTTCCTAATGATGAGTAGACTTTTTTAGTTCTGATAGATTCATCCTTTCAATTATATTTTTTACAAGTCTTAATTTAACATTATCTTTTATATATATTTCTGTATTAAAGTTTAATCTTAGTTGAATTGTATCATTAACTAGCGTATAGTTAGTTAAAGATAATGTATTTTTATTTGTTTTCATAAATACATTGTATCAAAAAAGACGAGGATTTTTATGTTTCCTCGTCTTTTTTCTATGATGGGACTTTTGCAACAGCCCCTTCTTCTTTACATATGTCTTTATTCAATTGTGAGCTTACGGGAGTGCCCCAGCGTGTTGAAGTCTTATGAGTTCGTAAAGTTTGCCAATAAACTGAAAGCTAATAAGGTTGTAAGCAAAAAGTTCGGAGACGTTAAAAAAATTCCACTGTTCGAGCGAGCGAATAAGCCACTTGTGCCCGAATGGGTATAAATCCCCTCCAAAAGAGGAATTAAAGCCTTGGGCTTTAGAAAAAGATTCTTAAAGAACTCTTCTTTAATTTACTGGTACTACCTTAAGTTCTTTTGAAACCTTATTAAGCACCTCACACCCATCTTCTGTTATTAAGACTAAGTCTTCTATCCTAACTCCTATTCCTTCGTCTAATAGATAGATTCCTGGTTCTACGGAGAAGATTTGTCCCACTTCTATTATGCTGTCGTTGACTGATGATACGTCACCTGCTTCGTGGGTTTCTAGTCCTATGGAGTGGCCTGTTCTGTGGGTGAAGTATTTGCCGTAGCCTTTTTCTTCTATATAGGATCTTGCTGCCTTGTCGACGTCTGACATCTTGTTGCCTGGTTTTGCTGCAGCGATTCCTCTTAGGTTGGCTTCTTTTACTATTTCATATATTTCTCTCGCTCTGTCACTTACTTCACCTATGAATACTGTTCGTGTCATATCTGATGCGTAATTTTTGTACATTCCTCCAATGTCTAGGACTACGCAGTTGCCTAGTTTGCCCTTGGTGTTGTCTGTGAAGTGGTGGGGGTCTGCTGCTGATCTGCCATAGGCTGTGATTGGTTCGAAGGAAACTTCTTCGACTCCATGGGCCTTGTAGATTTCTTTTAGTTTTTGGGAAAGTTCTTTTTCGCTTAGACCCTTAACAACCCAAGGGATGATGTCTTCCATTACCTTGTCGTTGATGGCTGAGGATTCACGCATTAGTTGTTTTTCTTCTTCGTCTTTTATTCTTCTAACTGCGTCTACTATTGTGGATCCATTTACATATTTTTTATCTGGGAAGATTTCTTGAAGTCTTAGAAGGAACTTAGCTGACCAAAATTTGTCGATTCCTATGACTTCATCGTCTTTTATATATTTGGAAAGTTTTTCAATTCCATCTTCTATATCGTTGTACCAAATAAAGTCAAGATCTGCCTCTTCTTCTTGTGGGAAGAGTTCGTTGATTAGAAGCTTTATGTCTCCGTCCTTGTGTATGTAAAGGGCAAGGGCTCTTTCGCCTGGCTCTATCATCCTATCAAGGAGATAAAATATTGCGTAGGGGTCTGAGATTATCATGTGATGAAGTTTGGCTTCTTCCATTTTTTTTATAAGTCTATTAATTCTATTTTTGTGCATAGTGTGTCCTCCGTTTCTTTTTTTTCAAATATATCACAAATTTATTTTTATATCCATGGGGAAAAGACTTCGTCTTTATGGATTAAAAAAAAGATTTCATCTTTGTAAATCTTTTTGTAAAGCAGAGCTTTACTATTCCCATTCCGGAGGGGGTTAGGACCTTTCGATTGGTCCTTCCCCCTCCGGGCCACCCCCAACACCTTCAACGACCTGGCAGGGGCCTTTGCTTACAACCCCGAGCGGCAGACAGCCTAAAATTCAAAACTCACTAAGCTAACACTTATTCTTTATAAAACTTTAAAATTAATAAAATCTCTACCTTTAATAAGATAAAAATTTAATCGCTTAGTTCAAACAGTTGAATTTTTTAACGTCTGTCTTGCCTTACGGGGTTCTTCAAACTTATTTCACGGTTTTACCTATACACATTTTCAAACTTATCTTGAGTTACATATCAAAACCTAACAAGTAAAATAAATCTTCGCATCAAAAAAAGCTTAATCAGTAACGACTAAGCTTTAACTTATTATGAGTTTATATTTATTTGTGAGTTTATAGTTTTCTATTACTTCATAAAGAATTACAACTTATTTCATAAGCCGTGAGCTGATCGAGTGCATCTAATGAGCAAAAAAATCGGTTATGCGTTAAAAATTTTCAACTGTTTGAATTCGCGAAGCGAATGAGTTTTGAAAATTTAGCATGACCGATTTTTTTGGACTCAACGTACGTGGGGTGAAGGGGGTGGTTTGGAGGGGCAAGGGGCCTCACGATGCCCCTAAGCCCCTCCAATATTGATTCGTAAAGCTCTGCTTTACAAAAATTTCTCAAAGATAAAGTCTTTATGTAATTTAAAAAGATTTAAAGCCTTTGGATTTGCAAAACTTAATTAAATAATAAATCTTATTCAAAAATTTATAAAAGCAGAGCTTTTACCATAATTTTGCACAAAAAAAATCTGTAGTTTCCTACAGATTATTTTTGTGTCAATGTTTTTATTATGTTTTCTACTTTTGTAGGCATTGTGAACTCGTGGTCTCCTGGTGCGAAGGCTGTTACTCCAAGTCTATTGCATTCTGCTACGAAGGCTTGGTCTGATTTAATTGCGCCAAGGTCTAGGAGTTTTTTGCCTACTTGGGCTGGACCTTCTCCTTCTGCTATGTTGAGCTTGTAGGGTTTTAGTTCTATGCCTGCTATTTCTGCAAGGATTTCTTTTACCTTCATGCCTTTGTCGAAATCATAGGCGCCTGGTACTATCTTGCCTTCGATTTGCATGTCTTCTGCAAGGGCCTTGTAAGTTGGCAGGTCTTTAATTAGTCCTTTGGAAATTAAAAGTTCTCCAAGGCTATCTAGGTTTGTTCCTTCTGGAACTGTAAAGTTGTTTACATTTTCGTCTTTTTCATCTTTTTTATCATCATCTACTAGGACAACTGGCTTAACAATTTTTTCTTTTCTAAGTCCTGTTGCTATAAGTAGGTCACCATAAGTTTTTTTAACTTCTTCTACTATTCCAATTTTTACATTTTTTGTTGTGATAGATTTTAAGTAAAGTGTATCTATCCTCCACTTGATTACAAAAATTAGGAAGAGGAAGAAGAGTATTGATATTAAAACTTGGCAGAATTTAATAAAAAAGAGTTTGCCTCTGTTAAAATTATTCAAAATAAACCTCTTTTCTTCTTGTTTTGATATAATTATATCAGCAAAGCCGTAAAATGAAAAGTTTGGAGATTTTATGAGAGAAATTATTATTAATAAGAACGATGAGGGAAGAAGACTGGATAGGTTTTTGAAAATTTATTTTGAGAAGGCACCTCTTTCCTTTATATATAAAAATTTGAGGAAGAAGAACATCGTGGTCAATGGCAAGAGGGCAAAGCCTGAGGACATTTTAAGTGAGGGCGACGAGATCAAATTATTTTTGGCAGAGGAGACTATTGAGAAGTTTAAAAAGGATATTAAGAAGTCAAAAAATTCTAAGTTGCCAGATGTTTTATACGAGGATGATGACATCATTCTTGTGAAGAAGCCCATCAACTTGCTTACCCACAACGATACAAAAGGCTATCAAGACAATGCCCTTGACAGGATGGTGGACTATCTCATCGCCAAGGGGGATTACAAGCCTAGGCTTGAGAAGTCCTTTAGGCCTGCCTTTGTCAATAGACTTGACAGGAATACTTCTGGAATCTTAATTGGGGCAAAAAATTTGAAGTCTTTGCAGGACTTAAATGCTGCTATTAAGAAGAGGGAGATTAAAAAACTTTATCTCACTCTTGTGGCTGGCAAAGTTACGAAAGATTTTGATGTTGATATAAACTTGAAGAAAACTGGCAATAATGTGATGATGAAGTCTTCAAGGGATGAGGGCAAGAGGGCTATCACAGGCTTTAAGGTCTTGAAGTCCAACAAGGACTACTCTCTTTTGTCTGTTAACTTGATTACTGGAAGGACCCATCAAATTAGGGCATCTTTAAAGGAAGTGGGCCTTGCCATTGTTGGCGATAGGAAGTATGGTGAGGACAGGGTCAACAAGGTCTTTAGGGAGAGGGGACTTGACTCACAGTTCTTGCACAATTACGCCATCGTTTTTGATGCAGATGCCTTTAAGGATTTAAGGGGCAAGTCCTTTGTCTACCTTCCTGAGGGTAAGATGAAGGACATAGCGGAAGATATTTTTAAGATAAATTTAGGGGATTTGTTAAATGAAAAAAATAATTTTTAGGTCTCCAAGAGAGGACTTAGATTTTGAAAACTTAAGGGGCGAGAAAACTCTTGTGGTCTTGCCCTCTCAATCTGCCATAAATTTTTACATAAGGGACATGCTTAGAAGGGGCATGGACATAAATAAGACTGAGTTCGAAACTTTTGACGGGATTGGAAGAAGGAATAGGGCAAAGAGGCCTGATGGGATTTTAAAGTATTTGGTCTTGTCAAAGCTTATGAAGGAAGAGATAAGGACCTTTAAAATTTTTCCGGAGACTGTGGACTTTGTATTGGATTTTTTTGATGAGCTTGCAGAGAATTATTTAGACCCAGGGGACCTTGAGAAAATTCCTGGAGAGCTTTTTGTTGAACTTTCCAAGGTCTTTCAAAGTTATAGGGAGTACTTTGCTGCGAAGGACTACGACATATATGGAAGGGTCAAGGAAGAGTCCATTAGGGCAAGCAAGTTTGATTCTATAATAATTTCTGGCTTTTTGGAATTTGGCAAGACTGAGGAAGAAATTATAAAAATTTTATCTGACTTATCTGATATAGAAGGGAAAAATATTTTTATTGACCTGCCCTTTAACTTTATGGAGTCAAGTCTAGTGGATGAGCTTATTAAAAAATTAGAATCCTATGGCTTTGACCTTGATGAGAGAGAGCCTATTGACTACAAAAAAGAAATAGACAGATCCAAGATAAAAGTTTTGTCCTCAAAGGATGATTTTTATAATTTATTTTTCTCTAATGTGAAGCTTTTGTTGAAGGACGAAGCAGTAAGTGGCCTTACAATTTTAAGTGGGTCTCCTAGCCTTTCGGAGAAGATTAGGGGGAGAGAAAAGTTTCAGGGCCTTGAATTTAATCTGCCAAGGAAGGAGAGGTCTTTACTAGAGAGAGAATTCGTTGGTATTTTAGATTATTTTCTCGACAAGTCCAAGGAGAATACTTTAAAGCGAGTTAGGATGTTCTTCTTTCCTCTAGGGATTGATGAAGTTAATATTGAATCAAGTCTTATGGCATATAATTTTAAAAACTTAGGGGACATAGATTTTTCAAAGCAAAGGGACCTAAGGCTAAACGAAGGCGAGCTTGATGACTTCTTAAGGGGAGTGGACCTTTTAAAGGATGAATGGATTTCTCCAAGGGAAGAGGTTTCTTATTATCTTGAATTTTTCAAAAATTATTTGGAAGGTCCTAGGGGAAAGATAGAAAAGGCTCTTGAAAGGGATCCCGAAAGTCCAAGAATTCGTGATCAAAGATTTTTGGATGAACTTGACCAAGTCTTTATAAAGATGGAGGGCTTGAAAGAATTTTATAAGTCTATTGACCTTGGTGACTTTGTCTTGATCCTCAAAAAATACATGGAAAAGATTAGACTTGATGAAGTCCAAAATCTTGAAGGAATTGAAATTTCAAACCAAGCCTCCAACTATTACAGAAAGTTTAAAAACTTATTTTTAATTGGCTTTGACGAGAACTATCAAGATGGCAAGAGGACCAACTTCATCTACAAGATGGAAAGTCAGGCAGTCATGGAAGAGCTTGGACTTATAAAAGATAATTTCAAGAGGGACTACGCTTATTTAATCTATGACTTACTTGTGGCAGAAAAGCTTTTGATCCTCTGTGGGGACAGGGAAAAGGGATTTTCAAAACTTTTGAATTCCTTGATACTTGACCTTGACCTAGAGGTTGAGGAAGTTAAAAAAATTTATGAAACAGGGAAACTTTATAGGACAAGTGAGGTCAAAGAAAATTCTTATCTCATAGATGCAGGCGAACTTGGGGAGATTAACAAGAAGATTTCTGAGAGACCCTACTCAGTTACAGACTTTGACATCCTAAAGGACTGTCCTAGACGCTTTCTATTTGAGAGGGTCTACAGGATTGGCAAGCTTGAAAAGGACTACGAGGACAGATTTTTTATTGAGGCTGGAGAAATCTACCACAAGGTTTTGGAAAGCTACTTCAAGCAAGAAGAGGGCTTCGATGAAGATAAACTTTTAAAGATAATTTTGGAAGTTGAAAATCTTGGGGACTTTGATGATCTTTCCTTCTTGGATAAGGTCTCAGTCCTAAACTCCCAAAAAATTCTTGGAGACTATATAAAGAAGGATCTAGAGGGTCAAGCCAAGTATGGTTACAAGCCATCTTACTTTGAGGAAGGTTTTGAAACAGAAATAAATGGTCTAAAGATAAGGGGAAGGATTGACAGGATTGATGCCCTTGGGGACAGGGAGATCATCATGGACTACAAGAGGTCAGGTGTCAAAAAGAAAAAAGAAATTGATGAGCTGAAGTCCTTCCAGATGCCCCTTTACGCTATTGCGAGAAAAAAATTGGGTAAGAAAATATCAATGGCTAACTACGGGTCTATTAAGAGGGGAGAAATCGCAACTGTGATAAAGAACTCTGACTTCCTGCCAAAGGATGACAAGGGTAGGTATTATATGACAGATGAAGACTTGAAGGACCTCTTAGATAAATTTGAAGCTGAAATTGTCAGACTAACTTCTAGCATTAGGTCTGGCGATTATGAATCAACAAGTGATTGCAAAAATTGCGATTACCTAGAAATTTGTGAGAACAAGGAGAGTTTTAATGGATAAAAAAGAACTAAGGAAAAAATATACGAAGGTCAGGGCAGAGGTTGAGGACAAGGACCTCAAGGACAAGTTGATAAGAAAAAATTTAAGGGAACTTGATCTTTATAAAAATGCCAAGTCTGTCTTTGTTTTTATTTCTTATAGGTCAGAAGTTGACACCAAGGGAATAATTGATGACATCTTGGCAGATGGGAAGAAACTTTTAGTGCCTCTTGTAAAGGGGAGCGAGATGATTGCTGTTGAAGTAAAGGGGATTGATGACCTTGAGCCAAACAAGATGGGGATACTTGAACCTAAGTCTGGAGAAGAAGTAACAGATGTTGACTTGACTATCACACCTGGGCTTGCCTTTGACAAGGCAGGCTATAGGCTTGGCTATGGTGGTGGTTACTATGACAAGTTCTTCTCCAAGGTGGACACAATAAGGATGGGGATTGGTTATTATGACCAATTCGTTGAAGGTCTTGTTCACGAAGACTATGACAAGCCTCTTGAATATCTTTTGACTGACAGGGGATTGATTGAATTTGAATAATTATAATAGAAGATATCCAAGCATAGAAGCCAAGACTTGGAAGTGGGTCCTGTCTTTCATCCTTTCTATAGGGTCCTTCTTTTTGGTGAGTTTGATTTTTGAACTCTTGGGAAGTAAAAATGAAATCCTAATTGCCCTTTTAATAAGTGCCTTGTGCCTAGTGGCCCTTTGGGTGGTGGATAGGCAATTTATTTTTAAAGTTTTCTTGCCCTTAAAGATGAAGGACATCCTATATATTTTGTTGGGACTTGGATTTTCCTTTGTTGCAGTTATCCTTGCATCAATTGCAATGGCGCAAATGGGAATTCAGGGGTCAGAAAATCCAATTTTTGATATCTTAAATGATGATAATATAAAGAGATTTATCGTCTCAACTATGATTCAGTTTATCGCTGAAGAAATAATTTTTATAATTCCATTCTTGTTTGTGATTAACAAATTGAGGACAAAAAATGAAAAGTTAAAGACCCTAGCAGCAATCCTTGTGTCATCACTTATATTTGGAGCCATGCACCTGACAACTTACAACTTCAACATCCTCCAGGCAGTCCTTGTGATATCCATAATAAGAACGGGCCTTACCATGTCCTATGTGCTTTCAAAGAACTTGACAGTGACTTATTTAGTTCATATGATTTACGATTGGACCTTGATTTGGATTTACTTGACAGCCGGTAAAATGGCATAGGTTTGTGGGATTTAATGACTTTATAAAAAGCTACGAGTTTGTAAAAAATTGTGACTTTGTAAAGATTTATAAACTTAGTAGAAAACTATAAGTTTGTAAATAATTATGAACTTTGAAAAAATTTATGACTTTGTAAACAATTATGAACTTGTAAGATTTAAAAAATAAAAATGGATAAACTTGTAAAAACTTATAAAAAAATAACCACGGCTTAATGGGACACCATAAAGTCGTGGTTTTGTTTTTGCACAAAAATAGTTAAATTGAAAGCTCCTTGAAACCCTTGCCAAGAATCTCTGAAGTGTCAGAAACTGTGACAAAGGCATCCTTGTCAGTCCTCTTGATAATTTGCCTAACCTTGACAAGTTGCCTTGAAGAGCAAACACAGTAGAGGATGTAGACCTCCTTCTTCTTGTAGGAAGTCACCCCCTTGATATAAGTTAGTTGAGTTTAATTATATAAGAAATGGGAGAGGTGATTTCGATGCTAGGAAAAGTTATAGAAATCAATTTCCCGCTAAAAGCTTTTGAAAAAAATTATGACTTTAGAACTTCTTTAATGTAATTGCAGCTTAACACCATTGCTTTTGCGATAAAATTTATAGACAAAAAATTAAATCTATAAATTTAATAATAGTAAAAATATGTTGTAAAAAAGAATTAAAAAAGCTTATGGTATAGCTTAAGAACTTAACCTTTGGTCACTTGGTGAAAATGATTACAGGGTCATAATAACTAAGATTTATTTAAGGGTGGAAAGAAATAGAAGTAGAAAAATTTATAGATTCTAAATAATAAAAAAATTACTATCGTTTACTAATTGAATTAATAAGGACCTAAAAAAAATAAAATGATTAAACTAAAATATATTATATCTAACAATTAGTTAAACTTAATTGGTATGCTTGAACTTAATTTTTCTATTTGCTATAATTAGGACTGTAAGAAATGGTTATCATGATTATACATAAAGGAGAGTGTTAAAAATGACAGATACTTTAAATCCGTTAGTAGCAGCTCAACAAAAAGTTAAGGCTGCATGTGACAAGCTAGGTTGCGACCCAGCAGTTTATGAACTTCTAAAAGAACCAGAAAGAGTTATTGAAATCTCTATTCCAGTAAAAATGGATGACGGTTCAGTAAAAGTTTTCAAAGGTTGGAGATCAGCTCACTCAACAGCAGTTGGTCCTTCTAAGGGTGGCGTTAGATTCCATCCAAATGTATGCCTAGACGAAGTTAAGGCTCTATCTCTTTGGATGACTTTCAAAGGTGGCGCACTTGGTCTTCCATACGGTGGAGGAAAAGGTGGAATTTGTGTTGATCCATCTGAACTTTCTAAAAGAGAATTAGAACAACTTTGTAGAGGTTGGATCAGAGGACTTTACAAATACCTTGGTGAAAGAATTGATATTCCAGCACCAGACGTTAACACTAATGGACAAATTATGTCTTGGTTCCTTGATGAATGGATCAAAGTTAACGGAGACAGACAAGATATAGGAATGTTAACTGGTAAACCAGTTGGACTTGGTGGATCTGAAGGAAGAAACGAAGCAACAGGTTTTGGTGTTGCTATAGTAACTAGAGAAGCTGCTAAACGTGAAGGAATTGATTTCGAACACGCTAAGATTGCAGTTCAAGGTTTCGGTAACGTTGGATCTTTCACAGTTAAAAACATTGAAAGACAAGGCGGAAAAGTTTACGCTTTAGCTGAATGGGACAAAAAAGAAGGAAACTACGCTCTATACAATGAAAATGGACTAGACTTCAAAAAACTTCTTGCTTACAAAGAAGAACACCACACACTAATTGGTTACCCAGATGCAAAACAAATTTCAGCTGACGAATTCTGGACAGGTCAATGGGATATCTTAATTCCAGCAGCTCTAGAAAACGTAATTACTGGTGATGTTGCAGCTAAACTTAATGTTAAATTAGTTTGTGAAGCAGCTAACGGTCCTACAACTCCAGAAGGAGATAAGGTTCTTGGCGAAAGAGGAATCAAACTTACTCCAGATATCTTAACTAACTCTGGTGGAGTTCTTGTTTCTTACTACGAATGGGTTCAAAACCAATACGGAATGTACTGGACAGAAGCTGAAGTAGAAAAGAAACAAGAAGCTGATATGATGAAGGCTATTAAAGGCGTATTCGCAGTTTGCGATGAATATGATGTAGTTCCTAGAGAAGGAGTTTACATGTACGGTATTAAATCAATTGACAAAGCTATGAAACTTAGAGGATGGTATTAATCCCTACAAGTAAATAAACACTAAAAAAGCCGCAAGTTATCTTGCGGTTTTTTGCGTTTATAATTATTGAAGTTTTAAAGCTATAAGGTCTATGAGTTTATAAAAATTTATTGGGAGTTAATATTTCACGACTTTATAAAAAATAAAAATAAGCAAAAAAAAATCTACTGAAATTTTTCAGTAGACTTTTTGTTATGGAGGCGACAACCGGATTTGAACCGGTGATAAGGGTGTTGCAGACCCGTGCCTTACCACTTGGCTATGTCGCCATAACAACATTAGTATAGCAGACTAATAAATAAATTACAAGGGAAAAGTTAATTTTCAATCTAAATATGCTAGAAAAAAATCCTAGGAATAGACTGTCTACTAAGATATGATAGTTTTAAGAAGTTTTTAGGAGGTCTAGATGAAGTTACTAATTTTAGTTGATAATAAAAATGCCATTGCCAAAGAGGGCAAGCAAATTATGTTTGTAGACAATGACCTTGAGATGTTTAAGAACTACACAACAAATAATATTATTGTAATGGGACGCAAGACTTTTGACGACATTGGAAGGCAGCTTCCCAACAGGATATCTATTGTTTTCACTAGGTCAGAGAAAGAAGACAAGGAGGACTTGTTTTACATTGACTCAGTAGAAAAGTTAGACAAGATTATTGAGGCTTATCCAGATAAGGAAGTCTTTGTCATTGGGGGAGCGGAAATTGTAAGGCTCCTTTGGGATAGGATTGAGGAATTAATTGTCACAAGAGTTGACACAGTTGTTGAAGGCGCCGATACCTTTATACCAGACTTTGATGGCTTTAAATTAATTGACAAGTCAGAAATCGAAGATGAGAGATACAAGGTTTATCACGAGAAATGGGTTAGGGAAAAATGAAAATTTTAATTGTTGAAGATGAAGAAAAATTATTAAAGTCAATTAAGGAAGGCCTAGTTCATTCAGGCTATGCAGTTGACACAGCCCTTGATGGAGAGGAAGGGTCCTTTATGGCATTTACAAATTCCTATGACTTAATAATATTAGATGTAAACTTGCCAGGGAAAAATGGTTTTGAAATTTTGGAAGAGATAAGAGAGAGAGATAGAGAAGTCAATGTAATAATGCTCACTGCCCTTTCAGATGTTGACGACAGGGTGAGGGGCCTTGACCTTGGAGCCAACGACTATATACTTAAGCCCTTCCACTTTGAAGAGCTAAAGGCAAGGATTAGGTCTCTCTTAAGACGAAAGACTTCCATAAGTGATGCCATCATTAGGGCCCATGGAGTTGAGTTTGACACAGCCAAGAGGACCTTTGCAATTGACAAGGAAGCCTTGAAGCTAACTGCCAAGGAATCAGGCATCTTGGAATATTTATTTTTCAACCTGGGAAGGTATGTCACTGCTGAAGAGTTAATGGACCACGTATGGAATGATGAGGTGGATTTGTTTTCTAACGTTGTGAGGGTCCATATGTCTGCCCTTAGGAAGAAGTTAAAGGACAAGCTTGGGAAAAATATTATAAGAAATGAAATTGGAAAGGGCTATATAATAGATGAAGAAAATTAAAAACGTAAAAAATACCATTGTCTTTAAGCTCATCCTCTCCATAATTTTGATTTTTATTGTAATGACTGCCACATCCAACTATATTATTGGCAAGTACCAAGAAAAGAGGATCCAGGACATTGGCGAAAAAATTGTAATGGAAGAGACCAACAAGGGGAATAAAGACTACTTTATAGTTCTTGAGGACTCAAAGTTGAAGTCAACTAAGGAGATAAAAAACTTTTCTCTAATAGTTATTGGGTCAACAATTGCTCTTGGGTCCCTGGTTTATTATTTTTTAGTTTCCAGAAGCCTAAAACCCTTAAAGGAATTAAAGGAAAAAGTCCAAGAGATTGACATTGACAAGGTGGACAGTGAAGAAAAAATTTACATGGAGGGTCAGTCACAAGAAATCGAAGAACTATCCTTAGCATTTCAAAAGTCCTTAGATAAGATCTATGGGTCCTATGCGAGGGAGAAGGCCCTATCATCTTCCATTGCTCATGAGTTAAACACACCAGTGGCAGTTATGAAGTCCTCACTTGAAATTTATCTAATGAAAAATAAAATTAAGGACCAAGAACTTAAAGAGCTTTTGGATAATTTTGATGAGAACATAGACAGAATTTCAAAAATTATCGAGTCCCTCTTGTTTTTAAATCGTAGAGAGAATGCAATCGCAAGAAAGTTTGACATCAAGGACCTTGTAGAAGAAATTGTCTTTGACTTGGAAGACCTGGCAGAAGAGAAAAATGTAAAACTTATTTCCAAGTTGGGAAGCAGGGAAATTTACACCAGCGACATCTTGCTAGAGAGAGTCCTCTACAATCTTGGAAAGAATGCCATCGCCTACAACAGAGATGGAGGACTTGTAGTCTTTGACTTCGCTGAAGATGAAGAAAATTATTTTATTTATGTTCGAGATACTGGACTTGGAATTGATGAAGAAGAGAAAGAAAAAGTTTTTGATTTATTTTACAGGGTAGATGAATCGAGAAATAAAAAAACTGGCGGCTATGGAATAGGACTTAACCTAGTGAAGAATATTGTAGAAAAGTTAAAAGGCGAAATAAAAATTTTAGATAACCAAGATGACATGGGTAAAAAAAGCGGAACAATTGTAGAAGTTATTTTGCCAAAGGAAAAATAATAAAAGTAAAACCTCCAAAGACAGTGAAGGGAATTGTCAAATGGAGGTTTTTTTTAGAAAAAAATTTTCTTAAGTAATTTATGCTTAATTTATTAAAAACTATATTTTAATAAGTTGGATGGCTTAAAATAGTCAATAAGTCTTGCTATATTAGTGGAAAAGGTTTATTATGTGAGTATATTGAGGCTTTAGTGCTTTAAGGCAATTATTATAATATTTTTAAATTTAGAAAGTACTAATTTTAAGTTAAGCTTAAGATTAAATTTTAGGAGGATTTATGAAAAGAAAATTAGCTTTCTTATTGGCAATACTCATGATTCTACCAAGTTTTTCAGAAATTGGGTATGCCTTAAGTTTTAAGGATGAGGAAACCAATAAGAGACAAGAAAATTTTATTGACCAAAAATTTTCCTTGAGGGAGGAGAATTTTGGACAAAGTTTACAAGCACGAAAACTTGATGAAGGAAAAAATTTAGGAGAGGATAGGTCTGCTACAAGGAATGCACCAGCGGACAATGATGAATTTACTGCTATTGTGGAAGAAGCACAAGGAGAAAATATAATAAAGCGTTCCAATAAAGTAGGAAACTTTACAATTGTCTTTCCAGCTATGAGTTTAAAAACTTCAAAGGACTTAGACAAAACCTATCAAATAAGTCTTGCTAATGCAAGTATAGTAAAAAGTATAAATGACAAAGATATTGAAAATCTTACAGCCAATGATTCGATTATGTCTGTAGAGATTAGGGATAGGACGACTAATTTAAATGTAGGAACTGTAAAGGTTGTAAAAGAAAATGGAAATATTGTTGTTAAATACATTTTTGATAAAAATGCTGCTGAAGTTACCTACAATACAGGTAGATTAAGTCTGGATCTTGAAACTAAGGAAACTAATGATGAGTCTTATACCCTTTTTCCTGAGTCTTCTGATAAAGTTAAAGTAAGTGTTGATTTTTATGGTTTTAATTTATCAGATCCTACTTATACAGGAGATAAAAAATCAGCGACAGTAAAAGTAAGTAAAAAAAGTGGTTATAAGCTTGGAGAAATAAAAGATGTTAGTGGATTTCCATCTAATGTTGAACATACAAATAATGGAAACATACACACATTTAAGTTAAAATCAGGGGACTATGCAAGCTTTAATGCAACTTTTTCTGATGGCACAGGAAGTCAGCAAAAACCAATAGAATTGGGTGTAAATCCTGACACTAAACCTGCTTATACTCCAGACATTACTCCAAAATTTGAAATAGATGGGGATAAGTTACTTGCCAGCGTAACCTTGACAAAGGATACAAAAGTAGGGGCACCAGACCTTCCTGATACTATAGATATAACTTCTTTTACCCTAACTAATGGCGCAAGTAAAACTATTCCAGAGTCTGAACAAATTAAGTTTAAGGAAGATGGACCTATAGAAACTAAAGATAATGGAGTTTCATATAATTTAAAAGAAGAGGTTAAGTTAACTGGGGAAGGAAATAAAGATAAAAAAACTTATAAACTTGAAATTCCCGTAGATAAATGGATGACCTTTAAAAATGACTACAAATATTTAAAGGCAAGTTGGAATTTTAAGTACAATTATGGCGAAGATAAAACAAAGGATGTTTCTGACAGTATTATATTTCCAGAAGAAAAGATTGCCTTAACCCATAGTGCAAAAGTTGCACCTTCAGCAGACACTGGCGAAAACTTTCTATATGAGAGCTTAGAAATTCGTCCGGCGAATGGTAAAAATCTTCCTGATGGATTTAAGATAAAAATTTCTGACAGGGAGGTTCTTTTCCCTGAAAATGTAAAGTCAAATAATAAATTTGAACTTTCAGGAGAGGGTGTTGAGAAAAAAAATCCTTGGATAGGTTATGACATTAAAGGCGACAAAGAATACACTTATAATGGTGGCGATAAAAAGTATCAAATTGTAAAAGTTAATGATAAAGACGGAAAATTCCATTATAAAATCGAGTGGAAGACAAAAGTGAATAAGCTACCAAACAACTATTGGTTATATGCCAATCCAGGAGCAAGATCAAAGACAAAGATCACTTACACCTATGAAGGGAAAACTATAACAACTACAACAGATGAAAAAATCCCCTTCTTCAAAATCGTTAAAAAGCCTTCAGATAAGCTTCAAATCGCTCAAGAAACTAACGATAAGGGTGAGAGAATTACAACATGGGCAATAGTATTTAACAGGGATCACAAAAGGAAAGCTGTTACGGAAGTTTCCGATACTTTAAGACATGGTACTTATATAGAAGATTCTCTTAAATACTATTTTATTAAACCGAATGAAGAGATCCCAAATAATGGTAAAGATATTAATAATTTGTTAAAAAGAAAAACTTCTAATGATGTGGCAAGGGATGCAAATTCTGCCAAGCCTTTCTACACAATTACTAAGGATGTAGAAGAAGGTAAGGAGCGTTTTGTAATTAAGTTTGGTGACCATTCCAATATTTTAAGAAAAAAAATAGAAGGAATTAATGCTAAGTATTCTAACTACACCACAGATAAAGAACAAGAATCTAAGAGGAACGTTGAAATTATTCATTATATTTTTCCAGATTATGTATATAAAGAAAGAGAAGCTGGCACAGTAATAACTTCAAAGGGAAATTATTTTAATGATACAAATCAAGAGGATAGCAAGAGGAATTTTCCAAATTTGTCAGACTTTAAGATAGATATATCTGGTGGAACAGCGGATATACCCTTCACATCTTTGATCGATTCTTATGTCACTCTTAAAAAAGCAAAGGCAGGTCCTGATGATAAATTGGCTTACTATCTTTTAGATGAAAAGGAAGAAGAAAAAAGTGATGCCCTTATTATCACTTATAAAACCAAGTCTGACACTAAGCCGGAAGACAACCAATTTGAGTCAAAATGGTTCAGCGAATTTCCTAATGTTACAATTATCGAACTAAATAAAGATAAAAAGCTTGATGGTCCAGATGGTTCAGACGTATATCCACAATTGAGAATTACAGGTCCCGATACTGAAGATGAAACAGGAGAAAAAAAAGAAACTAATGAGCAAGAAGGTCTTTATCCAGTAGCTAAGTACTCCTTTATTGATGATGATATGACACAAATAAAAAACGGAGTCTTGGCAAATATAAAGGGATCTTACTGTGAAGAAATAGATATTTCTGATGAAGCTCTTATGACTAATGGAGAGATAGGAGATAAGTACACCGATCTTAAACTTGTAAGATTTAAACTTGATGACTTTGACGCTGAAATTTCTAAATTGAAAAAAGAGAAGACTAAAGAAGAAAGTGAAAGTGATGAGGCTTATAATAAGAGAATTTATGATATTTTTATTGAAAAGTATGTAAAAGGAAATGTAGGAACCCTAAAAGGGGAAGAAGTTAAGTTCACACCTTCTAACGACAATAAGAGTATCAATTTTAAAACTGGTGTAAATGAAAATAACTTTAAAGACAATCATTATGTATATCTTTTCACCTACAATATGGATGCATCTTATGCATTTAACAAATCAGGAGAAGAAAAGGCAACTATCAATAACACAGCAAGTGTTAAATATGATAAGGGAATGACGCTTAAAGCTGAATCGAAAATTGAAAAACCTGATTTCTTGACAAAGGAAGATATTACTTCTGAAGCTGAACCTAAAACTTCAGGAGTAAAAACCTACAGACTTAGTTTTGACCTTTCAAAATACCAATTGAAAGATATGAGTCAAATTAAAATTACCGATAGCTTTGGTGATAATGACGAATTTGTAGAAATCACAAAAGAGGAATTAAAGGGTCCATTAAGAGCTAAAACAGACCCAACAGCTGCCGACGAATATGAAAATGCTCCAGAAGGACTTACGATTCTAAGAGATGGCAAAGTATTCACTGTAAAAAGTGATAAGGATCTTTCAGGTAAAAAGTTTACAATTATCTACAGTGTTAAAATGGATCTTTCAAAAATCTATGATGGGGGACAAGGAGATAAGGAAATAACAAATACTGCAAGTGCAGTAATTGAAAATAAGAACACTCCTCCTCAAACCATTAAAGAATCTGCCAGTGCGACAACAGAAGTTCAATATGGAGAGTTTTTGAAAAAATCAGTTGATAAATGGGCAGATAATGCAAATAATAATGAAATTAAGGAGTTTAAAAAATCAACAAAAAGACACTACAAATTGACATTTTCTTTAAAGAATAAGGAATTTTTAAAAAACGCCAAGACCCTTGAGGTTAAGGATACTTTTTCTGATTACCACGATTTAGTTGAGTATGATGACATTAAGTTAAGTGGTAAGGATACAGCAAATTTAAATATGGAAGTTAAATCTAAAGGTGATAAAGAAATTCTATTTGAAGTGACAAAAAATAATGAATCGGCTCAATTCCCTGATGAGTTCGCCTTAGAATATGATGTAATTTTGAAAAATGCTGAGATAGTAAAAAAAGCTGGTGGCGAAGCAAAAAATAAGGAAGGGGCAAGTCTTACAAATGAAGCCACTGCTGTATTTACATCTGATAATGCAAGTTATTTGCAAAAAGCAAAGGCTACAACCCTAGTCCTTGCAGGTTCTTTGGAAGTAGAAATTCAAAAGTTCACTATAAATCTTGAAAAAGTTTTGCCACAAAGAATTATTGGTAAGGATAAAAGCGATAGTGATATTTATGCACCGCTAGATTATAGTAATATTTCATTCCAACTTACAGGAAAATATAAGGTAACTGAAAAAGGAACTGCAGTAGAAAAAGATTATGATTCAAAAAAACTCCAAGTTTCATCTGATGGAACTTTAATCTTAGACAAGATTCCATTTAATGGCGAATACACTTTAACTGAAACTGTAGATCCAAAATCAGACTACAAGGCTTTGAAAAATCCAGTGAAATTCAAGGTTTCAGCAGATGGAAAAGAAATAACATTTGTGAATGGAAGCCTTGAAAAGGATAAAGCTGAAGTCACAAGTATAAATAGTAAAAATTATTCCGGCGATGATTGCATTAAAGTCAAGTATGATATTAATAAAAATAGCGGTTGGTCCTTCGTTGTAAAAATGGGACTTAAGGTTTATAACGAATTAAAGCCTAATGAAAAGCATACCCTAATATTTAGAAAAGTGGATCAAAATGGAAAGCCATTACAAGGTGCTAAATTTAAAATAACTAAGGAAGATGGGACAGATTTATTAGACAATAACAGTAGACCAGTTTATAAAAGTTCTGATAAAGATGGTATCGTAAAATTTGAAAATCTTTCAAATGGAACTTATAAGGTTGAAGAAACTGAGTATGCACCAGGAAGATATAGTGACAAAATGGAACCATTTGAAATAAAGCTTACAAAGGATATGTCGAAAGAGTACAATTATGGCGATGTAGTAAATAAAAAACTAACCCTTCACAACATTTCCTTTATAAAAGCAGAAATTCAAAACAAGGGCAAAGAAAATGAAAAGATAAATCCACTTCAAGGTGCAGAGTTTAAACTTATGAAGAAGGGGTCAAGAGGTGAATTTTTAGTAGATCAAACTGCAACATCAGGAGATGATGGCAAAGTTACTTTTACAAATGTAGCTGGTGGTACCTACAAGATTGAAGAAAGTAAAGCACCAGTTGGCTATGGCCTTCCTACAAATAGGACAGTCATAAAAGAATTCCAAGTGAAAGAAGATGAAAGCGAGGATTATTACGACTGGTCTAAGGATCCCGTAACCGAGAAAAAAGTTGTTGAAAATTCAAAAATAAAACACAAAGTTTCCTTTGTTAAGTATAAGGAAGTTTATAAGGGTAAACCTCAACCAATGGAAGGGGCAATCTTTATTCTTCAAGAAAAGAAGGGCGACAAATTTGAAAGCATTAAAAATGGAGAAGACTTTGTAACTGCAAAATCTGATAATAATGGTTTAGTAAGTTTTGACAACTTAGACAATAAGCAGTATCAAATTATAGAAGCTCCAGCTGCAAGTGATGATCCAAAGAGTCCAATAAAAGGACCTCTTAATAGCTTTGCAGACTATGATGTAAATACCAATGTAATTAAAGTTCCTGATCTTACAGAGGCAAGAGATAAGGCATTGGATATAAAATTGTTCACTGATGATGAAAAAATTATTGGTGATAAAAAAGTTAATAGCGATGAAAAGTTTATTAACTACAAGATGAGAAGGGGCTTCTCCTTTAAAAAACTTGATGAAGCCTTAGATGAAAAGGGAAAGCCGAAGGCCATGAAGGGAGTAATCTTTAAGGCCTATCGCAAGGTCGATGGCAAGTTTGAAGATGAAGTCTATAGGTATCTTAACAATTCAAACCCTGCAAATCCGGAATTTAAAAATGCAGTTGCTGTTTCTGATGAAAAGGGCGATGTAATTTTTAAGGGTTTTGAAAATGGAACTTACAAAATTGTAGAAACTAGACTTCCTGGTTACGAAGAAATGTCCTTTGAGATTGAAGTTTCAAAGGATGGTGTGACTTTCCCTAGGGAAATGACTTTTGGTAAGTCAAATATCGTGAAGAACTCCTATACTCGTCACAATATTTCCTTTAAAAAGGTAGATAGTGCGACAAAAGTAGGTATTGAGGGAGCAGTATTTAAACTTGAAAGGCTAGAAAAAGACGGAAAATATTCTTTAGTAAAGGATAATTTAAGGTCAAATAGTCAAGGCATAGTAAGTGCAGGACCACTCTTAAATGGTGAATATAAAATAAGTGAAGTAAAGGCACCTGTAGGATATAGGGAAAGTGATTTGACCTTCAATTTCAAACTTTCAGATTCAGATTTGAAAGATATTTATCTAAAGAATGTTGAGAATGAAAGCTTGCCTAAATATTATTCTTCAGGCTCTAATAACAAGGGAAATCTACTAAACAAAAAGGATCACTATGCGTATATGTATGGTTATCCAGATAATACTTTTAGACCAAGTAGATCAATGACAAGGGCAGAAGCTACTGCTATGTTTGGTCGTCTACTTTTGAAAAGACCAACTAAGTCTAATGAATTTAAAAAGATTTATTCTGATGTAAATAAGGATGACTGGTACGCAAGTGCAGTAACTATTATGACTGAGCTTAATATTGTAAAGGGTTATGAGGACGGCTCTTTTAAACCAAATGATCCTATTACTAGGGCGGAATTCGCAACTATGGCAAGTCAATTTGATAAGTTAAGTGGTGGTAGTCTTAACTTTACTGATGTGAATACTTCTCACTGGGCTTATTCTTATATTGCATCAGCCTATAACAAGGGTTGGATAAGTGGTTATCCTGATGGAAGCTTTAAACCTGAAAAGAGTATTTCAAGAGAAGAGGTTGTATCAATAACCAATAGAATGTTAGATCGCAAGTGTGATTTAGATTTTGTTAAGAAAAATAAGTCTATCTTAATTATGTTTAAGGATAACCCTGAAAGCTCATGGTCCTATGGAGATATAATTGAAGCAACTAATGGTCATGAATACCACAGAAAGAATGGAAGCTCAATTGAGGAAGTTTGGGAAAGATTAAATCATAAAGAATTTCATGTTTAAGATAAGAAAATTATTTTCTTAAATTATTTTTGTAAAACAATTCAAGAAAGGAAAGGGAGACCCAGTGAGGTCTCTTTTTCTTTTGAATTTTTTATTTTTAATTTTGTTTTGCTAATTTATATTTTTCAAATCTTTCTCTACTAAGTAGGTTTTTATTTACTAGAATGATTTCGTGTTATAATGTCCTTGGTGAAAAAATGATAATTTTAAGAAATATAAAAATTCCCTATGACAAGGACCAAAAGTTTTTGAGGGAGAAAATTGAAAAGGAAATAAATAAGAAGGATTTTGACTTTAAGATTCACAAGAAGTCTTTCGATGCCAGGAAGGGTTTAAACTTTGTCTACCAAGTTGTTATTGACTTAGACCTTGATGACATTGATGTGAAAATTCAAAAGCGACTTAAAAATAATCTTGCGGTCTTTCAAGAGGAGAAGCTTGAAGTTGAAAACAAAAATAAAGTTGAGTCAGCTGTAATTGTTGGGACTGGTCCTGCAGGACTCTTTGCAGCCTATCTCCTTGCCAAGAAGGGGGTCAAGGTTACCCTAATCGAGAGGGGAAAGGCAGTTGATGAAAGAGTTGCAGATATTGACCAACTCCACAAGACTGGAGTATTAAATGAAGATTCCAACGTACAATTTGGAGAAGGTGGAGCTGGAACTTTTTCTGATGGAAAGTTAACTTCACGCTCCAAGGACAAGAGGATGGGTCACATCTTCGACATCTTTGTGGACCAGGGAGCACCAGAAGATATTCTCTACGAACAAAAGCCCCACATTGGGACAGACATCTTGCGTGATGTCATAAAAAATATGAGGAAGGAAATAGAAAGCTTAGGTGGTGTCTACCACTTCAGTGAAAAGTTTTTGGACTTTGAACTTGATGGTGGCAAGATTAGTAAACTTATTACCAATAAGGGCAAGTACCAAGCTGATGCCTACATCTTGGCCCTTGGCAATTCTGCTCGTGATACCTTTAGGACCCTAGACAAGTATGGCCTAATTGAGTCCAAGCCCTTTGCAGTTGGTTTTAGGATTGAGCATTTGAGAAGGGACATTGAACTTGCACAATTTGGGGTGACATCTGAAAAGCTACCTGCAGCTACTTACCAATTAAATGTTACTGACAAGGACTTTGACCATTCAGTCTATACTTTTTGTATGTGCCCAGGTGGCTATGTTGTGAACTCCTCTTCCCTTGAGGGACAACTTTGCGTCAATGGTATGTCATACCACGACAGGGATGGCAAGAATTCCAACTCTGCTGTAGTTGCATCTATTGATGAGAAAATTTACGGCCAGGGCAATCTTGCCGGTATGGACTTTCAAAATATGATTGAGAAAAAGGCGTTTGATCTTGGTGGGGGCAAGGCTCCAGTCCAAAGACTAAAGGACTTTATGGAGGGAAGAGCTACAGAAAAACTTGGAGAAGTTAGTCCGACTTTTATACCAGGATATGTCTTTGCCGATTTAAATCAAATTTATCCAGAGTCTATTAACCAAGCAATAAAGAATGCTCTTAAAGTTATGGACAAGAGGGTCAAGGGTTTTGCCAACGACGATGCGATTTTAACTGGGGTGGAAACTAGGACTTCTGCTCCAATTAGGATCAAGAGAAGTGACTACAGGACAGAAAAATTTCAAAATCTTTATCCCATTGGCGAGGGAGCAGGTTATTCTGGTGGAATAATTTCATCTGCCCTTGACGGGATAAAGTGCGCCATAGAAATTTTAGAAGGAGACAAAAAATGTTAAACATAGTATTTTACGAACCAGAAATTCCCTTTAACACAGGTGCCATTGCAAGGACTTGTGGACTTACAAAGACAAGGCTCCACCTCATAAGGCCCCTTGGTTTTTCCGTTGACGACACCCATTTAAAAAGGGCAGGTCTTGACTACTGGCATCTTGTGGATATTACTTATTACGATTCCTATGATGAACTTGTGGAAAAGTATCCTGACAGGAACTTTTACCTTGCTTCAACAAAGGCAAAGAAAAAGTACACAGATGTTGAGTATAAGGATGGGGACTTTATAGTTTTCGGACCAGAAACTCGTGGTCTGCCAGAAGATTTAATTTTTTCAAATTACGACAAGGCCATAAGGATTCCAATGCTAAAGGACTTTGGCAGGAGTCTAAACTTGTCAAACTCTGCAAATATAATTTTATTTGAAGCCCTAAGACAACTTAATTTTTTAGATTTGGAATAGGTTTAACTTACAAGTAGAAAGGATTTATTGTGAAGGAAGTAAGAATCTCCGTAAGAAATTTAATAGAATTCGTCAAGAGGTCTGGCGACATAGATAGGAGATTCTTTTCCAACAAGAGGGCTGTGGAAGGAATAAGGGCCCATCAAAAGGTCCAAAGGGAATACTCCAAGGACTTCTTGACAGAAGTTTTTTTGAGGACCACTGAAGAAATTGAGGGAATAAATTTTACAGTTGAGGGACGTGCTGACGGGATTGAGGTCACAGACCAGGTGACAGTTGATGAAATTAAATCAACCACAAGAGAGCTTGAGGACCTTGAGAAGGAAGAAAATATAATGCACTGGGCACAAGCTAAGTGCTATGCCTATATCTATGCCAAGGACCATGAACTTGACGAGATTAATGTCATGCTCACTTACTATCAACTGGAGTCGGAAGAAATTTTAAATATAAAAAAGACTTTCACTTTTGGCGAACTTCGTGACTTTTTTATGGGGACTCTTGTGGAATATCTTGAGTTTTCTAAGAGGATTGTTGAGTGGAAGGATATAAGGGACGAGTCCATAAAAAAATTAAAATTTCCTTTTAAGTCCTTTAGGAAGGGGCAGAGAGACCTTTCTGTTGCAGTTTACAATACCATTGATGATGAAAATAAATTATTTGTGGAAGCTCCAACGGGGATTGGCAAGTCGATTTCCACAATTTTTCCAACAATTAAGGCCATGGGAGAGGACAAGATTGACAAGGCCTTTTATCTTGTGGCAAGGTCCACAGGGAAGAATGCAGCCAAGGATGCCCTTGAAAGGCTTTTAAATAAAAAGCTTAGACTAAAGCTTACAATTGTCACAGCCAAGGACAAGGTCTGCATCAACGATAAGGTAGCCTGCAATCCAAAGGACTGTCCCTATGCCAAGGGTCACTTTGACAGGGTCAATGATGCCATAATTGACATCTTTGATGCCTGCGACAACTTCACAAGAGAAAATATTGAAAAATTTGCAAGGCTCCACATGGTTTGCCCCTTTGAATACCAGCTTGACCTCTTGGACTTTTCTGACTTCATCGTCTGCGACTACAATTACATATTTGATCCAACAGTTTATCTCAAAAGATTTTTTGAAAATTCAATGTTGAGGTTCACTTTCTTAGTTGATGAGACTCACAACCTCCTTGAGAGGGGAAGAGAAATGTATTCGGCAGAAGTTTCTATCGCTGACCTTGAAAGCTTAAGAGAAATTCTGCCAAAGAAGAGGAAGGCTGCGAGAAAGCATCTTGCTAATGCCCTAGAAGAATTTCAAAAGTTGGACTCACGCAAGACTTTTCATTCTTATGAGTCCTTTGTAGGCTTTAATGGGGAAGTGGAAAAGACAGTTTTCTCCATGAACGACTTTTTGACCAAGGACAAGGACCAAGAAAACTATGACCAAGCCCTTGATATTTATTTTTCACTCTTTAACTACATCAAAATTTTGGAATACTACAACAGGGATTTTGTTTCCATAAAAGATGAGGACAAGATAAGGATAAAGTCCCTTGATATTGCACCTATTTTTCAAAATATTTTAAGAGCGCCAAAGTCCTCTGTATTTTTCTCTGCAACCCTAAACCCCATAAGATATTATGGAAAACTTTTGGGGGCAGACGAAGAGACTTCCTACTACAAGATTGAGTCACCCTTTGATCCTAACAATCTCTTAGTCCTTCGCAACAATAAAATTTCTACAGTTTACAGAGATAGAGAAGAGTCCATTGATGAAATAATTGATAACCTCAGAGAGTTTTCGCAAGATGATGGAAATTATATTTTCTTCTTTCCATCCTACTCTTATATGGAGGCAGTCTACGATAGATATGTAGAAATTTATGGAGAAGCTATTAAGCAGGATAGAGAGATGACAGAGACAGAGAGGGAAGAATTTTTAAACAACTTTACCTTCTTATCATCAACAAGGGCCTTTGCAGTCATGGGTGGAGTTTTCTCTGAAGGTATAGATTTAATTGGCGAGAGGCTAAGGGGAGTTGCCATAATTAGTGTTGGCATTCCCGGACTTTCTTACGAGAGAAATATTTTAAAGTCCCACTTCCAAAAGAAGTACAATAGAGGTTATGAGTACGCCTACATCTATCCAGGCATGATCAAGGTCATCCAATCCGCAGGAAGGGTTATAAGGACAGAAGATGACAGGGGAAAAATTTTATTAATCGACAAGAGATTTTCACTTGAACCCTACAAGTTTTTGTTACCCCACCACTGGCAAATTTTTGATTATGAAAAGTTAGATCAAATAGAAACAATTTTAAAACATTTTAAGGAGGTCAAAAGCCTAAAAAATAGAGAAAATTTATAATAAATATCTTTACAAAGCCTTTCTTATGTGATAATATTGTTGAGTAAATTAGAAGGAGCCAAAGGCGGCTCTTTTTTTTAGCACTGGAGGTGTTTTTATGGCAGATAGAGTAGTACTTGAGTGCACACAATGTAAAAACAGAAATTATGTGACATATAAGAACAAGAAAAAGACTACTGAAAGATTGGAACTAAAGAAGTATTGTAAATTCTGTAAAGAACATACAACACATAAGGAAACTAAGTAAGGAGGATTTATGGCTACTAAAACAGCACCTAAGCCTGAAGAAAATAAAGGTGGTCTAGGTAGATATTTTAGAGGTGTGAAATCTGAATTCAAAAAAGTTGTATGGCCTACTAAGGAGACTGTAATCAAATATTCTATTATAGTAATCGTGGCAGTTATTTTGTCATCACTACTATTATTAGCATATGATAAGATCATAATGTTTTTATTTGGTTTTATTTATTGATTGGAGTGTTATAGTTGGATACACAAGAGCTTAACAACAATGAAGCTTCAAAATGGTATGTAATACACACTTATTCAGGTTATGAAAAAAAGGTAAAGGCAAATATGGAAGCCATGGTTCATAATCGTGGCATGGAAGATGTCATCTTCGACATTAGAATTCCTATGGAAGACTATGTAGATAATAAGGATGGCGTGTCCAAGGCAAAGGAAAGAAAGATGTTCCCATCTTATGTCCTTGTAAATATGATTATGAATGATGAAACTTGGTATCTTGTAAGAAATACAAGAGGAGTAACTGGTTTCGTTGGACCTGCATCAAAGCCTGTACCACTAACTGATGAAGAAGTGTTACTACTTGGAGTTACTGATAACAAAGAGTTATTCGATAATTACGAGATAGGGGAGTTAGTCAAGGTTATACATGGGCCCTTCAAAGACTTGGTGGGTAAAATTGACGACTTCAATTACGACAAAGGAAAAGTTAAAGTTTGTATCTCCATGTTTGGAAGGGATACAATAGTTGAATTAGATTTCAATCAAATTATTAAAGAGTAAGAGATGTGTGGGAGGGTAAACCCGCATTACCACAAGGAGGAAATAAAATGGCAAAAAAAGTCATAGCATTAGTAAAATTACAAATTCCTGCAGGAAAAGCTACACCAGCTCCACCAGTTGGTACAGCATTAGGACCTCATGGTGTAAATATCATGCAGTTCACAAAGGAATTTAACGCAAAGACTCAAGATCAAGCAGGTATGATTATCCCTGTTGTTCTTACAGTTTATCAAGATCGTTCTTTCACTTTTATCACAAAGACTCCACCAGCTGCAGTGCTTATTAAGAAAGCTCTTAATTTGCCTAAGGCTAGTGGTGAACCAAACAAGAAAAAAGTTGGAAAGCTAACAAAGGCACAAGTTGAAGAAATAGCTAAAACTAAGATGCCAGACCTTAACGCAGCAAGCTTAGAAGCAGCTGTTGAATTGATCGCTGGTACAGCTAGAAGTATGGGTGTAGAAGTAGAAAGATAAGTGGGAGGCTAAGCCGTAGGTACCACGAAGGAGGTAAATATGCCAAAAAGAGGTAAAAAATATCAAGAAAGCGCTAAGCTTGTAGATAAATCGAATTTATATGACGTTAACGAAGCTCTTGACTTAGTTACAAAAACTGCTAAGGCAAACTTTGATGAAACAGTAGAACTTGCAGTAAGACTTGGTGTAGATCCAAGACACGCTGACCAACAAGTTAGAGGTACTGTAGTACTTCCTAACGGAACAGGTAAAGAAGTTAAGGTACTTGTTCTTGCTAAGGGAGAAAAAATTAAGGAAGCTGAAGCAGCAGGTGCTGACTTCGCTGGTGGAGAAGAATTAGTTGAAAAAATCCAAAGCGAAAACTGGTTTGGTTTCGACGTAATGATTGCAACTCCAGATATGATGGGCGTAGTTGGTAAAATCGGTAGAGTTCTTGGACCAAAGGGACTTATGCCAAACCCTAAATCAGGTACAGTTACATTTGATGTAGAACAAGCTGTTAAAGAAGTTAAGGCTGGTAAGGTTGAATATAGAGTTGACAAGGCTGCTATAATTAACGTACCAATTGGAAAAGTTTCTTTCGGAGCTGACAAACTTGCTGAAAACTTTAAGACAATTGCAGATGCTATTATTAAAGCAAAACCAGCATCAGCAAAGGGTCGTTATTTAAAATCAGTAACAGTTTCATCAACAATGGGACCTGGAATCAAAGTAAATGGTTCAAAATTAATTGAAAAATAAAAACACCTAAGATAAATAAAACCCCTCGACTTCTTATGAAGTAAGAGGGGTTTTATAATGGACTTAAGTTTAAAAGCTTAGGTCCTTTTTATTAGAAATTTTTAAAAACATTTGGTGAAGATTTTGAGAAATTTTAATTTTTAAAGCAAAAGAACTTGCAATTTATAAAGTGAGGCACTATAATACTAAACGTTGATTAAGTATTTTACGGTGGTTACCGAAATTTTCAGGTAGTTTTTATCTGATGCTAAAGTTTACGACAAGAGAGCCTTTTATCTGCCTGATGTGGTAGATAAAACAGCTAAAAAGTAACTATTACGCTCAGAGTTTTTACAAGAAAAAATCAGCAAATAAAAAGCATCAACACCACAAGATTGCAAAAGTACGAAGGATATCCTTACGACCGACAGCAGTCTTTTTTTGTTGGTTGGATACCCTTCTAATATTGCGAAATATTAAGGAGGTGTTAAAATGCTAAATCAAAAGCTGACTTGGTTAAAATTATCAAGAGCAGGACTAATCAATATTATCTTAGGATCTATGATTGAGGCTTTTACAGTTGTAAATATTCATATCCCATCTCAAATTACAGAAGGTGGAATCCTGGGCCTTGCCTTATTATCTTATAAGACCTTTGGTATAAATCCATCAATCCTAAGTCCAGTAATGGATGTTATTTGTGTTATTATTGGAATAAATATTTTTGGAAAGGCATTTTTAAGAAAAACTTTATTAGCTTCTTTACTGTTTGCCCTCTTCTATAAAATATTTTCACTTATGGGACCAATTCTTCCTGATCTTTATAGCTATCCATTATTGGCAGCTGTAGTTGGAGGAATTGGCATTGGACTCGGTTGTGGACTTGTAGTATCACAAGGAGGAGCCACAGGTGGAGATGACGCCTTGGCCCTTGTAGTGTCAAACAAGACTAAGATAAATATTTCTTATGCCTACTTACTAATGGACTTAATAGTCTTAGTAATGTCTTTAACTTATATTCCATTTTCTAGATTAATTTATTCTTTAATTACTACAACAATATCATCTCTTTTAGTAGGTCAATTTGAAGTTAATGTTAGTCCATCAGTGGAAAAAACAAATTTTTCGATTTAAAATTTTATTTTAAGTTGATGATTTCTAAGTTTATATATGAAAAAGAGTAGCTTCGGCTACTTTTTTTATTGAAATTTTTATTTTCATACTAGATTATGAGTTAAACTAACTTATTAAAAACTTATGAGTGTACAGATATTTATAAACAAGTAAAAATTTATGAGTTAATTAAAAATTATGACTTAATAAAATCTTGTGAGCTTGTAGTTTTTTATAAACTTGAGAGATCTTATGGCTTAATAAAAAATTATGAGCTTGTGATTTTTCATAACTTTGTAAGACCTTACGACCTAGCAATTTTCTACAAAGAAGTTAAGTAAAATTAAAAGTTTTTTGATCTGGAGTAAAAAATTAAAAGTAGCCTAAGTTAATTTTAAAATAATAAATAGAAGAAAACTTTATAAATTCTTTAGTTTTATGTATAATTATCCGGAAAACTACATTTAAATAAATATAAACAAAGAAATTTAAAATAAATGCAAATAATCATTGACAAGGACCCAAAGACTATATATAATACATATGTTACTAAGCCGCAGACAGTAGGTGGCACTGCCATAATTCCTACCGAGGTTTGAAATTCGGATTTATTTGATTTTCACATCTCACGGCGGCGTGAGATTTTTTTATTTTGGGGGTGACAAATTGAAAGAAGAAAAATTACAATCAAAACAAGCCCTAGTAGATGAAATTAAAGAAAAAATTCAAGGCGCTCAATCTATCGTTCTTGTAAACTACAGAGGATTAACAGTTGAAGAAGTAACTGAACTTAGAGCTAAGTACAGAGAAGCAAATGTTGATTACAAGGTTTATAAAAACACAATGATGAGACGTGCTTTCGAAGAGTTAGGTGTTGAAGGTTTAGAAGACTTCCTAAAGGGACCAAGCGCTATTGCATTTGGTATGGAAGATCCAGCATCTGCAGCAAAAATTTCATCAGAGTTTGCAGAAGATCATGAAGCACTAGAAATTAAAGCAGGATTTGTTGATGGAAAGGTATTATCACTTCCAGAAATCGACGCACTTGCTAAATTACCATCCAAGGAAGTTCTTGTTGCACAAGTACTTGGCGGCTTAAACGCTCCAATCCAAGGATTCGCAAATGTACTAAGTGGTACACTATCAGGTTTTGCAAGAGTTATTGCACAAATCGCAGACAAGAAAGAAAAGGAAGCAGCTTAATCTGCTAAAAAATTAAGAAAAATTATTATTTAAAATTACGGAGGAATAAAATGTCAGAAAAAGTAGAAAAATTAATTGAAGAAGTTAAAGAACTTACAGTATTAGAATTATCAGAAGTTGTTAAAGCTCTAGAAGAAGAATTCGGTGTATCAGCAGCAGCTCCAGCAGCAGTTGTAGCAGCTCCAGTAGCAGGTGCAGCAGCTCCAGCAGCAGCAGGCGAAGAAAAAACTGACTTCGATGTAATCCTTGCAGAAGCAGGACAAGAAAAAGTTAAAGTAATCAAAGTTGTTAAAGACGTAACTGGACTTGGACTTAAAGATGCAAAAGCATTAGTTGATGGAGCTCCAAAGGCAGTTAAAGAAGGCGCTTCTAAAGAAGAAGCTGACGAAATCAAGGCTAAACTTGAAGAAGCAGGAGCAACTGTAGAAGTTAAATAATTTAACTTAGTTAAATTTTAAAGAAACTGTCCCATTGGGGCAGTTTCTTTGTGAAAATCTTTATAAGATATGTAAAGAAAAAGAGAACTCCTTTTATGTCGAGTTCTCTTTTTAAATAAACTTTTTTAAATTGTCTCTCTAATGTTTAAGGACGTATTAAAGGTCACGTGTTCAACTTGAGAATAGTCTGATTTTGAATTAATTTTATTTATCAAAAGCTCTACAGATTTATTTGCAATTAAATCTAGGGGCATTTCCATGGAAGTGATCTTTGTCTCTAAGAGTTCGCCCATAGAGTGTCCTGCTAAACTTATAATCTTAAGATCTTCTGGAATTATATATCCTAGGTCCTTTGCCGCTCTCAAGACTCCCATGGCTTGAAGGTCGTTTGCTGTTAATATACCATCAATATTACCGTATTGATCGTCCAATTCTTTAAACTTATTATATCCTGTTTTAAAGAAATCCATATTATAATAATCGTTGTTTATTGATAGGTCATCTTGACCTAGTTCCGATATAGCCTTTAAATAACCCCTGTATCTTTCTGCAAAGGGACGAATTTCCATGATTCCATTTATTAGAGCAATTCTCTCACATCCACATCTGCGCAAGAAATGGACTCCTTCGTGAGCACAGTTAAAATAATTGACATCGACGGAGCTCAAGTGGTCGGTTTGATTTCTAACTAATTGAACTACAGGTAGGTCGGAGGAATTAATATCTCTAATGAGCCTCTTGTTTTGGCCTGTTGAAACTATTAAAAGTCCATCTGTATAACTGTCCCTAACTTTTTTTAGTGATATTTCTTCAACGTCAGGATCATCATTGGTATTTATTATAACAATCTCGTATTCATAATCTCTTGCTTTTTCTTCAATGAGTTGGACTAACTCTCCAAACATGGATAAGAATAGGGATGGTATCATTACGCAAATATTTTTTCTTTTTCCTTTTTTTTACGCCTTTAATCAATAGGTTTGGTTTGTAGCTCAGTTCTTCAACAGCATCCATTATTCTTTTTTTAGTTTGTGGATGAACATAACCACTATTATTTAAAGCTCTAGACACAGTGCTTACATCAACATTTGCTAGTTTAGCAACATCTTTTAATGTTGTCATAAAGCCCTCCAATCTTCTAAGTTTATAATATAATCATATATATTAATTGGATTTATTTCAAGCTTTGGGATTTACATTACTAATGCAATAATATTGCATAGATTTTTTAATTTATGCAAAATATTGCACAAGGCCTTGATTTCGTTGACCCCACTCCAGGATTGATGGTATAAATTAGTTAGAAAACGTTGCAGCGTATAAAACAATAACTAAAATTAATAATCAAGGAGAAATTAAAATGACTAAAGAAAAAACTTTTAAAACTATATTCCCAGCAGTTTCTGTACCACTAAATGATGACGATACTATTAATGAAAAAGAATTTAGAGAATATTTAAGATGGATAAAAACTTTTTACAATAAAGGAATCCAAGGACTAGTTGTAAACGGTCACACAGGTGAAATCACTGGATTAACAGCAGAAGAAAGAATTAGAACTATTGAAATCGCAGCTGAAGAATGTGGAGATATTATGACAATAATCTCTGGTATCAACTGTGAAAGCACAAACGGTGCAGTTCAAATGGCAAAAGATGCTAAGACAGCAGGAGCTGACGGTATCCTTCTAATGCCACCTCACATGTGGTTAAGATTTGGAATGCACAAGGATGCACCATTTGAATTTGTTAAAGATGTAGCTGAAGGTGCAGATATTGACATCATCATCCACTTATATCCAGCTTTCACTAAGGCATTCTACCCAGTTGAAACTCTAATTAAGATGTGTAAAGAAATCGATCATGTTAAATGTATTAAGGTTGGTACAAGAGTTACACCAATTTACGAACACGATATTAGACTTCTTAGAGAAGAATGTCCAGACATTTCTCTTATCACTTGCCACGACGAAACTCTTGCAGTAACAATGTTTACAGGTGTAGACGGAGCTCTTATTGGATTTGCAGGCTGTGTTCCTGAAATTATTTGTGAAGCTTGGGATATATTTAAAAATCCTGACAAGCACACTCTTAAAGAAGCTCAAGATGCATCTGATAGGATCTATCCAATCAGTCAAGCTATTTACGGTGGTGGACAACCATCTGGTGAAGCCCACGCAAGACTTAAAGAAGCTCTAGTTCAAAGAGGAGTATTCTCAAGCGGTCTTATGAGAAAACCAGTTCTTCCATTAAATCAAGAAGAAAAAGACTGGATTGCTGAAGGTCTTAAGAAGAGTGGCTTAGGAAAAGTTGATATGACTGAGTTTAAAAAATAAGAGAATTTTTATTAATCCTCTGACTCTTAAACAGATCAGAGGATTTTTTTAAACAAAAAAGGGGCAAAAAATGGAAATTAATAAAGTAATAGGAGAAGGTGTAAAAAAGTTACCCTTTAAAGAACTTGTTAAGAGAATAGGACCTGGCCTTATAGCTACTGGGATTGTAATTGGACCGGGGGCGGTAACAACAGCTGCCATGTTAGGTGGAAATTATGGTTATGATTTAATCTGGCTTTTGATCCCGATTATTTTCATGGGGATTACTTTTATGATGGTTACAAATAGACTTGCAATAACAACAGGTCTTCCAACTATACATGCAATACACAAGTACTACGGACCAATAGCATCTGGTATAGTAGGTACTGCAACTTTTATAGCATGTCTGTTTTTCACTATGGGAAATATATCAGGGACTGGTGCAGGAATGAACTTAATCTTTGGGATAAACTGGAAGATAGGTTCTGCCATTATGGTTGCAATAGTTATTTATTGCTACTTCAGTAAAGATGTTTATAATAAAGTTGAAAAGGTTATCACTTTTTGTATACTTGGTATGATTGTTGCATTTTACATCACTCTATTTGGAGTTGGTGGGCCTGATCCTAAAGGTCTAGCTACTGGAATGACATCTTTTAAAATTCCTGAAGGTAGTCTAGGAACTGCTTTAGCCTTTATTTCAACTAATGCAGCTATAACAGCTGGAATTTATAACACTTATCTAGGACAAGAAAAGAAATGGAATAAGGAAGATTTATTTAACGGAGTTATGTTTACCGATGCTCTTGTTCACGTTATAAGTGTTGTCCTAATTTCTGGGGCAATAATTTTGGTAGGTGCAGTAGTCCTTCATCCAACTGGAGAAAAAATAAAGGCTCCAGCACAACTTGCAGCATTATTAGTCCCTATGATGGGAAGGGCAGCAAATTATATTATGGGTGCTGCATTATTAGGTGCAGGATTTTCTTCTCTAATTGGTAATACACAAAGAGGAATAGTATTATTAAATGCAGGAATGCAAAAAGAAGTAAAATTAGAATCAAAACTAGTAAGAAACGGTTGTCTAGCAGTCTTGGTGTTTAGTATGATAGTAGCTTATGTTTTTAACGGCTCTCCAATACAGTTAATTTTTATAGCAAACTTAGCAACATCGATTGCTACACCAGTTGGTGGGTTGTTTGTAACTCTCTTAATCTGGAGAAAGGATGTAAATGAGGGATACAAGGATCCAACTTTATTAAGGATTGCCATGACAGTAAGTTATGTTTTCGTTTTAATTATGACTTTCTCATCACTAAAAACTTTAATTCCTAAAATAATGAATATGTTCTAAAAAGAAAAAGAGAACTCCTTTTATGTCGAGTTCTCTTTTTTGATTGTGAGTAAAGTTATGCCTATAAAATTTTAAGTTAAAATAAATTAGTGGAACTTGTTTTCGCTTGGGTCGTGAAATTTCACTACCTTGGCGGGAGCTCCAACGGCAGTTGAGTTGGCAGGTATATCTGTAAGGACAAGGGCGCCTGCACCAATTTTTGCTCCATCGCCAATTGTTACTGGTCCAAGGACTGTGGCGCCCGTCCCAATTATGACGTTGCTGCCAACTGTGGGGTGCCTTTTCTTTTCCTTTTCGTTGCCTGTTCCACCAAGGGTTATGTTGTGGTACATGTGACAGTTATCTCCAATCTCGGCAGTTTCTCCTATAACAACAGCCATGCCATGATCAATAAAAAGATTCTTGCCAATTTTGGCACCTGGGTGGATTTCGATGCCAGTCTTCTTCCTTGCCCTTTGTGAAATCCATCTTGCAAGTGTAGTATGATCTTTTTCGTAAAAGTAGTGGGCAATTCTATGGCTGACCATACAGGGAACAATGGGATACATAAAAATTGCTTCGAATAAACTTTTACAGGCTGGGTCCTTTAATAAAATAAATTCTCCGTATTCTTTTATTTTTTTCAAATACTTAATCATTTTCAAAAAGTTCAGTGGACATATATCTTTCAGCTGTGTCAGGTGCAACTGTGACTATATTTCCACCAAGCTCCTCTTGCATTTTTAGTGCACCTACTACATTGGCACCAGCTGATATACCAACAAGTAGTCCTTCTTCACGAGAAAGTCTTCTTGCCATTTCTATTGCTTCATCTGACTTAACAGTGATTGTCTTGTCTAGGATTTTTGTGTCTAAGACTCCTGGCACAAAGTTTGCCCCAATCCCTTGGATCTTGTGTGTGCCAGCTTGACCTCTTGTAAGAAGTGGAGATTCATCTGGTTCAAGACCCCAAACTTTTATCTTTTCATCCTTAGATTTTAAAAATCTTCCAACTCCTGTGACAGTTCCACCAGTTCCTATTCCTGCAACAAAGCCTGTGATGTCCCTTAGGTCCCTATAAATTTCTGGACCTGTAGTTTCTTCGTGGGCAAGAGCGTTGTACTTATTTTCAAATTGGTTTGGCATAAAGTAGTTGCCAGTAGCCACAAGTTCCTTTGCCTTGTCAACTGCTGTTTGCATGCCGCCATCTCCTGTTAAAATTAAATTTGCTCCAAAGGCTGCGATTAAGTTTCGCCTTTCAATTGACATAGACTTTGGCATAACAATATTAACCTTATAACCAAGGGCACGGCCAATCATGGCTATGGCGATTCCTGTGTTGCCACTTGTTGGTTCAACAATTTCCATGCCTTCTTTTAGGGAGCCGTCTTTGATAGCTCCCCTTATCATGTAGAGGGCAGCCCTGTCCTTGATAGACCCTGCTGGGTTAGACTTTTCTACTTTTACAAAGATCTTTCCTCCGCCAATGTTTTCTAATTGTACTAATTTTGATTCTCCAACTGTCTCTAATAATTTTGCCATTTTTTTCTCCTCCGTTAATACATAAAAAAAAGAGTATATGAAATCATATACTCTTAAAATCTTTCTTAATAACTAATAAAATTTTAAAATATTGATTCACATTCAAATAAGTCCTATAAAATTTTTTATAGAACAACAACAGAATGCTTGGCTTGTGAAATTTTTAAAATTATTTAAGTTTTTCATTTTTATCGCCTCTCAATATGTTTCGACTATACCCTTTAGAATTTTAATTGTCAAGTAGAATTTAAAAGAACTTTTAAAACCTTAGGTTTTATCGATCTATAAGGAGGGGGTTAAGGGGCATTGCGAGGCCCCTTTTCCCCCTCCTTAAACCACCCCCTATAACCCCACGCGCTGGTAGTCCAAAAAAATTGGCTATGCTAAAAATAGAAGAACACAAATTGTCGCAAGCTCCAATTTGCGAACTGACCTACCATCAAATTGCTTCGCAAATTGGGTTAGGTCATGTCAACTCACTCGCTTCGCGAGTTCAAACAGTTGAAAATTTTTAACGCATAGCCAATTTTTTTGCTTATTATATGCACTCCCACTAGTCTTTATTTTAAGGCTGACGTCTTGCTTATGAAAAGTAAAGAAAGGGATCCTGCAAGGTCGTTAGGTTGTAAGAGAGTTCTGATGGAGATATCACTAAGGCATAGGTAAGGGATATTCGAAAAATCTACTCTCACAGGAATGGATATAAATTTCATGAAAATTTACAACTTAGCAAAAAGCTACGACATTATAAGAAACTATGACTTTGTAAAAATCTATAAGTTCACAAGAATTTATGACTTCACAAGAATTTACAACTTCATCAAGAATTTATTTTATTTTTACAAAATCCAAAAAAATCTTATACAAGGGGCTGAAATATAAATTTATTATGAAATTTTCTTGAATATAAGAGTCAATCTTAGTTATAATGTAAGAAGTAAATAAAAAGAGGTGTTTTATGAAAGTTTCAGTTATCCTGGCAGCAGGAGAGGGAACGAGAATGAAGTCCAAAAAACCAAAGGTACTTCATGAAATTCTTGGAAGACCTATGCTTTTTTATGTCCTAAATTCTTGCAAGCATTCGCAAGTTGAAAAGAATCTTGTAGTTGTGGGACACAATAAGGAAAAAGTACGCAAGGCCTTCGAGGATGAAAAAGATGTGGAATTTATCGAGCAACCTATTGGCGATAATGTACCCTATGGTACAGGCTATGCCGTTATGAATGCTCTTGATAAGATAGAAGATGATGACACAGTTATTATCCTAAATGGAGATACTCCAATTATTTCTAATTCAACTATTTCATGCTTTTTGAGATATCACGAAGAGAGAAATAATGATATAACAGTTTTATCTGCTGATATGAAGGATCCTACAAACTACGGCAGGATTGTCAGGGATGAAAATGCAAATGTTGTTGCAATAGTTGAGGAAAAGGACGCAAGTGAAAAGCAAAAGTTAATTCGTGAAATTAATTCAGGAATTTTTGCCTTTAAGGGTTCTTCTCTGAAGTCAGCTCTTACAAAGATTGACACTAACAATGCAGCTAATGAGCTTTATATAACTGACACTCTTGAGATTCTAGTTAATGAAGGCAAAAGGGTTGACTCCTTTAAGCTTAGGGACACAAGAGAAATCCTTGGGGTTAATTCAAGATACGAGTTATCTATTGCAGCAGAAATCCTACAAAAAAAGATAAACAAGGAATATATGATAAATGGTGTTGGGATAATTGATCCTAAGTCCACTTATATTGAATATGGGGCTACAATCGAAAGAGATGTAATGATTTACCCAGGCACTCGCATTGACAGAAAGTCTATAATAAAAGAAGGGGCAGAAATTTACTCTTCAACAATAAAGAATTCAACAATTGGGGAAGATGTTCTTATTAGGTCATCTGAAATAGAAGACTCTACTATTGGGAGGGGAACTACAGTGGGTCCTTACGCCCACCTAAGGCCAAACTCTCATGTTGGAGAAAATTGTAAAATTGGAAACTTCGTTGAAGTTAAAAATTCCAATGTTGGAGATGGGTCAAAGATGAGCCACCTTGCTTATATAGGCGATGCCGATGTGGGCAGTGGAGTTAACATAGGTTGCGGAGTGGTCTTTGTTAATTACGATGGAAGAGATAAGTTTAGGGCCAAGGTTGGGGACAATGCCTTTATTGGTTCTAATGCAAACTTAGTAGCACCAATTGAAGTAGAAGACTATGGCTATGTTGCAGCTGGATCTACTATTACAAAAAAAGTTTTGAAGGGGCAACTTTCTCTTGAGAGAGCACCTCAAAAAAATATAGATGGTTGGGTTGAGAGAAAAGGATTTATCAAATAGGAGGACATGGATAATGAACACAGTTAATGGAGATATTGTAGTATTTACAGGAAATTCTAACCTTAGTCTTGTAGATAAAATTTGTGAAAACTTGGGAATTGAAAAGGGCGCTTGTACTGTGTCCACATTTTCTGATGGAGAAATTTCAATTGATATTGGAGTTTCTGTAAGAGGTAAGGATGTTTTTGTTATCCAATCAACTTCTTCACCAGTTAATGACAACCTAATGGAACTTTTAATTTTAATTGATGGTTTAAAGAGGGCATCAGCTGGTAGAATTAACGCAGTTATCCCTTACTACGGATATGCAAGACAAGACAGAAAGACTAAGGCAAGAGAACCTATTACTTCAAAACTTGTTGCAAATCTAATTACTGAAGCAGGAGCTGACAGAGTTGTTGCAATGGACCTTCATGCTGGTCAAATCCAAGGATATTTTGATATTCCAGTCGACCACCTAACTGCAGTTCCTTACCTTGCAAGATACTTCAAGGACATTGTAAAGGAAGACGACTTTGTAGTTGTTTCTCCAGACCTTGGAGGAGTTACTAGGACAAGAAAGTTTGCCAACGAATTAAATCTTCCTATTGCAATAATTGAAAAGAGAAGACCAAAGGCAAATGTATCTGAAGTTATGAATATTATTGGTGATGTTGAAGGCAAGTCAGTTATACTTGTTGACGACATCGCAGATACTGCTGGAACTATTACTAAGGCAGCAGATGCTTTAAAGGCAAGAGGTGCAAAAAAAGTTTATGGAGCTGCAACTCACGGAGTCCTATCAGGTCCAGCTATTGAAAGAATAGAGAATTCATCTCTTGAAAAATTTGTAATCACAGATACTATTGAACTTCCAGAAGAAAAGAAGATAGATAAGATTGATATTGTGTCTGTTTCTCCAATTTTTGCATCAGCAATTAAGAGAATCAACACATCACAATCAGTTAGTGAAATGTTTGAATAAGGTGATTAAGTGTATATAATTGCAGGATTGGGAAACCCCGGCAAGAAGTATGAAGATACTAGGCACAATGTGGGCTTCTCAACAATTGATGTCCTTGCGGATAAGCTTAATATAAAAGTTAATAAGATTAAATTTAAGGGGCTTGTAGGTGAAGGGAGAATCGGCAACGAGAAAGTCATTCTCCTAAAGCCCCATACTTTTATGAACAATTCCGGAGAATCAATTGTAGAAATTTTAAATTTTTATAAATTAAAGCCAGAAGACTTAATGGTTATTGTGGACGATATTGACATTGAATTTGCACAGATAAAGATAAAGAAAAATGGATCAGCTGGGACCCACAATGGACTTAAGTCAATTGTAAACTTAACAGGAAGCAAAAATTTTGCCAGGTTTAAAATTGGTGTTGGAAAGAAACACCCTAATGAAGATTTGGCAAGTTTTGTTTTGTCCAATTTTCCAGCAAAGGATAGAAAGCACATTGCAGATGCTATTGATGCCTGTGCTGATGCAGTAATTGATGCAGTGGACTCTGGCATTGACAAGTCCATGAATTCTTATAACAACAACATTTATTGAGGTGAAAATTGAATTTTTTAATCAATAGTGTAAAGAACCTAGAAGCTTTTAAGGAATTAGATGAGTCGATAAAAATTTCAAAGAACACTGCAGTCTTTGGTTCAGAGGAGGCAGTGCTCTCTCTTTTTGCGCCCACTTTTGCAGCTGAGGGGAGGAAGGTTTGCCTCATCTCACAAGATAGGGTAAGGGCAAGAAAGGCCTACGAGGACCTGGGGTCAATCTCAGATGAGACTTGCGTCTACTATCCAGAGAAGGATGTTTTTTTCTATGACAGGGATTCAAAGTCCAAGGAGAATACAAAGAAGAGGCTAGAAGCCATGGCAGAGATTTCAAGTGGAAGGGCAAAGATTGTTGTCACAACCTTAAATGCCTTGACTGCAAAAATATCAAGGCCAGAAATTTTTGCTTCTTATAAGATACCTATAGAAGTTGGACAAGTTTTGAATCTTGATGATCTTCCTAAGAAGCTTGTGGAAATGGGTTACGAAAGATTTCCAAGTGTCGAAGGTCTAGGTCAGTTTTCCCTTAGGGGGTCAATAATTGACATTGGGACTCAAGACGCCAATTATAGAATAGAACTTTTTGATAACGAAGTTGACTCTATTAGATCCTTTGAAATCGAAAGCCAAAGGTCCATTGAAAAGTTAGAAAAAATTACAATTTATCCAATAGAAGACTTGATTATAAAAGCAGGTGAAAGGGATAAGCTTGCCGAGAGAATAAAAAAAGATATTTCTAAGACTAAGCTCCAAGGGAAAGAAAAAGATAGACTCAATGAAAAGTTTTTAAGATATGTTGACAGGCTAGAAAACCAAGAGACAATAATCAACAAGGACTTAATCCTTCCCTATGTAGACCAAGATGAAGTTGGCTCCTTCTTAGATTACTTAGATGATTTTATATTTTTAATCGAAGAGCCCTCCAGGATTGTTGAAAGAGAAGAAGAACTTGACCTTGCCAATGGAGAAAAGTTTGCAATCTTAATTGAAAATGGTGAAGTCACAAAGTCCCACGAAAAAACTTTTTACAACTACAAAGACATAGTTGAGGAGTTAAATGAAAAAACTTTAATAACTTTTAATGCCCTCTTGAAGCCACCAAAGATGTTTAAGCCAAAGGACATTGTAAACATAAAGGTCAAGAGCGTAACCAACTATATGTCAAAGATAAAACTCTTCAAGGAAGACCTAGACTACTATGGGAAAAATAACTTCCAAGTCATCCTCCTTGGGGCAACAGAAAAAAGAGCCAAGAGACTTTTTGATAACCTTGTGGACTTGGGTTATTCACCTCAATTGGCAAAAAACACAAAGAATGAGGAAATTACTTCCAAGCTTGTTGTTACTACTGGCGCCTTAAATGAAGGAATAGAATTTTCTGATTCCAAAACAGTTTTTATAAACTATTCAGAAATTTATGGGTCCTTCTCAAAGAAGAAAAAGAAAAAAACTCCTAAGAAGAAGTCACTAAACTTTGAGGACCTACAAATTGGCGACTACGTAGTTCACGAGGCCCACGGTGTTGGTAAATATGTGGGGACAAGAAGGCTTGAAGTATCAGGCATACAAAAGGACTACATCCTCATTGAGTACGGTGGAGAGGACAAGCTCTTCCTACCAATTGAGGCCCTTGATTCCATTTACAAGTACGTCCAAGAGGGAAAGAGGCCGCCAAAGGTCAACAAGTTAAACTCTCTTGATTGGAAGAAGAAGAAGGCTCGTGCAAGACAGTCCATTGATGATATGGCTGAGGACTTAATAAAACTTTATGCAACTCGTGAGAAGACCAAGGGCTTTGCCTTTAGTGAGGACTCCCAATACCAAAGGGACTTTGAAGATGCCTTTATCTATGAAGAGACTCCTGGTCAGTTGAAGTCTGTTGAAGAGATAAAAGAGGACATGGAGAAGCCTTCTCCTATGGATAGACTTCTATGTGCCGACGTTGGTTATGGAAAGACAGAGGTTGCCCTTCGTGCTGCCTTTAAGGCAATACTTGATGGAAAGCAAGTTGCAATTCTTGTGCCAACAACTATTTTGGCACAGCAACACTACAATACAATTAAGGAGAGGTTTAAAAACTTCCCTGTTGGTGTTGGACTTCTCTCAAGGTTTAGGTCCAAGAAGGATCAGAAGATGGACCTTGAAGGTCTAAGGGATGGCAACATTGATATAATCGTAGGAACTCATAGACTTCTTTCCAAGGATGTGAAGTTCAAGGACTTGGGACTTTTAATTATTGACGAAGAGCAAAGATTTGGAGTTCGTCACAAGGAAAAGTTGAGGATGCTAAAGGAAAATGTAGACACATTAACTCTAACAGCTACACCAATTCCAAGGACTCTCCAAATGTCTATGATTGGAATAAGGGATATGTCTGTTATAGAAGAGCCACCTGAAGAGAGATTTCCAGTGGAAACTTACGTCCTAGAATACAACAATCTCATGGTACGTGAGGCCATCCTAAAAGAAATTGAAAGAGGAGGACAAGTTTACTTTCTCTACAACAAGGTTTCAAATATGGAAAATAAACTTTTGGAACTTAGGAAGCTTGTGCCAGAGGCAAGCTTCTCTATGGCAAATGGTCAGATGACTGAGAAGGCCCTTGAAGATACAATGATTGACTTCATAGAGGGTAATATTGACGTATTAGTTTGCTCAACTATAATAGAAACAGGCATGGACGTTCCCAACGCAAACACGATGATAATAACAGACTCTAATAGACTAGGACTTTCACAACTTTATCAACTTCGTGGAAGGATAGGAAGGTCATCGAGGATTGCCTACGCCTACTTCACCTACGACAGAACAACATCAATCTCTGAAGTGGCACAAAAAAGACTCCAAGCCATTAAAGAGTTCACTGAGTTTGGGTCAGGTCACAAGATTGCAGAAAGAGACCTTGAGATAAGAGGGTCAGGCTCCATACTTGGGTCAAGACAGTCAGGCCACATAGAAAAAATTGGTTACGACCTCTATATGAAGTATCTAAAGGATGCTGTTATGAAGTTAAAGGGCCTTGATGTTGAAGAAGAAATTGAAACTACAATTGACCTCAAACTGGATTCCTTTATACCAAAGGATTATATCGCAGACGACAGGACAAGACTTGAAATCTATAAAAAGATTTCTGTATTATCAACTGAAGAAGAGTACTCAGACCTTGTTGATGAATTAATCGACAGGTTCTCAGACTTCCCTGATGAAGTTTCAAACCTTATGGACATTGCCCTCTTAAAGAACAAGGCTCAAAAGGCAAAAGTTTCATCAATTGTTGAGAGAAGAGGAGAGTATAGGATAAGGGTCGAGGGAGAGGTTGAGCTTCCTGCCATAATGGAAATAAACAACGAGTTCGAAAATGTTTCTTACTCCATGGGTAATGTTAATGAAATTGTATTGACTAAGCTAAAGTATCCTCTTGACGAGTTAAAAAAATTAGTAACAATTTTGTATTTACACAAAAAGGACACAAAAACTTCTAAAAAGTAGTGTATAATATAGACACAAAATGATAATAATTAAATAGAATAAGGAGAGAAAAATGTTTTTAAAAAAATTTGGTAAGATAGCAGTGACTATTGCACTAGCAGGTTCACTCGTAGCTTGTAGTGGTGCACATAAAGATGCAGCAGCTAAAGTTGGTGGAGTTGAAATCCCAATGGCAGATTTTTATAAGTCTTATGCAGCAAGGGTAAATCAACTTACTTCAATGTATGGTGAAGGTGTTCTTAAGAACAAGGAAGACGGCAAAAAGACAACTGAGGAACTTCTAAGAGAACAAGCAATCACTGACTTAACAACAACTGAAGCTCTTAAACAAGATGCAGAAAAATCAAAAATCACTGTTTCTGATGATGAAGTAAATAAAAAGCTTGACGGAATCAAGGCACAACTTGGTGGCGAAGAAGCCTTCAACAAGTTCCTAAAAGAAAATGGACTTCCAAAGGAATATGTTGCTGAAAATATGAAAAATCAAATGTTAGTTGGTAAATACACTCAAAAAAAATTAAAAGAACTTGAACCAACTGAAGAAGAAGTTAAGAAACAATACGAAGACAACAAGGATTCTTACTACAAGGCTAAGGCATCTCACATCCTAGTTGATGACTTAAAACAAGCTAATATTTTAAGAAAGAAGATTCTAAAGGGAGAAGACTTTGCTAAGCTTGCAAAGGAAAATTCTAAGGACACAGGAAGTGCACAAAACGGTGGATCACTTGGCGAATTCACAAGTGGACAAATGGTTGAAGCCTTTGACAAGGAAATTGCTAAGATGAAGGTTGGCGACATTTCTGAACCTATTAAGACACAATTTGGTTACCACATAATCAAGCTTGAAGATAAAAAGCCTTTAGAATTTGATGCAGTTAAGGACCAAATCAAGGCACAACTACAACAAGAAAAATTCAAAGATTACATTGACAAAGTTAAGAAACATGCTAAAATAAAAATCTATGTTAACACTTCTAAAGAGGTTCAAATTCCAGAAGAATACAAGAACTTCGGTAAGGTAGTAAAAGAAGACCAAGCAAAAGAAGCTAATGCAAAGTCTGAAGCAGCAAATAAGAATGAAAAAGCCAATGCAAAAGAAGAAAATGCTAAGGCTGAGAACAAGAAAGAAACTAAATAAGATTTAAATTAAAGCCTGTGAGTAAAGAGCAAAAGGATTAGAGTCCTCTCTTAGGTCACAGGTCTTTTATTTTTTTATCTAATCAAGTCTTTACTTTTCATTAATAGTGAATTAAAAATCTAATTTTAGAAACAATAAAAATAAAATTCTGATATAATAAGAGAAATATGGATAATGAGGTGAAGTAATGAGTTTTTCATCAGAGATTAAAGATGAAGTCGCTAAGATAAAAGTAGATGACTACAAATTAATTTTATCAGAACTCGCAGGGATAACTCCCATGTGCGGAATTTTAAATTTTAAAAATAATAAAATTTCTATGGAATACATTACAGAAAATGCTCCTGTGGCGAGGAGAATTTTTACATTTTTACGAAGGTCCTTTGGTTTTAACGTTGAAGTTAAAAATGTTAGGTCTACACAACTTAAAAAAAATGTATTTATTATCTATATATCGCAAGATGAGTCTTGCAGGTTACTTCTCGATGAGTTAAAATATATTAAGGGTGCAAGCGTATTTATGATAAATTATGCTCCCACTGATCTAATAAAAACAAGCAGTGAGAAAAAGGCATACATCCGTGGTGCCTTTATGGGTTCGGGATCCATTACTGATCCAAAAAAGGGATATCATTTGGAATTTGTTTCTGAAAACGAATCCAACGCATACTTTTTAAGAGATGTAATTAATGATTTTGGACTTAACTCAAAGGTGATTATGAGGAAGGAAAAATACATAATTTACATCAAGGACTCAGAACAAATTTCTGACTTCCTATCTCTTATAGGTGCCTATAACTCTGTTTTGAATTACGAAAATATTAGGGTTATAAAGGAAATGAGAAACAATGTAAATAGGATTGTAAATTGTGAGACGGCCAACTTAAATAAAACAGTTAAGTCATCTTACGACCAGGTAGAAGATATAAAGCTGATCGAGAAAGAAATGGGGATAGAAAACTTAGATGAAGATTTGAAAGTCATAGCTAAGATAAGACTTGAGAACAGGTCTATGAGTTTAAACGATATTGCGAACTCTCTTGAACCAAAGATTTCAAAGTCCACTGTTAATTATAGATTTAAAAAACTTAGGAGAATTGCTAACAAGTTGAGGGGTGTATAAAATGATAAGTAAAAAAGTTGTACTTAATAATAGTGACGGGCTCCACGCTAGGGCAGCTGCACTGTTTGTAAGAGAGGCTAACAAGTTTGCTTCTGAAATAAATCTCGAAGCTCATAATGATAAGGTAAATGGTAAGTCCATTATTGGTATTATGTCTCTTGGTGCCTTCACAGGCGAAGAGATTATCATCGAAGCTGATGGTGTAGATGAAGAAGAAGCAGTAGAAAGATTAGCTTACTTAGTTGAAAAAGAATTTATAAATCTTTAATTTAATAAAAATAATTTGCTTGGAGTTTTGCTTTGTCAAAACTCTTTTTTCATATCCTTTTATTTGTCTTTGGCCTTTGATAAAATATATTAAAGATTAGTAATGAAAATTTTTTATTTTTTAAAGTTTGTAAGCTTGCGAAAAAATTTTAATAAGTCCTTATTGAGTGATAAAAAATTTTTTAAAATCAAGTTGAAAGTTTTGAAAATTTTTATATCACTAATTAAAGATAAAATGATTTTAAAATAAAAATTTGTGATTTATAGATTAAGGATGATCCTATGAATAAATTTGTTCACCTACATCTCCATAGTGAATACTCTCTCTTAGATGGTTCAACGAGAATAAGTCTTTTGCCTCAAAGGGTAAAGGACCTTGGCATGGATGCAGTTGCCCTAACTGACCATGGCAATATGTATGGGGCCATTGCCTTCTACAAGGCCTGCAAGGATGTTGGAGTAAAACCCATCCTAGGTTGTGAGGTCTACATCTCAGAGAAGGATATGACTGTAAAGGACAGGACCAACAAGAGGTACCACTTGATTCTCTTGGCAGAGAACAATGAAGGCTTCAAAAATATTATGAAAATAGTCTCCATTGGTTACGTTGATGGGTACTATTACAAGCCTCGTGTTGACAAGGAAGTTTTAAAAAAATATTCCAAGGGTATTATTGCAACTTCAGCCTGTCTTGGTGGCGAAGTTCAAAAATTTCTTTTAAATAGGGATAAGGAGGCTGCAAAAAAAGCTGCCCTTGAGTATCGAGACATCTTTGGAGAAGGGAACTTCTTCTTAGAACTTCAAGACCACGGCATGCCTGAACAAGCCAGGGTTAATCGTGAGCTTGTCCTTCTATCTGAGGAGCTAGGGATTCCCCTAACTGCATCTAATGATGTCCACTATTTAATGAAGGAGGATGCAAAGAGTCACGATGTCCTACTTTGTATTCAAACAGGAAAGACTGTCAAGGACACAGACAGGATGAAGTTTCCATCAGATGAATTTTACCTAAAGTCTCCCGATGAAATGGCAGTCCTCTTCCCAGAAAATCCTGAGGCCCTAGAGAACACTGTGAAGATTGCAGAAAGGTGCAAGGTTGAAATTACCTTTCACGACCTTCACTTGCCAGAGTTTACAGTGCCAGATGAATACACCCACGAGGAATACTTAAAGAAACTTGCCTTAGAGGGAATGCTTAAGAGATATGAAAATGTAACTGATGAAATTAAGGACAGGTTTGAGTTTGAATTCAACACCATAAAGAACATGGGCTATGTTGACTACTTCTTAATAGTTTGGGACTTTATAAGGTATGCAAGAAAGCATGAGATCCAAGTTGGACCTGGAAGGGGATCTGCTGCTGGTTCTATGGTTTCTTATTGCCTTGGAATAACTGACGTGGACCCCTTAGAGTTTGACCTACTATTTGAAAGGTTTTTAAATCCAGAAAGGGTTTCTATGCCCGATATTGATATAGACTTTTGCTATGAAAGACGTGAAGAAGTTATTGAATATGTAAACAGGAAGTATGGAGACTCTCACGTTGCTCAAATAGTTACCTTTGGAACCATGGCTGCTCGTAATGCCATAAGAGACGTAGGTCGTGCCCTTGATATGTCCTATGCCAAGGTGGACTACATTGCCAAGCAGGTACCCCAAGCCCTTAATATGACCATAGAAAAGGCACTAGAAGTTTCAGAAACTTTTAAGGAAATTTACGATGGAGAAGAGGATTCAAGACTTTTAATTGATATGGCTCTTAAACTTGAAGGTCTCCCAAGACACACTTCAACTCACGCAGCTGGTGTTGTAATATCCAAGGACGAACTGACAGAATATGTTCCCCTAACTAGAAATGACAAGATTATTGCCACTCAGTTTAATATGATTGAGCTTGAAGAGTTGGGACTTTTGAAGATGGACTTCTTGGGTCTAAGGACTCTTACAGTTATTAGGGATGCAATTAATTTAATAAAAGAAAATCAGGGGAAGGCAATAAATTTTGACAACTTCAACTACAATGACCCAGATGTTTTAAAGATGTTTGCAAGATCAGAAACCCTTGGGGTCTTTCAATTTGAATCCTCTGGTATGAGGGCCTTCTTAAAGGAACTAAGGCCAGATGAATTTTCTGATTTAGTTGCTGCCAATGCCCTTTTTAGGCCTGGACCAATGAAGCAAATTCCAAAATTTGTTGGGTCTAAGCATGACAAGTCCACAATTTCCTACATTCATCCAAAGCTTGAGCCAATACTTAAGTCAACCTATGGTTGTATAGTCTACCAAGAACAGGTAATGCAAATTGTTCAACAAATTGGTGGCTACTCTCTTGGCAGGGCAGACATTGTTAGACGTGCCATATCCAAGAAGAAGATGAAGGTCATGGAAGAAGAGAGGAAGAACTTCATCTATGGCAACAAGGAAGAGGGAGTTTGTGGTGCCATTGCCAATGGGGTTGACGAGAAGGCTGCCAACGAAATTTATGACTTGATAATAGACTTCGCGGACTACGCCTTTAACAAGTCTCACTCCGTTGCCTATTCAGTAGTTGCTTATAGGACAGCTTGGCTAAAGTATTATTATCCAAGGGAGTTTATGGCGGCACAAATTTCTACTTACACCAACGACATCAAGCAAGTCAGTCTTTATATAGAAGAGATAAAGAGGTTGGGGATAGAAATCCTGCCACCAAATATTAATTATTCTTATAAGAACTTCACTGTTGAGGACAATAAAATTAGGTTTGGACTGAAGGCTGTAAAAAATGTCGGGGACAACTTAATAGATGCTATTGTGAGAGCAAGGGCAAAGGGACCCTACAAGTATCTAAAAGATTTTGTTGATAGGATCAATGCCCTTGACAAGTCTGTCCTTAACAAGAGGGCTGTGGAATCCCTAATAAGGTGTGGAGCCATGGACGACTTCAGGGGGAACAGAGCCCAATACCTTGCAATTTATGAAGGGATTTTATCCTCTTCATCAAATACTGCAAAAAATAATGTCATGGGTCAATTTTCACTTTTTGAAGAGACTGACCTCCAAGAGGACTTGCCAAGACTTCGTGACTTTCCACAAAAGGATAAGCTTGACATGGAAAAGGAAGTTATTGGTATGTACATCTCTGGTCATCCCCTTGATCCTTACAGGGAATTAATCGAGAAGAATTCATCTATAAACACAAATCAAATCTTTGAAAAGTATAGGGAGAATCTCTTGAGGGGGTCCAAGGTCAAGGTTGGAGGAATTTTAAAGGCCAAGAAGACCATGATAACAAAGACCAACAAGATGATGGCCTTTGCAGCCCTAGAAGACTTATTTGGAACAATTGAACTTGTAATCTTTCCAAATGTCTACTCACACTACAAGGACCTTATTGAAGATGAGAATGTGGTTGTAGTTGAGGGTCACTTCCAAGAATCAGAAATTGAAGAGCCAAAGATTTTGGTGGATTCAGTATCAAGACTTAAGATGCCAACAAAAAATAAATTATATATTTCTGTTGACTCTATGAAAAATGAAAAGGTAAATGAAATAAGAAGAATTTTAAAAGATTATGAGGGGTCCACTCCTGTGGTCTTCTTTGAAGAAGAAACGCGAAAGGCCTTTGGGACTGATCCAAACCTTTGGATTGATGACAAGTCCTTTGACGAAATTCAAAATAAATTGATAGCTTATACTAAGTCTAGAGACAAAATTATTTTAAAGTAGGTGGATATGAGAGTTGCAATTTTAACAAGTGGCGGAGATGCTCCAGGCATGAATGCCACAATAAGAGCTGTTACAAGAACCTGTATCTTTGAGGGTATAGAGGTTTATGGCATTAGTGGAGGCTATGAGGGCCTCATTGACGCAAAGTTTGAGAAATTAGTCCAGTCTTCTGTTGCCGACATTATCCAAAGAGGGGGAACAATTCTTTCCACTTCACGTTCTGAAAGGTTTATGACAGAAGAGGGACTTGAAAAGGCAATAAACTCCCTAAAAATTTTTGAAATTGATGCCCTAATAGTCCTTGGTGGCGACGGAAGTCTTAAGGGTGCCAATAAATTAAGGGAGAGGGGAGTAACTGTAATTGGTATTCCTTGTTCCATTGACAATGACCTTGCCTATACAGATTTCACAATAGGTTTTATGACTGCAGTGGAAACTGTCACTGAAGCGATAAGTCACATTAGGGACACAACAGAGGCCCATGGACGTGCAAATGTTGTCGAAGTAATGGGTCGTGAGTGCGGCGACATTGCCCTTTACTCAGGAGTTTCTTCTGGAGCTGAAGCAATTGTAGTTCCAGAGATTGAAACCAACATAAAGGAAATTGCCGAGAAGGCAATTATGGGTAAGAATCGTGGCAAGAGACACCACATAATTATTATGGCTGAGGGCTGCGGGTCTGCCTTTGACTTTGCAAAGGACTTCCAAGACTTAACTGGGATTGACACAAGAGTTACTGTTCTTGGTTACATCCAAAGGGGAGGAGCTCCTTCTATCTTTGATAGGATCCTCGCATCACAATTTGGTTATCTTGCAGTTAAGGAAGCAAAAGAAGGAAAGTCTAGAGTCCTTGGATTTAAAGAAGGCAGGGCAAGGGCAATGACCTTTGAAGAAATGTTTGAAGCTAAGAAAGTTTTTAGGCAAGATCTTTTAGACATACTAAAGACTGTTTCTATATAGAGGTGGAAAATGAAAAATACAAAAATTGTTGCCACTATTGGGCCGGCAAGTGAAAGTGAAGAAACTTTAAAAATCCTCTTCAACGAGGGAGTTAACGTTGCAAGACTTAACTTTTCACATGGCAGCCATGAAGAGCACAAGATTAAAATTGACAGAATTAAAAAACTCAGGAAGGAAATGGACCTTCCTCTTGGGATCATGCTTGACACCAAGGGACCAGAAATTAGGTTAGGAGATGTTGATGGCGAAGTCACTTTAGAAATTGGAGATGAATTCGTCCTAACAACTGAGGACCTTATAGGTGACAAGTCCATTGCTAGCATCTCCTATAAAGAACTTTACAAGGATGTAAAGGCTGGCGATAAGATTTTAATTGACGACGGACTTGTGGAACTTCTTGTAAAGGAGATTGAGGGAGAAAAAATTATTACAGAAGTGGAAAACTCTGGAGTGATTTCTTCTCACAAGGGAGTCAATGTACCTGGAGTTGATATCAGGCTTCCTGCCCTAACTGAAAGAGACATTGATGACATAAAGTTTGGAGTTAAAGAAGACGTAGACTTTATAGCAGCTTCCTTTATCAGGTCAAGGGATGATGTCCTTGCCATAAGGAAGGTCCTTGAAGAAGAAAGGGACTACACAACAAAAATTATTTCAAAGATTGAGTCCCAAAAGGCTGTGGAGTTAATTGATGAAATCATAGAAGTTTCAGATGGAATAATGGTTGCTAGGGGAGACCTTGGAGTGGAAATAGAAACCGAAGCTGTCCCTATAGTTCAAAAGGAAATTATAAAAAAATGTAACGTTGTAGGCAAGACAGTAATCACTGCAACACAAATGCTTGATTCAATGATAAGAAACCCAAGACCAACCCGTGCCGAAACTAATGACGTTGCCAATGCAGTCCTCGATGGGACAAGTGCAGTTATGCTTTCAGGAGAAACTGCCAGTGGCAAGTATCCTGTAGAGGCAGTGGAAACTATGAGAAAAATAATAGAATACACTGAGTCCACAATTGACCATGACGAAATTTTGGAAAACAGGATCAAGGACGTAGAAAATTCTATGACCAACTCCATTGGAAGGTCTGCCTGCGTTATTGCAAGAGACCTCCATGCCAATGCCATCATCACTGCAACAACATCAGGTAACACATCAAAGGCTATTGCAAAATTTAGACCAGGGACTCCAATTATTGCATCAACGCCCTTTGAAAAAATTAAAAACCAACTTAGTTTGGTTTGGGGAGTTAGACCTGTTAAGGTTCTTAACTTTAAGGACACAGACAACCTAATTGATGCTTCTATGGAAATTGCTGTGAAGAAGGGATTTTTAAAATCTGGCGACTTAGTTGTCCTCACTGCAGGAGTGCCTACAGGAATTGCTGGCTCAACTAACCTCTTGAAGATAGAAAATGTTTCAGAAATTCTCGGCAGGGGAACTCCTATAGGCAAGAAAAAGAAAAAGGCAAGGGCAGTTGTTGCCAATACCTTTGAAGAGTTAGAAGCGAACTTCGAGACTAAGGACATAATCATCTGCAATGGAACTGATGGCAGGATGATTCCTTACATGGAAAGGTCCTCTGGTTTTGTTACAGAAGAAGCAGGCTTCACTTCCAATGGAGCTGTTTCTGCAATTGCTCTCAACAAGACTGCCATTGTTGGGGTAAGGGACATTACTAAGCTTATAAAAACTGGTGACATCATCACTATTGATGGAAGCGATGGAAGTATTAGGAGATAAATTTTTTGTGACCTTGGGATAAAAGACGAAGTTGTAAAAGTTCATGACTTGATGAAACTTATTTAAGTTGTTAAAAAAATGACTTAATGAAAATTTATGAATTTATAAATGACGATAACTTTGTAAAAATTATTTAAGTCATAAACTGCAATGACTTTGTAAAAAAATTTGAAGTCATAAATTTATATGAGTTCACGGGAAAAATTGAATAAGTTAATTTTTATAGACAAAGAAAAGAGACCTCTTTTGATATCTTATCAAAGGGGTCTCATTTTTGTCTTATTAATTTTTTAATACTTTCTTCTCTCTCCTTGAGGTTGGAGTTAAAGTTTAAAAATTTGGTCTTAAACTTCTTTGACTCCTCTAGGACTTTTAAATTTGCAAGTCTTTCAGACTCGTTAAGGCCATCAAAGTAGTCACTTAAATTTTCATCTATAACTTCATAAATTTTGTCGAGTGCAAGAGAGCCGTTAACTAAATGATTTAGAGTCAAGGCTAAGTCTACTACAAATAAGATTCCAAAAAATATCACAAGTGAAGTAAGAAGCCTGTCACTTGATAGGGACAAGAAGAAGAGCAAAATTGGAGTGAGCTTCTTGACTATTAAAATATTTGCCAGACCAAAGATCAAAAGACCGTATAGGCAAACTCTACTCTTGATTTGGAAGGGGTAGTTGGAGTAGTCCCACCAACGCTTATGGAAAAATTTTTCCAAGAGGTAGCCAATGATGTACTCAATGAGGCAGGACAAAAAGGCTGAGTAAATAAAAATTTCAAGGCTTGACTCAAAGTTTTTCAAAAATCCAAAGGATAGGCTGGCTCCCAAACCATAGATGGGACAAATGGGTCCCAAGAGGAAGCCCCTGTTGTGAATTTTATCTAACTCAATGGCAGAGCAAGGGAAGGTCTCCCAAAACCAGCCAAGGAAGGAGTAGATAAAGAATATTAAGTAGAATTCTTGGTATCTCATGGTCGCACCAACCCAACTTTTACAGGTATGCCCCTAAGAGTTTCGGCAAGGGAGACGTACTTGTCAGAGTAAGTTACAATCCAAGACTCCAAGTACCTTGGTGGAAGGGGAGTCAAGGGGAACATATGCTTGATAATTATGTCTCTCTCAATCCTATTAAGATTTAGCTCGGACTTGGCATTGCGATAGGCCTTCATGGGATGGGTGAAGCCATGAATACATCTTTCCCTTTTGCCGTCGTGCCAGTCATAGAGGAAGTAATCGTGGAGGAGGGCTCCCCTAATCATTGAGTCCATATCCACATTTAAGTTATATTTTTCTGCCACTTCAATAGATTTTTTCGCCACAGCAATTACGTGGGCATAGACAGTGGTGTTTCCATGTTGTATGAAGTTTTTTGTTTCTAGAAATCTCGTGTTCTCACTTAAGAACTTGATAATTTCTTCTAATTTTTTTATGTTTTCCATTTTTATCTCCTGGATTTATTTTAAACCAAAAAAGTAAAAAAACTTCAAAGTTTTCTTTAATTTTTTATTTAAAAAATTTTTTTATTAGTGCATCAATTTATCTTATAAAATTTTTCAAATAAATAAAAGCCATACAAGTATGACTTTTATATTCTACTAAAATTTTGTTTCCATGTAAATTCTATTTTTCCCTTCCGCCAAGACATCCTTAACTTCTTTTAACTTTTGTCCTTCCTTGTCAAAGATTAGGATTGATGTTATCTTGTCGATTTCTCTATCGAGGAGTCCATACCTCTTCTTGATTAAGTTAACTTCTTCCTTATCCTTTGTTGTGAACTCGTAGGATGTGTCCTCTTTTCTCTTAAGGATTGTTGGCTTTGTTGATGTTATGTTTAAAAAGTCTGCAAGGGATTCAGGGCTTAGGGAAGCCTTGATTTGATCAAGTGGTAGGTCTGTAATTTCTTCTTCGCTTAAAGTTATTTTTTTCATCGTGTCTTCAAACTTGACTTTTGTGTTTAAGTCATCTGATGTCCAAGGATTATTTTTTATGGAAGCGATAAGGTCAGGATAATTGCCAGTGCTTGCAATTTTATTTTCAATTTGTAACTTTTCTTCCTTAACCTCCTCTTTAACATCTTGAACCTTTTCTTTTACTTCTTCTTTAATTTTATCAGCCTTGACGTCAGTTTCCTTTTTTATTTCTTTAGCCTTAACTTCAACTTCTTCTTTGACCTCTTTGGCTTCTTCTTTTACTTCTTTTTTTACATCTTCAACTTTAGTTTGAGTTTCAGCTTTTACTTCTTCAGCCTTAGCTTCAACTTTTTCTTTTACTTCTTCAGCCTTTTCCTTGACTTCTTCTGTAACTTTTTCAACTTCGACTTCAGTTTTTTTTTCTACTTCTTCAGTCTTTTTCTCTATTTCATCAATAGCGGAGTTTGTATTTTTCTTTTGATGTCTCTTCTTGCCACGATCCTTTTTCCTTGATCCATCGTAGACTTCCTTTTCTTTTACTTCAGGGACCTTGTCACTAGAAGTTTCTTCAGATGAATTTGCCTCGCTCATCTTATGTAGTTCTTCTTTTTTAAAATTACTCTTAGCCTTACTTGATGTGTCAATTGACTTTTGAGCCTTCTGTCTCTTTTTGACAATGGACTTTCTCCAAAAAATCAAGCAAACGATTACAATAACGGCAATTATATAGTTTGTGCCCTTCATATAAACACCTCCAATTTATTAATATTATACCACTTAATTATCAAACGACTACTTTAATTGTATAAAATTTTAATAAAATTACAAAAATAAACAAGGTCCAATGACTCGAGCCTTGTTTATAAATTTTAAAATTTAATTTTCTATAGATTTAAGCTTTCTATGTTCAAGCTTTTCTCTCACTATGCCAACCACATCTCTCACTTCACGAACTCCTAACTTGTAGAGGCAGAAGACATAAAAAGTTCCTGCAATAGTAACTACTACCATCAAGAATCCCAACCTTAAAAGTGTTTGGACTCCGCCAGATGTTAGTGACATTATGAGTTTTTCATAAGGGAAGTATGCCAAAGTTATTGCTCCCATGACAAGTGATGCCATAAAAGTTTTTATAAGGGCCTTGATGTAAGACCTTGTTCCAAGATTTCCAATTTTTTTCTTAAGTAGTATAAAGGAAATGAAAACTGCAATTGTTGTTGCAATTGAAACTGATGCTGCCAGTCCATTTGTACCAAAGTGCCTTGCTACTAAGAGGTTGAGGCCAACGTTGATAACTACGTTAGTTACACCAACATAGAAAGGGGTCTTTGTGTCGCCAATGGAATAGTAAATCCTATTTAAGACGTTGATAACAGAAATTGAAATAAGTGAAAGGGAGTAACATCTTAGAGTCGATGTTGCTGCCACACCGTTTGCCGCAGTAAAGGAACCACGGACAAAGGCAATTTCTATTATAGGTCTTGCCAAGATAATTAGGCCCACTGTTGCGGGGACAGTTATAAATAAAACAGTCTTAACTGATGCATTCATAACTTTTTTACCACGCTTCATGTCGCCAGATCCCAAAGTCCTTGTTAGGATAGGAAAGACTATGGCAGTGATGGCTGTGATAAAAATACCAATTATCATGGTATTCATCTTGTTTGAATAGTATAAAATTGATGCTGCACCTTTACCCATACCTGATGCAAGGTTTCTATTAACAATTGTGTTAATGTCATTCACTGATACAGAAACAAAAACTGGAAGGGCAAGAACAATTGCTTCTCTCACATACTTGTCTTGAAAGTCTGCCACGAGCTTTGGCCTGTAACCAATTTTCATTGCGTTAGGTAGAAGGAATAAAAATTGTGCCAAGATACCTAATACTGATGCAATTGTAAGTCCTATTATCCCAACGTGGTGTGAGAAGAGGGCTAAATAAACTATATAGGTCAAGTTAAGTGGTATTGCAATGGCACCAGTTGCTGCGAACTTGCCACCGTGTTGGAGGTAACCTTCCATTACACCAACCCAAGATGAAAATAAAACTACGGGCATTCCAACTTGTATTAACTTAACAACAATTGCATAGGTTTCTGGATTAGCTTGGGATGCAGATAAAAGTGCAATTTGGTTTGGGAATAGAATTCCAAGAACAATTAAGACAAGGGACACAAGGGAAGTAACCATTAAAAGGTTGTTAGTAAAATAATTTTTTCTACTTGGTCCATGATCGTTCTCTGCCCTTTGAGCAGAAGGTATATAAGTTGTTGCTATTGCTTGAGTGACAAAGCTTGCTATCATTGCTGTGGCTGCTTGAGCAAGAGAAAAGGCATCCATTTCTGTGCCTGCACCAAAGACATAAGCTGTCAGTGATTCTCTAAAAAATCCAAAGACCTTACCCACTAGAAGGAAGCCAGTAATGGCTAGGGTGGACTTTGCAATTCGTGAGCCTGCGCTACTTTTATTTTCCAAATTTAAAATCTCCTTTGTAAGTCTTATCAAATTATAAGTTGTTTGAATTTTTATGTCAAGTAAGGTTATTTTCTAGACTTTTAAAGGATTTTATTTTTGTGTTATCATATATAAGATAGATTTCAAAAAATAAAATTTTATATAAAGGAGGAAAAATGAAAAATAAAAATTTAATAAAAAAAGTTGCGCCCTACTTTTATAAGTACAGGTTCACACTTTTTCTAGATTTATTTTGTGCAGGACTAACAACTGCCAGCGAAATGATTCTTCCGCTTATCTTAAGGGCTCTTACTAATAGGGGGATGAAGGATCTTGCATCTATTAGCTTCGACTTCATCACGAAGCTTGCCCTTATATATTTAGGAGTTAAGACAGTGGAAGTTGTAGCCCAATACTTTATGACATCCATTGGTCACATCATGGGTGCCAAGATCGAGACTGACATGAGGAGAGACCTCTACTCCCATCTTCAAACTTTATCTGACACCTTTTACAACGAGACCAAGGTTGGGGTCATTATGTCAAGGATCACCAACGACCTCTTCGACATAACAGAGTTCGCCCACCACTGCCCAGAAGAATATTTCATTGGAGCCATAAAGATAATTATTTCTCTTATAATTCTCTTACACTTCAACGTAAAGATGACTCTTTTAATTTATCTCATGATTCCACTTATGATTTACTTCTCCGGTCACTTTAGGAACAAGATGCACAAGGCACAAAAGGACCAAAGAGTTCACGTTGGTCATTTGAACTCAGCTATTGAGGACTCCCTTCTTGGCATAAGGGTGGTCAAGTCCTTTGCCAAGGAAGACCTTGAAAGGGAAAAGTTCACTTATGAGAACAACAAGTTCTTGGGCATAAAGAAGAGATACTATAAGTCCATGGCTGGCTTCAACACAATTAACAGAATTTTTGACGGCCTCATGTATCTCATCTTAATAGTTTCTGGAGGCTACTTCCTCATGAAGAGAGAAATTGGTCCAGAGGACTTGATACTTTATGTAATGTATGTTCAATCACTTCTTGCAACTGTTAGAAGAATTATTGAATTTACAGAGCAATTCCAAAAGGGAATGACAGGGATTGAAAGATTTTCAGAAATAATGTCTATTGAGTCTGACATCAAGGACAAGAAAGACGCCATAAAAATTAAAAGCCTTAGGGGTGAAATCACTTTTGACCACGTAGACTTCTCCTATGGTCAAGCTGAAGAAAAAGTCCTAGATGATTTTTCAATTCACATTAGTCCGGGACAAAAGCTTGCCATAGTTGGTCCAAGTGGGGCAGGCAAGACTACAGTTTGCAATTTAATTCCAAGATTTTACGACGTAGACAAGGGGGCAGTGAAGGTAGACGGTCTTGACGTAAGGGATGTGGAGATAAAATCCCTTAGAGAGAACATTGGAATAGTTCAACAAGACGTATATTTATTCTCTGGCTCAGTAAGAGATAACATTGCCTACGGCAAGGAGGGAGCAAGTGATGATGAAGTCATAAAAGCTGCCAAGCTTGCAGGAGCCTACGACTTTATAAAAAATCTCCCAGATGGATTTGATACCTATGTGGGAGAACGTGGAGTGAAACTATCTGGAGGACAAAAGCAAAGAATTTCTATTGCTAGAGTTTTCTTAAAGAATCCACCAATCTTAATCTTAGACGAAGCCACTTCAGCCCTAGACAACAAGTCAGAAGTTGTTGTTCAAGACTCTATCGAAAAATTATCCAAGGGAAGGACAACACTTACAATTGCTCACAGGCTAACAACAGTACAAAATGCAGACTTAATTCTAGTGATGACTAAGGAAGGAATTGTTGAGAGAGGAAGTCATAAAGAACTAATGGAAGCAAAGTCATACTACTACAAGCTCTACACCAAGGGCGGTAGGTTAGAATAATTTTTTCAGGGTAAGACTTTACTAAGATATAGAAAAAACTTGCGAGGTGAATTATGAAAGATTATATAGAAATAATTAAGAAGAGAAGATCCTACTACAACTTGTCAGAAGATCTTGACCTTACAAATGAAGAAATAAAATATCTTGTTGAAGATGTAATGAATGCTACGCCATCACATATGAATGCAGAGACAAGCAGGATTGTCTTACTCTTTGATGACAAGTCCAAGGACTTTTGGACAAGAGTAAATGAAACTTTTGACAAGTCTATTAATAAAGAAAAGTTTTATGGTTTTTATCATGCCAAGGGAACTGCCCTCTTCTTTATAGATATGAATGAAATTTGGGCTCAAGAGATAAATATGTCATCATACAGAGATTATTTTGAAACTTGGGGACATCATTCAGCTGCCATGCTTCAACTAAATCTTTGGCAAGCATTAAGAGATGAAGAAATTGGTGCCAGCATCCAACACTACAACCCAGTGATTGATGAGTGGGTTAAGGAAGTCTATGACCTTCCAGGACATTGGGAGCTTGTAGCACAAATGCCCTTTGGAAAAATTGAAGAAGAGCCAGAAGCAAAAGATAAAAAAGAAAGTGAAGAAAAATTATTAGTCATTGAATAAGACCTAGGTCCATGTGGCCTAGTTTTTATTTGCCTTAATTCCTTGTAATAAGGGAAACTTATGCTTATAATTAACTTATCAGGGGAGCGCATGCTGAGAATAGGTTTATCCTTAAACCCTATGGACCGGGACAGGTAATGCTGTCTAGGGAAGGCTGCCTCTATTTCTAGAGGCTTTTTTTATTGGAAATTTTTATAAGGAGGTTAAGATGAAAATATCAGTAGCGATACAGATCCTACCTACTACTAAAGAAGGAACTACAGAGTCAGTAGTCAATGTAGTGGATAGGGTTATAGAATATATTCAAAGTGAAGAAGTTAACTATGTAGTCACTCCCTTTGAAACAGTTATAGAGTTAGACGACTTTGACAAGGCCTTTGAGATCTTAAAGAACTGTGTAAAGTTAGCGGGAGAAATTTCAGAACAAGTGGCTTGTTACTCCAAGACCTTCTATTCTGAGAAAGGAATTTTAACAATTGAAGAAAAAACAGGTAAGTATCAAGGATAATATCTCAGCAGCTTCTTTGATAGTAATTATTTTAGTCCTTTGGCACTTTGCAACAACTTATGGTGGAATATCAGCCTTTATGCTTCCAAAACCACTTGATGTAGTAAAGGCCTTTGTAAATGACTTTCCAACAATTTCATCCCACATGGGGACAACCTTGACAGAAGCCTTTTTAGGTTTATCAGTTGGTGTTACTTTAGGATTTCTTGTGGCACTACTAATGGATTTATCAGACACACTTTATTCAGCCTTTTATCCAATTCTAGTAATTAGTCAGACTGTTCCAACAGTTGCCATTGCACCCCTACTTGTTCTTTGGATGGGTTATGGTGTTATGCCAAAGATTGCCCTAATTGTAATTGGAACTTTCTTTCCAATTGCAGTATCCCTTCTCGAAGCCTTTAAGCAAGTTGATCCAGACAAGACAAAATTATTAAAGGCCATGGGAGCAGGCAAGTATGAAATTTATAAGTACATTAAGTTTCCAGAAAGTCTTACAAACTTTTTTGCTGCCTTTAAGATTGCTGTTTCCTATTCAGTTGTAGGAGCAGTTATTGCCGAATGGTTAGGTGGCTACAAGGGACTTGGAGTATATATGATAAGAGTTCAAAAAAATTACTCTTTTGACAAGATGTTTGCAGTTATATTTTTAATTTCGGCGATTTCACTTTTCTTGATGAAGTTAGTTAGCTTCATCCAAAGAAGGGTAATGCCGTGGACGGAGGCAAAATGAAAAATTTAAGAAAACTATTAATTTTAATCCTTGTTGGACTTTTTCTAACAGGATGTGGCAAGAAAGAAGAAAAAAAATCAGAAGAAGCTAAGAAGCTTCCAAAGGAAAAGGTAAGTTTCCTACTTGACTGGGAACCTAACGTAAACCACGCAGGTCTTTATGTTGCTATGGACAAGGGCTTCTTTGAAGAAGAAGGCATTGAAGTAGAAGTAAACCAACCACCAGCTAATGGTGCTGAAGCTCTAGTTGCATCAGGTAAGGCTGACTTTGGAGTATCTTACCAAGATACAATTGCACCAGCCTTTGCCAGCGATGATCCACTTCCAGTAACAGCAGTGGCAGCTATTATTAACCACAACACTTCAGGAATTATTTCCCTAAAGGACAAGGGAATTGAAAGACCAAAGGACATGGAAGGACACAACTACGCAACTTGGGGACTTCCAATTGAGCAAGCAATCCTAAGACAAGTAATAACAGACGATGGTGGAGACTTCTCTAAGGTTCAACTTCTTCCAGAAAATGTTGTAAATGCAGTCCAAGCAATTAGTGGAAAGATAGATACAGTTTGGGTATTCTACCAAGTTGACGGAGTTCTTGCAGCAAAGGAAAATGTGCCAATTAACTACTTCGCATTTAGAGATATTAGTCCAGTTTTTGATTACTACACACCAATCCTTATTGCAAACAACGACTTCTTAAAGAACAAGGAAGATGTGGCAAAGAGATTTATGCGTGCCTTCGTCAAGGGCTATGAATATGCAGCAAAAAATCCAAAGGAAGCAGCAGATATCTTAGTTAAGATAAATCCAGAACTTGACAAGGACCTTGTAGAAAAGGGAATGGAATATCTTGCTGACAAGTATCAAGACGACGCAAAATACTTTGGACAAATTGATCCAGATAGATGGAACAATTTCTACCAATGGTTATGGAAAAATAAATTAATCGACAAAGAAATTCCAAAGAACTTTGGATTCACTGACGATTTTGTAAATCCAGAAAAATTAAAATGAGTGAAAAAATAGAAATTTTAAGAGTAGACAATGTTTATAAGTCCTTTAACGACAGGTTAGTCTTAAAGGACATAAACATAAAATTAAATAAGGGAGAATTAGTTTCTCTCGTGGGAGTTTCTGGTAGTGGTAAGACAACACTCTTTAATATTATTGCAGGACTCTTAGCACCAGATGAAGGAAAAGTTTATCTAAAGGGAGAAGACGTCACAGGTAAGGCAGGCAATATTTCCTATATGCTTCAAAAGGACATGCTCCTACCATATATGACAATCATCGACAATGTTTCTCTGCCCCTAGTACTTCGTGGCAAAAAGAAAAAAGAAGCCAGGGAAGAAGTGCGAGGACTCTTTGGTGACTTTGGACTAGAAGGCTGCCAAGAAAAATTTCCTTCACAACTTTCTGGTGGTATGGCACAACGTGCAGCCCTTCTTAGGACCTATGTCTTTTCCAATGAAGTTGCCCTTCTCGATGAACCCTTTTCTGCCCTTGATGCAATAACAAAGGCATCAATCCACAAGTGGTACAAGAATATAATTAGTGAAATTGGAATATCAACAATTTTTATAACCCACGACATAGAAGAGGCAGTTAAGTTGTCAGACAGAATTTATATCATGGGAAAAAATCCAGGAACAATTATAGAAGAAATACAAATCAAAGAAGAATTTGATGAAAACTTTTTTGAAGATAAAAAATTTATAGAGTACAAAAAACACATTATAGAAAAACTTGACAAACTTATATGAGAAGAGGCTTCGGCCTCTTCTTTTTTAGCCTTCAATACTTTAAAATTATTACAATTTTATGCAAGAAAAGGTTTGCTTTTTTCTTAGTCCAGGAATATAATTTAAGCATATTATTGCAATGATTTATAAAACAGAAGGAGGAAACAAATGCAATATTTTGTAGATTTAAACAGTGACATTGGTGAATCATTTGGTGCCTATAAGATAGGTATGGACCAAGAAATTGTAAAATATGTTACTAGTATTAACTGTGCATGTGGTTACCACGCTGGCGACCCACTTATTATGGATGCTACTTGTAAGGCAGCAGCTGATAATAGAGTAGAAATCGGAGCTCACCCAGGCTATCCAGACCTAATGGGATTTGGCAGAAGAAAACTAGCAGTGACTCCAGAAGAAGCGAGAGCCTATATGCTTTATCAAGTTGGAGCACTTTCAGCTTTCGCAAAGGCTCACGGCAAAAAACTTCAACATATGAAACTACACGGTGCATTTTATAACACAGCTTGTAATGATGAAAAACTTGCAAATGCAGTTTTAGATGCAGTTGAAGAATTTGACAAAGATTTAATTCTAATGGTTCTTAGTGGCTCATACATAGCTAGAGAAGGTAAGAGAAGAGGACTTAGAGTTGCGCAAGAAGTTTTCGCTGATAGAGGATACAACGAAGATGGAACTCTAGTTAATAGATCTCTACCAGGAGCCTTCGTAAAGGATCCAAAGGAAGCAATACCAAGAGTTGTTAAGATGATCAAAGAGAACAAGGTAGTAACTGCTAATGGTAAAGAAATTGATATAGTAGCAGATTCAATTTGCGTTCATGGAGATAATCCAGAAGCTCTTGAATTCGTAAAGAATATTCGTGAAGGACTAAAGGCTGAAGGTATTGAAATAAAACCTTTAATTAGTTTTTTATAATTTAGGAGGAAGAAATGAGTAACAATAAAAATAATTTGTCTGTCCTTTTAGGGGCAGCCTTCCTAATGGCAACATCTGCCATAGGACCTGGATTTATGACACAAACTGCAACATTTACTACAAAAATTGGAGCAGACTTTGCGGCGGTAATTTTAATTTCAATTATATTTTCTTACATTGCACAACTTAATGTTTGGAGAGTTATTGCAGTTTCTAAGATGAGAGGTCAAGACATTGCTAACAATGTACTACCTGGTCTTGGATATGTAATTGCCTTCTTAGTAGCTCTTGGTGGCTTGGCATTTAACATTGGTAACGTTGGTGGAGCAGGACTTGGACTTAATGTTATCTTTGGTGTAGACGTAAAAATTGGTGCAGCTATTGGTGGAGTTATTGGTATTATTCTTTTCTCATCAAAGTCAGCATCTTCTATCATGGACAGAGTAACTCAAGTGCTTGGTGCACTTATGATTATCCTAATTGCTTTTGTTGCAATTAAGACACAACCACCTGTTGGCGAAGCTCTAAAATCATCTGTTAGCCCATCTGGTGGATTTAACAGCATTATTTCTCCAACACTTACACTTATTGGTGGTACTGTTGGTGGTTATATTATTTTCTCAGGTGGTCACAGACTTATTGACGCTGGTATCACTGGAGAAGAAAATCTTAATCAAGTAACTAAATCCGCTTCTCTAGGTATCGGCGTAGCTTTCGTAGTAAGAGTTTTATTATTCCTTGCAATCCTAGGCGTAACAAAGATGGCTGGAGCACAAATTGATCCTGACAATATTGCAGCATCTTCTTTCTTAGCAGCTTCAGGTGTTGTTGGTTATAAGATTTTTGGTTTTGTATTTGCAGCAGCAGCCTTCACTTCTGTAGTAGGTGCAGCATATACTTCAGTATCTTTCCTAAAGACTTTATTCAAATTTGTAGCTGATCACGAAAATATGGTTACAATTGCCTTTATCGTAATTTCTACAATTATGTTCATCTTTATTGGACAACCACAAACTCTACTAGTTGTAGTTGGTACACTTAACGGATTTATCCTTCCAATTACACTTGCAGTAATCCTACTTGCATCTAAGAACAAGAAAATCGTTGGCGACTATGTTCACTCTAATGTACTTTTCATCTTAGGTTGGATCGTAGTAGCAGTAACTGCTTTCATGGGAGCACAAACTGTAATCGCAAACCTTGGAAAATTATTTGGTTAATAAGAGATATTTTGACATAAGTATAGGAGCAAAAAATGTATGATAAAATAAAATTTCTAACTGCTGGTGACTCTGCCATAGTTATGGAATTTGGCAACACTATTGAAAAAGAAATAAACGCCAGAATTGCCGCAGTTGTAGAAAGTTTAAAAAAGAAAAATATTGATGGTATCTTGGACATTTTGCCAACCTACAGGTCCATTTTAATTAATTATGACCCAGTAAAGATTTCCTATGACGAAATGCTTGATACCCTAAAGGGACTTAGCAAGGCTGACTCAGGGGAACAAAGTGACGAAGTTAGACTTATTGAAATCCCAACACTTTATGGCGGCGAATATGGTCCAGATATTGACTTTGTAGCTGAAAACGCAAAATTATCTAAAGAAGAAGTTATAAAGATTCACTCTGGAACAGATTATTTAGTTTATATGATGGGCTTTATGCCAGGCTTTACTTATCTTGGTGGACTTGATGAGAGAATTGCAACTCCAAGATTAAAGAGCCCAAGATTAAAAATAGAACCAGGTTCAGTTGGTATAGCAGCTAATCAAACTGGTATGTACCCACTTGAATCACCTGGAGGCTGGCAACTAATAGGAAGAACTCCACTTAAGCTTTTTGATGACACTAAAGAACCACCTGTATTCATCCAAGCTGGTGACTACATTAGATATGTCTCAGTAAATCAAGAAGAATATGACAGGATCAAAGATGAAGTGGAAAAAGATACCTACAAGGTTTCAATTAAGAAGGTAAAGAGGGGTGATCTTCATGAGTAGTATTGATGTAATTAACGGTGGGATTCTCACAACAATTCAAGATTCTGGTAGATATGGCTACCAAGAACTAGGTATACCTACATCAGGTGTCATGGATGATTACAACTACAGACTTGCAAATATCTTAGTTGGAAATAAACTTGACGAAGCTGTCCTTGAAATGACTTATTTCGGACCAACTCTTAAGTTTAACGAAGACCTTACACTTGCAATAACAGGTTCTGATATGAATCCCAAAATAAATGGTCAGCCTGCTCCAATGTTCGAAACTATTAAGCTTAAGGCTGGAGACACTTTACAATTTGGCAAGGTTAATGAAGGTGTTAGAGGATACCTTGCCTTTGGTGGCTCTATAGATGTACCAGTGGTCAATGGTTCAAAGTCAACTCACATAAAGACAAAAATGGGTGGAATTGACGGAAGAGCCTTAAAGCCTAAGGACACATTAAATATTGTAGGCTCAAAGGATAAGACAATGAGAAAAATACCTGAAAAGTATCTTCCTAAGTTTAAACACTGCAACCTTTTAAGAGTTGTCCTTGGACCACAAGACGACTACTTCACTGAAAAGGGGATCCATGACCTATTTAGATCAGGTGGTTACCAAGTGACTAAAGACTTTGACAGGATGGGAATTAGACTAAAGGGAACTTCAATCGAACACAAAGAAACTGCAGATATTATTTCTGACGGAACGACTTTTGGTTCAATCCAAGTACCTGCAAATGGTCAACCAATTATTCTTGTAGCAGACAGGCAAACTACTGGTGGCTATACAAAGATTGGTAACGTAATAACACCAGACCTCTATAAGCTTGCTCAAATGTCCTTCTTAGATAAAGTTTTATTCCAAAAAGTTACTATCGAAGAAGCACAAAAGGCAACTCTTGACTACAAGAATAAATTTGAAACAATTAAGAAGGAGTCTGTAATATGAAGCTAAGTGAACTTGGTAAATTACACCCAAGAGAAGTAAGAGAACTTATTAGAAAGGGAGAAGTTGATCTTCCAACTTCAGGCATGAGTGAAGGCTACCTACAAGCTAACCTTGCAATCCTTCCAAAGAAATATGCCTACGACTTTCTATTATTTGCTCAAAGAAATCCAAAGCCTTGTCCAATTCTTGAAGTTCTTGATGAAGGAAGCCCTCTTACAAAGATAATGGCTGACGGTGCAGACATAAGGACAGACGTGCCAAGGTATAGGATATATAAAAATGGCGAATTTGTTGAAGAAGTTAAGGACCTTAAAGACGTGTGGCAAGATGACTTTGTTACTTTCGTTATTGGATGTTCCTTCTCCTTTGAAAAAGCCATGCTAGAAGCTGATGTACCTGTAAGACACATTGAGGATGAGCACAATGTTCCGATGTATATCACAAACCTTGCGACAGAACCAGCTGGTATCTTCCATGGAAATACAGTTGTATCTATGAGACCAGTTCCTTACAAGGATGTTGTAAAAGCAACAACTGTTACAGCAAGATTCCCAGCAACTCACGGAGCACCAGTTCACATTGGTGACCCATCTGTAATTGAAATCAAAGAAGGAGAAGTGCCAGTATTTTGGGCTTGTGGAGTAACACCTCAAGCAGTAGCTATGGCATCTAAACCTGAAATTATGATTACACACGCTCCAGGTTACATGCTTATCTTAGATAAAAAAGACGCTTACGTTTCAGTATTTTAAATAAAATTAATTTATCTGCCAGGGAAACTTGGCAGATTTTTTCTGTTTAAAATTTGTAAGTTTATATTTGTTGATTAAGTAAGCAAGGTGTATAATTAGATAAAGTAATAAAGTATGAAGGAGTCCTTTCTATGAAAAAATATTTCAAAATTTTATTAGTCTTTGCAGGTTTAATACTTTTACTCACTGGATGCGGGAACAAATCTCTTTATTCTATGAAGACAGATTTGTCCAATGAAAAGGGCTTAGAGAAATTAATTGGAAGCATGGACTGGGGACCTTATAAGCTTGAAGGTGTAAAGATAAAAGATAAGGCTTTAGAAATTAAATTAAGTGGCAAAGCAAAAGCAAATCAAGATGAGGCATTTAAGACAAGCTTTATAAATGGAGTGGTCTTACTTGTCTTAACTGATGCAGAAGAAGTTAAGTATTCTGAAGAAGACTTATACTTTGGTTTCATTGACAAGGACCTTGCCAATGAAGCTTTGAAAATCAAGTATGGGAAAGAAGTAGATGATTATAAGAAGAGCCAAGAGGACTTTGACAAATTAATTGAAAGTCTAAAAAATGAAAAATTTGAAGCTGGCGCTGCTAAGTTTGAAATGATGGAGTAGAGCGTAGTTAGAATTTTTTAATTTCATCCTCAAATATGATATTATATTTTGTAGCTTATAAGTTGAGGATGATTTAATGGAAAATATTTATATAGTGATAATCTTAAACTTAATGAATTTTATTCTTTATGGCTTGGATAAGTTTAAGGCTAAGCACAAGATGTGGAGGATAAGCGAGAAGACTCTCTTGATCTTTTCTCTTGTGGCAGGTCTTGGTGGTCTTGCAGGAATGGAATTTTTCAGTCACAAGACTCGCGAGAAGAAGTTTTATCTCGCAAACTTTATGGGAATACTTGCGACAATTTACCTGACATTAAAATAAGGATGCCTAGTTGGAGGGGCATCCTTTTTGCTTGCAATAATTTATTAAGTCATAGGTCAAGAGGAAAAATTTAAAATCAACTAACAAATAAAAAATGAAAATTTAAAATCAATTAAGAAGTCAAAAATAAAAACCTAAGTAGTTTATAAAATTTAAAATTTAATAGGATTCAATCTCACCTAAGATGTCACGACCTTCTAACATCTTTAGAATATTTTTTATATCCAAGATTATTACTCTTTCCTTCTTTAACTTTTCCTTGGTTTCTTTCTTCAAGAAAGAGGTATTGACAAAGAGGACTGGGATTATACTTTCGTAAAGACCTGAGAACTTGTCCAAGAGCTTTTGTACTTCCTTTTCTGATAAGACTTCTGTGTCCTTGTACTTTTTAATTTCTAGGGCGTACCTCTTAGACCCCTTCTTAACATAAAAGTCAAAGGAGGTGTCCCTGTCCTCGTTATTAAATCTTTCTAGCCTGTAGCCAGTTCTTTGAAGGGCAATTTGTGCAAGACCTTCTGCTGTTACTTCTTCATCAAGACTTGATAGACCACTTAAGAGGTTCTTGGGGAAGATTTTAAAAATTCCTGTGCAGATTTCTTGCCCACCAGGACCAAACTTGTAATCGAAACCCACAAGCATATCCTCAACAAGGTTAAAGTTGCCATGGGCGAGAGAGTTTCTTATGTGTCTCAAGAGACAGTCGGTTTTTGATTCTCCCTCTGACTTTGTCAAAATAATTTTTTGAGAGTGGGGGCAAATTCTCTTGTCGTAAAATTTTACAATGTCTGGGTCTATATAGGTGAGAAATGCCACGTCCTTATTTGCTAAATTCATGTAATTTTTTATGATGCCAAAGACAAAATTTTCGAAGTTAAGAGATGATGTAAGTTCATTTTCTTGGGACTGAGCAGAATTAATATTTGGAACATACCAAAGGAGGTACTCCAGGGTCTTAGTCATCTCTTCACTTAACTTTAGGGGCTTGTCCTCATGCTTAATAGAATAGGCAACCTTCTCCTCGCAAGTTTCAAATTCAAAACCAAACTTTTTTAAATTGACAGGCATTCTTCCACCTCTTTCTCAAACTTATAAGGAAAGTATAACATAGTTTCAAAGCTTTATTATTTATAATATTATTGACAAGTAAATAAAAATTTTATTAAATGTTTAGTAATGAATGATTATCTTGGAGGTAAAAATGGAAAACTTTAAAGACTCAGAAAGAAAAAAGAAATTCGTTCCCTCTATTGAAACAGAACTAAGAAGAAGGCAGGTATCAGTACCTGAAGTAACATATAGGGCAAGTGGTATTAACTTTATGGGTAAGAGAATAAAATCTCTAATCTTCACTAACGATATACCAATAATTGTAAATAACAATGCTCAGGCAATTATGTCTGTTTATCCCTTTACACCCCAATTAAAAATTGTATCTGCTATAATGGAAGTTGCCTCAGTGCCAGTTTTTGTTGGAATAGGTGGAGGTACAACATCAGGACTTAGGACTGTAAATATTGGACTTCAAGCCGAGCTCTTGGGTGCCAGTGGCGTTGTAGTAAATGCCCCTATGACTAATGAAAATATCAGAATGATATCCGAGGCACTTGACATAGCAGTAATAGCTACAGTTATATCAAAGTACGACGACATAGAAGGAAAAGTTGAAGCTGGTGCAAGAGTTTTAAATATTGCAGGTGGCAAAAAGACCGCAGAACTAGTAAGATATACAAGAAAGCTACTTGGAGAAGAGTTTCCAATTATAGCAACAGGTGGTCATACTGATGAGCATATACTTGAGACAATAGAAGCAGGAGCCAATGCCATCACCTATACACCAGTATCAAGCTCTGATATTTTTTCTGAAGTCATGGATGTCTACAGAGAAAATAAGAGAGAAGAAGAAAAGAAATAGTAAAGGAGAAGAAATGGAATTTGGATTTTTATCGATAATTCCTCCAATAGTTGCCATAGCCTTGGCACTAATAACCAAGGAAGTAATAACTTCACTTTTAATTGGTATTATAGCTGGAGGACTTATCTTTTCAGGTGGAAATATTATTGCCGCCTTAGAAACAGTTTTTACACTAATGGGGACCAAGCTAGGCGACAATGCCCTTATGCTAGTCTTCTTGGCAATGCTAGGATCCCTAGTAATGGTAATGAATATGGCAGGAGGATCCTTTGCCTATGGTAAGTGGGCAAGCAAGAAAATCAAGAGTAAGAAGATGGCAAAACTAGCCTCAGCCTTCTTGGGGATAATAATTTTTATTGACGACTACTTCAACTGCTTGACAGTAGGAGCAGTAATGAAACCAATTACTGACGAGAACAAGGTATCAAGGGCAAAGCTTGCCCACATAATAGACTCCTGTGCAGCGCCAGTTTGTATCTTGGCACCAGTTTCATCATGGGCAGCATCAGTTGTTGCAGTTATAGGTGACACAGGAGTTGCAAACCCAATGAGAGTCTTCTTATCAACAATACCAATGAATGCCTATCCTCTTTTGACCCTTATTTTAATTTTATATTTTTCTACAACTGATATAGAAATGGGGGTTATGGAAAAGTATGAACTAAATGACACATCAAGGATAATTGAAAAAGAAGAAGTTGGTTACGAATATTCAAAAAATGGCAGGGTCTTTGACCTCGTAGTGCCAATTGTAGTTTTAATTTTTGTAACAGTAATGATGATGCTTAAAACAGGAGGCTTCTTCTCAGATGGCATTGGACCTGCAGCAGCCTTTGGAAATGCAAATGTAAACTTGTCCCTTGTAATAGGAGCCTTCTTTGCAATTGTAATTTCCTTCGCCCTTTATATACCAAGAAAACTTTTAAGATTTGATGACTTTATGAAGGGGATAGTGGAAGGTATGAAGACAATGGTATCTGCCATTGTAATCCTTTCCCTAGCATGGACAATTGGAGGAATCACAAGTGATGAGTACCTAAACACAGGCTCCTACATTGCATCACTTATTTCAAACTCAACAATGCCAATGTGGATGCTACCAGCAATAATCTTTGCAGTAGGTGCCTTCTTGTCCTTCTCAACAGGAACAGCTTGGGGAACCTTTGGAATCTTAATACCAATAATGGTGCCAATCCTAATGCACACAGACCACATGCACTTCTTGACAATTATACTTGCAGCAATATTCTCTGGCTCAGTATTTGGAGACCACTGCTCACCAATATCTGATACAACAATCCTATCATCAGCAGGAGCAGGCTGCGACCACATAGCCCACGTATCAAGTCAGTTGCCTTATGCAATTAGCGTTGGCGTGTCATCCTTCTTTGCCTTTTTAATATCAGGCATACTTGACAAGCCAAGCCTAACCCTACCAATAGGACTTATCATCTTGGCAGTGGTAGTATTTGTAATGAGAAGAATGACAATAAATAAATATATAAAACATACAGAGGATTAAAAAATTAGGTTGGCAATGCTGACCTTTTTTTTATCTGCCTTAAAAAATTATAAAATAGAGAAAAATTTATCATTAGCACTTTAAAAATCTCTTGATGTGGTATATAGTTTAGGTAAGATAAAGAAAGGGGGCTACAATGAGCTTTCAAATTGAAAAGAAAAATATATTAGATTATGACGTAGATGCAATAGTTAACGCTGCAAATAAAGAGCTTAGACCTGGCGGAGGAGTTTGCGGACAAATCTTTGCTGGAGCAGACGACAAAGAATTGGAAGAAGAATGTAAAAAACTTGCCCCAATAGAACCTGGCCAAGCTGTTGTAACTAAGGGATACAAATTAAAGGCGAAGAATATTATCCACGCCGTTGGACCAATTTATTTTGATGGTAAACAAGGCGAGAGAGAAAGCCTAAGAGATGCCTACAAGTCTGCCCTTGAATTGGCAGTGAAAAACAAGTATAAGACCCTTGTATTTCCACTACTATCTTCAGGAATCTATGGCTATCCATTAGAAGAAGCAGCGGAAGTTGCAGTTGATACAATAAGAGACTTTCTTGAAGACCACGACCTTGATGTGACAATTTCAGTTCTAAACGACAAGGTACTTAAAGTTTTAAAAGAAAAAAACAAAGAGTGGATTGAAAAGTAAAAACTCCTAAAACTTAGGAGAAAGATAAAAGACCAAATCCTTCAGATTAACTTGAAGAAATTTGATTTTTAACCAGAGATATTAAACCTATCTCTGGTTTTTTTATTGTAGGCAAATAAGGGGAGTAGAAAAATATAAATAAAAATTTATAAAAAGAAAAAATTAAAAGCTCCTTACATACATATTTCAAATCACTGAAAGGGCATCAAATCGGTGAACATAGATAGGAATTTAAAAATATAAAAATATAAAAACTTGACAAAATAAGTTGGGGGGGGGGGGTAGAATATTACAGAATTAAAACGTTTTTATAAGTAGAAAAAAAAGAGGAATAAGGTTAGGGAAATAATAATACTAAATTCAATATAAAGTGGGGATGAGAAGAGACCAAGTAGAATTAATAAGAATTAAAAAATTAGATTAAGGAGGAAAAAACAAAAATGGAGGTAAAAATGGAAATAAAAAGCAAAAGAATAATGGGGCTTATACTTGCCCTAGTAATGCTAATAGGTTGCCTACCCCTAAATACCATAGCAACCTATGCAGCAACAGGAGATGTAGTCATAGATGCTACAAACTTTCCTGACGAAAAATTTAGGGTTTATGTAATAGAAAATTTTGATAAAAATAATGACTATATACTAAGCCAAGAAGAACGTGATGCAGTTAAAAGTATAGACGTTTCTCTTCCTTATAACGATTATAATAGTAGCAAAATTATAAGCTTAGAGGGAATTGAGCATTTTAAAAACATCACATCACTTAAATGTAGTTATAACCATCTAATAAGTCTAGATGTAAGTAACAATAAAGAACTTACTGAACTTGATTGTAGTACTAACCCACTAAAAAGTCTAGATGTAAGTAACAATAAAGGACTTACTAAACTTGATTGTAGTTATAACGGTCTAACAAGTCTAGATGTAAGTAACAATAAAGAACTTACTGAACTTGATTGTAGTGGTAACTATCTAACAAGTATAGATGTAAGTAACAATAAAGGACTTACTAAACTTGATTGTAGTTATAACGGTCTAACAAGTCTAGATGTAAGTAACAATAAAGAACTTACTGAACTTAATTGTAGTAATAACGGTCTAACAAGTATAGATGTAAGTAACAATAATGAGCTTACTAGACTTGAATGTAATAATAACCAACTAACAAGCGTAAGAACGATTAATAAAGATTACAAAGGAAAAGTACTTAGCCCAGTTACTTATGGTGTGAAGATGGCAAGTGGAAGTTCAAAAATCCCCTTTGGGGCACTTCCTGCTGGCTTTAACAAAGCTAATATACAGGGTGATCCTACTGGTGCTAGTCTTGAGTCAGATGGATTTAATTGGGATAAGACAACAAACCCTATAAGCTTTAAATATAAATTGTGTGGAAATCCAGAGGAAATTGTTGATGCGGAATTAAGAGTATTACTTGAAGTTGTGGGACCCGTAGACCCAACAAAACCAGAGGGAAAGAATCCAGATGAAAGCAAATACTGTACAGTAAAATTTGAATCAGAAGATGAAAGCAAGGGAACAGTAGCAGCAGAAAACACCTTCTATGTATTAAAGACAGCAGGTAAAACCTTAGCAGACTTAAAGAATAGTGCACCAGCTACAACAGCCTTAGGAAACAACAAATTTGATGGATGGAATCCAGTCCTAGATGTAAAAACAGCAATAGACCAAGACAGAACAGTTAAGGCAAAATTTGTTGCACTAGATGAAGTATTAGGACCAAAAGATCCAACAAAAGCAGATGGAAAGAATCCAGACACAAACAAATACTGGACAGTAAAATTTGAATCAGAAGATAAAAGCAAGGGAACAGTAGCAGCAGAAAACACATTCTATGTATTAAAGACAGCTAACAAGAGCTTAGCAGACTTAAAGAATAGTGCACCAGCTACAACAGCCTTAGGAAACAACAAATTTGACGGATGGAATCCAACTTTAGATACAAACACAGCCATTGATCAAGACAGAACAGTTAAGGCAAAATTCTCTGCAAAAGAAATAGTAAAAACAGGCACGGATCCTAACACACAAGTTCTAAATGGATATACAAGAATAACCTTTGACGCAACAAAAGACGGAAATATCAATGGACAAAGATACAAAGTTATAGATGTATTAACAGGAACAGCATGGGATAACCAAGCTGTAAAAAATGAAATACCAGCAAGAGCAACATACAAAGACGCAACAAAAATATTTACAGAATGGGATAGTACAGTTCCAACTGCTGGACCAGTGGAAGAACAAGAATTCACAGCAACCTACAGAGAACCTGCACCTACACCAAATCCTACAAACCCAATCGTAGGACCAGTAGATCCAAGTGTAAATCCAAATCCAGACCAAGAAAAGAACTGGACAGTAAAATTTGCAGCAGACCCAGCAAAGGGAACAATAGCAGCTGAAAATACATTCTATGTATTAAAGACAGAACACAAGACATTAGCAGACCTAGTTGCAAAAGCACCAAAGGTTACAGCAAGAGAAGAATTTAAGTTTACAGGATGGGATCCTGCATTAGATGCAAACACAGCAATCACTGGAAGCCTAACAGTAAATGCAACATTTGAAAAAGTAACAGTAACACCTGCACCTACACCAAATCCTACAAACCCAATCTTAGGACCAGTAGATCCAAGTGTAAATCCAAATCCAGACCAAGAAAAGAACTGGACAGTAAAATTTGCAGCAGACCCAGCAAAGGGAACAATAGCAGCTGAAAATACATTCTATGTATTAAAGACAGAACACAAGACATTAGCAGACCTAGTTGCAAAAGCACCAAAGGTTACAGCAAGAGAAGAATTTAAGTTTACAGGATGGGATCCAGCATTAGATGCAAACACAGCAATCACTGGAAACCTAACAGTAAATGCAACATTTGAAAAAGTAACAGTAACACCTGCACCTACACCAACACCAAGCCCTAACCCACCAATAGAATATAAAAGGGACCACACTCCATCTATCCCAGTAATAGTAAATGTAGCTAAAACTATGAAGCTAAGTGTAAAACTAAAAGTAGAATTAGTCATTGGCTCTAAGGAAATGATAGAATCAATAGATGGTCTGGAAAAAAGAATAACGATGGATGTTGCCCCATTTATAGAAAAAGGCATAACCATGCTACCAATTAGGTTTGTAGCAGAAGGCCTTGGATTTAATGTAAGGTGGGATAAGGACAGCAGGACTGTAATCCTAATTGATAAGGAAAATTTAGTAAAGATTCCAGTAGATACAAATAAAATCATCGTTAACGGAAAAGAATACACTAGCGATGTTAAGCCAGTCATTAAAAATGACAGAACAATGCTACCAATAGCAAATATTGCAAGAGCCTTAGGCTTAAAGGATGGCAAGGACATCCACTGGAATGAAAGCACAAAGGAAGTTATTATTACAAGAGAAGTTGTGAAATAAGTCTTCCAAGGAAGAAGGATTGTATTACTTCATAGGTCCTTTACAAGTTAATATTGGCAAGCTAGTCTTGCAATAAAATAAGGAACTGAGCAGTGCTTAGTTCCTTATTTGCATTTAAAATATTTAAATAAGTTTAAGAGAATTAAAATTTATTTTCCAAACTCTCAATAGGATAATTTCTTTACTTGGTTTCTCATTCTTATCCTGCCGGCGTGGTAGGCAACCTTGCCAGCTCTCTTTGGATTGAAGAGAGGGAGTAACTTGCTAAATCTTATTCCTCTTCTTCTCTTGGGTTTTATAAGCCTTATAAGGGCTATTATTTTTATTATGCGAATAAATTTTCTCATACTTCCTCCTAATGTTTTTACTTTCTCTTTTTGCTAGAAGTTTTTGTTTTATCTGTAGATTTTTTTGCACTCTTATCTTTCTTCTTTGATGAAGACTTGTCACTCTTGGAGTCAGACTCATCGCCATGTTCATTGTACCATTCTCTTGTGTGGATGTTGCAATAGGACTTAGGTATTGTCATGTAGTCCTCTGGGTAAATTCCGTAGTGGTCCTTGGGGTCGTAGCCTTCCTTTCTCTCGAAGAGAACTGTGTAGAGGACAGATTCACTTGGGCAGAATTGGTTGGCAAGCTTGCCTGAGTCCTTACATATCAAATATTTTTTAAATAAGTCGTCGTGGTCCTTTGGCTCACTTCCAGAAATAAATTTTTCTGTGTAAGATGCTCCTGCGTAGTCGCTTAACTTTGTTGCAAGCTTTCCACTCTTTGATGAAATATTTCTTGTGACAATGTAGGAAGGATCTTCTTCAAATTTTTCTTTTTCTCCAATGCCCTTCGCCATCTTGTTAAAAACATTTATGGCATCTTGACTCTTTGCTGCAAGAGAAATCTTTGGAGAGTCTGCTCCCAACCAGAAGGAAACTGTGTGAGACCTTGTAAAGGCATTTACAAAATAATCTGAATTAGTTTTATTTTGTCCCAGATAGGCTCCCGTTTCTGATGAGCCAATTTTTACTCCTCTGGCATTTCCTGATTTTTCGTTGCCAATAAAGGCATCTTTTAAGAGGTAGGATGATTTTTCATCGAAGAGCCTCTTATTTTTATGTGAGTTGTCAATAATTATGTTGCCACTAGGGTCTTCAATTTTTAAAATTCCAGTTTCTTCCTTGTAGACTCCATCATTGGCAATAGTTTGGTACATCTTTGATAGGTCGGACAAGCGAAGTCCCACTTGCATATTGCCTAGGGCAAGAGAGTCAAGGTTCTCGTCGTTTTTATTTTTGTTGTCCTTATGGGAGATGAAGTAGTCCTTGTTCTCTTCATCAATAAGATTAAAGGTCTTTAGGGCATCCATTGCCTTGTCCTTGCCAAGCTCTTGCAGGATTGTGGCAGGGATTACATTGGATGATGCTTCCAAGGACTTGCGAAGGGTCATAAGCCCCTTGAAAGACTTATAATAATTTGCGGGCCAAAAGCTTCCGTCAACAGTTATTGGCACGTCATCGTAGACTGTCCCCAAGGTCTTACCAGACTCAAGGGCTGGAAGATAAACTGTGAAAGGTGTGAGGGCAGAGCCAGGTTGCCTAAAGGAATCAGTGGCACGATTTAAAATTTTTGCGTTCTTTGTCCTCACATCAAGGCCACCAATGATGCCTTCCACAAAACCAGTTTCGTTATTAACTGCAATCATAGCAGATTGTGGTTGGATAACAGGGTCCTTGTTGTAGTCAAAATACTTGTTAGAAATAATTAAATTTTCATTTTCAATTTTATAAAAGTCAGGGAAATCTTTTAAGTAGTCGCCGTCAATAATCAAATAATTATTTTTTAATTCGCCGGCTCCTTCTTCAATTTTAAGTCCCCCAAGTTCATAGGTCCTAAGAATTTTATCCTCGCCAAGTTCATAGGCATCTATGATGTCAATTTTTTGTCCTGCATCTTTAAAGTAGAGGCTCTTTATCTTTAAGTCCCCGTGAGATGAAATGCTGTAAAAAGATTTTGGGATAACAAGGTTGAACTTGTCATCGAGAATATTTTCTCGAGCAAAGTACAAAATCTCGTCGCCAAAGATAATATTTTTCCACTCATCGAAGTTTAAATTCAGCATCCTAGATCCACCGGATGATGAATAATTTAAGAGGAGCTTTTGGAAGTCTTGGTACTTATTCTCTAGGTCCTTTTGGATGTCCTCGTCAATTGTAGAATAAACCTTGTAGCCACCTGTAAAGAGTTTGTGTTCTCCTTCTTCTTGACTAATATCATAGAAGTCGGCAAGATATCTTGAAGCTTCTTTCTTTATGTAGTCTGTAGAGTAGGTAGACATAGTGTGATTTTTAAAATTTTTTGGATTTATGTCAGACACGATGTCAAAGTTTTTTGCCTTTTCATAGTCAGCGTCATTTATGTAGCCAAGCTCATGCATCCTCATGAGGACAGTCTTTTGCCTCTTAAAGGCATCGTCATTTAAGACCATGTAGAGGTCCTTGCTATCAACCTCACGAGTTCCAATTACCCTGAAGTTGTCTTCCAAGTATTCTGATGGGACAGACTTAAAGGGCGAATAATTTGTTGGTGACTTTGGAATAGATGCAAGAAGGGCAGCTTCTGCAACGTTTAAGTCCACAGCAGACTTTGAAAAATAAGTTTGGGCTGCAGCTTCAATCCCATAGGCACCTTGACCAAGATTAATTCTATTTAAGTAAGCTTCCAAGATTTCATCCTTAGTCAAAGCTTCTTCAACGCGAAGTGATAAGTAGGCCTCCTGAATTTTTCTGCCAAGAGTTTTTTGGTTTGTGAGGTAGACTGAACGAACTAGCTGCTGAGTGATTGTTGATCCGCCACGCATTAGTGAACGTGATTTTATATTTGCAGCAATAGAAGATGCAATCCCAATGGGGTCAAGTCCCTTGTGCTTGTAGAACCTGTGGTCCTCAATGGCAACAAAGGAATTTTTTACGTCCTTGGGTATGTCTTTTATGTCAATAAGACTTCTGTACTCAAGAGATTCAATTTTTTCAATTAAATTTCCATCCTTAGAATAAATGTAGGAGCTCTGGTTAAAGGATGAGCTCAAATTATTTAAGTCAGTGGCAGGAGTTTTTGAAATTATTGAAACTATGAGGGCAGAAAAAAATGAAATAGATAAAACAAAAATTAAAAGTAAGACCAAGAGGCCTATTTTTATTTTTTGTTCTTTATTTAAATTTTTAAAATTATTTTTTAATTCTCTTAAGTTTTTCATACTTTCTCCTTTGTACAATTATAACATTTTAACAAGCTAAATACTATTAGACGGTTTTTTTAACTTGCTGCGATGTAGTATAATGTAAATTATGGATAATGTTTATTTAGAGAATTTAAATTCAAATAAAAAATTAGAGAGAGTTATAACTGTTGGAACTAATATTGGGGCATACCCTCACAGTCTTGAAACTTCTATGAAGGAGTTGGCGGAGCTTGTCTATGCAGACGGTGCTGAAGTTGTGGGAGAGGTTACGCAAAATATTTATAAGTTCAATCCAAAGTATTTAATTGGGTCTGGTAAGGTTGACGAGATTAAAGAAATGGTTGAGCTCCTAGAAGTTGATGCAGTTGTCTTTAACGATGAGCTCTCTGGTATCCAGGTTAGAAACTTGGAGAAGAGAATTAAGAAGAAGGTAATTGACAGGACCAACTTGATCTTAGATATATTTGGTCTGCGTGCCACAACTTATGAGGCCAAGCTTCAAGTTGAACTTGCCATGTTGGAGTACCAACTCCCAAGACTTCTTGGTATTGATGGTTGGTCAAGGACTGGTGGTGGAATTGGTACCAGGGGACCAGGTGAGCAAATTATTGAAACCGATAGGAGAAGACTCAAGAGAGAAATCGACAAGATTAAGGAGAAGCTTGAGAAGGCAAAGAGGACTAGGGATACAACAAGGGAGCGAAGGATTGGCTCTAACATTCCTATTGTGTCACTGGTGGGTTACACCAACGCAGGCAAGTCTACAATCTTAAATAGATTAAAGGATGAAGAGTCGGGAGAGGTTTCTGTAAAGAATATGCTTTTTGAAACTCTTGACCCATCTTCAAGAAAGGCTAGGCTCCTTTCAGGGCGTGAGTTTATAATTTCTGACACAGTTGGATTTGTTTCTAAGCTTCCAACAAAAATCGTCGAGGCTTTTAAGTCCACACTTGAAGAAATTAAGTATTCGGACTTAATCCTTCACGTCATTGATGCATCAAGCGAGGACTTGGAGATCCAGTACAAGACAACTATGGAAATCCTAAAGGATATTGAGGTCTTAGACAAAAATATTATTACAGTCTTTAACAAGGTGGACAGGATTGACCTCTATGACATCAACTTGCCATTACCTGTTATGCCAGACAAGAAGGTTTATATTTCTGCCCTTAAGGATGAAAATATGGACCCACTTTTAAAAATTATTGAGGACAATCTCGATGAAAGATATTATGATGTGAAATTAAAATTTGCCTACGGTGACACAGACATCCTCTACAAGCTAGTGGAAAAATTCGATGCAAAACCTGTCTATGAAGAAGATGGAATTTACTTGGACCTTAAGCTTGAAGAAAGAGAATACGAAAAAGTAAAGGATTATGTTGTAAATGTATAAGACAATTTTAAAAGATGCAAAGGCTGAAATTGAAATTAAAAAATCAATTTTCATTGGTCATGCCTTTTTTGTAAAAAGTGAAGATGAGGCCCTTGAAATCTTAGGTAAGGTCAAGGAAGAACACAGGTCTGCAACCCACAACTGCCACGCTTATATAATTGGCGAAGATGGACTGACACAGAGGTATTCTGATGACGGAGAGCCTTCAGGCACAGCAGGAATCCCTATGCTTGAAGTCTTAAAAAAAGAAGACATGAGAAATGTCCTTGTCATTGTCACTCGTTACTTTGGTGGGACCAAGCTGGGAGCAGGTGGTCTTGTTCGTGCTTACACAGATGGAGTTGTCAAGGTTCTTGATGAGGCAAAGAGGTGCATAAGAAAAAATTTTACCAGGACAAAAATTATTTACAACTACACCTTCCATGGTGCAATTGTGAACTTGCTTGCCAAGGAGAACTATAAAATCATTGAAGAAAATTACACAGACAAGGTTGAACTTGTAATTGACCTTGGAGAAGATAGGTCAGTCCTTGATAAAATAAGGGATATGACCTCTGCAAACTTTGAGACAGAAGACCTGGAAGTAATTGAACTTCCAACTATTGATGGAAAAATTATTTATTAAATATAGGAGACAACATTATGGATTATAAAAAATTAAGAGAAGATTTAGTTAAGTGGGTAGAAGATTACGCAAAAGAAGTTGGAGCCAAGGGATTTGTATTTGGTTTGTCAGGTGGTATTGACTCAGCAGTTGTTGCTGCCCTTGCAAAAAGAGTTTTTCCAGAAAATTCTCTAGGTCTAATTATGCCTTGCGACAGCATTGACAAGGACAGAGAAGACGCACTAAGAATAGCAGAGGCAATAAATTTAGAAACAAAGACAATTGATCTTACAAAAACTTTTGAAGAACTAATGAAGGCATCTTTTACTTCAGATAACAAAATGGCAAGGTCAAACATTAAACCAAGACTTAGGATGACAACACTTTATTACTATGCTCAAGATCTTGGTTACCTGGTGCTTGGTCCATCAAATGGCAGTGAGTGTTATCTTGGTTATTCAACAAAGTATGGGGACTCAGCTGCTGATTTAATGCCAATAGCAAATATTTTAAAGACAGATATTTTTGAACTTGCAAAGGAACTTGGACTTCCTGACTTTATAATAAATAAAAAACCATCAGCAGGTCTTTGGGCAGGGCAAACTGACGAAGATGAAATGGGCTTTACTTATGAAGTTCTTGATGCTTACATCAGGGGAGAAAAAATTCCAGAAGATGAAGTAAAAGAAAAAATCGACAGGATGCACAAAAATTCTGCCCATAAGAGGGTTATGGCTCCACAATTTGAAATCTAAAATTTATTTAAGGCTGGTTTAAATGTTAAAAGACAGAATTAGAAATTTATTTATTTTAATAAGCTTTATGCTTATAGTTAATGGGTTTATTTATTACAAAACAAGTAGCTTAGATACTCGTGTCTTAAAAATGCACGCCTTAATACTTGTGGCTTTTCTTGTCTGGGATTTTATTTTCTCTAAAGTGAAAAAGGGAGATTAAAATGGGAAATCATCAACTTAGATATTTATTTATCTTAATATTTTGTATGATAATTTCCAATATATTTATTTTTTATAAGGCAGGAAATTTTAATTACAGTATGATAGAGAATGACCTTTTTGTCATTGGAGTTTATATAATAACCTGCTTTATTATTTATATAATTTAAAGGAGTAATGGATAAGATGAAAGCTTATATTAAATCTGCTTTGATTTTATATTTTTATTTATTTTCTGTGAGGAGATTTTTTATTTATAAGTTTGGGTCCTATGAGGGACAAAAATTAAAAATTTCTGTAATAGCTTTTGTCTTATATATATTAACCTACTTTGTCATAGAAAAAATAAAAAATAAAAAAGAAAACTAAAATTATGCTTGACAATAAATTTTCATCTGCCTATAATACTTTTTAATAAAATAATAAATGCCATGAAAGAGAAAAAGATATTTAATAAGTCTTAAAGAGAGTGGGGATGGTGAGAGCCCACAGATGAGTTGATGTCATATATTCACTCTAAAGCATGAGGATTGAATTATAGTAGATCTTCACGGAAGTCTCCGTTACCATAGACTAGAGATTGTTAGATCTTTAAAGAGGAAATATTTTTATTTCGAATTTAGGTGGTACCGCGAATCCTTCGCCCTATATGGGGTGAAGGATTTTTTTATTATTTTAAATAAAATTTTTGGAGGACAAAATGAAAAATTTAAAGAAAATGGTAAAAGTTATTGCTCTAGGTGCCCTTGCACTTTCCCTTGTTGGATGTGCAGGCGATAAGAAGGCAGAAAAAGGAAGTGGAGAAAAAATTAAAGTTGGAGCTATCCAATATATTGAGCACGTGTCCCTTGACAATGCCTTAAAGGGTTTCCAAGACAGACTAAAGGAAGAAGGACTTGATGTAGATGTTGAAGTTGAAAACCTACAAGGAGACCAAGCACTAGCTACAACTGCTCCCAAAAAATTCCAAGGAGATGAATACAAATTAGTTTACGCAATCTCAACACCAGCTGCGCAAGGAGCTAAGACTGCTCTTCCAAATAAAAATATTATTTACTCTGCGGTAACAGATCCAATTGAAGCAGGACTAATTGAATCGCCAGATAAAATTACAAACATCACAGGAGTTAACGATGCAGTTTCTGCAAAGGCCCAACTAGAATCCTTCTTAAAAATTTATCCAAATGTAAAAACTATTGGAACAATTTTCTCAACTAACGAAGTCAACTCAAAGGTACAAGTTGAATCTTTAGAAAAGGCTTGTAATGAACTTGGACTTAAACTTGAAAGCGTGGGAATCAATAACATCAACGACATTGGTCAAGCTCTTTCAACTCTAACAGAAAAGATTGACGCCTACTACGCACTAACTGACAACACAGTTGCATCTGCTGGACCAGTCCTTGCAGAAAATTTATTAAAGCATAAGATCCCATCCCTTTCTGCTGAAGAAGGTCAAGTTGCAAAGGGACTTCTTATGAGTGAAGGTGTAGACTACTACGAACACGGAAGGCAAGCAGGAGAGATGGCAATCAAAATCTTAAAGGGAGAGGACATAAAAAATCTTCACGCAGAAGACAACAAGACTTCAAAGAAAAAAATCAACGGCAAAACTGCTGAAGCTCTTGGACTTGATTTATCTAATGCAAGTCTTAAGGACGCAGAAATTTTAAAATAAAAATCTCACAGAGATAAGAAAAATAAAAATTAAATAAAAATTTGGACGAAATTATAAAAAAGACTTGACTTTGTTCTGCTACTAGATTATACTCATCTTGATTTGAATAAAGCGTTGAAAGAGAAAAAAGAATTTTTAGTGATTTTAAGAGAGTTGCCGGTTGGTGTAAGGCAATACACGGAAATTTAACATACACTCTAAAGCTTATTTGTTGAAGTTAGTAGGCAAGTACGGAAGCCACCGTTATCTTAGGCTAGAGGTTGTTTGACCTTAAAGTGAGGTAATCTTTTAGATTATAAAATCGGGTGGTACCGCGAAGTCAGTCTTTCGTCCCAATGTGGATGAAAGACTTTTTTTATTTTATGGAGGTTTTTTATGAAGTTTAGAAAGTTGTTTGTTTTACTTATGATGTCCCTTGTCCTTGTGGCTTGTGGCAAGACTGAAAATAGTGGAAATGCAAAAGAAGAAAGTTCTGCAGAAAATACTGGGGCAAAAAAAGTTGGTATAATTCAAATTGCCGACCACATAGCACTTGAAAGAGCGAGAAAGGGTTTTGAAGATGAACTTAAAAAGACAAACCCAGATGTAGAAATTATTACAAAGAATGCCAACGGAGACTTAACAGTTGTTCCATCAATTATTAAGTCCTTCCAAGACAAGAAAGTTGATTTGATTTACGCAATTGCTACACCAGCTGCACAAGGAGCAAAGAATGGTGAAAAGGATATTCCAATTGTCTTTAACGCAGTAACAGATCCAGCATCAGCAGACCTAGTTAAGAACTTGGAAGAACCTGAAGGAAATATAACAGGGGTTTCTGATTACTTCTCAATACAAGCTCAACTAGAAGAAATGATTAAGATCTTCCCAAATATTAAAAATGTTGGAGTTATGTTCTCAACAAATGAAGCCAATTCAAAATTCCAAATTGAAGAACTAAAGAAGGCTGCAGAAGGTTTTGGACTTAACGTAGTGGAAGTTGGAGTAAACAATATTAACGACGTATCAACAGCTATAAAGACAATTGAACCAAAGATAGATATCTTTATGGCAATCACAGATAACACAGTTTCATCTGCATCAACAATAATTGCAGAGTCACTAAAGGAAGCAAAAATTCCTTCCTTTGCATCAGAAGAAGGACCAGTTGAAAATGGAATTCTTGTAAGTGCAGGTGTTGACTATGTTGACCTTGGCAAGAAGGCTGCAGGAATGGCAAGTGACATTCTTGGAGGCAAGGCTGTAAAAGATGTTCCTGTTTTATTCTCAAGTGATACAAGCAAGGTTGTTAACAAGAAAACAGCTGAAGCTCTTGGACTAGAAGCAAATAAGAACTTAATGGATAATGCAAAAGTAGTTGAATAGATGAAAAATGATTAAAACAAATTAGGAGGAAAAAGTTGAATTCAGTAATAATGGAATCCATTGTCATGGGACTTATATTTTCCATATTGACAATAGGAGTTGTAATAACCTTTAAAATTTTAGATTTCCCTGACATGTCAGTGGAAGGGACTTTCCCACTGGGGGCCTTTGCCTTTGCCAAGATGCTTACACTTGGTATGAATCCTATTCTTGCTATGGTGGTTTCACTTGTTGCAGGTGGACTTGGAGGCTACATCACATATATTTTATTTAGGAAGTTTAAGATCCAAGCAATCTTGGCTGGAATCTTAACAATGACATTTTTATATTCAGTGAACCTAAGAATTACTGGTACTCCAAATGTTACTTTTTTCGATTATAAGACTCTATTTCAACTTTTTGAAAGCCTTCCTAAGATATTAATCTTGGTGGTAATAACACTTGTTATAAAATTAATTCTTGATTGGTTTTTAAAAACAGAGAAGGGTTACCTTCTTTTGGCAACAGGAGACAATGAAACTCTTGTTAAGTCACTTGGAAAAAATCCAGACAAGTACATTGCAATTGGTCTTGTAATATCCAATGCGCTTGCAGGGCTTGCTGGAGCTTTGATGGCACAGTCCAATGGTTATGCAGACATAACAATGGGACAAGCCATAATCGTATCAGCACTTGCATCAGTTATAATTGGTGATGCCTTCTTAAAAAATGCAAACTTTTTAAATAGGACAACAAGAGCCATAATCGGTGCAATAATTTACAGAATCATCTACGGATTTGCCCTTTACCTTGGACTTGCTCCAAGTGATTTAAAGGGAATAACTGCAATAATCGTAGTATTCTTCATAGTTTACAATAATGTTTCTTCAAAGGGACTATCTGTTTTAAAAGGAAAGAGGGAAGAAAATGCTAAGAATTAAAAATTTATCAAAAACTTTTTACAAGGGTATGGAAGAAGAAAATCAAATTTTTGATAATTTCTCCCTTGATATAGAAGAAAATAAGTGCCTTGCAATTTTAGGGCCTAACGGTTGTGGCAAGTCTACACTTTTTAATATGATTTCAGGTTCACTTAACCCTGATTCAGGAGAAATTATCTTAGGAGATGTGGACATTGCAAAATTATCTGAAGACAAGAGAGCAATAGACATTGGCAAGGTAAACCAAGACCCATCAAAGGGGGTTTGCCAAAGCCTAAATATTTTAGAAAATATGTCTATGGCATTTAAGAAGGGTCACAAGTTTACCTTCAAGAGATTAATCGACAAGAACAACAACGACAAAATTATCGAAAAACTAAAGTCTATTGATCTTGGACTTGAAAACAAATTAAAGACTCAAGTAAAGTTCTTATCAGGTGGACAAAGACAATCACTATCTCTTCTTATGGCAACTGTTAAGAAACCAAAAATACTTTTACTTGATGAGCACACAGCAGCCCTTGACCCAAAGACATCAAAGATAATAATGGATAAGACTAACGACCTTATCAAGAAAGAAAAAATTACAACCCTAATGATTACTCACAACTTAAAAAATGCCATTGACTACTCTGACAGAATCATCATGCTCAACAAGGGTAAAGTTGTCCTAGACATCCTTCCAAGTGAGGTAACAGAAGAAGAATTAAATAGGCTCTACAACGAAAAGATTGAAGAAGAAAATAATGTAGAAGTAACAAGTATGACAAGAGTAAAGCAAGTAGAAAAAATTGCATAAATTTCATAAATAATTGCGTGAAAAAGGAGCCTTACCAAATAGATAAGTCTATTTAGGAAGGCTTCTTTTTATAAAATATAAAAGTCCTATTCAAGAAAGAGTAGGACTTTTTTGCTTAATATAAAATTTTATTTTAAAGTGAGAGTAAACTCGTCACCAATTGCTTGTTCTCCAATAGGCATTTCTTTGTTGCCATAGCTGTGGACTTTCACTCTGTATAATTGGCATTTTAGTGTTTTTATTTCATTTAAAAGTTCATCGGCAGTAACTTTGCTAATGACTGGTGAAAAGTATAGGTTGGATTTATTTTTCTCCGCTTCGTGAGTTTCAAAATATACAAACCTATTTTTAGAATCTCTGGCTTTTATTGAATAAATATATCCATCTTCGGTGTCAGGATAGCTTAGTACAATTTTTTGTGAAGCTGGGCTAGTAGTAAAGCTTTCAATGACAATGTTATTAGTATCTGGAATAGTAAAGTCCTTTGCTATAAGATTTTTATTCATTTTCATTTGAGACATATCTATATTTGTTGAAAGATTAATTTTTTTCTTGTCTCCTAAAAATTTATCGAAGGAAAATTCTAAATTAACTTTGCCTTCTTTTGGCAAGGAGTCTTCCAAAACATATTCAAGTGTATAGACATTTACTTTTTTATTTTCAGGTAAAGTATATCCAGAGCCACTGGAGCCAAGAATTTTATTTTTCTTGCCATTAACTTTAAGTTCAGTTAAGTTAACTTCTCCAGAGAGCATTTTTTCTGAGTCATTTAGACTCAAAATTACAGTGTATAAATTATTATCTTCAATAATAAATTTATCAAAAATATATTTTTTGCCATTTATTTCAAAAGCTTCCTTTAAATTTACGCTGTACTCATCAACTTCCCTTGAAAGTCCCATGGCATCAGATAAAGTAATTTTAAAATTACTTGCTAATTCTCTTGTTTTGGCAAAGACATAGCCACCAGATGTGTAATTTGTTATCCCCAAAACTAATATAAGAGATGCTGCTATTGCCGCCACTCTTTTATTAAATTTGTTTTTCTTGTTTTTTATTTTTAATGATCTCACAGTTCTTTTTAGATTTTCTAATTCAAAATCATTAAGGGGAACTTCTTCATATTCTATTTTCATGTTGTTTAACTCATCATAAATATTATTTTTCATAAAAATTTTCCCTCCATTTTTTTAAAAATTTTCTCCCTCTACTAACTTTTTTGTAGGCATTTGCTGTAGAAATATTTTGTTTAGATGCTGCCTCTTTATAGGAAAGACCATGGATAAAAATATTTTCAAAAAGTTTTTTGTCTTCGTCATTTAAAAGCGAAAGGACTTCTTCTATTTCTAAATTTGAAGATAAATCTGAAACGACGATTTTTGAATCTTCATCTAGTCTAAGGCTTTCAAATTTAATTTCTTTTCTAAGGATATCTATGGCTCTATACTTAGCAACAAGGGCACACCAATTTTTAAAAGTAGACCTACTTGAATCAAAGTATTGAATATTCTGCCATACACTTAAAAGTGCGTCATTCATAGCTTCTTCCCAAAGATTTGGATATTTCCAAAGTGTTTTTGAAATAACTCCCTTTAATATCTTTCCGTAATCTTCGATAAATATGTAGAGGGCATCTTCATCTTTATTTTTTAGCCTTTCTATCAAGTTTTTATTATCCATATTTCCTCCTTCACTAATATATTCGTGATAGAGATTATGATCCTGACAAATTTTTTAAAATTAAAATTTATAAAAAATAATTTTGAGCATAAAAACCTGCTAACAAAAGTCAAGCTTAACCTGAAATTAATTTCAGGTTATTTGATTGTTTGAGTAATTAAATTAGCGCATGGCAAACAAACCGAGTGTAATCAATCGGCTTGCTTTTTAGTGTTATTCTAAATCTTATGCTACTTTTAATTCTTGTTTCTGGGCTTTTGATTCCATAACTCTTGCATAGTAGATTCTTAAGAATTTGTTTAATCCTGCAAATTTACAAACTTTTTTGGCTTTTCCTTCTTTTTCTTTTTTTATCATGTAATTATATATTTCGTTTTCTGGATTTTTCGAACTCATCATACATTTCATGGCTTGATAGCCTACTTTTCTTAGTATTGCATTTCCTCTTTTGCTTATTTTTCTTTGATCTGCTTTAAAGTTTCCTGATTCGTATGGTGGTGCGTCTATTCCTATGAAGGATATTAGGCTTTTTTTATTTTTAAATTTTCTTAGGTCTCCAAGTTCTGCTACTATTTGTACTGCTAATTTTTCTGATATGCCTGAAAATTTTTTTGCTTCTTGATATTCTTCTAGGGGCTCGGATATTTCTATCATTTGTGATAAAATATTTTTTAGAATCTGATTTATTTGTTTTATCAGGTTTATTCCTTCTCTGATATTCGTTTCTATTTTTGAGTTATGGGAAGGTTGTGTTGAGATACTATCTTCTGCTATTTTGTAAATGGCTTTTGCTTTGTTTACATTTGGATGGTATCTCTTTTCTTTTGCCCAAGTTTTGTATTCTTCTACAAATTCTTCTTCTGTGTTTTCTATTATTAGGTCTTTATGCCACCATTTTTCTAGAAAGTCTAATAGTTTGTCTTTTGAAAAGTCTCCTGAATTATGTGGTATTAGTTTTTTTATTCCTGGAAATGTTTGATGTATTGTTTGATCTATGTAGTTCATTTGATTGATTCTTAGATTCATATAATGTTGGTAGTTTCTGTTTAATTCTTTTAGGACTCTGTAGTTCTCTTTATCTATTTTGTATTCTTCTAATTCTTTCCAATACATTAGTCCATATTCTGCTATTTGTTTTGCATCTATCTTGTCATTTTTTGCTTTCCTAAAGTTTAATGCTCTACAGAATTGTTTCATTTTTAATGGATTTATTACTGTTACAAAGTAGCCTCTATCTTTTAATTCATAAAGTATTGGTAGATGATATTTTCCTGTTGCTTCCATTGTTATTTTTATTTCTTCTTTTAATTTTTCTAGTTTCTCTATTAATTTTTCTATTTCTGTTTTGTTTAGAGAAACATCGAAGGGTTTCCAAATTATTTTGCTTCCTTGTTCTAATGCACAAACTGTTATTTTCTCTTTTGATATGTCTATTCCTACAGATATCATATTTTTTCCTTCTTTCTTTTTATTTTGTAGTTTCTACCTGCACCATTACACTCATTTTAGCTTGTGACACGGGCGCTTTGCCCAACCTGCTTAACCGAATATGAATAATGAAAAGGTAGTTGACAGTTTTTATGGCGGATGTTTAAACCCTAAAACAGCCTCGTCATACTACTTCTTCATTATACAAAAATAGTGCAAGATAGGAATTACTTCCTTTCTTACACTATTTATGGTACTAAAAACTATCCTGGTCACCAAGATAGTTTTTTAAAATTAATATTTAAGTTCTTTGTTTGAATAGATTGTGTAAGTTAATACTATCATCAAGATAAAAATCACTGCATTTGCTATTATGCCAAATAGGTTTAGGTTTGCGCTTACAAAACTATAAGGTCTAAAGGCTTCGTTAGGGAAGTAAGTAACTACCATTCCAAAGACGTCGCCAATAACTTTTCCCACAATTGTAAGTAGTACAAGAAGGAATACAAAAAGTGCAGATACTGCATCTTGATGTAGGGCTGACTTAGACATTGAAGAGAAGAAGAATCCTATGGACATAAAGACAAGACCAGAGCCAAGTAGTCCTACGAAAACTTTTACAAGTCCTTCTATAATTTCAAAGCTTGTAACTTGTGGTGTGTCGCTTCCAAGAGAGGAGATTCCAAGCACAAGTCCAAAACTTGCAAGTGCCATAATGATTAAGAAAAAAATATAAATTAAAATATTTGCTGTGAACTTTCCAGTTACAATTTCTGATTTTGAAATTGGGTTTGAATAAATATATTCGATGTTGCCTGAAGATTGTTCCTTTGCAAGGGAGTTAGCTCCAAGTTGCATTGCAAATACAAAAATTAATATTCCAAGATAGTGGTAAACTAGGGCAAGATAGTCGCCGATATTTACTATATCCATGCCTTCATAAAAGCCCAAGATATTTCTTGTTGGTTCGTTAAAACTTTCTAAAACTGAATTAAAGAGCGAATTCATTTGTGACTCTGCAAGGAAGGGATAAAAGGCAAGCATAAGTCCCAGTAAAATTATTAGGACAATTGCCCAAGAAATCATCTTTGCAAAGTTTGATTTAAATTCCATATTAAATATCATCTTTGTCCTCCTTTAGCTTTGTTTCTTCACTTGCATTGAAGATGCCTTCATTAGAGGGTTCAATTACTATTGTGTCAAGAGAAGCCTTTTCTTCTTTAGGAGCTTCAACTTCTTCAGCTGGAGTCACTTGAGGATTTTCTTCTCCAAGGACTGTTTCAGTATAGTCTTCGTCAACAAAAAGATTTGTCTTTGTATTGTGGACCTTATCTTTTTCCATATCAGCTTCATCTATGCCTTCAACACTATTGAAGTTCTTATCAGCTTGGTCCAGCTTAATAGTGGAATCACTTACTCCATTAATAGTATCTGCTTCTATAGTAGAAGTTTCTTCTAGCTTGATGTCCTTAGATTCAGTAGGAGCTTCAGTCTTTCTTCTTGGGAGTTTAGCATTTTCTCCCTTGAAGTAAGCTTCAACCTTGTCACTTAACTCAGCGTCTTCAAGGACATAATTTTCTAGGCCTTCTTCATAGATAACTTTTGAAAGTTCTGGTAGATGACCATCGAAGTAAAGGATGGTTTCATCTTCTTCGTCCTTGATAATTCTTGCTCCAATGGAAGTAAAGTAATTTAGATTGCCCCTATAGGAATCAATTTTTAGGACCTTATCTCCAGCTGCCTTGACATTGTTGTACTCAATGTCTTGAACCCTACCGTCAGATAGGTAGGCAATACGAGAAGAATATTTTTTTGCCTCTCTTAGCGATTCAGATAGGAGTAAAACTGTTAGGTTTTCTTGCTCATTTAACTTCTTTATATGAGAGAAGAGTCTATCAATGTCCTTGTCATCTAAAAACTTAGAAGGATTATCTAGGATTAAAAGTCTTGGCTTAATAACTAGGGCGTTAATAATAGCTAAGAGTTTTCTTTCCCTATCTCTCAAGTCACAAACCCTTAAGTTTGAATTAAATTCAAAATAATCACAGAGGATGTCAATGTCTTCTGTGTTAGATAGGTTGTGGGCGTTAAGTGTCTTTTTTAATAGTGCGAAGGACTTGATCTTTGAGTAGAAGATCATATCTTCTGGCACAAGGGACACGCTTTCTTTTATTTCTTTTGATTCTTTAAATGAATCCATATCATAAACTCTAATAGATCCACTATTAGCTTTTAAAAATCCCATTATAATTCTTGCAAGAGTAGTCTTTCCAGATTTTTCAGTTCCAAGTAGGGAGAAAAATTCTCCATCTAGGATTTCAAGATTTAATTTTTGTAAAACTTTATCTTTACCCTTGCCCTTTGTCAAGTCATTTATGACGATGGCACTCATACTATTCACCTCTTTAATAATTGATAAATTAATTATACAATAAAAAATATTTAAATAAAAGATTAGTAAGCCCATCTTAGCTAAATAATAGAAAAGATTAGATGGAAGTCATTTTAAATTTTATTTTTTGTAGCTTAATTAAGTTTGTAAGCATAGTAAAAATTTATGGCCTCATAGAAAGCTATGAATTAATAAAAAATTATAGCTTTTTAAAAAATTACAACTTTATAAAAAATTACAACTTTAGAAAAACTTAGGACTTTATAAAAATTTTACAAGTTAAGCCACAAGACTAATTAAAATAAAATGACTAAAAAAGTGGCTTGTGATATAATTTTACTTTGAATGGAGGTTTTTAAATGAAACTTGGAATCGTGGGACTACCAAACGTAGGTAAGTCTACTTTATTTAATGCCCTAACAAGTGCTGGTGCAGAAGCTGCAAACTATCCCTTTGCAACTATTGAGCCTAACGTTGGGGTTGTAAACGTGCCAGATGAAAGACTAGAAGTTCTTTCAAAACTAAATAACTCACAAAGAATTGTCTACACTAATATAGAATTTTATGATATTGCTGGGCTTGTTAAGGGAGCCAGCAAGGGCGAAGGACTTGGCAACCAATTTTTATCAAATATCCGTGAAGTTGATGCCATTGTCCACGTTGTAAGATGTTTTGACGACGAGAACATTATTCACGTTGATGGATCCGTTGATCCCTTGCGTGACATTGAAAATATAAACCTAGAATTAATATTTTCTGACCTTGAACAAGTTGATAATAGGTATGGAAAGGTTGCAAAAAAAGCAAGGGCTGAAAAGAATCTTGCAAAAGAAAGAGACCTTTTAGAAAAAATTAAGACTGCCCTTGAAGAAGGAAGGTCTGCAAGAGAAGTTGAACTTGATGACGAAGAAAAGAAAATTATCAAGAACTACTCTCTACTTAGTGCAAAACCTGTTATCTATGTTTGTAACGTTGCAGAAGATGAACTCACTAAGGATGACAATAAGTATGTGAAGGCAGTTAAGGAATATGCAGAAAAAACCGGCGACGAAGTTGTAGTTATCTCTGCAGAAATTGAATCAGAAATAGCTGCCCTTGATGAAGATGAAAAGGAACTATTCTTAGAAGAACTTGGTCTTGACTCATCAGGTCTTGATAAGTTAATTAAGTCAAGCTACAAACTCCTTGGACTAATTTCCTTTATCACAACTGGAGAAATGGAAACTAGGGCTTGGACTGTTAAAAGAGGGTCTAAGGCACCAGTTGCTGCTGGAAAAATTCACACAGATATGGAAAGAGGATTTATTAAGGCAGACACAATCTCCTACCAAGACCTTGTGGACTCTGGGTCTATGGCAAATGCTAGGGAAAAGGGACTTATTAGAAGTGAAGGAAAGGACTATGTCGTTGAAGATGGCGACGTTATCGTCTTTAAGTTTAACGTATAATTAAGTTGAAGAAAAAAAGGTGATTTATGATTAAAATGCTTTCAATGGACCTAGATGAAACTCTTTTATCAACTGATAAGCTGATGACAGAATCCTTTAGGCCCTTTGTCGAAAAATTAAAAGCTAATAATATTATTCCCGTGGTTGCAACTGGAAGAGAATTCTACACTGCTCACAGATTTGTGGGCGAAGATCTTGAGATAGATTTAATTTGCAACAATGGAAATATTATTAAGAATAACAAAACTGGAAAACTTGAATTTGTAAATCCCATGTCACAGGAAGATGTAGATTTAATTATGTCCTTTGACAATAATGACAAGATCTACTCAACAATTCATGTTGAGAGAGAAGATGGGATTGACCTCATATTCAAGAAAAAGAATTTTGATTCTCTAGAAGGTACTTACGTAGATGCCTTTAGGGGAAGGAATCTTGGACTTGATAACTTTAATGACTTCGAAGGTCATCCTCTTTCAATTGTCTTTGCAGGTAGTCATGATGACTTAGTTGAACTTAGAAGGAATATAAAGGCTGGCATTGGAGATGACAAGTTCAACTTCCATCTTATGAAGATAAAGAGACAGCCTAAGTGGATGTTGGAAATCCTTCAAAAGAATGGAGACAAGTTTTTTGGCGTAAAGAAGTATGCAGAAAATAGGAATATAAAACTAGAAGAAGTTGCAGCCATAGGCGATGACTCCAACGATAAGATGCTTGTAGAAAATGTTGGACTTGGTTTTGCTATGATAAATGCTGTTGATGTCTTAAAGGAAGTTGCCGATGTGGTTTCTGACTATGACAACAACCACGATGGTGCTATAAAGATTTTAGATAAGGTTTTGTTTGGTGATTAAATGAATATTAACTGGTACCCTGGTCACATGAAGAAGACCATAGAGGATATTGAGAAGAAGTTAAAGCTCGTTGATTTTGTAATAGAAATTATAGATTCCAGAATCCCCTTCTCAAGTAGAAATCCTCTCTTTGATGACCTCTTTAAAAACAAAAAAAGACTTCTTATTTTTAACAAGTCAGACCTATCTGATCCTAAGTTAAATGACCTTTGGATGAATAGACTAACTGATGAGAACAACTTTGCCATCTCCTACAATGCAATGAAACCTAACGTTGGTCTTGTTGTAAATAAGTCAGAGGAACTTATGGCAGAAGAGATAAAAAAATTTGAAGACAAGGGTCTTAACAAGGGACCCCTTCGTGCTATGATTGTTGGTATTCCCAACTCAGGCAAGTCAACTTTTATAAATTCAATATCAGGCACAAGGTCAGCCAAGACTGGAAACAGACCAGGAGTTACCAAGGTCAACCAGTGGATAAAGATTCATCCCAAGCTCCACCTTCTTGACACGCCAGGAGTTCTTTGGCCAAAGTTTGAAGATAAGGTGGGACTTAACCTTGCCTTTACTGGTGCTATAAAAGATGAAATTATGGACAGGGAAACTCTTGCCTTGAGACTAATAGAAAAGTTAAAGGAAATTGCTCCTTCTTCCTTAGAAGAAAGATATAAACTTTCTAACATTTATGATATGAGTGGAGTAGAAATTATGGATGAAATTGGAAGCAAGAGGGGGGCCCTAATGCGTGGAGGCTACATTGATTATGAAAAAGTTTCTGGCATTATCCTAGATGAATTTAGGAAAGGAATCCTTGGTAGGATTACATTGGAGGTTCCTGATGAGTTTTTATAATTTCGAAGAAGAATACTATGAAAAGGGCTACAAAAAAATTTGCGGCATAGATGAAGTTGGCAGGGGCTGTCTCTTTGGTGATGTAGTTTCCTGCGCAGTAATTATGCCAAGGGGAGAATACATTGAGGGCGTCAATGACTCCAAAAAATTATCTCCCAAGAAGAGAGAGAGTCTTTACTTAAAAATTTTGGATTCTGCCATAGCAGTGGGAATTGGCAGGGCAAGTGCTGACATAATTGACAAGGTAAATATTAGGATGGCAACCCACATCTCCATGATCAATGCTCTTGAAAACTTAAGAGATAGTGAAAATAATAAAATCGAAGCTGACTGCGTTCTTATTGATGCAGAAACTATTGAAACAGGAATTTTTCAAAAGGGAATAATCAAGGGCGACGAGTCCTGCTACTCTATTGCTTGTGCATCTATTGTTGCAAAGGTCTATAGGGACAATCTCTGCAAGAAGTGGGCAGAAGAATATCCCCAATATGGACTTGAAAAGCACAAGGGCTACGCAACAAAATATCATAGAGAAGCTCTAAAGGCTTACGGTCCAAGTGACATGCATAGAAGGACTTTTTTAAAGAATATAAAATCATGGTAGGACATAATTTATTTTTCGGAAACCGTGGGGAGGATATTGCCACAAAATTTTTAAAGGACAAGGGTTATATAATATTAGACAGAAATTATCGTGCCCTTGGAACTGAAATAGATATTATTGCACGTGACAAGGATGAACTTGTCTTTGTAGAAGTTAAGTCACGTAACTCGAGAAAGTATGGAGATGCTTACGAGGCTGTGACAGAATACAAGATGCAAAATATTATTCAAACAGCTACGGCTTACATTATGGCAAAGGGACTCTATGATATTATGGTTCGCTTTGACATAATCGAAATTTATTTTAACGAGAAGGAAATCAATCACATAGAGTCGGCATTTATGCTTTCGTAAAACTAGGTTAAGCCTAGTTTTTTTATTTGCAATAATTACTTGCTTATTAAAAAACTTGTGTTATTATAGTTAATAGAAAAAAACATAGTAATTTTGTATGAATTATTTTTAATAAATGGAGGAAGTATGACAGAGTTATTGAGAATAGAAAATTTAAGTGCAGGCGTAGAGGATAAACAAATTTTAAAAAATATAAATTTGAAAATTAATTACGGTGAAGTTCACGTAATCATGGGACCAAATGGTTCTGGTAAGTCTACACTTGCCAATGTAATCATGGACAATCCTGTTTACACTGTTACAAGCGGAAAGATCTTCTTAGATGGAGAAGACATAACAGACCTTACTACAGACAAGAGAGCAAACAAGGGACTATTTATGTCCTTCCAAACTCCAGAAGAAGTTCCAGGAATTTCTGTAGAAAACTTTATTAGGACTGCAAAGTCTTTAAAGGAAGACAAACAAATTTCAATTTTAAAATTTAAAAAAGAAATTAAGAAGGAAATGGAAGAATTAAAAATGGATTCTTCTTACGCAGAAAGATATTTAAACGTAGGCTTCTCTGGAGGAGAAAAAAAGAAAAATGAAATTCTTCAAATGTTAATGTTAAAGCCTAAGCTTGCTATTCTTGACGAAACAGACTCAGGTCTTGATGTTGATGCAACAAGAATTGTATCAAGGGGTATTGAAAAATATTTAAACAAGGACAATGCTGTTTTAATTATCACTCACCACAAGGAGTTAATCGACAACATTAAGCCTGACTTTGTTCACGTTGTATTAGATGGTGAAATTGTAAAAGAAGGAGACGCTTCTCTAATCGATAAAATCGAAAAAGATGGATTTAACTGGATAAGAGAAGAGGTGAAATAATTTGGTTAAGAAGGTAGAAAAAACTTATGTAGAAGACATGGACCGTGGTGTCTATGACATTAAAAATAAATTTACATTTAGATCAAAGACTGAGAAGGGACTTACAGAAGAAATTGTAAGACAAATTTCTGCTGAAAAGGACGAACCAGAATGGATGCTTGAAAGTAGGCTTAAGGCACTTAAGATCTTTAATGAAAAAGAAAATCCAAAATGGGGTCCAGACCTTTCTGAAGTTGATATGGATAAAATCACAACTTATATAAGACCAGATGCAGATATGTCTGACGACTGGAAGAATGTACCTGAAGAAATTAGGGACACCTTTGACAAGCTTGGAATACCTGAAGCAGAAAAGGAATCTATGCTTTCTGGTGTTGGAGCTCAATACGACTCTGAAGTAGTTTACCACTCCATCCAAAAACATCTTTCAGACCAAGGTGTAATTTATACAGACTTTGAAACAGGACTTAAAAAATATCCTGAAATCGTAAAAAAATATTTTAGCAAGTGTATAACACCTAAGCTTCACAAGTATGCAGCTCTTCACTATGCTGTATGGTCTGGTGGATCCTTTGTATATGTGCCAAAGGGAGTAAATGTAGATATACCTCTACAATCTTACTTTAGACTTAATGCACCAGGTGCAGGACAATTTGAACACACCTTAATTATTATAGAAGATGGAGCCTACTGCCACTTCATAGAAGGTTGCTCTGCTCCTAAGTACAATGTCATAAACCTACACGCAGGTGCAGTTGAACTTTTTGTTGGAGAAGGGGCAACTCTTAGGTACTCAACAATAGAAAACTGGTCAAGAAATATGTACAACCTCAACACTAAGAAGGCAATCGTAGAAAAAAATGGAAAGATCGAATGGGTTTCAGGATCCTTTGGTTCAAAAGTTTCTATGCTTTACCCATCATCAATCCTTGTGGGAGAAAATGCATCTAGTGAATTCACTGGTATCTCCTTTGCAGGTGAGGGACAAAATCTTGACACAGGAGCACAAGTTGTTCACGCAGCACCACACACTACTTCAACTATAAACACAAAATCAATTTCAAAATCTGGTGGGATTGCAATTTACAGGGGGCTTGTTGAAATAAAAGAAAATGCTGTTGGTGCAAAGAACGCAACATCTTGTGAGTCCTTGATGCTTGATAGCAAGTCAAGGTCAGATACAATTCCTACAATAAAAATTGAAAACAATAATATTGATATTGGACACGAAGCAAAAATCGGAAGGATTAGCGATTCAGTTATCTTCTACCTAATGTCCAGGGGTATCTCTGAACAAGAGGCCAAGGAAATGGTAGTAAGAGGTTTTGCTGAGCCAATAGCTAAGGAACTTCCTATGGAATACGCAGTTGAGATGAATAACTTAATAAATCTTGAACTTGTTGGATCAATTGGGTAGGTGAAAGATGAATAAATTAATAGGAAATGAAATAGCCTTTAAGACTTTTGACTTCTTAAGGGTTAATGAAACAGAAATAGAAATTCCACAAATTAAAGGGATTTCATATAGAGAAGTAGGAGAAGATAATCCAGGAGAAATTTCTGAATTTGAAAATTTTAAGTACGGCATATCAGATGATGTCTTAGATTTAAATAGGAAATACCTAAATTATTATAAGTCCCACACAAGTGGAGAAGGAAAGGCAGTAGAAAACTTCAAGTTATTTGAACTTGACGATGAATATTCTGAGCTCTTTGACCTTCACCACATAGTTGCAGAAAAAGATTCAAAATTAAAAGTTGTCCTTGACTACACATCTTGTGGCAGCAGTGAAAAATTTAGGAATACTGTTATCAAAGTCCTTGCAAAAGAAAACTCAGAAGTTGAAGTTTTTGTAATAGCGAGAGATGATGACAAGTCCCTAGTGCTTGAATCAATTGGAGTTTATACAGAAAATCATGCAAAAGTTAGCGTACACCAATATGAACTTGGTTCCGCTAGACTTTACACAAACTACAAGTGCGAATTAATTGGCGAATATTCAGAGGGACTTGTTAATTCAATTTACTTTGGTCAAAAAGACGAGTACCTCAATATGAACTTTGACATGATTCACAAGGGTAGAAAGACTGAGTCAGACATCCTAGTTAACGGTGCCTTAAAGGGAAGGTCATCAAAGAACTTTAAGTCAAATCTTCAATTTATAGAAGGCGCCAAGGGTGCAGAGGGTTCTGAAGAAGAATATTCAATCCTACTTGATGACACAGTTCACTCAATCTCAGTACCCCTAATGCTTGCTCACGAAGATGACGTTGTTGGTAACCACGCATCAAGTTCAGGTAAGCTTGATAGCAACCAAATTTTTTATCTAATGTCTAGGGGCATAAGCTTTGATGAAGCAGAAGCTCTAATAGTTGAGTCCAAATTTTCTGGAGCTATTGATGCTCTTGGCGATGAAAAGCTAAAGGAAGAAGTTTGGAAATCAGTTAGAGAAATTATAAAGAGAGGAAATTAAATGTTTACTAAAAACGAAATAGAAGAAATTAGAAAAGAGTTTCCCTTTTTAAATTTGAAACCCAATGGAAAGCAAATAGTTTATTTTGACAACGGTGCAACAACACAAAAACCAAGAGAAATTATTGACAATATAAAAAACTTTTACGAATGCGAAAATGGAAATCCTCACAGGGGAGCCCATTATCTTGCAATGAAGTCAACAGAAGTTTACGAAGATGCAAGACAAAAGATAGCAGACTTTATAGGAGCAAGGAAGGCATCAGAAGTTGTATTTCTTAGAAATGCAACTGAAGCCTTAAACCTTCTTGCTTATTCCTATGGGCTAAACAATTTAAAAGAAGGCGATGAAATTGTGATTTCAATTATGGAACACCATTCCAACCTTGTGCCTTGGCAAGAAGTTTGCAAGAAAACTGGAGCAAAGTTAAAGTTTTTATATCTTGACCATGATATGCAAATTCCTTTTTCTGAAATCGAAGAAAAAGTTACTAAGAATACAAAACTTATTTCTATCACAGGAGCATCTAACGTTGTTGGAACAAATCCTGACATAGAAAAAATTGTAAAGTATGCAAGAGAAAATTCAGACGCAAAGATCATTCTTGATGGGGCACAATTAGTTCCCCATAGGAAGGTCAATGTAAGTGAACTTGATGTTGACTTTATGGCATTTTCTGGTCACAAGATGTATTCTGCCTTGGGAATTGGTGTACTTTATGGAAAAGAAGAACTCTTAAACAAGATGGATGTCTTCCTTACTGGTGGCGATATGATTGAATATGTCTATGAAGACCACACAACTTTCTTAGATGCGCCACAAAGGTTTGAAGCAGGAACTACCAATGTTGAAGGAGCAGTTAATCTTGCAGCAGCCATTGACTTTATAAACAAATATGGAATGGAAAAAATTGACGAGTACGAAAGATTTTTAACTGACTACTGTTACTACAAGCTTAAAAAACTAAATTATCTTGATGTCTACACAACAAGTGACAAGAACAGGGCACCAGTAATTTCTTTCAACTTTAAAGAAGCTCATCCTCACGATGTTGCATCAATTCTTGACACTTATGGCATTGCCATAAGATCAGGTCACCACTGTGCCCAACCACTACACAGGTACTTGGGTTCAAATTTCTCTTGTAGGGCAAGTTTTGCAATCTACAACACAGTGGAAGAAATTGATTATTTCGTTGAACATCTTGAAGATGTAAGGAGGATTTTAGGAATTGAATCTTGATAATATTTACACAGAATTAATCTTAGAGCACTCTAGGAACAAACACAACAGAAGAGAACTAGAAGACTACACAAAAAAAGAGCTTGGTCACAATCCAAGTTGTGGAGATGAAATCACTCTTGAAGTTAAGATTAAAGATGACATTATAGAAGATATATCCTACACAGGTCACGGATGTGCCATCTCTCAAGCGTCAACTTCAATTATGTGTGACAATGTAAAGGGCATAAAAGTTGAAGAAGCTATTGAAAGAGCAAATAAGTTTATTGGAATGGTAAAGGGAGAGATTGATGACCCAGACGAGTTAGAAGATCTTGACGATGCCGTTGCCTTTGAATCTATTTCAACTCTACCTGCAAGAGTAAAGTGTGCAGTCCTATCATGGTACACATTAAAAAATATGCTAGAAAATAATAAAGATAAGGGATCTTTTAATCCATTATAAGAGGTGACTAGATGAAATTATCTACAAAGGGTCGTTACGGTCTAATGGCAATGTATAACTTAAAGGAAAATATGGGCAAGGGTCCCATAGCCTTAAAGGATATAGCAAGAGATGAAAATCTTTCCGAATCTTATTTAGAACAACTCTTCACCCTTCTTAGGAAGGCAGACCTTGTCAAATCAATTAGGGGTGCAGGTGGAGGTTATGTATTAGCAAGAGACCCACAAAATATAGCAATTGGAGAAATTATAAATGCCCTCGAGGGAGATATTTCTCTTTCCTGTTGCGACCTTGGGAAAAATGTAGCTTGTGGCAAGCAAGCTGATTGCGCAACAAGGGATATCTTATCTAAACTTCAAGGTCGAATTGAAGGGGTCATGGAGTCTATGACCCTAGCAGATATGTGAGGCTCTTATGATTTATATGGACAATGCTGCCACTACTAGGATAACAGACAGGGTTTTTGAAGCCATGCTTCCTTATTTAAAGGAAAATTATGGAAATCCGTCGGCAATATATTCACTTGGTCAAAGGTCTAGGGCAGCAATAGAAAATTCAAGAATAAAAATTGCAGACCTCTTGGGAGTAAAGGCAAGTGAAATCTACTTTACTTCCTCAGGGTCTGAATCAGATAATTGGGCTCTAAAGGGCTCGTTTTTGCCTAATCAAGAAAATCACATTATCTCATCAAAGATTGAGCACCCAGCAATTTTAAATTCACTTAAAAAAATTGAAAAATGGGGTGGGGAAGCTAGTCTTGTTTCTGTTGATGAAGAAGGTTTTGTTGACTTAAAAGAAATTGAAAATTCAATTAAAGATTCCACAAGGCTTATTTCAATTATGTTTGCCAACAATGAAATAGGAACTATAGAACCCCTTGCTGAAATTGCAAAAATAGCCAAGGAAAAAAATATTTTATTTCACACAGATGCAGTTCAAGCTGTGGGAAATGTAAAATTTAAAATCAAAGACATTGGAGTAGACATGCTTTCCTTATCAGGTCACAAGCTTGGAGCACCTAAGGGAGTAGGAGTCCTATACCTAAGAGAAGGTATAGACCTGGATAACTTCCTAGATGGTGGCGAACAGGAAAGAGGAAGAAGAGCGTCAACAGAAAATCTTGCATCAATAGTTGGGCTTGCAAGAGCAATGGAAGATGCTTACAATAATATGGAGGACCATTCATCTTATACAAGAGATTTGAGAGATTATACAATCGAAAAACTTTTAAATATAGATGGAATAGTTTTAAATGGTCCTAGAGAAAAAAGACTTCCTGGAAATATAAATATCACTTTAAAAAATACTAAGCCTCAAACTATGGTTCAGTATCTTGATATGTTTGATATATGTGTTTCTTCTGGATCTGCTTGTGCAGCAGGAAGCATTAACCCATCTCATGTTTTAAGGGCAATAGGAAGAAACGAAGAAGATTCACTTTCTATGCTTAGACTTTCCATAAATCACGAAAACACAAAAGAAGAGTGTGATTATGTGGTGGAAAAAATAAATCAAGGGATGAAAAAGTTCAAGAACAGGTGATATTATGTTAGAGCAAATATCTGGTAACGCTGCTAGATTTATGATTTATGCCCTCGTGGTACTCTCTATTCTTTTAATATTTTTAGCAATTTATTATCTAATAAATATTGGGAACAGATATATAGAAGGCAAGAAGAGAATAAATATAGACCTAAGCCTTATCACAAAAATATTTTTGGGGATACTTATTTTTTATTTAATAAACATACTCTTTAATAAGTTCCCTATCATCGGTTACACCCTTTCATCGGTAATGATTGCAATAATCTTTGCATATATAATCGACCCAATAGTAAACTACTTGGAGAGAAAGGGAGTAAAGAGACAGTTTGGTGTAATAATAGTTTACATCTCAGCAATACTTATTTTTGGAATTTTAATAGTTTCTGTAATTCCAAAAACAATAAATGAAGTTTCAAATCTTCTTACAAGTTTACCTGGAATGGTGGATACCCTAATAAGAGAATTTAATAATTTCTTATCAAATGTATTTGCCAAGTTTAACATTGAACTTCCAAAGAATTTTATAAACATTTATAAAGAAACAAATCCAAAGGTAAATGGAAATGTAGAAACTCCACAAATAGTTTCTAACATTTTGGATTCTATTAAGGGCACTATTAATGACCTAATAGTAAAAGCCCAAGGATCCTTAATGGGCTCACTTTCTAACGTGATCTCTAAACTTTATGGATTTTTAACATCAGCCTTTAGGTTGGTCTTAATAATTATTTTTTCTTTCTACTTTTCAGTGGACAAGGAAAGATTTTTGTTGAAAGTGAAGAAGGCAATACCAAATAAACATAGAGAAGATATCTCTTACTTGACAAGCAACATTGACACAGCCCTTCAACAATTTATAAGGGGAAGAATGCTTATGGCAATCTTTGTGGGCGTACTTACAATGGTTTATCTTTTAGTATTAAGAGTAGACTTTGCCATTATAATTGGTCTTATAACTTGTATTGCAGATATAATTCCTTTTATTGGTCCCTTCCTTGGTTGTGCGCCAGCAGTTTTATTTGCCTTTATGGACTCACCAATGAAGGCCCTTTGGGTTCTAATATTATTTGTAATTGTTCAGTGGGTAGAAAATAATATTCTTGCACCAAAACTCATTGGAGACTCAACAGGACTTAACCCACTTGTAATTTTAATTTCAATAATTATAGGTGGTGGAATCTTTGGTGTATGGGGAATGGTTATCTCTGTTCCATTGACGTCAATTATCTTTATACTCGTTGATTTTATCAAAATAAAATACAACGATAGATACAGCTCTAATTGACATTCATATTCTTTATAATTATAATATTTATAGCACATCCTCCCAGGGTATGGGAGGATTTTTAATAGGAGTTGTATATGAAATATTTAGGTTTACACGATATAAGAACAGAGTTTTTAAAATTTTTTGAATCAAAAGGGCACTTCATACTACCAAGTTTTTCACTAATTCCAAAAAATGATAAATCACTTCTTTTAATAGGAGCTGGGATGGCACCAATGAAGAAATTTTTCACTGGCGAAGAAACCCCTCCTGCAAAAAGAGTTACAACTTGTCAAAAATGTATTAGGACTGGCGATATAGATAATGTAGGTTTAACAGATAGGCACGCAACATTTTTTGAAATGCTAGGGAATTTCTCCTTTGGAGATTACTTCAAGCACGAAGTAATTCCATGGGCTTGGGAATTCTTAACAGTTAATCTTGAAATCCCAAAAGAAGATTTATGGGTTACAGTTTACCATGAAGATGACGAAGCCTACAACATCTGGAAGGATGTAGTTGGAATCGATGAAGAAAAAATCATTAGACTGGGAAAAGAAGATAACTTCTGGGAACTAGAAGTTGGTCCATCTGGTCCATGTTCAGAAATTTATGTTGACAGGGGACTTGAACACGGATCTGAGGATGAAAGACCTGGTGGAGAAGGAGACAGATTTATTGAAGTTTGGAACCTTGTATTCACTCAATTCGATAAGGACGAAGAAGGAAACTACAAGCCTCTAGCTCATCCAAACATTGATACAGGAATGGGGCTTGAAAGAATTGCAACTGTCCTTCAAGGAACTGACAATATTTTTGAAATTGATGCCATAAAAGATATTATCCAAGAGATTTCAAAAGTTTCTGGTAAAAAATATGGCCAAGACAAGAATGCAGATATTTCCTTTAGGGTAATCACTGACCACATTAGGGCAATGACTTTTATGATTTCTGATACAATTGTACCTTCTAATGAAGGAAGGGGCTATGTGCTTAGAAGACTTATAAGAAGAGCTGCAAGACATGGAAGAAAACTTGGCATAGAAAGAGCCTTCTTATATGAAATTGCCGACATGGTAATTGACTCTTGGGGCGAACAATATAAAGAACTTAAGGAAAATAGAGAATCTATCAAGGGAATCATTAGAAGAGAAGAAGAAAAATTCTTGGAAACTATTGATGGAGGTCTTGTTAGACTTAAGGCCCACATAGATGAAATGAAGGGAAAAAATGAAAGGCTACTAGATGGAGAAAAGGCCTTTAAGCTTTATGACACTTATGGTTTCCCAATTGACTTAACAGAAGAAATCCTTAGAGAAGATGGATATGATGTTGATATGGATGGCTTCCAAAAAGAAATGGATGACCAAAAGAGAAGGGCAAGAGAAGCTAGAAATGACTCCAATGTTGGCTGGGCCAACCAAGATAGCAAGCATCTTTTTGAAGGACTAAGTAATGAATTTCTTGGATATGAAAAAGATGAATGCGATGCAAACATTATAAGAATAATTTCTAATGATGAAATTGTTGAGTCTCTTGAAGAAGGAGAAGAAGGCCTCGTAGTCCTTGATAAGACAACTTTCTATGGAGAAAGCGGCGGTCAAGTAGGAGACACTGGTGAAATTATTTCTGGCAACTTCAAGTTAAGAGTCACTGATACAAAGAAAACCAAGGATGGAATTCACCTTCACCTTGTAAAAGTTGAAGAGGGAAGACTAGAAAAAGCTCCTGTTAAGGCTATTATTGATTCTAAGAGGAGGAATAATATAAGAAGAAATCACTCTGTAACTCACTTACTTCACAAAGCTCTTAAAGAAGTATTGGGAAGTCATGTAAACCAAGCAGGTTCTTTAGTTATGGCTGACAGAATGAGATTTGACTTCTCCCACTTTGATGCAATGACAAAAGAAGAAATTGCCGAAGTAGAAAGAAGAGTTAATGAAAAAATCTTTGAAGGACTTCCAGTTGAAACAAAAGTAACAGGGCTTGAAGAAGCTAAGAAAATGGGAGCTATTGGACTTTTTGAAGGTAAATACCAAGATCAAGTTAGGGTTATATCTATGGGCGATTACTCACGTGAACTTTGTGGTGGTTCTCACGTATCAAACACTTCAGAGATTTCCATGTTTAAGATCCTATCTGAAAGTGGTATAAGTAATGGAGTTAGAAGAATTGAATCCATTACTGGACCAGCTGTTTATGAATACCTAAATAACTTAAGCAAAAAAGAAGAAGAAATAGCTAGTGAATTAAAGTCAAACAAAGATGAAATTATTCAAAAGATAAAATTAAATATTAAAAATCTAAAAGAAGCAAATAAAAATATAGAAAAACTTGAACATGACCTTGCTAAAGATCAAATTTCTGATTTAACAAAGGATGTTAGAGAAAAGAATGGAATCAAGTACGTAATCAAAAAGTTCGACGGAGTAGATGTTAATACTCTTCGTGACTTAGCTGATGAAGTTAGAAATAAACTTGAATCAGTTGTTGTTTTATTTGCTGCAGTTAATGATGATAAACTAAACTTTGTATGTGCAGTTTCCAAGGATCTTGTTGAAAAGAAAATTGCTGCAGGTAAACTAATCAAGGAAATCGCCAAAGTAGCTGGCGGTGGCGGAGGTGGTAGACCTGATATGGCAACTGCTGGTGCAAAGGACTTAGATAAGGTTGAAGAAGCTCTAAACAAGCTAGATGAGCTCTTATAATAATGTCAAAATAGATATTTTTATGATATAATCTATTTGGAGGTAATTATGGGTCAAAATAATAATACACAAATTTTTGAAAAAAGCAGTTTGGAACAAGAAAGAATTAAGAGTATTTTAAAGACAGTTTACAATGCTCTAGAACAAAAAGGATACAACCCAACTGACCAAATTATAGGATATATATTATCTGGTGATCCAACATATATCACAAGCCATGATAATGCAAGATCCATGATACAAGAAGTAGAGCGTGACGAGCTTTTACAAGAAATGTTAAAAGTTTATTTAGAAAAAATTTGAGATGGTTTGACCATCTCTTTTACATATTATATATGTACCTGTAAAGGTTGTGGTTAAATGAATAAAATTTTAGGCCTTGACGTAGGAGATGTGTGGATTGGGGCAGCCATAAGTGATGCTCTAATGCTTACCGCACAACCTCTTATGACAATAAAAAGAGAATCTAATAAGATAGCCTATGAGAAAATTCATGAAATTATAAAAGAGAATAATGTAGAAAAAGTAGTGGTAGGTCTTCCTAAGAACATGAACAATACTATAGGGCCACAAAGTGAAAAAGTAATTAAGTTTGCAGAAAAATTAAAAAACAAATTTAAAGTAGAAATTGAGTATGTTGACGAGAGAATGACCACTTTAATGGCAGAACAAGTTTTAATAGAAGGTTCTGTTCGAAGAGAAAATAGGAAAAAATATATAGATAAAATTGCTGCGACTTATATCCTGCAATCCTATCTGGATAGAATAAATTTATAGGTGATAAGATGGAAAAAATAAAACTATATGACGAAAATGATAAAGAAGTTGAATTTTTTGTTGATGCAAAATTTTCTGTTGAGGACATTGATTATGTCGCACTCTATGCTGATGAAGATAATCCAGAAGTATATATTTTAAAAATAATTGAAGACGAAAATGGTGATGAACTTCTTGCTGGCATCGATGATGAAGAGTTAGAAGTTGCAAGCAAAGCTTATGAAGAACTATTAGATGAATTAGACGGTGAATAAATGAATACAAAAAACGTTGAACCTGTTAAAAAAATCTTAAAAGACAGTGGATATAAATACACTAAACAGAGGGCAAAAGTCTATGAAATTTTTCTGGACAATAGGGACAAGCACTTGACGACAGAAGAAGTTTATAACTTAGTTGCAAAAAATGATCCGGAAATGGGTATTGCAACTATTTACAGGACTGTGCAATTATTCCACAAGCTTGGAGTCTTAGATCAAATTGCCTTTGATGACAATATTCTGAGGTATGAGCTTAGAGTACCAAGTGAAGGCCATAGGCACCACCATCTCGTTTGCATAAATTGCGGAAAAGTCGAAGAAGTTGATATTGATAACTTAAATGAACTAGAAGCTAAGATAGAGAAAGAAAAGAATTTTAAAATTGTTGACCACACTCTAAAATTTATGGGTTATTGCGAAGACTGCCAACACAAAATTGAGGAGAAGGCAAATTAATGAAAAACACAAATAAGGTGAAGATTATCCCACTGGGAGGGCTTCACGAAATCGGAAAGAATCTTACAGTAGTTGAATATAGAGATGACATTATCATAGTAGACTGTGGTATGACTTTCCCAGAAGATGAAATGCTTGGTATTGATGTTGTAATACCAGATGTAACTTATCTAGAAAACAACAAAAATAGGATAAGGGGACTTGTCCTAACTCATGGTCACGAAGACCACATTGGTGCTATTCCATATGTACTAAGGAAGTTAGACCTAGACATTTATGGAACTGGACTAACAATTGGACTATTAGAAAATAAATTAAAAGAGCACAGACTTTCAAGAGATAAACTTCACGTAGTAAATGCTGGAGATGTTGTTAAACTTGGGAAGATGGAAGTTGAATGGATAAATGTAAATCACTCTATTCCAGATTCTTGTGCCCTAGCAATAAAAACACCACTTGGATATGTTTACCACTCTGGTGACTTCAAGGTAGACTTTACTCCAATTAGTGGAGAGCCAATTAACTTAACTAGGATTGCAGAAATTGGTCAAAAGGGTGTACTTGCTATGATTGGTGAATCTACAAACGTCCTAAGAGAAGGCTACACAATGAGTGAGTCCAAGGTTGGGGAGACTTTTAACAGGCTCTTCCAAAGCCTATCTGACAACAGAATTATTATTGCAACTTTTGCATCCAATGTACACAGAATCCAACAAATTATTAACTCTGCAGAAAAATATGGAAGAAAAGTTGTCTTGTCTGGTAGATCCATGGTAAATGTAACAGAAACAGCGAGAAAGCTTGGACAATTTAGGGTTAAGAAGGATACCTTTGTTGACATCAAGGATATGGATAAGTATGAAGATAGTGAACTTGTATTAATCACAACTGGTTCACAAGGAGAGCCAATGTCAGCTCTTACAAGAATTGCCTATGGAGAACATAGAAAGATTCAACTTACACCAAATGATGCAATCATCCTTTCGGCGACTCCAATACCAGGAAATGAAAATGCTGTTACAAAGGTAATAAATAGGCTTCTTGAAAGAGGTGCTAAGGTAATTTATGAAACACTATCAGAAATTCACGTTTCTGGTCACGCTTGTCAAGAAGAGTTAAAACTTATTTTGAGTTTAGTAAAGCCAAAATACTTTATACCAGCCCATGGTGAAGTAAGACACCTTATGAAGCATGCTCAGATTGCACATCAAATGGGCATGGATGAAGAGAATATTTTCATAATGGAAAATGGAAATTGTCTCGAAATTTCACAAAAATCTGCAAAACTTGTTGGTGATGTGCCATCTGGAAATATTCTTGTTGATGGACTTGGAGTTGGTGACGTTGGTAACATCGTCTTAAGAGATAGGAGACACTTGTCAGAAGACGGACTAATAATTGTAGTTATCTCCTTGACAAAAGAAGGTAAGGTTGTTTCAGGTCCAGACATTATTTCAAGAGGTTTTGTTTATGTAAGAGAATCAGAAGACCTTATTGAAGATGCAAAGAATGTCGTAAGAAAAATCCTTAATGATGATTCACGCGACAACTTAAGGGACTGGAATGGACTCAAGTCTGACATAAGAGATAACTTGAGATCATATATTTTCAAAAACACAAAGAGAAATCCTATGATTTTACCAATTATTATGGAAGTTTAGGATATTTAGGGAATCTACTAGGTTCCCTTTTTTAGAGGAATTATGCCAAATATAAATTACGATTATATAGAGAATTATTTAAGAGATTTAAAAAATTTAAAAGATGAAAAACTTCGCGATATGATGAATTACGCTGAAGAAAATCACGTTCCAATAGTGGAGAGAGAAAGTGAAGAGTTTATAAACTTCCTTCTAGCCATGCATAAGCCGAAGAAAATCCTTGAGCTTGGAACTGCCATAGGCTATTCTTCTATTTCTTTTGCCAAGAGGAATAAATGCATAGAAAAAATTGACAGCGTAGAGCTAAAAGAAGAAATGGTAGAAATTGCGAGAAGAAATATCTTTGCAGTGGGCCTTGAAGATAAGATAGAGGTTCACCACAGAGATGCCTATGATTTTCTTTTAGACCTAGAGGAAAAGTACGACTTTATTTTTATAGATGCAGCTAAGGGGCAATATGAAAAATATTTTGATGAGGCCCTTAAGAATTTAAATGATGGAGGGATAATTCTCTGTGATAATGTCCTCTTCAAGGGGATGATAGCAGAAGACTCCCTAGTTAAGAGAAGAAAGATAACAATTGTAAAAAGACTTAGGAAGTTTTTAAAAGATATTTCCTGCGATGAGAGATTTGACTCATCAGTAATACCCATTGGGGATGGAATACTTTTAGTAAGGAGAAAAGATGAAGAAGATTGAACTTTTAGCACCGGCAGGTGATATAAATAAATTAAAAACTGCAGTGGAATATGGGGCCGATGCAGTGTATCTTGGAGGAGAAAGCTTTGGACTTAGAAAAGCTTCTAAGAACTTCTCAATGGATGATATTAAATGGGCAACGGGTTATTTACACGAGAGGGGAAAGAGGATTCACGTAACTCTTAACATAATTCCCCACAACCATGACATGGAAGGTGTAGAAGACTACATCAAGGAACTCTATGAAATTGGAGTTGACGCTCTTATAGTTGCTGACCCAGGTATGTTTATGAAGGTAAAGGAAGTTGCGCCAGACTTTCCAATCCATATTTCAACTCAAGGATCAGTTACTAATGTGGAAACTGTAAAATTCTGGCAAAAACTTGGAGCAGAAAGAGTTGTAATGGCAAGAGAACTAAGTCTAAAGGAAGTTGCTGATATTATTAAAGAAGTTGGCGACTCCATTGAAGTTGAAACTTTTGCTCACGGTGCTATGTGTATGTCCTACTCAGGAAGGTGTCTTTTATCAAATTACATGACTGGAAGGGATGCTAACATGGGGGACTGTGCCCAACCTTGTAGGTACAAGTACCATTTAGTCGAAGAAAAAAGGCCTGGAGAATACTTTCCAATAGAAGAACACGATGAGGGAACTTTTATTATGAATTCCAAGGACCTTTGTATGATTGAACACATTGATGAAATGATTGAAGCTGGTATTGCAAGTCTAAAGATTGAAGGCCGTGTAAAAAGTGAATACTATCTTGCAACAGTAATTAGATCCTACAGGATGGCAATTGATGCCTACTATGCTGACCCAGAAAATTACAAGTACGACCCATCTTTATTAGAAGAAATTAAAAAGGTAAGTCACAGGGACTTCACAACAGGTTTCTTCTTCGGACAAGCTAATGAAAATTCACAAGTGTATAAGGACAACTCCTACATCAGGGGTTACGACTTCGTGGGTATCGTCTTAGACTACGATGAGGAAACAAATATAGCTACAATCGAACAGAGAAACAGGGTCTTTGTTGGAGAAGAGATTGAAATCTTTGGACCTGGTGTAAAGCATTTTGACTACAAGATAGAAAAAATGTTAGATGATAAGGATAGAGAAATTGATGTTGCAAATAAGGCAAAGCAAATTTTTAAAATTAAAATCGATCAACCTATTAAAAAAGGATTTATTTTGAGGAGAGAAAATGAAGAATAAGGCCTGTATTATTGGAATATGTGGTGGAAGTGGTAGCGGTAAGAGTACTGTTACCAAAAAGCTAATTGATTTAATTGGAAGGGACAAGGTATCTGTAATTGAACAGGACTCCTACTACAAGGACCAATCAAACTTGGTCTTTGAAGAAAGAGTTAAGACAAATTATGACCATCCCCTTGCTTTTGATAATGACCTCTTATTTGAACATTTAGAAATGTTAAAGGATGGCAAGTCTATTGAGAAACCAATTTATGATTTTGCCCTTCACAATAGAAAAAGAGAAAAGGAAATTGTTGAAGCAAAACCCATTATTATTCTTGAAGGAATTTTAATCTTTAATGAAGTTAATCTAATAGACATCATGGATATAAAAGTTTTTGTTGATACTGATGCCGATGTGAGAATCATAAGAAGGATTAAAAGAGATATGCTTGAAAGAGGAAGGTCACTTGACTCAGTTATTGATCAGTACCTTTCAACAGTTAGACCATCACATCTCCAATTTGTTGAGCCATCAAAGAGGTATGCAGACTTAATCATCCCAGAAGGTGGCGAAAACGAAGTGGCCATAGATATTTTGTATCAAAAAATTAAATCTTTGGTATAAAAGTGTTTGACAAGAGGTAACTCATGTGTTATCATTGTCTTTGTTATTAAAGAAGAAGTCCGCTTCTCACCTAATGGCTCAGTCATTTAGGTTATTTGAAAATTTCGATGAATTTGCGGGCATCTTTTTAGGTGTCCGCTTTTTTAATTTACGGAGGTGCTTAGAAATTAAAGAACTTCAAATCAATGAAGAGATAAGAGAAAAAGAAGTCAGATTAGTAGATGATGAGGGAAATCAACTTGGTGTTGTGCCCAAAAATCAAGCCATCGACTTGGCTATATCTAAAAAACTTGACCTAGTGAATGTTGCGCCAAACGCAAAACCACCAGTATGTCGTATAATGGACTATGGTAAATACAGATACGAGCAAGAGAAAAAAGAAAAAGAAGCTAGAAAAAAGCAAAAAGTTATCAATGTTAAGGAACTAAGATTTAGTCCGAACATTGAAGATCATGACTTAAATACTAAAGCCAATAGAGCTATTGATTTCTTAAAAAACGGTGATAGAGTTAAGCTTTCAGTTAGATTTAGAGGTAGAGAGATGGGTCATACTGATCTTGGTAGAGAAGTTCTCGACAAGTTTTATGATTTAATTTCTGAGTATGGAGTTGTGGACAAAAAACCTAAAATGGAAGGAAGAAGTTTAGTTATGTTCCTTTCAGAAAGAAAAGACAGCGATAAGTCTGATAAATAAGGAGGATTTTTATGGCAAAGATGAAAACTCACAGAGCTTCCGCGAAGAGGTTTAAGAGAACAGGTTCTGGAAAGCTTAAGAGATTTTACGCTTTTAAAGGACATTTAACAGGTAAGAAAACTGCTAAGAGACTAAGAAAACTTAGAAAAAGCAGTACGGTTTCTAAAGGTGATCAAAGAAGAATTGATCACATGATCCCTTAATAGGAGGTAAAAATGGCTAGAGTAAAAAGAGGCGTTAACGCTAAAAAAAGACATAAGAATATACTAAAGCAATCCAAGGGATATTTTGGTGCTAAATCAAAATTATTTAGAACTGCTAACCAAGCTGTTATGAAATCTCTTAACTATGCTTATATTGGTAGAAAACAAAGAAAAAGAGATTTTAGAAAACTTTGGATTACAAGAATTAATGCAGCTGCAAGAATTAATGGCATGAGCTATTCAAAATTCATTAGCGGTCTTAAGAAGGCAAACATCACTATTAATAGAAAGATGCTTTCTGAAATGGCAATTAATGATCCAGCTGGTTTTGCAAAGCTAGTTGAAATTGCAAAAGAACAATAAATTATTGCTCCCAATTGGGAGCTTTTTTTGTATAATGAGTTTGAAAAAATTTATTTAATGAGGAAATTATGATTAGAAAATTAAAAAAGAATCCCCCCCTAATGGTCTGCCTTTCTTTTTTTGGTTTGATCCTATTTGGGGCAATTTTATTAAACCTTCCTCTTGCATCGGCAAATGGTAGATCCATTGGCTTTTTAAATGCCCTCTTCACATCAACTTCTGCTTCATGTGTAACAGGACTCATTGTTGCCAACACAGCAACCCAGTGGACAGTTTTTGGAAAACTTATAATCATAACTTTAATACAAATTGGCGGTTTGGGAACCATGGTCTTCTTGTCCCTAATAGCTCTTGTTTTAAATAAAAAAATTGGGATTACAGAGAGAAGAATTATAAAGGAACAAACTAATGCTGATACTAGCAAGGGGATTATTAGACTTGTAATCTATATCATCAAGTTTAGTTTGAGTGTGGAATTTATTGGTGCAATTTTACTTGCAACAAGATTCATTCCTGACTTCGGCTTGAAAAGAGGAATTTTATTTTCTCTCTTCCACGCAGTCTCAGCCTTTTGTAACGCAGGCTTTGATATTATAGGCAATTCCCTTGTGGATTATGTAGACAACATAACTGTTAATCTTGTTGTAGCCTTTCTAATAATTTTTGGTGGGCTTGGCTTTACAGTTTATCTCGACATTTATAAGAAGAGAAGGTTTAGGAACTTGACCCTTCACTCCAAGGTTGTTATATCAATTACAAGCATCCTCCTTCTAGTTGGAAGTCTTGCCTACTTCATACTTGAACACAAGAGTGGGGCAATGGAAGGCTTGACCTTAAAGGGAAAAGTTTTGGCATCCTTCTTTATGTCTGCATCTGCAAGAACTGCTGGATTTAATTCCATAGACATTGGTGAGATGCAAGAAGGTTCTGTAATTGTAACAATTATTCTTATGTTTATAGGTGCATCACCAGCATCAACTGGTGGTGGTATTAAAACTACAACTTTTGGTGCCTTGCTCTTTGCGACAATTTCTGTCCTAAGGGGAAATGATGAAACAGAAATTTTTCACAAGTCAATTTCGCGTGACACCATCTTAAAGAGTCTTTGCATTGTTTCACTGGGCTCTGTCTTGGTGATTTTTTCATCACTTTGGATAACAATTATTGAAGATGGAAAATTCTTGTACCTAGACATACTTTATGAAATTGTATCAGCTATTGGTACAGTGGGAGTGACTAGAGGAATCACTCCAAACCTAAGTCCTCTTTCGAAGCTTATCTTAATAGTTTTGATGTATATAGGTAGAGTTGGAGCAGCCACTCTTGGCATAAGTATTTTAAATAGAAAAAATAAAAAGCACACAAGATATTCTTATGGAAAAATTATAGTGGGGTAAATTATGAAGACATTTATTGTATTTGGCTGTGGTAGATTCGGGTCTACTGTGGCCACTAGATTATATGATTTGAAAAACGACGTTGTAGTTGTTGACTCAGACCATGAAAAAATTGATTTGATTAACGACAATGTTACTGAAGCAGTTGTTTGTGATCTTGAAGATGAAAAGGCAGTGGGCGAACTTGCCCTAAATAATTATGACGTGGCAATAGTTGCCATTGGTGAAAGCCTTGAGCCAGCAATTATGGCAGTCCTTGCATCAAAGGAAGCTGGAATAAAAAAAGTTATCGCCAAGGCAACGTCTGATAAGTTTGGAAAAATTTTATTAAAGTGTGGAGCTGATAAGATAATCTTTCCTGAAAGAGATATTGGCTACAGACTTGCAAATAATCTTTCCAATGACAACTTGCTTGACTCAGATGAAATCTCAAAAGGCTACAGCTTTTATGATTTCAAAGCGCCACCTAAGATGAATGGAAAGGGACTTACTGAGCTTGGTCTTAGAGAAGATTACAACTTCAACATCTTAATGGTCAAGAGGAATGGAGAAAATTATGTAAATCCAAGTTCTAATTTTAAGATTAAAGAAGAGGACATATTGACAGTTGTGGGTTCAGACAAGGACATTAAAAGATTTATAGCAGAAAACTAAAAATTCATAAATGAAAACTATGAGAAAAGGACTAAGTCGCATAAGATCTAGTCCTTATTTTTTTATAAACTTTTATATAAATTTTTTTAAGACAAATTCATATAGAAGGATTAACACAGCTATGAGGTTAAATATAAAAGAAATTTTTTTTCTAAGTTTTTCATTTTTAATTATCTTTGTGTACTCAGTTAAAAGATATCCAATCAGAGCAGTAAAATAGATAATTATTTCGAGATATTTATTCATAGAACCACCGCCTGTTTAAATTTTATCATAAAAGCTTTTAAGAAGTAAAAATTTATAACAATCCTCTTGTTTACATATTTATATTTATAAACTAAAATTAAGTTAATACATAAAAGAAATAGAATTAGAAAAGAGGAGAGAAAATGAAAAAATTTAAACAACTTTTACTTGTGGGCTTAGCAGCCACGACTTTGGTTGCCTGTGGCAAGAAAGCAGAAAATAAAAATCAAGCAGTAGAAGTTAAAGAGCCAGAAAAGATAGTTTACTACACACCACTTACTCATGAAGAGAGAGACAACGAAGAACAAGCCAAGAAAAAAATCTTTGCAGTTATGCTTGATAACCATGACGATGCAAGACCTCAAGCACAAATCTCAAAGGCCGACATAATTTACGAGTACAGGGTTGAAGGGGAATACACAAGATACATGGCACTCTTCCAAAGTAACTTCCCAGAAAATGTGGGACCAGTTCGTTCTGCAAGACCTTACTTTGTTCAAACTGCCAAGGAATACAATGCAATTTATGCCCACTGGGGTGGTTCAGTTGCAGGACTTGAAGAAGTTAAAAAGAGAAATGTTGTGGACCTTGACGGGATTGCCCTTGAAGGTCTTGTCTTCCACAGAAATAAAAATGTTGGCAAAAGGGCTCCTCACAATGGATATATTTCCCTTCCGGAACTTGAAAACTATCTAGTTGAAAAGGGAGTTGACGTAAATGATAACGCAGCATCCCTTAACTTCTACGATAAGGAAGCAAATATAGAAGGCCTTGATGTAAAAGAAATTACTTTAAACTTCAACAATAGGTATAAGACAAAGTTTATCTTTGACGAAGCCACTGGGAAGTATAAATACATTCGCCAAGATCAACCAGTAATTGATGAGGCAACAGGTCAAGAGTTTGATACAGATAATTTAGTTGTCCTCTTCCAAAAGGGAGTAGTTGCTGGGCCTAAGGGAACTTTAAAAATGGCAAACATAGGAAGTGGTACAGGACTTCTTCTTCAAAAGGGAAAACTTGCACCAATAACTTGGGAAAAGGAAAACGAAGATGCAAGGACAATCTTAAAATATCCTGATGAAACTGAAGTAAAATTCTGCCCAGGCAGAACTTTCTTCTCCATAGTTGATGAAGAAAAGGATGCAGTCTACCAAGTTCCAGAAACTGAAAGCCAAGCAGGGGAAGGAAACGCTACAGGAAACCATGACCCAGCAAAAGTTGATAGCCAAAAATAAAATTAAAAAAAAATATTTTGGGTAATTAAGATTTAGAGGTGATTTTATGATTAACATGGCAAAAATCGACTATGTAATAAATACAACTGGAGCCTCCTATGACATTGTAAGGAAGGCACTTTTAGATAGCGACGGCGACGTTGATGTGGCAATCTCTTACATCAGAGAAGGCAAGTACGATATCAACATTGAACCTTCAAGGGTTTATGAAAGTGAGGAAGAAAAGGATTCTGACTCTCATAAAGAAAAGAAGTCTAGCAAGGACTATGTTGATGATGTAATAAACTATCTTGATGAAATCCTTGAAGCAGTAAAGGAAATCTGGAGAAAGGGAAATGCCAGCAGGTTATTGGTGGAAAATAAGGGCAAAACTGTCCTATCACTTTCATTGACAACATCTGCTATTGGTATGCTATTGGCCCTTCCAGCATCACTACTTGGTCTTTCTGCAGCCTACATCTATGACTACTCCTTCAAAATAATCATGGACAATGGAGAAGTAATTGACGTTAAGGAATATCTAAAGGACAAGAGCAAATTTTTATAAAATTTATTAAAGTTAAGAGCCCTTCGGGGCTTTTTTTCTTTAAAAATGAGGGGAAAAATGATAATTACAAGTAAAAATAACAATACATACAAATTTTTAAAGGGGCTTTTGGAGAAAAAGCACAGGCAGGAGAATAAACTCTTTATGGTGGAGAAGCCTGTGGTTATTGAAGAGGCTGAGGGGATTAAAATTCACTACCTTGCCCTTAGTGAGTCTGCATACAGGTCAAATAAATTTGAAAAAATTGTAAAAAATGTAGATCAAGATAAACTCTTTGTCTTTTCCGACAATATTTTCAAAAATCTTTGTGATGCTGTCACATCTCCTGGCATCATAGCCTACTACTCTTACCTTCACAGGGACTTTGACAGGACTTCTGGCAAATTTTTGTATCTTGACGACATAAGGGAGCCAGGCAATCTTGGAGGAATAATTCGTTCAGCCGATGCCCTGGGACTTGACGGTCTTATAATTTCTCCTGAGTCCTGCGACCTTTACAATCCTAAGACTGTAAGGTCTTCTATGTCCTCCATCTTTAGGTTGCCAATTTACTTTATGGCTCGAGAAGACTTAGTGGGCTTAGACTTTAATATTCTTGCAACTTCATTAGAAAATTCAACTTCAACGAGGGATTATGACTTCAAGGACAAGGACATAGTTGTAATAGGAAACGAAGCTAAGGGAGTTTCGGACTTTTTAATGTCCCATGCAAGGGGATTTTTAAATATTCCAATTTCTGACAAGGTTGACTCCCTTAATGCCAATGTGGCAGCATCAATTATAATTTACGAGATGATGGAATGACCTATGTATTAGTGGCAGAAAACTTTCCAGAAGAGTCTGCCGAAAAATTAAAAAAATATGGACAAGTGGTGAGGACCAAGGCGAATAAAAATGTATTAGAAGGACTAGACACCCACCCAGACATTTTGGTACATCCTCTTCCAAGTGGAGATTTAATTGTGGACAGGGATAATTTTGACTATTATAAAGAGATCTTCAAAGACAAAAAAATTCTTCCATCACATTCATCTTTATCTGCAAAGTATCCAGGGGACATCCATCTTAATGCCTTTGCATTTAAGAATATTTTCATCCACAACTTAAAGCATACTGATGAAGTCATCCTAGATTATTATAAAAATGAAGGATTTGACCTTGTAAACATCAAGCAAGGCTATGGCAAGTGCTCCTGCCTTGTGACTCAGGACTTTGTCATCACAAGTGACGGAGGAATCTACGAGACCCTAAAGGACTTGATCCACATTTATAAGATAGACCAGGGGCAAATTAAACTTCAAAACTTCAACTACGGTTTTATTGGCGGTGCTACTGGAGTCTTGGGCAAAAAAATATTCTTCACAGGAGACCTTTCTCATCACTCCTCCCATGAAGAAATTCTAAAAATTATTAATAAATATGATTATGAAATTGAAATTTTGTCCAAAGACCCAATAGAAGACTATGGCACAATATTTTTTATAAAATAATTTAAACTCCTATTAGGGAGTTTTTTTCTTGCCCTCTAATAAGTAAAGGGACAAGAACAAGCCAAGGACAAAAAATATAATGGAAGTGAAGGAGTAGTCCACGACTTTGAAAAAATAAATAATAAAAAAGTTATTGTAGAGGATTGGGATAAGGAAGACATAGAAAAAATAAAAACTTTTATTTTTATAAATTAAGGGTAAAGAAATCAAAAGTGGCAAAACAAAGGAGCTAAGACCATAAGAATTTATAAAGGCAAAGAATCCATAAAAACTATCTTCTAAGACAGGTAAAATAGGAACAGATCCCAAAATAATAAGAATAATAATAAAATATTTTAACTTTTCCTTCATAAGTTCCTCCAAAAATAAGATTTATTAAATTATATCAAAAAAAGGAAATTCTTGTTTTAAAAATTTTAGCCTGGGTAATATATAGGGGCGAGAGAAATGATATATTCTTTCAGAATTATTCTTGAACATATAAGACCTTTGTGTTATTATAGAAACAATTTTAAAAGAGACTTTGATAAGAAGAGTAGGATTTATAAAATTCTCAGAGAGGAAATGGTTGGTGTAAATTTCCAATTTTATATTTTTGAAAACTATCTTGGAGTCCCATAGCAAACTATGGCGTCAGGACGCGTTAAGTCCCTAGAGTTTAATTAAGGTGGAACCACGGTCATCGTCCTTTGGGATGGTGGCTTTTTTTATTATTAATTTTTAGGAGGATAAAATGATTATAAAGTATCCAGACGGATCACAAAAAGAATACGAAAGTGGAGTTAAGGTATCTCAAATCACTGGAGATATCTCAGAAGGTCTTTTGAGACAATCTCTTGGAGCAGTTGTTAACGGAGAAATCCTTGGTCTTGACGACAAGGTTTATGAAGATAGTGACTTCAAGGTTGTAAAATTTGAAGACAAGGAAGGAAAGCAAATTTTCTGGCACACTGCATCTCACATCATGGCTTATGCAATCCAAGAACTTTATCCAGATACAAAATTTGCCATTGGACCTTCAACTGAAACAGGCTTCTACTACGACCTTGACCTTGAACACAGATTTGTAGAAGAAGACTTCAAGGCAATTGAAGACAAGATGAAGGAAATTGCAAAGAAGGACCTTCCAGTAGAAAAAATTGAAATTTCAAGAGAAGATGCACTTGCTCACTTCAAAGAAAAGGGACAAGACTACAAGGTTGAACTAATAGAAGACCTACCAGCAGATGAAAAGATCACAATGTATAAGATTGGCGACTTCCTTGACCTTTGCAAGGGACCTCACCTTCTTTCAACTAAAAAAATCAAGGCTATTAAACTTCTTTCAATAGCAGGTGCTTATTGGAGAGGGGACTCTAACAATAAGATGCTTCAAAGACTTTACGGTATTGCCTTTGAAAAACAATCACAACTTGATGAATATATCGAAAGACGTGAAGAAGCTGAAAAGAGAGATCACAGAAAACTTGGTAAGGAACTTGACCTCTTTAGTATGCACGAAGAAGGACCTGGCTTCCCATTCTTCCACCCAAATGGAATGGTATTGAGAAATAACCTACTAAACTGGTGGAGGGGAGTTCTTGATGAAAATGGTTACGGAGAAATTCTAACTCCAATTATCCTAAACGAAGACCTATGGCACAGATCTGGTCACTGGGATCACTACAAGGACAATATGTACTTCACAAAGATTGACGATGGTGACTACGCAGTTAAACCAATGAACTGCCCTGGCTCAATCCTTGTTTACAATTCCAACAAGCACTCTTATAGGGACCTTCCTATTAGACTTGCTGAATATGGTATAGTTCACAGACACGAACTTTCTGGAGCATTACATGGTTTATTTAGGGTAAGAACATTTACTCAAGACGATGCCCACGTTTATTGCTTGTTCTCACAAGTTAAGGACGAAGTATTCAAGATGATTGACCTTGCAGACTACCTATACTCAACATTTGGATTTAAGTATTCAATTGAACTTTCAACAAGACCAGACGACTACATGGGAGAACTTGAAGCTTGGAACCTTGCAGAAAAAAGTCTAAAAGAAGCCCTAGAAGAAAAGAAGCTTCCTTACACAATTAACGAAGGCGACGGAGCTTTCTACGGTCCAAAGATTGACTTCCACCTAGAAGATGCCATTGGTAGAACTTGGCAATGTGGTACAATCCAACTTGACTTCCAACTTCCAGAAAACTTTGACCTAACTTATGTTGATGAAAATGGAGAAAAGAAAAGACCAGTTATGCTTCATAGGGCCCTACTTGGATCAGTTGAAAGATTTATGGGTATCCTAATCGAGCACTTTGCAGGTAAATTCCCACTATGGTTATCTCCAGTACAAGTTGAAGTTATCCCTGTATCAGACAAGTTCAAAGACTTTGCTAAGTCTATTGCAGATAAACTTCACGCAGAAGGACTTAGGGTTCACCTAGACGGACGTGCTGAAAAAGTTGGTTACAAGATCAGAGAAGCACAAGTTAAGAAGATCAACTACATGCTAGTTATCGGTGAAAAAGAAGAAACTTCTGGCAAGCTTTCAGTAAGAAAGAGAAATGGGGAAGAAGTTCAAGATGTTGATGTAGATGAATTTATCGCATCACTTAAAGAAGAAATTAAAAACAAGACAATCACTGATTAAGTTGTACTTGAAAAAATATAAAATATAAAATTTTAGCAGGTCTTAGGGGCCTGCTATTTTTGTGAGAATTTTTATAAGTTAATAAATTTTTATAAAGTCAGAGACTTTTATGACAAAGTAAGATATTATAAGCTTATAAAGATTAATAAAGTCATAAATTTTTATAAAGTTATAATTTTTTATAAAGCCATAATTTCTTACGAGCTTATAAATTTTTATGATAAGAAGAGAATCCTATAAAGTCATAAATATTTATAAAATTTCTTTACAAAGTTTGGTCCATGTGATAGAATACATTGATGTAACCGCACAGAATAGGTTTTAAACTTAGGTACCTAGGATGGCGAGTCTTGTAATGAGGAGGTGCTACAAATGTACGCAATTATTGAAACAGGCGGAAAACAATACACTGTTGAAGCTGGTGACAAACTTAGAGTTGAAAAACTAGATGCAAAAGAAGGCGACGTTGTAACTTTTGACAAGGTTGTTTTTGTATCAGGTGACGAGCCAAAAGTTGGTACTCCATATGTTGAGGGTGCTAAGGTTGAAGCTAAGGTATTAGCTCAAGCTAAGGCTAGAAAAGTTATTGTATATAAATACAAATCTAAGAAAAACGAAAGAAAGAAAAACGGACACCGTCAACCATACACTTTAGTTGAAATTTCAGGTATTAACTAATGACTAGGATTGACCTTTACAAAAAGGGCGATTATTACTATGGATTTAAGTCTTGTGGCCACGCAGAGGGAGAATTTGACAAACTTGTCTGCTCCAGCATATCAACTCTCACTCAAACCCTATACTTTACCTTGATTGATAAGTTGGGAGTAAGTGAAAGTGACATTAGGGACTCACAGGGCGACGGAATGTTAAAAATAGAAATTTTAAAAAGTGATATTTTTAAAAGAAATGATATTCAAACTTGTTTTGAATTTATGATTAAGGGGATAGAACTCATTGACGAGGCCTATCCAGGATATTTGACACTAAAGAAGGTGGAGGTGCAAAATGATTAAATTTGATTTATTGCTTTTTTCTTCAAAAAAGGGAGCAGGTTCTTCTAAGAACGGTCGTGACTCAAACTCAAAAAGACTTGGAGTTAAGAGAGGCGACGGACAATTTGTTCTAGCAGGTAACATCATCGTTAGACAAAGAGGAACTAAAATCCATCCAGGTGAAAATGTAATGAGAGGGTCAGATGACACTTTATTTGCAACAGCTGATGGAATTTTAAGATTCACAACTAAGGGTAAGGGCGGAAAGAAATTCGCTAATGTTTACCAAGAAGAAAAAGTTGAATTAGCATAAAGATGAAGCAAGGGAAACCTTGCTTTTATTTTTTTAAGAGTAAAGTCTAATTTTCACAAAGATTTTACATATTTGATACAAGGTTCAAGTTTTCACTACAATTCTGTGCTAATTCTGTGATATAATTTTAGAAAATGTGAGGTAAAAATGTTTATAGATATAGCTAAAATTAAATTAAAAGCTGGAAAAGGTGGAGATGGCGCTGTCGCTTGGCGAAGAGAGAAATTCGAACCAGCAGGAGGACCAGCTGGTGGCGACGGAGGCAGAGGTGGCAATGTAATTGTAATGACAGACTCTGGACTTCACACTTTGATGGACTTTAGATACAAAAGAGAATACAAGGCCGAAAACGGACAAAACGGCATGAGCAAATTAAAATTTGGAAAAGACGGAGAAGATATTGTCCTAAAGGTACCGGTGGGAACCCTAATTAGGGACGCTAATACTATGGGAGTTATCTATGACTTAAAGGAAAATGGCATGGCTGTAACTGTCTGCAAGGGTGGACGTGGTGGCATGGGTAATGCCAGGTTCAAGACTTCTACTAGACAGGCACCAGCCTTTGCCCAAGCAGGCAATATGGGAGAAGAAAGAGAGATAATATTAGAACTTAAACTCCTAGCTGATGTGGGACTTGTTGGTTTCCCTAACGTAGGTAAGTCAACCCTACTTTCCATAGTTACATCTGCCAGACCAAAGATTGCCAACTATCACTTTACAACCCTTACTCCAAACCTTGGCGTTGTAAAAATTGATGAAGGCGAATCCTTTGTTATAGCAGACATACCTGGACTTATTGAGGGAGCATCTGAAGGGATTGGTCTCGGTGACGAATTTTTAAAACACGTTGAGAGGACTGGAATCCTCATCCACGTCCTAGATGTTTCTGGATCAGAACATAGGGACCCAGTTGAAGACTTCTACAAGATAAATGAAGAGCTTGTGAGATACAATGAAAAGCTGGGAGAAAAGAGACAAATTATTTTTGCCAACAAGACTGATGTACCAGGGGCAGAAGAAAATCTCAAGAAACTAAGAGAAGAACTTGGGGACAAGTATGAAATAATTGCCGGCTCCTGTGCCACAACAGAAAATGTAGACAAGCTAATGAAGGAAACCTACAGGCGACTTCAAGAAGTGGACTACACAGATTATGAAACCTACGACATAGAACACGTAGAAGAAGTTAAGAGAGAAGAAGGTATCAGGGTCTATAAGGACCAAGGAGAATACTTTGTTGAAGGACCTTACATTGACAAGCTCCTTCGCTCTACAAACTTCGATGATTACGATTCACTTAAATACTTCCAAGAAAACCTTAGAAAGAATAAGGTTGTAGAAAAGCTAGAAGAACTTGGAGCCCATGATGGGTGCTCAGTATTTATTGGCGAATACGAATTTGAATTTTTTGAATAAGCAGGTGATAGAATGTTAACAGGAAAAGAGAGAGCCTACCTAAAGAGCCTTGCCCACAATATGGACCCACTTATCCAACTGGGAAAAGATGGAATAAACCAAGGCTTTTTAAGTCAAATAGATAAACTTTTAGAAGACCATGAAATTGTAAAAATCAATGTCTTACAAAATGCACCAGTGGAAGTTGATGAAATTGTTGACGACATCCTTGATGCAACAGGAGCAGAATTTGTCCAAAAGATTGGCAAGAAGCTTACAATTTATAGGGAATCTAAAGAAAATAAAAAAATAGAATTATAATGAAAAAGTACGGAATTTTTGGAGGCAGCTTTAACCCAATCCACTATGGTCACCTTATGATATGTGAGTATATCAAGGAGGAGATGGGCCTGGATAAGGTAATTTTTATACCAACAGGCAACCCACCCCACAAGGACCTTGAGGTTTCAGCAAAGGACAGGTATGAGATGGTTAGACTTGCCATCTCCCCAAACCCAGATTTTGAAATATCAGACATAGAGGCCACTAGGGTCAAGATGTCCTACACAGTAGACACCATTAGGGAACTGAAAAAAATCTACAGAGAAGAAAAACTATACTTTTTGATAGGTTTGGATTCCATCTTCCAACTTAAGACTTGGATGAAGATAGGCGACCTATCCAAGGAGATAGAATTCGTAGTAGCCCTAAGACCAGGCTACATTAACAAAGACGAAATAAATAGGGAGATAGACTTTTTAAGAGAAAACTTTGGGACGAAGGTAAATCTTATAAATACTCCCCTCTATGAAATTTCTTCAACAGACCTAAGAGATAGGATCCGTGAGGGCAAGTCTCTAAGATATTTAATTCCAAAAAAAGTTCTAGATTATATAGAAGAAAGTGGGTTTTATAAAGGTGACCTATAATTTAAAAAAATATGAAAAAGAAATACGTGACAGGATAGGCGAAAAAAGATTTCTCCACACCTTAAGGGTTAGAGATACTGCCCTAGAACTTGCAAAGATTTATGAAGTAGATCAAGAAAAGGCAGAAGTGGCAGGATTTTTACACGACTGTGCCAAGATAAGAGACCATGACGAGCTTATAAAGGCGGCAAAGGAAGCTGGACTTCTCCTAACAAAGGAAATGATCAAGGCACCACAAATCATCCACTCCTATCTTGGGGCTATCTATGCAAGAGACCTTTATGGGATAGAAGATGAGGACATCCTAAATGCCATCACCTATCACACAACAGGCAGGGTAAATATGTCAGACCTAGAAAAAATAATTTTCTTAGCAGATTACATCGAGCCTATGAGAAACTTTGATGGGGTGGAAAGGGCAAGACAACTTGCAAAGAATGACCTTGACGCAGCCATGTATTTCGCACTAAATAACACATTAAAATTTTTAGTTGACCATGACACTTACATAGTGCCAACAACAGTAACAGCTAGAAATTATTATAAGGAGTGTTGAATCCTTGAAAACTTTTTTTAAAGCCTTTTTTACAACAATAATATTAATACTAATACTTGCCCTTGCAGGAGTAGCAGGCTACTTCTACTTCTTTGAAGACGAAGATGCTGACAAGATAGACCAAGGAGGGGAAGACCTACAATTCTTGATGCTGGGAGTAGACTCCCTTGATGCAAAGAAAGCAGACAATGCAAGGTCCGACACAATAATGGTAGTCAACCTAGACGGCAAGACTGGAAAAGTAAATATAATTTCAATCCCAAGAGACACCTACACAAAGATAAAGGGTTACAAAAAGACAAAAATCAACCATTCATTTAAGTTTGGTGGAAGCGAACTTACCCTTGACACAGTTAACAAACTCCTTGGAACAGATATAAAATATTACGTTACAGTGGACTATAGGTTTGTAGAAGACGTGGTAAATAAAATCGGTGGAGTAGAAGTTGACGTCCCAATAGATATGAAATACAAGGACCCAACAGCAGACCCACCACTAACAATAGACATAAAGGCAGGAAGGCAAAACCTAATGGGCTACGATGCCATAGGATTTTTGAGATTTAGGAAGGGATACAAGAATGCCGACCTTGGTAGAGTAAAGGCACAACAACAATTTATGTCAGCCATCCTCTCAAAGATGAAAGATCCAAAGACCCTAGTCAAGGCACCACTCCTACTTTCGTCCTATGTATCTTACACAGAAAACAACATACCTGTAAAGAAACTTATAAAAATCGCAGCAAAAATGCGTCACGTGACAAGTGAAGACATAGTTACTAACACCCTACCAGGAGCACCAAAATATATGGGAGGAGTTTCCTACTTCATACCAAATGAAAACAAAATACAAGTAATGTTATTGGAAAATAATTTTAAATAGGAGGTAACATGACAACTCAAGAAAAATTAGACATTATCGTAAAATCTTGTGAAGACAAGAAGGGGATTGACATCAAGGTCCTAGACATTAAGGGCATGACATCAATCGCAGACTACTTCGTAATAGTAAGTGGTAACTCATCATCACAAGTTGATGCCCTAGCAAGAGAAATTGACGAAAAATTATCTGAAAAGGGTGAAGAACCACAAAATCAAGAAGGTAAAAATTCATCAAGGTGGATAATCTTAGACTTTGGCGATATAATAGTACATGTATTCCACAAGGATGAAAGAGAATACTACAATCTAGAAAGATTGTGGGAAGAAAACCACGAAACAAAAGAGGAGGAATAATAATTATGGTAAAAACATTACACACAGACAAGGCACCAGCAGCAGTGGGACCTTATTCACAAGCAACAGAAGTTAACGGATTTATATTCACATCAGGACAACTTCCATTAGTTCCAGAAACAGGGGAACTAATCACTGATGACATCAAAAAAGCAACAGCAAGAAGTCTTGACAACATCAAGGCAATCCTAGAAGAAGCAGGCTCAAGCCTAGACAAGGTTGTAAAAGTTAACATCTTCCTAGACGATGTAAATGACTTTGCAGCAGTAAACGAAGTATATTCAGAATACTTCGCAAACCACAAACCAGCAAGATCTTGCGTAGAAGTAGCAAAGCTACCAAAGGGTGGCCTTCTAGAAATCGAAGCAATAGCAGTAAAATAATTTCTAAAGAGGACCCGAGAGGGTTCTTTTTTTAATAACGAGGTAGACATGAAAGAAATAAATGTTAACGAGATAGACAGGGTCGTGGATCCGATAGTTATAGATGTGAGGGAAGACTACGAGCTAGAAGAAACAGGCACTATAAAGGGCGCCATCCACATCCCCATGAATGAAGTCCCAAATAGACTGGGCGACATACCAAAAGACAGAGAAGTCTATATCCTCTGCAGGTCAGGAGTGAGGTCCTACAACGTAGCAAAATATCTAAACCAAATAGGATATGAAGCCATAAACCTTGATGGCGGCATAATAAACTACAAGGGCGACTTGGTTAAGTAAGTAGTAAAAACTTGCAAGTTAATATAAAATTACAAGTTAATATAAAATAAGAAATTAATAAAAAATTTTAAGTTAATAGAAAGTAAACAAATCCCACAGGAAAAGTCTTGTGGGATTTTTGCGTGGAACTTTTGACTTCTTATTAAGTAATACTTTCTTGCAGAGTTAAGATTTCCTATTAACGTAATAGCTTTCTACAACTTTATAATTTTTTACGGCTCTGTGATTATTTACAAACTCATAATATTTTAAGTAAATGTCAATCTTATAAACTTTTTAATATTTTTTGTGTTATAATGTCTTAAGAAAGAACTTGAAGGACCGAGGGAATCTCGGTCTTTTTTTTATTTTTAAAATAGATTAGGAGAATATATTGAGATTTTGTGATTTAAATTTATCAAAGGAAGTTTTGCAAGCAATTGATGACATGAGTTTTGAAAGTCCATCTGAGGTCCAAGAGGGAACTATACCTCTTATCTTAGAAGGTCGTGATGTCCTTGCCCAAGCCCAAACTGGTACTGGTAAGACTGCTTCTTTTGGGATACCAATGATCGAAGGAATAGAAGATAAGAGCTATGACTTGCAGGGACTTGTTCTTGTACCAACAAGGGAGCTTGCAAGACAGGTTTCTGATGAGTTGAAAAAGTTAGCCAAGTATAAAAAGTTCATCAAGATTGTGCCTATTTATGGTGGTGCTGATATGAGTAAGCAACTTCGTGACCTTAAGAAGGGCGCTGACATTGTAGTTGGAACTCCGGGAAGGGTCATGGACCACATGAAGAGAAAGACTATTGTGCTTGATGACTTAAAGTTTTTGACTCTTGATGAGGCTGACGAGATGTTTGATATGGGCTTTAGGGATGATATGAAGACTATTATCGAGCAGACCAACCCTCATAGGCAAACTTTATTTTTCTCGGCAACTTTTGACAACAACATCAAGGAATTTTCTAGACTTTATCAAGATAATCCTGCCAGGGTGATTATTGAAAAGAAGGAACTTACTGCAGAAAAGATTGAGCAATTTTATCTTGAGCTTAACAGGAATATGAAGACAGAAATTTTAAACAGACTCATCCTCATCCACAAGCCAAAGAAGTCTATTATCTTCTGCAACACTAAGAGGATGGTGGAATCTCTCGAGGTTGAGATTGCTCAAAGGGGTTACAAGGTTGACTCCCTTCACGGAGACATGCGTCAGTCATCAAGGGATAATGTTATGAAGAAGTTTAGAAATGGGACTATTGATGTCTTAATTGCCACTGATGTTGCTGCTCGTGGTCTTGATGTGTCTGACATCGACCTTGTCTTTAACTATGACTTGCCACAGCAAGCTGAGTATTATGTTCACAGGATTGGACGTACTGCAAGGGCTGGCAAGAAGGGAGCATCTTTTACCTTTGTAACTAGCAAGGACTATCCAAAGTTTAGGGAAATCGAAAAGTATGCAAACATAAAGATGGAAAAGATGAAGCTACCTACTAAGGCTGATGTTGAGAGGGAGAGTCTTGACAATCTCTTTGACAAGGTCAAGAAAAATATAATAAGAGCTGAGGACCAAGAGAACTACACAGAAGTTTTAAACAAACTATTGGCTGAGGGCAACAGCCTCTACGATATTACTGCATCTCTTCTAAAGATGGTGAATGAGTCATCTAACAAGACAAAGATAAAGAATCTTGATAGGGTTGACTATGGTAAGAAGTTTGAAATGTCTAAGAAGTCTGACTCTTCTAAGAGGAAGTCCAAGGACAAGGGCATGAAAAAAATTAAGGGGCCAAAGATTTTTATTAACAAGGGCAAGAGAGACGACCTTGACTCTCGTGATATCATTAAGTTCCTTGGCAAGTACACTAATCTTACACCTAGCGATATTGGGAGGATTAATATTATGCCAAACTTCAGCTTCGTAGAAATTCCAAAAAATATGATTAAGGATGCCATAAGAGATATTGATGGAAAGAATCTTAAGGGCAAGTCTATTAAGGCAGAGTATTCTGAAAAATAATTTTTAAAAGTTAATAAGTTATAAAGGATAAATTTTAAATTTCCCCAGGTGGTGTCACTCATGTGGTGACCCCATAAAGTTGGACCTAATACCAGGACTGGTAGTTTACTAGTTCTGGTATTATTTTATTGCTTTCCACCCCTAGGGGTGGAAAATTTTTTATGCTGCGTTTAACTTTCTATATTCCACTGGACTTAAATATCCTAATTTTTCTTTTATTCTGTCTTTATTGTAATATTCTATATACTCTTCTATTGTTTCTTTTAATTCTTCATATGAATAGAATTTCTTGCCATAGTAGATTTCTTGTTTAAGTATCCCGAAGAAGTTTTCCATTGGGGAGTTATCTAGGCAATTTCCCTTTCTTGACATCGATTGGGTTATCCCTTCTTTTTCAAGTCTTGATGTATATTGTTTTATTTGATAAGCCCATCCTTGGTCTGAATGAAAGATCCTCTTATTCTTGTTAGTGCTTGTTATTTCTATTGCTTTGTCTAAGGCTTTTAGTATTGGTTCTAGTGTTGGTTGTTTTGATATCTCATAGGATATTATTTCACCATTATACATATCTAAATATGGATTTAGATAAAGTTTTTTTACTTGATAGTTGTCTTTTGTATCTTTTTCTAGATACTTAAATTCTGTTGTATCTGTTGTTATATATGTGTAGGCTTTTTCTACTTTAAAGTTTCTATTTATTTTATTGTCTGCTACTCTACCTATTGTTCCTTTGTATGATGAGTATTTTCTTGTTTTTCTTGAGAAGTTTGTTACTTGAAGTTTTAGCTTTTGTACTAGTCTTTGAACTTTCTTTTTATTTATCAAAAGCCCTGTTTTCTTTAACATTGCTGTTATTCTTCTGTATCCATAGTTTGGATTATCTTTTCTAATCTCTAGTATTTTCTTCTCTACTTGCTCATCTTTGTTTGGTATGTCTAAGCGTTGTTGCCAATACATGTAGCTTGATTTTGGAAAGTTAAAGTATTCTAAAAGATCCTTTAGTTTGAATTTATCTCTTAATGATCTAATGACCTTAGATATTCGTCTATTTCTGTTTCTGTCATTTGAGAGAATTGAATCTTTTTTTTTAGAATTTCTACTTCCATTTGAAGATAGTAGTTTTCTTTTCTTAGTTTTTCTAATTCACTCAATTCTTTTTTTGTTTTATTATGTTTGTTTTTTAAATCTTTATTTTTATCTGTATTTGGCATATTTAAAGGTCTTCCTCTCTTTTTTGGTTTCAGTCCTTCTATGCCTTCGTCTCTAAATTCTTTTACCCATCTAGCTATCATGGATGGATTGCTGATTTTAAGTTCATTTGCTAGGCTTTGATAGGACATTTCTCCTGTTAAATACAAGTCTACTACATTTAGTTTTAAGTCTAAAGAGTAGTTATTATTTTTTCTTGATACTTTTAGTCCTTCATAGCCTTGAGATTCATAAGCATTAACCCAAGTTCTAACGATATGTTTATCTGGTATGGAGTATTTTTTTGCTAAGTCTTTGTAACTTACATTTCCTTCAAGATATTCTTTTACTACTTTAACCTTAAATTCTGTTTTGTATTTTGCCATTTAAAAACTGACCTCCTTAAGTTGGTTTTTAAGTCCAACTTTTGGGGGTCAGTTCACTCACTTGGGGATTTTTATTTGCAAATTTTATTTATTTCAATCTTTGTTATAATAGACCTAGGAGGTTTTTATGGATAACAAATTTTTAATTATAGATGGAAGTTCTCTCTTCTTCAGGGCCTTTTATGCCCTTCCACTTCTTAAGACTAAGAGGGGACTTTATACAAATGCAATTTATGGCTTTGTCATGATGGTGGAAAATGCCATTGATAAGATTAAGCCAACTCACCTTGCAGTTTGCTTTGACATGAAGGGGAAGACTTTTAGGTCAGAGATTTACAAGGACTACAAGGGAACTAGGCAAAAGACTCCCAACGAGTTGGAACAACAATGGCCTCTTGTGCGTGAAATCTTGGGCTACATGAATGTAAAAATTCTTGAGTCACCAGTTTATGAGGCTGACGATATTGCTGGCACTCTTTCAAGGCTTGGGACTGAAGAAGGTTTTGAAAATTATCTTTTGACAGGGGACAAGGACTATTTTCAACTTGTAAATGAAAAGACTAAGGTCCTCTTCACTCGCAAGGGCATCACTGATATGGACATCATGACAGTTGAAAAGATAAAAGAAGATTATGGAATTGAGCCTCTTGAATTCATTGAATTAAAGGCTCTTATGGGTGACTCCTCTGACAACATCCCAGGAATTTATGGGATTGGAGAAAAGACTGGCCTTAAATTAATTCACGACTTCCACACTATTGAAAATCTTTATGACAATATTGATGAAGTTTCTGGCAAGAAGTTAAAGGAAAAATTGGTCGATGGGAAGATGTCTGCCTTTATGAGTAAAAAGCTTGGAACAATTGTGAAGAATGTTCCTATTGAAGAAAGTCTTGATGACTTCAAAAAAGTCGACTACGATTATGAAAAGTTGTCAGAACTTTATCGTGAGTTTGAGTTTAACTCTATGTTAGATAGGCTTCCAGAAGAATATCGCAAGGAAGAAGTGGAGGAAATCTCCCAAGACAACTTTGAATTTGTTGAAATAAAAGACCTAAAGGAAATTGAAAAAGAATTAAAGGACAAGAAGTCTATTGCCTTTAAATTTATTACAGATGGAAAGATTTATGAAGATGTGAAGCCTATCTATTTTGCAGTCAAGGTCAAGGACTTTGAAGTCAAATTTATTTCTTATGAAGACATAGACTTTGACTTCTTGAAGAAGCTTATGGAAGATGAAAAAATCGAAAAACTTGGCTACTCTTTAAAGGAAGATATTATTATCCTAATGGACCTTGGGATTGACATCAAAAATTATTCCCACGACGTTGAAATTGCAGAATATTTATTAAACTCAACTAAGTCTGACTACGACATCAACAAGATTTCCATGGACTATTTCAAAAATGGTTACCTAGACCTTGAAGACCTTCTTGGCAAGGGAGCAAAGCAGAAAACTTATGCCGACTTAGATAAGGTTGACCTCTTTAAGTATTTTGCCTTTGTCTTAAACACAATTTATAGGTTAGAAGACCTTCAAAAGAAAAAAATTGATGAAGAGGAGATGACTGCTCTCTACCAAGATATGGAGCTACCCCTTGTTGAAGTCCTTGCATCTATGGAATATGTGGGCATCAACACTGACGAGGCAGTCCTTGATGAAATTGACGAGCAAATTATTGAAAAATTAAAAACTTTGGAAGATGAAATTTATGATGAAGCTGGAGAAAAATTTAACATAAATTCACCAAAACAATTAGGCGTAATCTTATTTGATAAGATGGACTTTCCAGTTATTAAAAAGACCAAAACTGGTTACTCAACTTCTGCTGACGTCTTGGAAAAGTTACGTGGCAAGGGTGAGATAATCGACAAGATTTTGGACTATAGGAAGTTCTCCAAGTTGAAGTCAACTTATATTGACGGTTTAAAGGCTGTTATAAATAAAAAAACTAAGAGGATTCACTCAAGGTTTATGCAAACAGTGACTGCCACTGGAAGGATTTCTTCAATTGATCCAAACCTACAAAATATTCCAATAAAAACTGAAGAAGGACGATTAATAAGAAAGGCCTTCTTGGCATCAGAGGGTGGAGTCCTAGTTGACGCCGACTACTCACAAATTGAACTTAGAGTCTTAGCTGCCTTATCAGATGACAAGGAGATGCTTGATGCCTTTAAGCATGGACTAGACATCCACAGAAAAACTGCATCAGAAGTCTTTCATATAGACTACGATCAAGTTGAGGACCGTCAAAGATATGAAGCCAAGGCAGTAAACTTTGGAATTGTATATGGAATTTCCGACTACGGACTTTCACAAAATTTAAACATACCAAGGAAGGCTGCCAAGGAATATATTGATAACTATCTTGGTCATTTTGTGGGAATAAAAGACTATATGGCAGAAGAAATTAAAAATGGCAAGGACAAGGGCTATGTGGAAACAATCTTCAAGAGAAGGAGATACATCCCAGAACTAAATGCCAAGAACTTCAACATTAGAAGCTTTGGAGAGAGAATTGCTCTTAACACTCCTATCCAAGGGTCAGCTGCCGACATCATAAAAATTGCCATGGTGAAAGTTTACAATGAACTTAAGAAGAGAAATTTAAAATCAAAATTAATAATTCAAATTCATGACGAGCTTGTTGTTGACACAGCAGAAGATGAAATTGAAGAAGTGAAAGAACTTATGAAGGACCTAATGGAAAACTCTGTGGACTTAAATGTAAAATTGTCTGTGGATATGAATACGGGAAAGAATCTATATGAGTCCAAATAAAATCATTGGATTGACAGGATCAATCTCAACAGGCAAGACCCAGGTGTCAAATTATTTAAGGCAAAGAGGAGAAAATCTTATCGACGCCGATTTAATTGCAAGAGAAGTTGTGGACCTTGAACCAGTTGAAGGAAAAATAAAAAAAGTCTTTGGAGATGACATCTATAAGGATGATAAACTGGACAGGGAGGCTCTTGGAGAAATTGTCTTTAGGGACGAGGACAAGAGGAAGGTCTTAAATGAAATTGAGCACCCAGAGATTTATAGGATAATCTTAGAAGAGATAAAAAATTCTGCGGGCAGGGTCTTTGTGGATATACCACTTCTCTTTGAAGCCAAGCACTTAAATGAAAAATATGGCTTAGACTTTGATGAAGTTTGGCTTGTATATGTAAGTAGGGAAACGCAAATTGTAAGACTTATGAAGAGAGACAAGATAAGCAGGGGCTACGCACTAGAAAAAATAAATTCGCAAATGTCTGTTGAGGACAAAAAAGTTATGGCAGACGTCATAATAGATAACTCAGGAAGCTTGGAAGAAACCTTTCGCCAAGTAGAAGAAAATTTAAAAATATTATAAAAAGAGATGTGTTGGGCCGACCTAACACATCTTTTAGATTGCTTTAAAATTATAAATGGAAATAAAAAAACTGACTGCATACGCAATCAGTATCTTGGCAGGGGTAGCAGGACTCGAACCCACGACACTTGGTTTTGGAGACCAATGTTCTACCAACTGAACTATACCCCTACAACAGATTACATAATACCAAATTTTTAATTGCTTGTAAAGAGAATATTATTTTTTGCAAAATTACATGTTATAAAAAATAACATAAACATTTACACGTGTGATTAATACGTGTATAATTATAAGCGTAAGGAGGAATTGTTTATGGCCAAAACAAAGCCTTACAGAAAAGTTGTCAAAATTCTAAAAGATAATGGTTGGGTTCACACGAGAACTGATGGCTCTCATGAAATTTATGTAAAAGATGGAAAAGCCTGCCCTGTAAAGTGCAGCAAGAAAGATATTCCATCAGGAACTTTAACGAGTATTGAAAGAATTACGGGGCTAAAATTTTAGCCCTGACAACTTCCATAGAGGAGTGATTTTATGAAAGATACCTATACATTTCCCTGTATTATAAAATTTGATGAAGAAGATAAGATTTATTATGTTAGATTTCCAGATATTGAAGAAGCTTTTACAGATGGAGATAGCTTAAAGGAAGCAGTGTATAATGCACAAGAAGTTTTAGGACTTGTTATTTATGAGAGAGAGAAGATGGGTAGAGAAATTCCTAAAACAACAGAGTCTATGATAAAGACTGGAGAGAATGAATCATTATCCTATATTTCTGTGTGGATGCCTCTAGTTAGAGACAGAATAGAGGAAAAATCTGTAAAAAAAACCTTGACCATACCCAAGTGGTTAAATGATCTTGCAGAAGAAAATAATGTAAATTTTTCACAACTTCTACAAGTAGCTATAAAAAAATATATTGGATTAAATTAAGAGTGGTTGAGCAATCACTCTTTTTTGTTTGATGAATTGCAAATAATATTGCGACACCTAAATTAAACTAAGTTCATGTAAAAATAATTCAAATGGAGTTTGATAATTTAGACATTTCCTAGGTCTGCTGTTAAGCTCCATTAAATTTTTAATAAGATCTTCTTCAGATATCTCTGCTAAATCTGTCTTTTTAGGATAATATTCTCTCAATAGACCATTTGAATTTTCATTACTTCCTCTTTGCCATGCTGAATATGGGTCAGCAAAGTAAAAGTCTATCCCAAGCTTTTCAACTTCATCATAGCAAGCAAATTCTTTTCCTCTATCTGATGTAAAACTTTTTAAGGCTTCTTTTGGAAGTGATTTAACAAGTTTATTGATTGCTTCAAACATTGAATCTTTGCTTCTATCTTTCATTGGTAATGCTATATAAAACCTTGTTTTTCTTTCAACAAATGTTGCTAAACACCCCTTGCTTTTTCCTCTAGAAGACACAACTGTATCAAGTTCCCAGTGTCCGAAGGAAACCCTATACTTTATGTTTTTTGGTCTTTTTCTTATAGATGTACCTATGTTAAATTTTCCTCTTGTTTCTTTGCTTTTTCTAGACTTACCTTTTCTTCTTAATCTTGAAATATCAAAATCTATTACTCCAGAATAAATCCAGTTATATATTGTTTTAAAGCTTAATATTCCTTTATAAAGGCAACCTACAATTTGCTCAGGTGACCATTTAGAATTAAGCTTTTCTTTGATATTTTCTAATATTTCATAAGTTACTTTAGTTTTTCTTCCTTTTAATGATGATTTAGATTCTTTATCTCTTTCTGCTAGGCCAGCTTCGTATTCAGTATCACATCTTTTAAGCTCTCTAGCTATTGTGGAATGATGACATCCTAAAATTTTCGCTATTCTTCTAGAAGAATAGCCCTCTTTGTTTAATACCTCTATCTTATTTCTTTCGTTTAGTGTAAGATGTTTATAGCTCATATTAACCTCCGTGTGTGTTTTTGTCGTTATTAACATTTTACACGAAGTTAGTATGAGTTTTTATTTTTTATTTGTGTCGCATTTAATTTTACAACTTATTGTTTGTAAACAAATTAATAAAACTAAAATATAAAATCAAAAAAAAGTGAAAATTTAATTTTATTTCTCATTTTAAAAATATAAAATCAAAAAAAGTGAAAAATTTGATTTTATTTCACAATAAAATTGATTTAATAAGAAATTGAATTGCCATTGTAAAAAGTGATGTAAGAATCAAAGCTTGAAAAAAATTTAAGATATAATTAAAAAAATGATTTAATAGGTGATAAAAAGGCGATATGCTTGATTTTGTTTAAAAATTTTTTGCAACTATGTTATAATTATATATTATGAATTGGAGGTCAACATGAAAGAAAAATTAATTGGAATCAAAGATGAATCCATGAAACTTTTAAATGAAGTTAAGACAATTAAAAATATAGATGAACTGAAAGTTAAGTACTTAGGTAAGAAGGGTGAGATTACTCAAATCCTAAAGGGTATGAAGGATCTTTCCAAGGAAGAAAGACCTATCATGGGTGCTCTTGTCAACGAAGTGCGTGAAGAGATTGAAAAGGCTCTTGAAGATAAAAAAACTGAGTTAAATGAAAAAATCTTGGAAAAGAAACTTCACGACGAGAGAATCGATGTTACTTTAAAGACTGATGAACTTGTTTTAGGTCATAGACATCCTCTAAAGAAGACTCTTGAAGATCTTGAAGACTTATTTACTCATATGGGCTTTACTGTTTACGATGGTCCAGAGATTGAAACTGTTGAAAACAACTTTGATCTTCTTAATGCTCCTAAGGACCACCCATCTAGAGATATGTCTGATACATTTTACTTTGATAAGAACACAATTCTTAGATCGCAAACATCTCCTGTCCAAATTAGGGCAATGAAGGAACATGGCGCTCCAATTCGCATGATATGTTCTGGTAGAGTTTTTAGGTCTGATGAAGTTGATGCAACTCACTCTCCAATGTTCCACCAACTTGAGGGACTTGTTGTTGATGAAAAGATTTCTGTTGCCAACTTAATTGACACCCTAAATTATTTTGTTAAGGCCTTCTTTGGTGAAGAAGTAAAGACAAGGTTTAGACCTCACTACTTCCCATTTACTGAGCCAAGTCTTGAAGTTGATACGACTTGTACTTCATGCGGCGGCAAAGGATGTGGTGCTTGTAATCACACTGGCTGGTCTATGGAACTTTTGGGTTGCGGAATGGTTCACCCAAATGTTCTTAGAAACTGTGGGATTGATCCCGAAAAGTATTCTGGTTTTGCCTTTGGTATGGGTATTGACAGAATTGCAATGGTTAGGTACAAGATTACAGATATTAGAATGATGTTTGAAAACAACAAGAAGTTCTTGGAACAATTTTAAGGAGATATAAATGTTATTACCGATTAAATGGCTTAAAGATTATGTTGATTTCGATTTTGATGTAAAAAAACTTGCGGATGGACTTTCTAATTCTGGTTCTCACGTTGAATCTATTATTATTCCATCTGAAGGCTTAGATAAAATTGTAGTTGGAAGGATAGAAAAAATTGAAAACCACCCAGATGCAGACAAGCTTGTTATTTGTTCTGTAAATGTTGGTGACGAAGTCCTTCAAATAGTTACTGGTGCTAAAAATGTTTTTGAGGGAGCTATTGTTCCTGTTGCCCTTCACGGCTCAACTGTGGCTGGTGGCATAAAAATTAAAAAGGGCAAGCTTCGTGGTGTTGAATCCAACGGTATGCTTTGCTCCCTAGAAGAACTTGGTTATGAAACTTCAGTTATCCCTAAGGAAGCTCGTGATGGAATTTTCATCTTCCCTGAAGGAACTGAAATAGGTGGCTCTGCCATGGAAGCTCTTTTCATGGACAATGAAATTCTTGAACTTGAAATCACACCAAATAGACCAGACTGTCTAAGCATTATGGGAATGGCTGTGGAGACTGCTGCATCCTTTGACTTAAAGACTAGACACAATGAAATAAAAATTGAAAATCAAGTTGATGATTTTTCTGATTTCTTTGACGATATTGAAATAGAAACAGAAAATTGCACAAGATATTATTCAAAGATACTTAAAAATATAAAAATTGGACCTTCTCCGTTATGGTTACAAGCCTACCTAATGCAAGCGGGAGTTAGACCAATTTCAAATATTGTTGACCTTACAAACTTTGTAATGCTTGAATATGGTCAACCTCTTCATGCTTTTGACCTAGACAGCCTTCACTCTAAGAAGATTGTCGTTAGGATGGCAAAAGATGGTGAAGAAACTGTTACTCTTGATGGAGAAACAAGAAAATTAGAGTCTGAGGATATTTTAATTACTGATGGTCGAGAAATCATTGGCCTTGCAGGAATTATGGGTGGACTTGATTCTGAAATCACTGACAAAACTGTAAATGTTTTATTAGAAGGAGCTAACTTCAACAAGGAAAATATTAGGAAGACTTCAAGAAGACTTAACCTAAGAAGTGAAGCATCTTCAAGATTTGAAAAGGGACTTGACCCTAATCTTGCTAAGGCCGCTGTTGACAGAGTTTGCCAACTTGCATCAGAGTTGGGGATTGCTGAAGTGGTAGATGGATCTAAGGACGTTGGAAACTTCTCTAAGGAAGAAAAAGAAATTAAACTTAGACATCAAAAACTTGTGGACCTAATTGGAGTTGACTTCACAATTGAAGAAGTTGCAAATATTTTAAATAGATTAGAAATTGAAACTGAAATTAAAGACGACTATCTTGTAGCAAAAATCCCAAGTGTAAGACTTGATCTTGACATAGAAGAAGACCTAATTGAAGAAGTTGCAAGAGTTTATGGTTACGATAAGATTGAACCTAAAAAACTTATGGGAACTTTGACAGTTGGTAGAAAACCTAGATTTAGAAATGTTGAAGACAGGATTAAAAATCTTTTAACTGGTCTTGGTTATTCTGAATTTATGACTTACTCCTTTGTGAGTCCATCTTCCTATAAAAAGGCAAATTATCAAGAAGATGAAAAAAATATTATAAGAATTTTAAATCCACTAGGAGAAGATTATTCAGTTATGAGGACAACTCTTGTGCCTTCAATGATTGATGCCCTTGCTAAAAACTATGCAAGGGGCAACGAAAATGTTGGTGGATTTGAAATTGGAAATACCTTCTTCCCAACAGAAGATGAACTTCCAAGTGAAAAGTTAAAATTAACTATGGGCTTCTATGACCTAGGCGACTTCTACTACCTAAAGGAATCAATCGAAAAAATCCTTTGGTTCTTGGGCATTAATAAGCTAGAAGTTAGGAGAAAAGAAGCAAGCTTCTTGCACCCAGGCAGGTCTGCAGAATTCCTATTAAATGGAGAAAGTCTTGGAGTATTTGGAGAAGTACATCCAAGGGTTCTTGAAAACTATGGCTTAAAGAAAAAAGCCTATGTTGCAGAACTTGACTTTGAAAAAATAGTAGAAAATACAATTGACAACTACACTTACAAGGACCTTCCTAAGTACCCAACAATGAAGAGGGACTTTGCCTTCATTATGGATAGGGACGTTGACTCAGTTGACCTTGAAAAAGTTGCGAAAAAATATGGTAAGGACCTTCTTGAATCCTTTAAGGTATTCGACATTTATGAAGGTGAAAATATAGAAGAAGGAAAGAAATCTGTTGCCTTCTCCCTATTATTTAGGGCGGCAGACAGGACTCTTGAAGAAAGCGAAGTTACAGAAATTTGTGAAAAAGTAGTTGCTGAGATTGAAAGTGAAATTAAAGCTAAACTAAGATCCTAAGGAGGCTATTATGTCCCATGCGAAGAGAATCGAAGTCAATATCGATGGCATGAAGTTTTATGTCATGGGTAATGACAACGAAAAGTATATTAAGGATCTTGCAGCTGACCTTGATGAAAAAATAAAGGAAACTGCGAGAACTAATTACAAATTGAATCAAGTACAAACTCTTGTCCTTTGTGCCCTCAATGTCTTAGATGACTTTGAAAAGATGAAGTCTGATAAGGACGACCTGGCAAGCACCAGCGATGACAAAAAGGAAATCGTGGAGAAGATGGAAGAAATCAAAGATTTGAAGAGGCAACTTTTGATTTTTGAAGAAGAAAACAAAAAGTCCAACAAGTCTTATAGGGACCTTCAGGAGAAAACTCTTGAACTAGAGGACAGAAACAGGAAACTAAACAGGGACCTTATGGATAAGAACCAGGCCCTAACAGAAGCTAAAGAAGAAATCAAAAAACTTGAGGAAAGCATCTCTAATCTTGAAGAAAAAAACAACTCTGCATCGAGAAGGATAATTGACCTATCGAGAGAATTGGAAAATATTTATGAAGAGAAATAAATATGAATTGTTAGCACCTGCAGGTGATATGGCAGCTCTTAAGGCTGCTGTGTCAGCAGGTGCTAATGCCATTTATTTGGGTTATGATGAATTCTCTGCCAGAGCCAAGGCCAAGAACTTCAACAAGGAAGAACTTGAAGAGGCAATTGAGTATGCTCACCTAAGAGGGGTGGAAATTTATGTAACTTTTAACATTTTAATTGCAGACTTCGAATTCAAGAGGGCAATGAAAAGTGTTAAGATGCTTTATGACATTGGAGTTGATGCTCTTATCCTTCAAGACATTGGGATTGCAGCAAAAATTAGGGAGGACTTTCCAGATTTTGAGCTCCACGCATCTACTCAAATGGCAGTAAACAATTACTACGGAGCAAAATTTTTAAAAGATATGGGTTTTTCAAGACTTGTACTTGCTCGTGAAACTCCTATTTTTGAAATTGAAAAAATAAAAGACTTAGACATTGATGTGGAGACCTTTATTCATGGGGCCCTTTGCGTTTCTTACTCTGGTCAGTGCCTAATGTCATCAATGATTGGGGGCAAGTCAGGTAACCGTGGCGAATGTGCCCAAGCTTGTAGAAGGTCTTATGAGATAATCGATTTTGATGGTAAAAAGCTAGCTAATAGACTTTACTATCTTTCTCCCAAGGACCTAAACACCCTTGGCGATGTGGCAAAAATTATAAAGGCAGGTGGCTATTCTCTTAAAATTGAAGGTAGGATGAAAAACCCTGAGTACGTCTACACAGTGGTTTCTTCTTATAAAAAATCCCTTGAAGGGAAACTACAAGAGGAGGATAAGGAAGATACTATCCAAGTATTCAACAGAGGTTTTACAAAGGGACTTTTTAACGGAGACTTTGGTAGGGACTTCACCTCCTATGACAGACCTGACAACAGGGGAATTGAAATTGGAAGAGTCTTAGAAGTTGGGAAAAATTTTGCAAAAATAATTTTTGACACAGACATCTTTGAAGGCGACGGACTAGAATTTAATTCTTCCAAGGGAAGATTTGGGATGAAGTCCAAAGAATTTTATAAGGCTGGACAAGTTTATCAAGTTGAACTATTTAAAAGACCTCTTGAAAATTCAAAAATTAACAGGACCTACTCAAAGAAACTTTACGAAAAAATTGACGAGAAAATAGATTCCTATGATTACAAGAGAAAAGTGGATGTGGACTTAAAGATTAAAATTGGCGAAAATCCAAAAATTTATCTTAAGTCATGTGACCTTGAAGGGTCTTACACTTTAGATAGGTTAGTTGAGCCAGCTAAGAAGGCTGGTCTTGAAAGAGAAAGAGTTATTGAAAATATTTCAAAAACTGGGGACAGTATTTTTGATGTTGAAAATATAAATTTGGACTTAGATGACAATGCCTTCCTTCCAATTTCATCTATCAATGAACTTAGAAGAGAAGGGTTAAAGATCTTAGAAGATAAAATTTTAAGTGAATCTATTGAAAGGGTTCAAGTCGAAAATAAATTACAAGTTCATGAGAGCAATAATAAAGGAGAAAAATATTTTATAAAAGTTTTCTTCAACAAGTTTAAAGATTTAGAGAAGGTAGACTTAAATAAAATCGACGAAATAATTATCAGAGCCAAGGACTTAGAAAAATTTAAAAAGTCCTACGGCGATAAAAATATTTCAATTTATTTGGATAAATTTTATTCCTACGACGAACTTGAAAGACTTAGAGCATACATTTTAAAAAACAAAAACCTTAAGGGACTTTGGATAAATAATATTTCAGAATACTACATCTTTAAAGATGACGGACTTGAACTCAACGCAGATATTGGACTAAATATCTTCAACAAAAATTCACTAGACTTCTTTAAGGACCTTGGATTTAAGTCGGCAACTTTATCGCCAGAGATGAATAGTGGACAAATTCAAAATATAATTAAGGGGCAAGACATGGAAGTCAATGTGATTTCTTATGGGAGGGTCCCAGTGATGACAATGAAGCACTGTCCTTACTCCATTGAAAAAAATTGCAAGGACGAAAGAAACTGCCCAAGCTGTAAGTCTAAGAACTACCTCTTAAGAGATGAAAAGTCAGTGGACTTTGAAGTTTTGAGGCAAAACACTTTTACAGAAATCTTTAACTCATATCCAATTTTATTAGACGGCTACGTGAACAAGCTAAAAGAAAATAAAATTAGCCTTATTTTCTTGGCAGATGAGTTTACTAATGAAGTCATAGACTTATACAAGAACTACAATGAAGAAGACTTTTATAAACTAAAAGAAAAACTAGAAGACAAGTACCAAGCGGTTACTAAGGGACATATAAATAGGGGGATTGTCAGTGGATAATTCTTTAAAGAGAGCATCAAAGACTTTGGAGTTTGACAAGGTCTTAGTTGAACTTAAAAAACTTGCCAGCGCAAGTATCACAAGTGAATATATTGACCAGGTTGAGATTTCTACCCAATACGAAGTTGTAAAAAATAGACTTAACGAAACTCATGAAGCCCTAAAATTAATTATTGCCAAGGGGGAGCCCCAATTATTTGGAATAGTTGACATTAGATCAATAATTAAGAGGACAGAAATAGGTGGAGGCTTAACAGCTTCTGGACTCTTACAAGTTTCTGACTTTTTAAGAGTTTCTCGTGGTCTAAAGACTTATCTCAAAAAGGATTCTTATAACAGCGACGAAGAAGTGAAGTTAGAATACATCGACAAGTTAATTAATGATCTTTACACAGACAAGAGCTTAGAAGATGAGATAAATTCAAAAATTATTTCTGAAGAAGAAATTGCTGACGATGCTTCTCGTGAACTTTTAAGAATTAGAAGGGGAATAGTGGCAAAGAAGGATTCCATTAAAACAAGACTAAATGGAATTTTATCTTCTCACGCAGACTTCTTGCAAGATGCCCTAGTTACTCTTCGTGATGGGAGGTATGTAGTTCCTGTTAAGATTGAAAATAAGTCCAGGGTCAAGGGACTTGTCCACGACATATCTGGTTCGGGACAGACTGCCTACATTGAACCCATGGCAGTTGTGGAAGCCAACAACGACTTAAAGGAATTATATATAAAAGAAAATTTAGAAATCGAAAAAATACTTAAAGAACTTTCAGAATTAGTTGGGGAAAGAAGCGAAGAAATAAAATCAAACCAAGAGAAATTAGTTGAGCTTGATTTTATCTTTGCCAAGGCAAGACTAGGATTAAATTATCGTGCCAATATGCCAAAGCTAAATCGTGAAGGCAGGATAAATTTAATAAAGGCCTATCACCCCTTCTTAGACAGAAAGCTTGCAGTGCCAATTGACATAAACTTGGGAATAGACTTCACATCACTTATTGTCACAGGACCAAACACAGGTGGCAAGACTGTAAGTATTAAGACAGTGGGACTCTTGACCTTGATGACACAATTTGGTCTCTTAATACCAGCTGATGAAGCATCTGAGATTGCAGTTTTTGAAAAAGTTTTTGCAGACATTGGCGATGAACAATCTATTGAGCAGTCTCTCTCAACTTTTTCATCTCATATGGTGAACATTGTCTACATCTTAAAAAATGTTACCCCGAACTCCCTGGTTCTCTTTGACGAACTTGGCGCAGGAACGGACCCAACAGAGGGTGCTGCTCTTGCAAGGTCCATTATGGACTTTATGTTGGAGAGAAAGATAAGATGCATCTCCACATCCCACTACAATCAATTAAAAATCTATGCACTTACAACTGATGGAGTTGCCAATGCCAGCATGGAATTTGATGTTGATAGTCTATCTCCAACTTATAGACTTTTAATTGGAGTCCCGGGCAAGTCCAATGCCTTTGAAATTTCTAGGAGGTTGGGCCTTCCTGATGAGATAATAGGAGAGGCAAAAAAACTCTTGAGTTCAGAAAATATTGAATTCGAAGACGTCCTTCAATCTATTGACGAGGACAGGACTAAGATTCGTGAGTATAGGGAAGAGCTTGAGAGAGAAAAAATTGATTTAGAAAAGGAAAACAAGAGGCTTCAATCAAAAATTAAAAAGCTAGAAGATCAAAAGGAAAAGATTTTAGAAAAATCACGTGAAGAAGCCAAGAGACTTTTATTAAATACTAAAGAAAATGTTGATATAATTCTATCTGAAATAAGCGAAGCCAGGGACAAGATAAGTTCTGAAAATTCTAAAAAAATTCAAGAGGCTCAAGACCTCTTGCGTGAAAGCATAAAAAATACCAGGGACAAATCAGAACTTGAAATCACAAGATCAGCCAACCCAATAAGAGAAATAAAAGTTGGCGACAAGGTGAGGACATCTCTTGGTAATCTTGCAACTGTCTTGGAGCTTCCAGACAAGAAGGGCAACGTCTTAGTCCAATCGGGCATAATGAAAATGAATATGCCAAAGGATTCTCTAACGAGGATTGATGTTCAAGAGGACACAACTAAGAATAACACTAGAAGCATTCTGAAGAATAAGGCCACAAATGTTAAGAGTGAAATTGACATTAGGGGCAAGAATTTTGAAGATGCAAAGGATATTGTTGATAAATATTTAGATGATGCCTATCTTTCTGGTTTAAAATCCGTTAGAATAATTCATGGAAAGGGCACAGGTGTCCTTAGACAAAAGTTAAGAGAACACTTTAGGAATGTTAAGATTATAAAGTCCTATAAAGATGCAGAATATAATGAGGGTGGCGACGGTGTAACTGTAGTTACCCTTAAGTAAGGAGTCAAGATGATAAATTTTAGAGAAGAAATAATAAAAATACTTGATGAAAAAATCGATGGCCTTGATGCCAAAGAAATCGACAAGATGATAGAAGTGCCACCAAACTATGAACTTGGTGACTTTGCTTTTCCGGTTTTTAGCCTAGCAAAGATTTACAGAAAAAATCCAGCTATGATTGCAGAAGAATTGGCAGGACAAATTGATTCAAAATATTTTGAAAAAGTTGAAAATAAAAATGCCTATCTAAACTTTTATATCAACAAAAGTATTTTGACAGAAGAAATTTTAAAGGAGACTGTAAACAAAAAAGAAGATTTCGGAAAGTCAGAAATAGGAAAGGGAAAAAATATTGTACTAGATTATTCTTCTACAAATATTGCTAAGCCTTTCCATATTGGTCACATAAGGTCAACAGTTATTGGAGATTCCCTTAAAAGAATTTTTAACTTCTTGGGCTATAAGACAGTGGCAGTAAATCATTTGGGAGATTATGGAACTCAATTCGGTATGCTAATCTATGCCTACAAGACATGGGGCAACAAAGAAGAAATTGAAAATGATCCGATCCCTGAACTTTTGAAACTTTATGTGAAAGTAAATGAAGTTGCAGAAAAGGATGCAGAAGTAAAAGAGGAATGTCGCTATTGGTTTAAGGAACTTGAAAATAAAAATGAAGAAGCTGTAAAAATTTGGAAGTGGTTTAGAGAAATTTCTCTAAAGGAATTCAACAGAGTTTATGACATGCTTGACATCCATTTTGATTCCTACAATGGGGAGTCCTTCTATTCTGATATGTTACCTGATGTAATAAAGGAAATTAGAGATAAAAACTTGCTAGAAGAATCTCAAGGTGCTGAAATTATCAATCTTGAAAAGTACGATCTTCCACCTGCAATTATTGTAAAATCTGATGGGACTTCAATCTATTTGACAAGAGACATCGCTGCTGCAAAATATAGAGAAGAGAACTACAAGCCAGACCAAATTATTTATGTTGTTGCAACACAACAATCTCTTCACTTTAAACAACTTCGTGCAGTTTTAAAGGAAATGGGAGAAGATTTTTGGGACAAGATAAATCACGTTGCCTTCGGTATGGTTTCTCTTGAAGATGGAACTCTTTCTACAAGAAGGGGTAAAGTTGTTTACCTTGAAGATGTGCTCAACAAGGCCACAGACAAGGTTCGTGAAATTCTCGATGCAAGAGAAGAAGAACAAGGTCAAAAAATCGAAAACAAGGAAGAGCTTGCACAAACTGTTGGTATTGGTGCAATTAAATTCCAAGAACTTTTCAATGGAAGGATCAAGGACTATACCTTTAATTGGGACAAGACACTTTCCTTTGAAGGTGAAACTGGACCTTATGTTCAATACGTTCACGCAAGAATTTGCTCTCTTCTTAAGAAGGGCGACTTCGATATAAATAATGAAATTGACCCAAGTCTACTTACAGAAGAAAGCGAAATAAATATTATTAGGAGCCTTTACAACTTCACTGACGTTGTTGTTGATGCTTGCGAAAAATATGAACCTTACTTCATCACAAGATACACAGTTGAACTTGCAAAGAACTTCAACAAGTTCTACAACCAAACTCAAATCTTAGTTGATGATGAAAAATTAAAAAATACAAGACTTATGCTTTGCTACGCAGTTAAGAATGTAATAGCAAGTGGACTTAACTTGCTTGGCATAAAAGCACCTGAAAAGATGTGATGTAATGAATTTTTTTGAAGACTTACAATTAGTTTATAAGAAGGCAGGCAAGGATACCCTTTTAAAAATAAAGAAGGCTCCTATATTTTTAGTTTTTCCTTTTATTTACGGGATAATTTATACTTTGGGATTTTTCTTTATTGGTAACTTTCTTGGTATGGTACTTGGAGGACTAATGGGATTTGTTGCACCGCTTTTGACGTCCTTAATCCTATCAAGCTACTTTTCTGTTTTAAGTGATTTGATTTACTACAATAGAATTAGCTTTAGAAATTTTTCAAAAACTTTTATGGAATACTTTGCATCAATTTATTCAGTGTTTTTTATCCTTATGATAATTTCATTTTTGATGCCAGCTCTAGGTGGTGTGATGGGAGCAACTACTCTTGTGGGAGCAGTAATCACTCTTGCTCTTAATCCAATTGCAGAGTCAATTTATATTAGGGGAGAGTATTACACTTCAGCCTACACTCACTCACTTGAGTTTATGAAGGAGAATTTCTTACTTTGGACTATACCATTTTTGATTTATCTTGGTATACTTCATCTCTTAGGATTTGATTTTGCCTTTATGATTACAGCGAATTCCATTGTAGATATTCCTCTTGGTCAAACGGTAATGACAGGTCTATCTTACTTAAACCCTCTTGATCCATACAATATTAAAATTTTACTTGCAAGCATCATCACAGGTGCCTATGCAATCTTTAGGGGCAACCTCTACAGGATATTAGTTGGATCAACTAGAAGAAAGAGAGCCTATATGGGCGAGTTATAAAATTTAAATCAAGACTTGACTTCGGCCAGGTCTTTTTTTATTGCAAACTTTATGGGATTTAATAAAGTTATAAGAAGTTATGTAATTATAAATTTAAACACAAATCTTGATAAATAAAATCAAATTAAGATTGAATGAGAAATTTCTATTTGATAGGATTGAAGTATAAAATAATATTGGAGGAATAAAATGAAAATAATTTCGTGGAATATAGATTCAATTAACGCAGCCCTAACAAGCGACTCAAATAGGGCACAGATGTCAAGAGAAGTTCTCGTAACAATACTAAGAGAAGATCCAGACATAATTGCAATTCAAGAGACAAAGCTTCCTAAGGGTGGACCAAGCAAAAAGCACAAGGAGATTTTGGCAGAAATGTTCGCTGACTATGATTATGTTTTTGTTTCATCACAAGAACCTGCTCGAAAGGGTTACGCTGGCAACATGGCATTCTTCAAGAAGGGATTCGAACCAGTGGTGACTTTTCCAAAGATTGATGCACCAGACACAATGGACTTTGAAGGAAGAATAATAACTTTAGAGTTTGACAACTTCTTCCTCACACAAGTCTACACACCAAATGCAGGTGGAGAATTAAAAAGACTTCCACTAAGACAGATTTGGGATGAAAAGTATGGCGAATACCTATCAAGACTTGATGAAATTAAACCTGTAATTGCAACAGGGGACTTCAACGTAGCTCACAAGGAGATCGACCTTGCAAACCCAGAGGGCAATAGGATGTCAGCAGGCTTCACTGATGAAGAAAGGCAAGGCTTCACAAACTTATTAGCCAGGGGCTTCACTGATACCTTTAGACACATCCACGGAAATGTAGAAGGAGTTTACACTTGGTGGGCACAAAGAGTTAAGACTTCGAAGAAAAACAACTCTGGCTGGAGAATCGACTACTTCATAGTTAGTGATAGGATAAAAGACCTTGTTGCAGAATCAAAAATGATTGACTCCGGGGAAAGACAAGACCACACACCAATTCTATTGGATATTAATTTATAAAAAGAGATTTAAAATGAAGTCAAAATTTTTAGAAGAAAATGGAATTGCAAACTTAATTAGTGGAATGGAGTATTCTCTTTCCTATGCAAAGGAGGGCGACAAGGTCAAAGACTATGTAGCTGATATGTTAAAGAGAATGGAAATCACACCAGATGAAATTTATTCTTGTATCCAAACTCACACAGATAAAATAGCATATTGTGATGGAGAAAATGGGAGCGACTTTGTCTATGGAAGGAACTTTCCGGACACCGATGGCCTCGTAACAGATAAGAAAAATCTTGCCCTCTTGTTAAAGTTTGCCGACTGCACTCCCATAGTTCTTTATGATAAAAAGAAAGAAATTCTTTCAATAGTTCACTCAGGTTGGAGGGGAGCGCAAAAGAAAATTCCTGCTAAAGCCTTAGAAAAAATGAAGAGAGAATTTGACTCAGACCCAAGGGATATTCTCGCCTACATTGGACCCAATATTGACATAGAAAATTATGAAGTTGGAGAAGAAGTTTATGAAGAGTTTAAAGACTTCGAGAATAGAGGAAAGTTCTTCGAAAAAATTGGAGGTACTTGGCATCTTTCTATGACAGAGGTTAATAAAGAAATTTTATTAGAGTCAGGAATAGATGAAGAAAACATAGAAAACTGCAGGGAATCAACTTACAAAAACCTAGACCTTCACTCTGCAAGAAGAGAAGGCAAGACCTATGGACTTAACTCCATGATAGTCATGATGAGATAAAATTGAAAATCTAATTTTAATCTGTTAGTATTTAAAATATTATTAGAAAACAAATGAGATTAGAAATAGAGGAAATTTAATGGAAAATCTTTTTAAAGAAGAAATTAATAAAAAATTAAAAAATTTAGTTTTTATAGACTTAAAAGAAGAATACCACTTGGAAGATGTTAATCTACCAGTGGGTTTTTCCTTGCCCATAAAGTTGGACTATCTTATAGAGGGAATAAAAGACAAGGAACTAGAAGAAGAGATTAATCTTGAAAAAATTGTGGAAGCCATGGTCTACCTACTTGGAATTGACAGCGAATTTAAATACTCAAGGGACTATAAGGAAATTTTAAAAAAATTAAAAATAGATTTAAAAAACTATGCTATGCACAAGGCCTATGTAAATCAAGAAGAAGATCCTTTAGACTCTTATATCTTTTTAAAGGGATATGAGGAAGCCGCTGGAGAAGACCCAGATATAATTTTTAAAGAGGCAAACATCTTAGAGGCACTTTACAATCAAATTCATGAAAAAGAATATGAAAAAAGTGAAAAACTCTTAAACATAATAATTAAAAAATACAACAAGGTCTTAAATTTAGATGAAACTTACTCACTTGCATACTACAGACTAGCTTACATTAACCTCGCCCTTGCCAAATATATAAAAGCCAATATGTACTTTGAAAAGTTTATTAACCTGTCAAGAGATGAAGAACTCAAAGACCAAGTGAGAAAAGAGTTAGAAATAATAAGGAACAATGTTAGTTTTGATTCAGCAAAAACTTATTTATCCTATGGAGACTATGACAAGGCAATAAACCAATTAGAAAGTATAAGTGAAGACTTTGATAAAGAAGAATCCTTCTATTATACTTACGCAATTTGTTACTACAACATAGGAGAATTAGATAAGGCTGAAGAGTATGGAAAGCTATCGGTGGAAAAGAAAACCACAGAAGAAAATATAAACTTGCTTGCAACAATCTATGCAGGAAGGCAAGAGTTCGAAAGATCAATTGAAATATTAGAACTTGGTCTAGAAGAGATAGAAGACTCCTATCCATTGAATTACAACATGGGAATAATTTATCTCAATATGAATGAAAAAGAAAAGGGGCTAGAATATTTAGAAAAAGCTAACAAGTTAAATCAGAATAAAGACCTGGAGAAATTTATAAAAAATTTAAAATAAATATTGACAGTCTATAGAATGAGATAGTAATATATAACAGTTGTCGAAAAAGGCAGCTGTTATTTTTTTAAAATTTTAAACAAAAACATTTAAAATAATAAAAAACAGTTGACAGATAAATTTCTAAATGCTAATATATAGAAGTTGTCACTTAAAGACAGCAAGAAAAACTACTGAGAAGTTAAGTAAAAACAAAATAAAAACTTTGTAAAAAATGCTTGACAAAGAAAAAATACGGTAGTATAATAAATAAG
>NZ_FXLP01000001.1 GCF_900176605.1 Peptoniphilus vaginalis
GTAACTTACATTTCCTTCAAGATATTCTTTTACTACTTTAACCTTAAATTCTGTTTTGTATTTTGCCATTTAAAAACTGACCTCCTTAAGTTGGTTTTTAAGTCCAACTTTTGGGGGTCAGTTCATTAATAAAGAGAACTTTAAAATTTGTCTAAATCCGACAGAAGTAGGTCTCCTTTAGGTTTAATCTGGGGTTTTATAATTATATTTTTATTAATCTGCTTCTTTTATTGTGATATTAATTAAACCATTGCCGCTTGTTCCATCAGCAAAATCAATATCAACTGACAGTAATACTGTCATCTCTTCTAAAGGCGGGGTAATTACAGCCTCTTTTATATCCTTTAATTTATTTTTATCTACTTTTATTTCTTTTATTTCTGGTAAATTAGGAGTCGATATTGCATTTTTAATCATTTCTAATGTAACTTCTTCTCCTTGTTTTATAGAAATATCCCTAAAATCAATTTCATGTTCCTCGTTTTTATCAACTTCTACGAACACTTCTAATTCACCAATTCTACCATCATTAAATATCACTTCAGCATTAAATTTTATTTCCTTTTCTTGTGATAAACCATCTAATGCATCTTGTACTTCTTGTATTTTCTTTTCATCAAATATAATGTCTTCTACATTTTTGACATTATCCATTTCTAGGTGTTCTTTTATTGTTTCTTTATTAAAAGTTGTGTCATCCATATTTAACTTAATGAAAGTTTTCATTGGGATTTTTGTATAAACTAAATCACCATTTTCAAAATAAATATTGTCAGCATATTTTAAATAAACAATAGGCTTTAGAATTTTAACATTTTCTGGTAATTTACCATTTATAGTAACTGTTATTATTCCATCTTTTTCTTCAACACTATAAAGATCTTTATTTAACTCTTGTTTTTTATATTGCGGTGTAGATTTAGAAATTGCATCAAAGCTATCATAATCCTTTTTAGAAATATAATTTAATTTAATATATCTCTCCTCAGAGTCTCCTATTTTTTTAACATCACTAAGAGACGTTTTAATTTTTATTTGATTATTCTTTAAAGATGTATAGTTCTTGTCATTGTTTTTATTTCTGGCATCTCTTTCACCTAATACTTCGAAATCAACAAGAATATTCTTGGAAATTTTTCTAAAGGATCCTCTATATTTTTTACCCTCAAATTTTGTTAATTCTTCAAGTTTTTTTACCTCATCTGGAGATAAGTCTTTTTTGTTTAACAAAATTTTAGCTTCTTCCATAAGGGCTTTTAAATCAGCAATTGATTTTTCATTTTTGGGAGTCTTCACTCCTTCTAAGTCTAATAGAGCATCCTTTTTTGAATCAATAATTGACTTTAAAATCTTCTTCAATTCAATAACATGTTGATTCTCTGAACTATTCTCACTTACTAATGTATTATTACTTTTTTTATTGTTTTCATAATAGTTATAATTATGGCTGGATTGTTTAGTTTCACTTTTATTTAGCAGCTTATTTTGGGATTCCTTATTTTTAGATTTATAAGTTTCTGAATTGGAATAAATTGCATTATACAAAAACTGAAAAGCATCTTTTCTAAGTGCGAATGCATTTGGATTAATATTTTTTCCACATATATTTTCTTCCTCAGCCCATTTTATCCAATCATCAGGCCACTTAGCACTCTTTATTGCACTTATATTTAAATTCTTTTTTTGGCAAACTAGAATCTTTAAAAGCTCTGCATTAGTGATATTATTCTCACCTTTAAATGTTCCATCTGGGTACCCACTTATTAAGTTCATATTATTCTTTGCATAAGAAATTACACCGTTAGCCCAGTAATCTTTTCCTACATCGCTAAAAGGTATTTCTTTTCCTTGTAATTCAATTGCCTTATTTTTATTCCCAAGTGAATAAACTAAAATTTTCGTTATCTCACTTCTTTTTAAATTTTTTCCAAGACCTAGACTACCATCTGGATAACCATCTATTATCCCTTTTTCCTTTAAAAAATTTACTTTTTCAAGTCCACTATCTTTAGATGCAAATACACTAATATTAAATATAGATAAAAATATTACAATAACTAATAAATCAACAAATCTTTTTAACATAAATTCCTCCTTAGTATACTTTATTCATACAATATTTAAACAATATTAATTGTATCAGAGCTCAAATGTTAAAATAATTTATATTAATGTAATGATTTTAATCCCAAAAATTTCAAAAAATCAATTTTGTAACTATAACCAAAAAATACCATCCTTACTGGATTGTCCAATAAAGAAGGTAAATTTATCTATTCTGAATTTTTTTGTCTTATTCTTCTGGTGGAATTGGCTTTTCTAATTTTTCATTTTCAAAGAAGTTAGTCCCATCATTAGCATTATCTTGGAAGGTCCCAAAGGTAGAAAGGTAGTCCACACCATCAATTGTGTAGTAAATTTCAATCCTTAAGTATTCCAGAAAATATTTTTCAAATTGAGTGCTATATCTTTTAGTCTCATAAAAATACCTTCCATCATCAAGTCTGTCTAGTTCTCCCTCTATTACCCTCTGTTTTTGATCGTCAGCATAGTGAGAGGCAGAGGCAAAGATTTTTATTTTAGGTATTTCTGGCTCATAAACTTTTCCATCTTTTGTAAATTCAAAATAAATCTTATTATCATAATTTAAATGAATACAAGGAATGTCGCCTTCTATCCTTCCAGCAATTTTATCCCTTACTTTCATGACCTTACTCTCAGGTAAACTTTCAAATTCCTTTCTCTCAAAGGTCCTTACAATTGGTTTTCTCTCATCATTGGAAACTTGAATATTTACTTTAACGCCGTTCATAGAATTATTCCTTCTAAAATTTGGAGTTGGAGAAAAATAAATTTGAATGGCTGCAAATAAAATTATTGTAAGAATAATTACAATAGCAAAAACTTTTGCGACTTTACTTTTCATAATATCACCTACCTATAGTTTACCCTAAAAATAATTAAATATCATTAATTTTTAAAGTCAGGTAGATTATTTATATTACTTCAAATATTTCTAAACCTAATAAATTTTTCCAATAAAAAAATCTCCCAAGAGGTCCTGATATGTACCCTCTTTACTGGACAAACCAGTAAGGAGGGTATTTTTTATGAAATATAGTTATGAATTCAAAAAAGAATGTGTACAGTTGTATAGAGAAGGTAAATGGCCCAATACACCTGAAGG